>JBMOOH010000006.1:0-38375 GCA_049323795.1 Pseudomonadota bacterium
GGCGGGGGCCGACAGCGCGGCGGCGCAGGATCTGACCGAACGCGCCGAGACGGTGCTGGCGGCGGCGGACGAGGCGCGGACCGAGGCGCAGTCGCGCGAGGCCGAGGCGCGGGCGGCGCTGTCGGCGGCCGAGGGCGAGGCGCAGGCGCTGACCGCACAGGTCGAGGCGCTCAGGCGGCTGGTGGAGCGCGAGGCCGCATCGGGCAGGCAGGTGCTCGACCTGGTGCGGGTGGCGGGGGGCTACGAGAAGGCGCTGGGCGCGGCGCTGGCCGACGACCTGCGGGCGCCGAAGATCGGGGCCGGGACGGCGACAGGCTGGATCGCGCTGCCGCCCTATGACCGGGCCGAGGCGCTGCCTGTGGAGGTGGTGCCGCTGTCGGACCATGTCGACGTGCCGGATGTGCTGAAACGCCGGATCGGGCAGATCGGGCTGGTGGCGAGGGGCGACGGCGACCGGCTTCAGGCGCAGCTCCGGCCGGGACAGAGACTGGTTTCGACGGAGGGCGACCTCTGGCGCTGGGACGGGTTCCGGGCGGCGGCCGAGGACGCGCCGTCGGCGGCGGCGCTCAGGCTTCAGCAGCTGAACCGGCTGGTGGAGCTGAAGCGCGACCTGGAAGAGGTGGCGGCGCGGGCCGAAGGCGCGCGGCGGGCGCACGAGCTTCTGAAAGGGCGGCTTGCGGAGGCGACGCGGGCCGACCAGCAGGCGCGCGAGGCGCGGCGCGAGGCCGACCGCCAGATGGCCGAGGCGAGCCGGGCGCAGAGCCGGGCCGAGGCCGAGGCCTCGCTGGCGGCGGGGCGGCTGGAGAACGCGCGGATGGCGCAGCGGCGCCATGAGGACGAGGCGATGGCGGCCCGCGCGCGGCTGGCCGAGGCCGAGGCGACGGTCGCCGGTCTGCCGGACCTCGCCGTGGCGAAGGCGGCGCTCGAGGAGTTCCGGCAGGGGGTCGAGGCGGCGCGGATCCTGATGACCGCACACCGGTCGGCGGCGGACGAGCTTCGGCGCGAGGGCGAGACGCGGGCGCGGCGGACCGAGGCGATTCACCGCGAGACGGAGACGTGGCGCGGGCGGCTGGCCAATGCCGAGGCGCGGATGGCCGAGCTTCTGGGCCGCAGGACCGAAAGCGAGAGCGACCTTGCGAAGGCCGAGGCCGTGCCGGGCCGGCTGGCCGAGGACCGGGCGAAGCTGGGGGAAGGGCTCGCGGCGGCCGAGGCGCGGCGCAAGACGGCCGAGGACCGGCTGGCCGGAGGCGAGGCCGTGCTGCGCGAAGCGTCGCATGCCGAACGCGAGGCCGAGCGGGCCGCCTCCGAGGCGCGGGAAGCGCGGGCCGGGAGCGAGGCGCGGGCCGGCGCGGCGGCGCAGGCGGCGAAGGATGCGGCGGACCGGATCGCGGACGAGGCCGAGACGACGCCCGAGGGATTGCTCGAGGCGCTGAAGGCCGATCCGGCGGACATGCCCGGGACCCACCAGCTTGACGCGGACGTGGGACGGCTGCGCCGGCAGCGCGAGGGCCTTGGTGCGGTGAACCTGCGAGCCGAGGAGGATGCGAAGGCCGTGCAGGACGAACACGACACGCTGCGGGCCGAAAAGGCCGATCTCGAGTCGGCCATCGCAAAGCTGCGGGCCGGGATCGCGGGGCTGAACCGCGAGGGGCGCGAGCGGCTGCTCACCGCCTTCGAGCAGGTGAACGCGAACTTCGGGATGCTGTTCCGGCACCTGTTCGGCGGCGGCGAGGCGAACCTCGTTCTGGTCGAATCCGACGATCCGCTGGAAGCGGGGCTCGAGATCATGTGCCAGCCGCCGGGCAAGAAACTGGCGACGCTGTCGCTTCTGTCGGGGGGCGAGCAGACACTGACGGCGCTGGCGCTGATCTTCGCCGTGTTCCTGGCGAACCCCGCGCCGATCTGCGTGCTGGACGAGGTGGACGCGCCGCTCGACGACGCCAACGTCACGCGGTTCTGCGACCTTCTCGACGAGATGGCGCGGCGGACCGAGACGCGGTTCCTGATCATCACGCACCACGCGGTGACGATGAGCCGGATGGACCGGCTGTTCGGTGTGACGATGCAGGAGCCGGGGGTGAGCCAGTTGGTCAGCGTGGACCTGAAACGCGCCGAGCAGCTGGTCGCCTGATTACGCGGAATTAAGGATGAATCGCTACGCCCGGGGCTCCCGATCACGGAGTGCCCGATGCGCGAAATCATCTCGATCTCGACCCTTCTCTTCCTTCTCGCGGTCGCCGGGACCGAGGCGCGGACGGCGGGGGACGGGAAGACCTGCCGCGTGAACCTGATCGTCGCGGTCGTGGACGGGTGCTGACATGCGCAGTCGTTGACGGAAGGCGGGACGCTTCGTACCATCTGCCGGACCGGGCAGGGGGGAAGATCATGGGAACGGTCGTTCGTTTCGCGCTTTCCGCGGCGGCGGCGGTGCTGGCACTTCCGGCAGCCGCACAGATGGTTACGGCGGCGGATGCCGGCAGCGTATTGCGCGCCATGCAGTCCTACGGGCTGGCCGCGACGCTGACGACCGACGACCAGGGCAGCCCGAAGATCGATTTCAAGATCGAGGGCGTGAATGCGACCCTGTTCTTCTTCGGCTGCGACGGCGGCACATCGTGCAAGAGCATCGCCTTCGACGTGGGCTTCGTGGTGGACCCGCCCTTCACTGCCGAGCGGGCGAACGAATGGAACAGGTCGAACCGGTTCGGCGGGGCCTATGTCGACGACAATGGCGTGGCGCGGCTCGCGATGGACATGAACATGGTGGCGGCGGGGGTGAGCCCCGAGACCTTCCGCGAGACGCTCGACGCCTGGGGCCGGTCGATTTCGGACTTCAAGCCGTTCATCAACTGGTAGGTCAGGGACGGCTCGGAAGGCCTGCCGTGGGCCAGGCATCGGCCGGAAGCCCGAGCCGCCTGAACCGCTTCCCGCGTGCGCTCGCCTGAGGATGCTGTCGATCCTGCCGATGGCATGCCCCCTCGCCGCGAGCTTCTCCCGCAGCAGCCTCATCTCCCTGTCGGACAGGCCGGGGGTCTGGCCGGCCCCGCGAGAACGCCGTTGTCGATCCGGTTCCGGCTTATGGCGCTCTGCGCGAAGTCGATGAAGGATTTCCTGAACACGCCTTGCGCCCGGTCGGCCCGCAGGACTTTCGGATCCTGCCGCGCACCGGCGAGAAAGGACTCGACCCTGCGCCGCTTGTATCCCGCCGCGGCCGCCTCGGACCTTATGCCGTCGAGGAATGCCCCGAAGTCGCCCCCGCAGGGGGCGGCGGGGATGTCGGAAGGGGCAGCCGAGGGCGGGGCCGGCGTCGCGACGCGCGTGACCCCGGGATTAGCGCGAGGGCGGCCAGCAGTGCAAGACCCGGTGCGGCGGTCGAATCGGTTGGCCTTTTCTTCGACTTGAGCATATGCAATCCGCAGTACTCGGCTGTATCCTATGCCACAGGGCGGGCTCTGCCGCGACCAGGCCGGTCGCAGACGGCCCGGTACATGAATGCGTGTCCTCATAGTTGAAAGCGAGCCTGATCTCGGCCGTCTCTGGGACGCGCATCTCACGCGCCAGGGACACGAGGTCGAGCTAGAAAGCGGCCAGGACGGTGCGGTCAGCCGCCTTGGCGAGGCCGGCTATGACGTCATCGTGCTGGATCTCTTCCTTGCTTCGGGCAGCGCCTTCGCGGTGGCCGACTACGCGGCCTACCGGCATCCGGAGGTCAAGATCGTCTTCGTCACCAGCACCAGCTTCTTCTCGGACGGGTCGATCTTCCGGCTGATGCCCAATGCCTGCGCCTTCCTTCCGACCGGAACCTCGCCCGAAGATCTGACGGCCGTTGTCGAACACTACGGCGCGGTTCACTGAACTGTCGCCCGGGCGGAAACGAAGCGATCCGGAATGGCCACACTGGCCCTGAATCCGCGGAGGCCGCGGGAACTTCACGCGATTTTCTTGATTCGGTTGCAGGGTGAAGCGCATCCTTTGCGCGGGGCGGTGTCGCAGATGTCCGAATTCTTGCCGAAGGAAGTCCGGGCCGGTCTGGAAGAAGCGCGGAGGCGCGATCTCGTCAAGCGGTCGCGGCTGCGGGTTCTGGCCGGAGACGAGATCTACCCGATCCTCCGCCAGTGGGAGGACGGCTTCTCGCTCGATGCGGGGCAGGTGGCCCATCTGCGCGGTCTGGTCGATATATTCGAGGGATCCCGGCATCTGTCGCAGTGTCTCATCATCGCCTCGGGTATCGAGGGGGGCGAACTGATCTGCACGATGAAGCGCTCGACCGCCGCCATAGATCGCGCGCCACTGGATTTCGAGCGGGACGAGAACGCACCGTCAGGCTATCTGCCCAGGGCCTGAGTCCCTACTGCAGGTCTCCGAAGGCCGCGTGCAGGCGGCTGACCGCCTCGGCCACACGGGCGCGCGGCGTGGCCAGGTTGAAGCGCAGGAACGAGTCGCCGCCCCTGCCGAAACTCGGTCCCGGGTTGACGGCGATCCTGGCCTGGCCGATGACGCGCTTCGCGGCCTCGGCCGCGTCCATCCCGGCATCCTCGAAACATACCCAGGCGAGATAGGTGGCCTCGAGCGGCATCGACCGCAGGCCGGGGATGGCGCGGATGCCCTCGTCGAAGAGCCTGCGGTTGCCGTCGAGGTAGCGGATCAGCGCCTCGACCCAGTCCGCGCCCCCGGCCGAGTAGGCCGCCTCGATCATGTGCATTCCGAAGGCGTTGGGAGACATCCCGAGTGCCACCATGCGGTCCGCGAACCGCTTCCTCAGCCCCTCGTCCGCGATGATGACGTTGCCGGTATGCCCGCCCGAGATGTTGAAGGTCTTGCTGGCGGCCGTCATCGTGATGAGGCGGTCGGCGATGTCCGGGGCGGCGAGCGCCGTCACGGTGTGCCTGTGGCCGGGAAAGACGATGTCGTGGTGGATCTCGTCCGAGATCAGCAGGAGATCGTGGCGGCGGCAGAAGTCGGCGATGCCGCGCAGTTCCCCCACCGTCCAGACACGCCCGCCCGGATTGTGCGGCGAGCAGAGGATCAGCATCCTTTCGCGGCCGGTCATGGCGGCGTCCATCCCGGCGAGGTCGAAGGCGTAGCGCCCGTCCTCGATGGCGAGCGGGCATTCCACCAGCGTCCGTCCCGAGGCCCGGATGATGCGGGCGAAGGCGTGATAGACCGGCGTGGTGAGAACGACGCCGTCGCCCGGCCGGGTGAAGGCGTCGATGCAGAGGGCCGCGCCGTTGACGAGGCCGTGGGTGAAGAAGACGCCGCCCTGCGGAACGTCCCAGCCGTGGCGGGTCTTCATCCACCAGGCGATCGCGTCGCGGCAGGGCCGGTCGTCGCCGAAGTAGCCGTAGACGCCATGCGCCGTCATCCGTTCGAGCGCGCGCTGGACCGATGCCGGAGGGCGGAAGTCCATGTCGGCCACCCACATCGGCAGCCCGTCCTTCGGCGACAGGCCGCAGAAGGCCTCCATCCCGTCCCATTTGGACGAGTGGGTCCCGCGCCGGTCGATGATCTCGTCGAAGTTGACATCCATGGCCACTGCCCGATCCATTCCCGGTTCTCCGCTATCTAGGACACCGTCCACAGATGGTTCCACCGGTTAGGACAGGGTTCCTGTTTCGTCAAGATTTTCGGAAGTCTGTGCCGATTTGCGGGTTTCGGCGGAAATCCCTTTCAGTTCGTCGGAGAGATTCGGGACGAATTCCCGGTCCAGCCGCTCTGCGCGGGGGCGAATCCCCCGGCATTGCGCGCTTTGGCCCCTTCCCCTAAATCGGGAAGCATGGCGCTGCGCAGCATCATCATCCATCCCGACCCGCGCCTGAAGCGGGTGGCGGACCCCGTGGGCGAGATCACGGCCGAGCTTCGGCGCGCGGCCGACGACATGCTCCAGACCATGTACGAAGCGCCGGGCATCGGGCTCGCGGCCCCGCAGATCGGGCTCTCGGTCCGCCTGATCGTGATGGATTGCGTCAAGGATGCCGAGCTTCCGGCGCGGCCGGTCGTTCTCTTCAACCCCGAGGTCCTCTGGACCTCGGCCGAGCGCAGCACCTACGAGGAAGGATGCCTGTCGATCCCCGACCAGTATGCCGATGTCGAGCGTCCCGCCGAGGTGAGGGTGCGCTGGCAGGACATCGACGGCAAAGCGCAGGAAGAACAGTTCGCAGGGCTTTGGGCGACCTGCGTGCAGCACGAGATCGACCACCTGAACGGGAAGCTGTTCATCGACTACCTGAGCCCGCTGAAGCGCCAGCTCATCACGCGGAAGATGGAGAAGCTGAAGCGCGAACGGACGCGGGCCTGATGGCGCTGCCGCTGGTTCTCTGGCCCGACGCGCGACTGGCGGCGAGGACCGATCCGGTCGCGCGGCGGGGCGGTGATCTGGCCGCGCTTCTGTCGCAGATGTTCGAGACGATGTACGCGGCGCAGGGGCGCGGCCTCGCTGCGCCGCAGGTGGGCGTGCTTTCGCGGGTGTTCGTCATGGACGAAAGCTGGAAGCAGGGGGTGCCGGGCCCGCAGGTCTTCGTGAACCCGGTGATCCTGTCGCGGTCGGAAGAGATGGTCGAAAGCCCGGAAGGCTGCCTGTCGATCCCCGGCCTGACGGTGCCTGTGCGGCGGCACGGCGCGGTGCGCGTGGCGTGGGAGGATCTCGGGGGCGCGCGGCGCGAGGAGGACCTGTCGGGCTTCGCGGCGATCTGCGCGCAGCACGAGATCGACCACCTGGACGGGATCGTGACGCTCGACCGGGTGACGGACGAGGTGCGGGAGACACTCCTCGGGGACTATCGCCGGTGACGGAACGGCCGTTCCTGCCGTGGCCGGACAAGCGCCTGCGCGCCCCCGCCGAGCCGGTTCCGGGCAGGATGAGGGTCGTCTTCATGGGCACGCCGGACTTCTCGGTGCCGGCCCTGCGGGCGCTGGCCGCGCGGCACGGGATCGTGGCGGTGTATTCGCAGCCGCCGCGCCCGGCGGGGCGGGGACAGAAGGAGCGCCGGTCGCCCGTCCATCAGGCTGCCGACACGCTGGGCATCCCGGTGCGGACGCCCGTGTCGCTGAAGACGGCCGAGGCGCGGGAGGAGTTCGCGGGCCTCGGCGCCGACGTGGCGGTCGTCGTCGCCTATGGGCTGCTCCTGCCGCAGGCGATCCTTGATGCGCCGCGGTTCGGGTGCCTGAACATCCACGCCTCGCTTCTGCCGCGCTGGCGGGGTGCGGCGCCGATCCATCGGGCGGTGATGGCCGGGGATGCGGAGACCGGGGTGACGATCATGCGGATGGAGGCGGGGCTCGACACCGGGCCGATGCTTCTGGCCACGAGCACGCCGATCGGGCCCGAGGATACGACGGGCGACCTGCACGACCGGCTTGCGGCGATGGGGGCGGAGCTGATCCTGCAGGCGCTGGGCGGGCTTTCGGATCTGGTCGCGGTGCCCCAGCCGGCCGAGGGCGTGACCTATGCCGAGAAGATCGGCAAGACCGAGGCGCGGATCGACTGGACGCGCCCGGCGGCCGAGGTGGACCGGCGGATCCGGGGGCTGTCGCCCTTTCCGGGCGCGTGGACGAAGGCGGGGGGCGAGCGGGTGAAGCTGCTGAGGTCGCGGCTTGCGGCGGGCGCGCCTGTGGCGGGCGGGGGGGTGCCGGGCGCGGTGGTCCGGCGGCTGACGGTCGCCTGCGGCGAGGGGGCGGTCGAGGTTCTGCAGGCGCAGCGCGAGGGCAGGCGCCCGATGGGCGCGGCCGAGTTCCTGCGGGGGGCGGCGCTTCCCCCCGTTCTGGGCTGACCGGGACGGGCGGACGCTTTCCGGCCCGATTGTCGCGGGCTTGTGTCGCCCCTGAACTTTCGCCCCCGCCCCGCAGCGCGTATCGTCACCCGCGCCACAGGGGAAACTCACCGATGACCGGACGCTCCGCCTTTCTCGACCATCTGACCGGCACGCTCGCCCGGATCGGGGCCGACGGGCTGATGAAGCGCGAACGGCTCATCACCTCGCCGCAGGGGGCGCGGATATCGGTCGCCGCGGACGGGGGATCGCGCGAGGGGGTCTTGAACCTCTGCGCGAACAACTATCTCGGCCTCGCCGACGACCCGCGGCTGATCGCGGCAGCAGGGAAGGCGACCGAGGAGCACGGATACGGAATGGCATCGGTCCGTTTCATCTGCGGGACGCAGGACATTCACCGCCAGCTCGAGAGCAGGATCGCCCGGTTTCTGGGGAAGGACGACTCGATCCTCTTCGCGGCCTGCTTCGATGCGAACGGCGGGCTCTTCGAGCCGCTTCTCGGGGCCGAGGACGCGGTGGTGTCGGACGCGCTGAACCATGCCTCGATCATCGACGGCATCCGTCTCTGCAAGGCGCGGCGGTACCGCTACGCGAATTCCGACATGGACGATCTGGAGGTGCAGCTCAAGGCCGCGCGCGAGGACGGGGCGCGCCACGTCATGATCGCGACGGACGGCGTCTTCAGCATGGACGGCTATCTCGCGAAGCTGCCCGAGGTGACGGCGCTCGCCGCGAAATACGGCGCCGTCGTCATGGTGGACGACTGCCACGCCACCGGCTTCATGGGGCCGGAAGGGCGCGGGACGCCGCATCACCACGGCGTGGCGGAGGGCGTGGACATCCTGACCGGGACGCTCGGCAAGGCGCTGGGCGGGGCGCTCGGCGGCTATGCCGCCGGGCCGCAGCCGGTGATCGACCTGCTCCGCCAGCGGGCGCGGCCCTACCTGTTCTCGAACGCGCTTCCCCCTTCCATCGTGGGGGCGGGGCTGGCGGCGATCGACATCGTCGAGGCGGCGGATGACCTCAGGGCGCAGCTATTTGCCAATGCGCAACACTGGCGCGCGGGGCTTGAGAAAGCGGGCTTCCGGCTTCTGCCGGGCGGGCATCCGATCGTGCCCGTCATGCTGGGCGAGGCGGGGCTGGCGCAGCGGATGGCGCAGGAACTGGACCGGCGCGGTGTCTATGTGGCCGGTTTCTTCTTTCCGGTGGTGCCGAAGGGGCAGGCCCGGATACGGACGCAGATGAACGCGCGGCTGACGCGGGCCGACCTGGATTTCGCGCTGGGGGCGTTCGAGGAAGCGGGCAGGGCGGTGGGAGCGATCTGATGAGACGGAACGACATGAAGGCGCTCGTGAAGGCCCGGCCCGAGGAAGGGCTCTGGATGGAGCACCGCCCGGTCCCCGAGATCGGGCCGGACGACGTGCTGATCCGCATCCGCAAGACCGGCATCTGCGGCACCGACATCCATATCTGGACCTGGGACGAGTGGGCGGCACGCACGGTGCCGGTACCCCTGGTCACCGGCCACGAATTCGCGGGCGAGATCGTGGAACTGGGGCGGAACGTCGAGGGGCTGAAGATCGGGCAGCGCTGTTCGGGCGAGGGCCACCTGATCGGGCACCAGAGCCGCCAGAGCCGGTCGGGCAAGTTCCACCTCGACCCCGAGACGCGGGGGATCGGGGTGAACGAGCCGGGGGCCTTCGCGGAATACCTGCGGCTGCCGGCGTTCAACGTGGTGCCGCTGCCCGACGAGATCGACGACGAGATCGGGGCGATCCTCGATCCGCTCGGCAACGCCGTCCACACCGCCCTGTCCTTCGACCTGATCGGAGAGGACGTGCTGGTGACGGGGGCCGGGCCGATCGGGATCATGGCCGCCGCCGTCGCCCGCCACGTGGGGGCGCGGCATGTGGTGATCACCGACGTGAACCAGGCGCGGCTCGACCTTGCGGTGAAGGTGGCGGACGTGGTGCCGGTGAACGTCGCGAATGAGGACCTGAAGGACGTCATCGCCCGGCTGAAGCTCGCCCAGGGCTTCGACGTGGGAATGGAGATGTCGGGCAACCAGCAGGCTCTCGACCAGATGGTCGAAAGCATGGTGATGGGCGGGCGGATCGCGATGCTGGGCATCCCGCCGGGAAAAAGCCCGGTGGACTGGAGCCGGATCGTCTTCAAGGCGATCACGATCAAGGGCGTCTACGGGCGGGAGATTTTCGAGACCTGGTACAAGATGATCGCGATGCTGACGAACGGGCTGGACGTGCGCCCCGTGATCACCCATCGCTTCAAGGTGGACCAGTTCCGGGAGGGCTTTCTGGTGATGCGGTCGGGCCTGTCGGGCAAGGTCGTGCTCGACTGGACATGAGGCGCGCATCCCCCGGGCCGGGCGCGCCCGGTGCCGCCGGAGGCCGGACATGACCCGCTTTCCCCACCTGCCCGCCTTCGATGCGTTCGTGGCCCCCGCCCGGCTGAAGCCGCAGGCATGGCGGCTGATCCTGGGAATGGTGCTGGCGCCGGCCATCTACACCGCGCTCATCTCCGGCGTCGGCATCCTTGTCTATCTCCGCTACGGCGGGGTGATCGCCTACGGCATGCTCGCGGCACTGTCCAACGGACTGACGCCCGGCGGCGTGCTGATGCTGCTCTTCAGCTTCACCGGACTTGCGGCCGGCGCCATCGCGGTCGCGCGCGCGCTGCACGGACGCCGTGCGGGAACGCTGTTCGGGGCGTGCTTCGCCGTCCTTCGCCGGGATTTCCTCCGCGTGGCCCTGGCGGTGCTGGCCGTCAACCTGATCGCCGCGCTCGTCTCGGTGGCGGTGTCGGGGGGCGTCACGCGGAATCCGCAGTCATGGGCGCTCTGGCGCTACTACCCCTTCGCGCTCGTCGCCCTTCTGGTACAGGTCTCGGCCGAGGAGCTGTTCTTCCGCGGCTACCTGGTCCAGCAGCTTGCGGCGCGCTATGCCGCGCGCGTGATCTGGACGGGCATTCCGGCGGCGGCCTTCGCCCTCGGCCACTATACCCGGCAGGACTATGCCGGTCTGGCCTGGCTCGTGGTCGTCTGGGCGGGGCTGTTCGGCATCCTGGCAACCGACCTCACCGTCCGGACCGGAAACCTCGGGGCCGGGATCGGCTTTCACTTTGCCACGAACGCCGTCGCGCTTTTCGTCCTCGGTGTCGAGGGGAACCTGGACGGTCTCGCCCTCTGGTCCGTTCCCGTCGATCCTTCGGCGCCGGCCCAGGCCCTTCCGATGGTTGCCGCCGACTTCCTGACGATCCTCGTCGGATGGCTTGCGGCACGGCTTGCGCTGCGGGTCTGAGCCGAGGCGCAACGTTGCAATCCTGCACCCCCCCGCTTATTTCAGGCCCCACGCGACTCGCGGTCGGACCGCAGGGGGAAGCCCGATGAACTGGATCACGAACTACGTCCGGCCCAAGATCAACTCGCTGTTCTCGCGCCGGGAAGTGCCCGAGAACCTGTGGACCAAGTGCCCAGAATGCGGAACGATGCTGTTCCACCGGGAACTCGCGGACAACCTGAACGTCTGCTCGAACTGCGATCACCACATGCCGATTTCGCCGAGGGAGCGCTTCGCGGCGCTGTTCGACGGCGGCGTGTTCGCCGAGGTGAAGGTGCCCGAGCCGCTGGCCGACCCGCTGCATTTCCGCGACCAGAAGAAGTATCCCGACCGGCTGAAGGCCGCGCAGAAGGAAACCGGCGCGAAGGACGCGATGCTGGTGGCCGAGGGCGAGATGGGCCGCACCCCGATCGTCGCCGCCGCACAGGACTTCAGCTTCATGGCCGGGTCGATGGGGATGTTCGTCGGAAACGCGGTGATCGCGGCCGCCGACCGTGCCGTGAAGCTGAAGCGGCCGCTGATCCTGTTTGCGGCGGCAGGCGGGGCGCGGATGCAGGAGGGCATCCTGTCGCTGATGCAGATGCCGCGCACCACGGTCGCCGTGCAGATGCTGAAGGAGGCGGGCCTTCCCTACGTCGTCGTCCTGACCCATCCGACGACGGGCGGGGTGACGGCCAGCTACGCGATGCTCGGCGACGTGCAGATCGCCGAGCCGAACGCGCTGATCTGCTTCGCGGGCCCCCGCGTGATCGAGCAGACGATCCGCGAGAAGCTGCCGGAAGGGTTCCAGCGGGCGGAGTACCTGCTCGACCACGGGATGCTCGACCGGGTGACACACCGCAAGAAGCTGCGCGACGAGCTCATCACCATCGTCCGGCTGCTGACGGGCCTGAGCGCGCCGGTGAAGGGCGACCTGCCGAAGCCCGAGGCGGCCGCGCCCAACGGCGCCGCGAGGGCCGGAGCCGCGACGTAACCGCGATGGGTGGCGATCCCTCCGACCTTGTCCTGCAGCGGATGATGACGCTGCATCCGAAGATCATCGACCTGACGCTCGACCGGGTGTGGCGCCTTCTGGAGCGACTCGGCCACCCCGAGCGGTCGCTGCCGCCGGTCGTCCACATCGCGGGGACGAACGGGAAGGGATCGACGCTGGCGATGATCCGGGCGGGGCTCGAGGCGGCAGGCAGCACGGTTCACGCCTATACCTCGCCGCACCTCGTGCGGTTTCACGAGCGTATCCGGCTGGCGGGGGGACTGATCTCGGAGGACCGCCTGTCCGAGGTGCTGGACGAATGCGAGCGGGTGAACGGCGGCGAGGGGATCACCTATTTCGAGATCACGACCTGCGCCGCGCTTCTGGCATTCGCCCGGACTCCTGCGGATTACGCGCTTCTGGAAGTGGGGCTTGGCGGGCGGCTTGACGCCACGAACGTGGTGGACCGGCCGCGCCTGACGGTCATCACGCCGGTGTCGATGGACCACGAGCAGTACCTCGGCGACACGGTCGCGAAGATCGCGGGGGAAAAGGCGGGGATCATCAAGCGGGGCGTTCCGGTGGTCGTCGGGCCGCAGCATCCCGACGGGCTTCAGGTGATCGAGGCCAAGGCGGAACGGATGGGCGCGCCAGTCCTTGCCCACGGCCAGCACTGGCGGGCGTGGGAAGAACGCGGGCGGCTGGTCTTCGAGGACGAGAACGGGCTTCTGGACCTGCCCCTGCCGAACCTGCCGGGGCCTCACCAGATCGACAACGCGGGGGCCGCGCTGATGGCGCTGCGGCATCTCGGCTTCGGCGAGTCCGCCTGCGAGTCCGCCGTGACCCGCGCCGAATGGCCCGCCCGGATGCAGCGGCTTAAGCGCGGTCCGCTGGTCGAGGCGGCGGGGAAATGCGAACTGTGGCTCGACGGCGGGCACAACCCGGCAGGCGGCGAGGCGGTGGCGGCGACGCTCGACCGGATGCCGAAGAAGCCGACGCATCTGGTCACGGGGATGCTCAACACCAAGGATATCGGGGGCTATCTGCGGCCGCTCGCCTCGCGGGCGGCGAGCCTGACGGCCGTATCGATTCCCGGCGAAGCGAACACGCTGCCGGCCGAGGCCACCCGCGACGCGGCGCTGGCGGCGGGCTTTGCGGACGCGGACATGGCCGCGGGTCTCGCCGAGGCCGTGGAGCGGTTGGCGGCACGCCATCCGGGCACCCGCATCCTGATCTGCGGTTCGCTCTATCTGGCCGGCCGTGTGCTGGCCGAGAACGGCTGACCCGGGCTTTCCGTCTCCCGCACATCCGTCGTGCAGCATTGCACCTGCCGGGTCGGCGGCCGGAATGCTATGTGAGACGCGACATCGGACAAGGATCCCGGCCATGACCTTCGAAATGGGCATCGACACCTTCGGCGACGTGACGACCGGGCCGGACGGGCAGCCCCTGCCCCATGACGCGGTGCTGCGGGATGTGGTCGAGGAGGCGGTGGTGGCCGATCAGGCCGGGCTCGACTTCATCGGGCTGGGCGAGCATCACCGGGCCGATTTCGCGATTTCCTCGCCCGAGGTGCTGCTCGGCGCCATCGCCTCGCGCACCAGCCGCATCAAGCTCGGCACCGCGGTCACGGTCCTCTCGTCGGACGACCCGATCCGGGTGTTCCAGCGGTTCTCGACGCTCAACGCGGTGTCGAACGGGCGGGCCGAGGTGATCCTCGGGCGCGGGTCGTTCACCGAGAGCTTTCCGCTCTTCGGCTACGACCTCTCGGACTACGAGGTGCTGTTCGAGGAGAAGCTCGACCTGTTCGTGAAGGTCCTCCGCAACGAGGAGGTCACCTGGCAGGGAAGCACCCGCCCGGCCCTGAGCCGCCAGCGGGTCTATCCGACGCTCGGTGCCCCGCTTCCCGTCTGGATCGGCGTGGGCGGCAGCCCCGGGTCGATCATCCGCGCGGTGCGGCACGAGCTGCCGGTCATGCTGGCCGTGATCGGCGGGCCGGCGGTGCGGTTCCGGCCCTTCGTCGATCTCTGGCAGCGGGCGTGGGCGCAGGTGGGCAAGCCTGCGCTGCCCATCGGCCTCCATTCGCACGGGCATGTCGCGCCGACCGACGAGGAGGCCGTGGAGACGGTCTGGCCGCACTACCGCACGATGTTCAACCGGCTCGGGCGCGAGCGCGGCTGGCCGCCGGTGAGCCGCGAGCAGTTCGAGAGCGAGGTGCGGCAGGGAAGCCAGTACGTCGGCTCGCCCGAGACGGTCGCGCGGCGGATCGCGGCGGCGGTGACGGCGCTGGGCGTGGGCCGCTTCGACATGAAGTATTCGACCGGCGGGCTGCCTCACGACAGGATGGTCCGCTGCATCGAGCTCTACGGAACCCGGGTCGTGCCGATGGTGCGCGACATGCTGTCGGGCGCGAAGGCGGCCTGACGGCCTGCGCAGCGGGTCCTGCGCCGCGTCAGACGCCCCAGCCGGCGCCCTGCATCTCGCGCAGCCGGCTCGCGGTGCGTTCGAACTCGAAGGACCCGGCCCCTTCGATGTAGAGCCGCCCGGGGTCGTCTGCGGCCGAGGCGATGAGGCGCACGCGGGCGTCGTAGAGCGTGTCCACCAGCGTCACGAAGCGCTTGGCCTCGTTGTAGTTGGCCGAAGAGAGGACGGGAATGTCCTCGAGGATGAGCACGCGCACGGCCTTGGCGATGGCGAGGTAGTCCGCCGGGCCGAGAGGTTCGGCGCAGAGGTCCCAGAAGGTCGCTCTCGCCACGCCGGAGCGGGCATCGGGCAGGGTCACGGCGCGGCCGTTCACGCGGAGCGTCAGCGGCCCTTCGCCGCCGCCGCCGGTCAGCGCGTCCCAGATGCGGGCGATCTCGGTCGCCGCGGCGCGGTCTGCGGGCACGAACCAGACGCGCACGCCTTCGAGGACGTGGCGGCGGTAGTCGGTGGGGCTTTCCAGCTCGAGGACGTCGAGACGATCCTTGAGGAGGGCGATGAAGGGCAGGAAGACCGCGCGGTTCAGCCCGTCCTTGTAGAGATCGTCGGGCGGGCGGTTCGAGGTGGTGACGACCGTGACCCCCTGGTCGAGGAGAAGCTGGAAGAGGCGGCCGACGATCATCGCGTCGGCGATGTCGGTGATCTGCATCTCGTCGAAGCAGAGAAGCCTCAGGTCGGCGGCGATGGCGTCGGCGACGGGGCGGATCGCATCCGCGGCCCCGGCCTTGCGGGCCCGGGCGATGCCGGCCTGAACCTCCTGCATGAAGGCGTGGAAGTGGACGCGGCGTTTCGGGGCGTCGACGGCGGCATGGAAGAGGTCCATGAGCATCGACTTCCCGCGCCCGACGCCGCCCCAGAGGTAGAGGCCCCCCGGCGCCGCCGGCGGCCTGGCGAAAAGCCCGCGCAGGCCGCCCTTCGGCTGCGCTGCCTCGACCGCTTCGACGAGGCGGTCGAGCACCGGCAGCAGGGCGTGCTGGGCCGGGTCGGGGCGCAGGGCGCCGCCGGCGACCCGGGCCTGGTGGGCGTCGGTGATCTTTCCCATTGCCCGCCCCGGATAACGGCTGTCGCCCCGCATGGGAAGGCGCGGCACGGCATCGCCGGATCATCTTGTCACTCTCACAAGTCTCGATTTGACCTTTTCGGCACCGGGACTGATGGTCCGCGGGCCGGTCCTGCCCTCGATCCGCCATGTCCGTCCCCGCCCGCCGCGCCCCGCCTGTCACCCCGGTCCTGACCTCGGGCCCTGTCGCGCAGATCTACGGGCTGCGCTACATGGGCACGCTCTACGGTGTCGTCTTCTTCAGCCACCAGATCGGCGCGTTCCCCGGCGCATGGCTGGGCGGGCGGCTCTATGACGCCTATGGCAGCTACTCGACCGTGTGGTGGCTGGGCGTGGCGATCAGCCTGTTTTCGGCACTGGCGCACCTGCCGGTCCGGGAACGCCCGATGAGGCTGACGCCCGCCGAGTGACCGTTCAGCCCCGGACGGCCTGCAGGATGTAGCGCGCCGTCATCAGGTCGAGATGCGCGCCGCCGCCGTTCTTGCAGAGCGTGATCTCGTCGTCATGCGTGCGCCCGAAGGCGCCCGAGGCGAGGTCGTAGAAATCGGCGCGGATGTCGGCGGCGCTGATGGCGCCTTCGCGGATCGGTTCGATCACGTCCCCGATGTGATCGACGGTCGTCAGCCGGCTGTCCACGAAGACCGATGCGCGGCGGAAGCAGTCCGAGTCGACCTCGCGCATTGCGGGGGTGTAGGCCCCGATCAGGTCGAGATGGGTGCCGGGCTTCAGCCATTCGCCCCGCACCACCGGCTCGGTCGCCATCGTCGCCGTGGCGATGATGTCGGCCTCGGCCACGGCGGCCTTCAGGTCGGTGACGGCCGCGGCGCCGTGGCGGGCTGCGAAGTCGCGGGCGGCACCGGGGCGGCGTGCCCAGACCATGAACTCGGCATGCGGGAAGAGCGCCGAATAGGCGTCCACCATTGATGCGGCGACGACACCCGCCCCGACGAGAAGGATGCGCCGGCTGTCGGGGCGGGCCAGCTTCCGGGCCGCCAGAAGGCTGTCGCCCGCCGTCTTCCATTTCGTTTCGAGCGCGAAGTCGATGATGGCTTCGAGACGCCCGTCCCCATCCGCGAAGAGCGACACCGCGCCGTGCAGGTTGGGGATCCCCCTGGCCGTGTTGCCCGGGTAGATCGTGGCCGCCTTGACGGCGACGCCCATGCCGTCGATCCAGGCCGAGCGGTTCAGGAGCGTCTCCTTGCCCCGGTAGAGGAGGACATCCTTGACCTGCGCCTGCGGGAGCAGATGGCCGGCCTCGAGCGCCTCGGTCAGGGCGATCCAGTCGAAGCGGGGTTCCGCCTCGGGTCCGATGAACCTGACCATGACACCCTCCTGAGACCGCTCGCCCAACGATGTTCGAGGCGGCCGGGGAACTCAACCCCCCTTGGCCGGCCCGCGCCGCGGCGCGGCGCCACGGCAACTCACCCCGCCGTCAATCGCCGCGATCACGCGGTCTCCGAGGTCCAGGGACAAGGGTCGGGTCATGAAGGCTGGCCTCCCTCTCCTGCCTCCACTGTGAATCACAAGCCGCGCCCAATGGAATCCCCCGCGATTCCATAAGATCGCGAGAGGCCCTAGGGTATCCGGCAAGAGCGGACGCCGCTTCTGTCGGACAGGTTCTAGCCGCCGAGTTTCGGCGAGGCCCGGTCCAGCGCCAGGTCCGCGTCGGAGAAGCGGAACGGCGATCTGACGCCCGGCACGCCCTCGGGCGCGATCCGCAGTCCCCGGGCCACGACCTGCGGATCGGCAAAGACCTCGGACAGGTCGTTGATCGGACCTGCGGGCACGCCCTGTTCCTCGCAGGCGGCCAGAAGGGCGGCTTTCGCCCGGCCCCTCGTCCGCTCCGTCAGCAGTGCCGTGAGTTCGGCTCGATGCGCTATCCGGTCGGCGTTGGTGAGGAAACGCCGGTCCTCGGCGAGTTCCGGCAGGTCCAGGATGGCGCAGAGGCGCCGGTACTGGGCGTCGTTGCCCGTCGCGAGGATGACCCAACCGTCGGCGCAGCCGAACACGGCGTAGGGAACGAGGTTCGGATGCGCGTTGCCGATCCGGACCGGGGCCGTTCCGGTGGCGAGGTAGTTCATCGCCTGGTTCGCCATGACCGCGGTGGCGACGTCGAGGAGGGACATGTCGATCCACTGGCCCCGGCCGGTGATCTCGCGCTGGCGGATGGCGGCGAGGATCGCGGCGACCGCGTAGATGCCCGTCAGTATGTCCGCCACCGCGACGCCGGCCTTCTGCGGCTGGCCGTCAGGCTCGCCCGTCACCGACATCAGCCCCGACATTCCCTGGATCACGTAGTCGTAGCCGGCCCGGGCCGCGTAGGGTCCGTCCTGCCCGAAGCCGGTGATCGAGCAGTAGACGAGCCGCGGGTTGACCGCCTTCAGGCTGGCGTAGTCGAGCCCGTACTTGGCCAGTCCCCCGACCTTGAAGTTCTCGATGAGGATGTCGGCCCCCCTGGCCAGATCCCGGACGAGGGACTGGCCTTCGGGCGTGCGGAAGTCGGCGACCACCGAGGACTTGCCGCGGTTGCAGGCGTGGAAGTAGGCGGCCGACCTGTCGCCGTCCCGTTCGACGAAGGGCGGGCCCCAGCGCCGGGTATCGTCACCCTCGGGTGCCTCGACCTTGACGACCTCGGCACCGAGGTCGGAAAGGGTCTGGCCGGCCCAGGGGCCGGCGAGGATCCGCGCGAGTTCGATGACCTTCAGGCCGTGGAGCGGCGTCACGATCAGCCGCCGAGCCTGGCGTCGACGATGCGGGTGAAGTCCGCGTAGGAGATGGCCCCCGCGACCTTCTCGCCGCCGATGAAGAAGGTCGGAGTGGCCTCGACGCCGTCCGCCGTGGCGTTGGCCTGGTAGGCCGAGACCATGGCTGCGGCCTTCGCGCCGTCCTTGATGCAGGCGTCCACCTTGTCGGCGGACATGCCTGCCTTGAGTCCGATCCGGGTCAGGTTCGCGGCAACAACGTCGTCCTGCCCGTCTCCGAGCCATTCCCGCTGGGTGTCGTAGAGCATGTCCACGATCCCGAAGTACTTCATCGGCCCGCCGCAGCGCGCGACCAGCGCGGCCCAGAGCCCGAACCTGTCGAAATAGACCTCGCGGTAGACGAAACGCACCTTGCCGGCGTCGATGTAGTTCGCCTTGAAGTCGGACCAGACCGTGTCGTGCCAGGTGCGGCAGTGCGGGCAGGTGAAGGAGGCGTATTCGATCACCGTCAGCGGCGCGTCCTCGCTGCCGAGCACCATGTCCTGAACCTCGGCCGGGGTGGTTTCCCCGACCGCCTTTCCGGCGGTCTGCGCCTCGGCCGCGCCCACCACGGAAAGCGGCGTCAGGTTGGTCGGGCGGTCGTCGGGCCGCGTCGCCCAGAGAAAGCCGCCGGCGGCCAGGACGGCGACGAAAACGGCGACAAGGGCCGCGGTGAGCAGGCTGTGGCGCATCGGTCAGGAGCCTTTCTGTCTGTGGGAGGGATTGAGGGAGCGGGAGAGCACCTTCCCGCCCAGGTCGGCAAGGGCCGCCCGCAGGCCAGGGTCGGCCACCCCCCCGGCCAGGGCCTGCGAGGCGGCCGCGCCCTCGGCCGTGGGTCCGGGCCGGCTGCGCGGCTGCAGGAAGGGGGCGGGCGCCTCGGCCAGTCCATCGGCGGCGGTCTGGGTGATGACGATGCGCGAGACGGCGTTGTAGCCGTAGCAGGCGTTGACCTTTTCGCGGATCGACGGCAGGCGCATCTGAACGACCGGTGCGGCCGGACCGGAGCACAGGAGCGTCAGCGTCGCCCCGAAACCGCCCTTCGCATAGCCGATGCGGACGGGTCTGGCGACCGAGGCCACATCCTCTCCGACGATCTCGTGCCAGCGGGTGAGGAGACGCGACACGGCGAAGCCGCGCGCCTCGCCGGCACTTCGGATCGGGTCGGCGAGAAGGCTTGCAGCGGGCTCGAACCCCCGCATCCGCCGCTTCGGCTGATTTCCGGCCTTGCTCATCGCTGTCCTTTCCTTGTCTCTGTCCTATCCTAGGGACGATCGCCGCGGAAGCCAAACCGCAAGGCAGCGGGCGCCGCCGGGGGTGGCATCAGGGGAACGGCCGGGACGATGAAACTTGCCGACGACGGATGGGATGGCACGGGCGACGCCGTCGCCGTGGCACTCCTCGCCTGGTATGACCGCTCGGCGCGGGCGCTTCCCTGGCGGGTGCCGCCGGCCGACCGCGCCGCGGGGGTGCGGCCCGATCCCTACCGGGTCTGGCTGTCCGAGGTGATGCTCCAGCAGACGACCGTGGCGGCGGTGCGCGACTTCTACCTCCGATTCACCGAACGCTGGCCGGATGTCGCGGCTCTGGCGGCGGCGCCGGACGCCGAGGTGATGGCCGAATGGGCGGGCCTTGGCTACTACGCGAGGGCGCGGAACCTGCTCGACTGCGCCCGCCGCGTGGTGTCCGACCACGGCGGGGTCTTTCCGGCGACGCGCGAGGGATTGGCGGACCTGCCGGGAATCGGGCCCTACACCGCCGCCGCTGTCGCCGCGATTGCCCATGACGCCCCGGTGACCGTCGTGGACGGCAATGTCGAGCGGGTCGTGGCGCGCCTCTTCGCGGTCGAGGCGCCGGTCCCGTCCGCAAAGCCACGGCTGTCTTCGCTCGCCGGCGGTCTGACCCCCCGGCACCGTCCCGGGGATTTCGCGCAGGCCATGATGGACCTCGGCGCGACGGTCTGCACGCCGCGCCGGCCGGCCTGCGGGATCTGCCCGCTCGTCGGGATGTGCCGCGGCCGCGCAGGCGGAATTGCCGCCGAACTGCCGCGGAAGGCACCGAAGGCGGTCAAGAAGGTGCGCCGCGGACTGATCTTCGTCGCGCGCCGGACCGACGGGGCCTGGCTTCTGGAAACCAGACCCGCGACGGGGCTTCTCGGCGGAATGCTCGGCTGGCCGGGCAGCGCGTGGACAGGGGCCGAGCCTGCATGCACGCCGCCTGTCGCCGCGCGCTGGACCGAGGCCCCCGTCGAGGTCCGCCACACCTTCACCCACTTCCACCTGATCCTGCGGGTGATGGCGGCGGACGTGTCCGGCACAGCGACGCCCGACCGGGGCGGTTTCGTGCCGGCGGCAGCCTTCTCGCGCGCGGCCCTGCCCACGCTGATGCGCAAGGCCTTCGACGCGGCGCACAGCGTGCTTGCGGCCAGGGACGCGGTTGAGCCGGCCGGGCCCGAGCGGTAGGTTTGCGCCATGACCGCCGCCCCGGATACCCCCCCTTCCCCGACAGCGATCGCCGCGCTTCCGTTCTGGATGTCGGTCCTCATGGCACCGCTGACCATCACCGGCGCGGTGGCGGGCGGCTGGGCCGTGCTGCTTCCCGCACTCTACGGTATCGCAGTCTTCTCGGCGCTCGATGCGCTCATCGGCCCGAACGAACGGAACCCCGACACCGAAACCCCGGATGACCGTCTGTTCTGGCACCGCCTCGTCACGCTGATCTGGTTTCCGGTTCAGGCGGCCACCCTCTACTGGACGATCTGGTACGTGACCGCGCACGGCCACCTTTCCGCCCCCGAGCTTGTCGTCCTGGTCTTCGGGGTGGGCCTCATGACCGGCGGGATCGGCATCGTCCATGCCCACGAACTCATGCACCGGGGCAGCCGCATCGAGCGCTGGCTGGGCGACCTGCTGATGGCGTCGGTTCTCTACAGCCACTTCCGCTCCGAGCACCTGCTGGTCCACCACCGCTACGTCGGCACCCCGCGGGACACCGTGACGGCCCGCTATAACGAGGGCTTCCACCGCTTCTTCTGGCGCGTGCTCCGGGACGGGCCGGGATCGGCCTGGCGGGCCGAGGCCCGGCGGCTCGGCCGCGCGCACCGATCCGTGTGGCACCGGTCGAACCCGTTCTGGCGCTACGCGATCCTGCAGGCGGGCTTCGTCGCGCTGGCTCTCGCCGCCGGAGGCTGGCCCGGCCTCGTCCTCTTCCTCTGGCAGGCGCTGATCGCGGTCTGGCAACTGGAGCTCGTCAACTATGTCGAACATTACGGCCTGACGCGCGAAAGCCTCGGCGACGGACGCTACGAACCCGTCAGGCCGCGGCACAGCTGGAACGCCGCCCATACCGCGACCAACTGGCTGCTCATCAACCTCCAGCGCCATGCCGACCATCACCAGCGCCCGGACCGGAGGTTCCCGCTTCTGCAGACCTACGGGCCGGACGAGGCGCCCCAGCTTCCCCTCGGCTATCCGCTGATGACCGCCCTCGCCATGGTCCCGCCGCTGTGGCGGCGGCGGATGAACCCCCGCGTCCGGGCCTGGAGGCGCCGGCATTATCCGGGCATCTCGGACTGGTCCGACTACAGTTCCGGCCGGACGCCGATGCCGAAGGGCGCACCCTGATCGGCGGATTCCCTGCTGCACCGTCCCGGGGGGGGGCGAGGCCGGCCGCGACGCTGTTCCCAGGATCGGGCGGCCGGGGCCTGTCATGCTTGGCGGAATCACTTGCGCCTGCTAGAAGTTGTGGGATGAACGCCCCGACCCCCAAGATGCGCCCGGTCATCCGGCAACTCGACGAGGCTACCGTGAACCGCATCGCCGCGGGCGAGGTGGTGGAACGCCCGGCATCGGCGGTCAAGGAACTGGTCGAGAACGCGCTCGACGCCGGCGCGGCGCGGATCGACGTGGACTATGCGGACGGGGGCAAGACGCTGATCCGCGTGAGCGACGACGGATGCGGAATGACGGCCGGGGACCTGCCGCTGGCGCTGTCCCGTCACGCGACGTCGAAGATCGACGGGTCCGACCTTCTCGACATCCGCAGCTTCGGATTCCGGGGCGAGGCGCTGCCCTCGCTCGCCGCCGTGGCGCGGCTCACCGTCACCTCCCGCGCGGCGCCGGAAGAGGCCGCGTCGCTGACGGTGACGGGCGGGGTCGCCGGTCCGGTGCGCCCCGCAGGGCACCGCGGCGGAACGGTGGTCGAGGTGCGCGACCTCTTCCATGCCACGCCGGCGCGGCTCAAGTTCCTGCGCGGCGACCGGGCCGAGGCGATGGCGATCGCCGATGTGGTCCGGCGTCTGGCGCTCGCCGCGCCGGGGGTGACCTTCCGCCTGACGGACGTGACCGGGGGGGCGGGCCGGGTCATCCTCCGGGCCGACGGAACTTCCGGCGAAGACGCGCTGATCCGGCGCGCCGTGCAGCTTCTGGGGCGCGACTTCACTGGCAGTGCCCTCCCCGTCGATGCCCTCCGCGACGGCCTCCGCCTCACCGGTCTGGCGGCCCTTCCCACCTATTCGCGGGGGGCGGCGGTCGAGCAGTTCCTGTTCGTCAACGGCCGTCCCGTCCGGGACAGGCTCCTGACCGGCGCGCTGCGCGCCGCCTACCGCGACGTGCTTCCGAAGGACCGGCACCCCGCGGCGGTCCTCTTCGTCACCTGCGCGCCGGAACTCGTCGACGTGAACGTCCACCCCGCCAAGGCCGAGGTGCGCTTCCGCGAACCCGATGCCGCGCGGGGGCTGGTCGTCTCGGGCGTCCGGGCGGCCCTGGCCGAGGCCGCCCCCCGCACGGCGACGACGCTATCTGCAGCGACGCTCGGGGCCGCGCGCCCTGAGCGGCCCGTTACCCCGCCACGCTTCGAGAGCCCCTCGCCGCGCGCGATCCAGGCGGCACAGGGCCTGTTCCTGCCCGAGGCGCCCCTGCGCGGCTTCACCGAAGCGGCGGCCCCCGCGCCGCACCCCGAACCTGCATCCGACCTACCGCTCGGCCGCGCTAGGGGCCAGCTTCACGACACCTACATCGTCGCCCAGACGCGCGACGGCGTGGTCCTCGTCGATCAGCACGCCGCTCACGAACGCCTGGTCTACGAGCGCCTCAAGGCCCAGGCCGGCGCGGGCGGAATCGCCGCGCAGATGCTTCTGGTGCCCGCGATCGTCGAGCTTTCCGCCCCCGACGCTGCCCTGATTCTGGACCACGCGGACACACTCGCCGGGCTCGGGCTGGCGGTCGAACCCTTCGGCGGAACCGCCGTGATGGTCCGCGAAACCCCGGCGATCCTCGGGGCCGTGGACGCCGGGCGCCTGGTCCGCGACATCCTCGACGAGCTTCGCGACGGCCTCGACCCCGCCGCCCTCCGCGCCCGGATCGACGCCGTCCTCAGCCGCATGTCCTGCCACGCCTCGGTCCGCGCGGGACGCCGGATGCGGATCGAGGAAATGGACGCGCTGCTGCGCGAGATGGAAGCAACGGCGCTTTCCTCCCAGTGCAACCACGGGCGGCCGACCTTCATCGAACTGAAGCTTGCCGACATCGAGAAACTCTTCGGCCGCGCATGATCCGGTTCGGTTCATACACGCTCGACCTGAACGACCCCGTGACGCTCGCCGCGACGGTCGCGGGGGCGGTCACGCTCCTCCTCGTCCTTCTCCTGATCGTCACCCTCCGCGCCGCCCGCCGCAGCGCCGCCTCGGCCGGACCGCTGCTCCAGTCCGTTGCCGCGCTCGGCCAGCGGGTGCAGTCGCTGTCGGACGGGCAGCAGCAGCTCTCGGGGGGGCTGACCCATGTGTCCGAAGCGGCGGCGCAGAGCCAGATGAAGCTTCTCCACCTGCTCGAGCAGCGGCTGGCCGAGGTGTCGCGCGGCATGACCGAGTCGCTTCACGGGACAGCGACGCGGACGGCGCGGAGCCTCGGCGAGCTTCAGCAGCGGCTCGAGACGATCGACAAGGCGCAGGCCAACATCGAGAAGCTGTCGGGGAACGTCCTGTCGCTTCAGGACATCCTGTCCAACAAGCAGACCCGGGGCGCCTTCGGCGAGATCCAGCTTCACGACATCGTCCTGAAGGCGCTGCCGTCGGATGCCTTCACGATGCAGGCCACCCTCTCGAACGGAAAGCGGGCCGACTGCCTGATCCACCTGCCGAACCCGCCCGGTCCCATCGTCATCGACGCCAAATTCCCGCTGGAGGCCTATGAGGCGATCCGCCGCGCCGACACCCCCCGCGCGGTGCAGGAAGCGGCCCAGCAGATGCGGGTGGCCGTCCGCGCCCATATCCGCGCCATTGCCGAGCGGTATATCCTTGAGGGCGAAACCGCCGACGGCGCGCTGATGTTCCTGCCCTCGGAAGCGGTCTATGCCGAGTTGCACGCAAATTTCCCGGATCTCGTGCGCGAGGGCTTTGCGCTGAAGGTCTGGATCGTGTCGCCGACGACCTGCATGGCGACGCTGAACACGATGCGCGCCATCCTCAAGGACGCGCGGATGCGGGCGCAGGCCGGGGCGATCCGCAAGGAACTCGCGGCGCTGCATGGCGACGTGGAGCGGCTGGCCGAGCGGGTGGGGAACCTCGACCGGCATTTCGCGCAGGCCGCGAAGGACGTGGAAGAGATCAAGGTTTCGGCCGAGAAGGCGGGAAAGCGGGCGCGGCGTCTCGACAACTTCGACTTCGAAGAGATTGCAGGAGAGAGCGACAGGACAGCCGCCAAGGTCGTACCGCTGACCCCGCCCAAGGGGTGAGCCGGGCGCCCCCCCCGCCGGTGGAGGGTGGGGGGCCCCCCTTTCAGATCCGGACGAAGGGCTGCGCGAGCCGCGGCAGAAGCCTGCGGAACTTCAGCGGCGCGTCGGTGGCCGCAAGGCAGATGCAGGGCTCGCCCGGATCGGCCACGGGGCGGTGCTCGAGGGTTTCGTCCGCGACCTCGACATCGCCGCGCCCGTAGCGGCCGAACGCATCGCTGAAGGCGCCCTTGAGCACCAGCGTCAGCTCGCGCCCGCGGTGGCCGTGGTCCGGCATCTCGGCCCCGCCGGGGATGTAGAGCAGCCGCACGGACGCGTCCCGCGCGACCGGAAGGATGGCCTGCTTCACGCCCATGCCGACGCCCTTCCACCGCACGGCCGCGACGTCGCCGCCCACGTAATCCTGAAGCGGCGCGGGAAAGATGCCGCGCGCATGCACCGGTGTCCCGCCTGGGAGCACGCCGGCGATCCGCGCCATCGTCTTCTCGAAGCAGCCGTCCGCAAGTGCGGCGCTGCCCGCCGCCTCGATCATGCAGCCGCCGATCGCGTCGTAGCTGCCGAGCCACGCCCGGCATTCGTCGCAGAGCGACACATGCGCCGCAACGACAAGGCTGAACGCCTCGGGAAGCGTTCCGGCCGAGTAGGCCATCAGCAGGTCGTCGGTCAGGTGGTGGCGGATCGTGTCGGTCATCTCTGTGTCTTCATGTCATGCCGCAGGCGGTCGAGCGCCAGTCGGATACGGGATTTGATGGTGCCGAGCGGCAGGCCCGTCGCGGCGGCGATTTCACTGTGGCTCAGTTCGCCATAGTAGGCGCGTTCGATCAGGTCGCGCTGGGTCGGCGGCAGGTGCGACAGTGCCGCGCCCAGCCGCTCGCTGTCCTGCTGGAGCGCCAGCGCATCGCTCTGGTCCGGTTCGGCCTCGGGCCCCCACGGCAGGTCTTCGGGTTCCGGCCGGCGGGCACGGCGGATGATGTCGATCCGGCGGTTCCGGGCGATCGTGAACACCCAGGTCGCCAGGCTTGCGCGGCCCGGGTCGTAAAGATGCGCCTTCTGCCAGAGCGTGGCCATGACGTCCTGCGTGCACTCCTCGGCCAGGGCACCGTCGGCCCCGGATTTCATCAGAAAGGCCTTCACCCTCGGCGCAAAGTGACGGAACACCGCGGCAAAGGCCTGGGTGTCGCGCTGGTCGCGAACCTTCAGCATCGCCTCGATCCACTTCGCGTCCGGGTTGTCGGACCCTTGCACCGCAGCCATCACCTTCGAAACAAGCGACACACCGGTCCGGCCGCGCGGTTCGGGATTCGCGGGGCCGGTCGGCGCGTCCAGAAACGACAGAGTTCCGGATGCGGTCAATACGCGACGTCTACGCGGGACCGGAACGGCCGGATCACCGGATGATCCGAATTCGCTTGCCCGACGTAACCCCGGTTGACATCAGGGAATGTCAGGGGAGCACATCTCGATGCCTTTCGAACTGCTGGCGCAGCCGCCGCGTCGCATCGCCGTCATCGGCGGCGGGATCTCGGGGATGGCAGCGGCGCATCTCCTGTCGCGCGGGAATGGGGTCGTGCTCTTCGAGGCGGCACAGCGCCTTGGTGGCCACGCGCGCACCGTGATCGCCGGCAAGCATGGCGACCAGCCGGTGGACACGGGCTTCATCGTCTTCAACCGGCCGACCTATCCGCACCTTTCCGCGCTGTTCGACCGGCTCGGCGTGCCGGTGACCGACAGCGACATGAGCTTCGGGGTCTCGGTCGGCGGCGGGCGCATCGAGTACGGATTGCGGAACCTCTCGTCGCTGCTCTGCCAGAAGCGGAACGCCCTGCGCCCCGGTTTCGCGCGGATGATCCGGGACATCCTCCGCTTCAACGCCGGGGCCGGATCCGCAGCCGACGCCAATCCGGGCGCGACGATCGGTGACCTTCTCGGAATCCTCGGAACCGGTGCATGGTTCCGCGACTACTACATCACGCCGCTCTCGGGCGCGATCTGGTCCACCCCGACGCGCGGCATCCTCGACTTTCCGGCGCAGGCGATGGTGCGGTTCCTCAAGAACCACGGGCTGATGAGCCATTCCGGCCAGCACCAGTGGCTGACGGTCAGGGGCGGGTCCGCCGAGTACGTGCACCGCCTGGAAACGGCGATGCGGGGTGCGGGCGTCGATATCCGCACCGGCCTGCCGGTCGCCTCGGTCCGCCGCATCGGCGCGGGCGTGGAGGTGCGGGCGCGGGGCGGCACGCCCGAGCTGTTCGACGCGGTGGTCCTCGCCGCGCATTCGGACCAGACGCTGCGGATGCTGGCCGATGCGTCGCCTGCCGAGCGGGCGGCCCTGTCGGCGATCCGCTGCCAGCCGAACGAGGCGGTTCTTCACGCGGATGCGCGGCTGATGCCCAGGCGGCGCGCCGCCTGGGCGAGCTGGGTCTATACCGAGGATCGGGGTGCCTGCCCCGACCGGATTTCGGTCAGCTACTGGATGAACTCGCTTCAGCCGATCCCGCATGACGACCCGATGTTCGTGACGCTGAACCCGGTGCGGCCGATCCGGGAGGAGCTCGTGTACGACAGCGTGACCTTCCACCACCCGCTTTTCGACACTGCCGCGCTGGCGGCGCAAGCGGCGCTGCGGGCGATGAACGGAGCACGGAACACGTGGTTCTGCGGGGCCTGGATGCGGAACGGATTTCACGAGGACGGATTTGCGAGCGCCGTCGATGTCGTCACGGCGATGGAAGACCGCGAAGTGCGGAGTGCCGCGGCGTGAGCGCGATCGACCATATCCGGGGCAGCACCTTCCATGGGCGCCACGGTGCGGTCCGGAACGCGTTCCGCTATGGCGTCGACTATGTGCTCGCCGATGCCGAGGTGCCGCTGCGCGGCCCCTGGCTGTTTTCGCGGAACGGGCGGAACCTCTTTTCGCTGAACGATTGCGATCACGGCGGCGCGCCGGGCAAGGGGCGCGGGGCGGAATGGGTGCGCGAGGTTCTGGCGGCGCATCAGGTCTCGGTCCCCTGGCTGAAGATCGAACTGCTCGCGCAGCCGAAGATGTTGGGGCATGTCTTCAATCCCGTGAGCTTCTGGCTCTGCCGCGACGGGACCGGCGCGCTGATCGCCGTGATCGCCGAAGTGACGAACACCTATGGCGACCGGCATTCCTACCTCTGCCACCATCCCGACCTGCGGCGGATCACGGCCGAGGATACGCTCGAGGCGGTGAAGATCCTCCACGTCTCGCCGTTCCAGCCGGTCGCCGGGCGCTACCGGTTCAGGTTCGATATCCGCGAGGACCGGCTGAACATCCGGATCGACTACGACGTCCCGGGCGGCGGGCTGGTCGCCACGCTGACCGGGCGGCGCGCGCCGCTGACGAACGGGGGGATCATCGCCGCCTGCCTGCGGCGGCCCTTCGGATCGCGGCGGGTGCTGGGGCTGATCCACTGGCAGGCGCTGAAGCTCTGGTGGAAGGGTGCGAAGTTCCGGTCGCGTCCGGTGCCGCCCGCCGACGAGGTGTCGCGGTGAGTGCGGGTGCGCTGACGCTGGGCGGGGCGGAACCGGCACGGCCCGCGCCCCTGCCGTCCTACGCGCTTTTCGCGGCGATGCTCGCTTCGGCCGGGCTGCCCATCTACATCCACGCGCCCAAGTTCTACGCCGAGACCTACGGGATCGGAGTTGGCGCGCTGGGTGCGGTGCTCTTCGGCCTGAGGCTCTTCGACTGGGTGCAGGACCCTGCGCTCGGCTGGCTGGCCGCGCGGCTCGGGCACCGTCTCCTGGCGGCGGTGTGGGTCGCGGGCGGGGCGATGGCGGCGGCGATGGTCGCGCTCTACACCGCCGCGCCCGAGGGGTCGGCGATCCTCTGGTTCGCGGTCACGCTTGCAGTGCTGTTCTCGGCCTATTCCTTCCTGACCATCGCCTTCTATGCGCGCGGCGTCGGGCGGGCGATGGCGATGGGGCCGGGCGGGCACCTGCGGCTGGCCGGCTGGCGCGAGGGCGGATCGCTTGCGGGCGTCACGCTGGCGGCGATGGCGCCGTCGGTCCTGGCGCTGGTGACGGACGCGCCGTTTCCGGCCTTCGCCGCCGCCTTCGCGGCGCTTGTCGTCGCCGCACTTCTCGCCATGCGGCGCGAATGGGACATGCCGGTGCCCGTCGCGGCCCCGTCCGGCACCGGATTCGGCGCGGTCCTGTCCGATCCCGTGACGCGGCGGCTCCTTCTGATCGCGGTGGTGAATGCGGCGCCCCTGGCGGTGACTTCTACCCTTTTCCTGTTCTTCGTCGACAGCCGTCTCGATGCCGCCGGGTGGGAAGGCCCGCTGCTCGTCCTCTTCTTCCTGTCGGCGGCAGGGGCGACGCCGCTCTGGTCGGCGCTTGCGCGCCGCTGCGGCGAGAAGCCGGTGCTGCTGGCCGCGATGGGGGCCTCGATCCTGTCCTTCGGCTACGCAGCGACGCTGGGGACCGGCGACGTGGCGTCCTTCGCCGTGGTCTCGGCGTTTTCGGGCGCGATGGTGGGCGCGGACCTCGTGATCCTGCCGGCGGCATTTGCGCGCAGGCTCGCCGTTGTCGCGCCGGGGGCGGCCGAGGGCTTCGGCCTCTGGTCCTTCGCGTCGAAACTCACCCTCGCTTTCGCGGCGGTAACGCTCCTGCCGGTTCTCGACCGGGCGGGCTTCGTTCCGGGCGGGGCGAACGGACCGGGGGCGCTTTCGACGCTGACGGTGCTCTACGCCGTCGTTCCCTGCGTGCTGAAGCTGATCGCCATCGCGCTGCTTGCCGCCACACCCCTGCCGGAGGACTGATGCCATGTCGGGCTTCGTGATGTTCCTTCTGGGGGTCGCCGCGACCCTCGGTGCCGCCGCAGCCGGCGCGCGCTATGTGGGCTTCATGGCCCAGCGGCCCGAGGATTACAGATCGGAGCAGGTCTTTGACATCCGTGCCGAGCTGAACGGCCCGATCCTCTGCGAAGGGGTGATCTACGGTCCCCTCGGCGGCGTCACCTCGCGCTTCGTCGGGGATTTCGCCGCGCGGTGGGTGGGCAACCGCTGCGTGATGGAGGAGCGTTTCCGCTATGACAGCGGCAACACGCAGGACCGGGAATGGTCGCTGTCGCTGGGCAACGACGGCACGATCCGGGCGGATGCGCCCGATCTCGTGGGCGGGGGCGAGGGGCGGCAGGAGGGGAACGCGGTCCTGCTCAGGTACAGAATCCGCCTGCCGCAAAGCGCGGGAGGGCATGTGCTGGCGGTGACGGACTGGATGTACCTGACGCCGAACGGGACGATCATCAACCGCAGCCAGTTCCGCAAGTTCGGGATCAAGGTCGCCGAGCTTGTGGCGACGATGCGGAAGGTGCCTGCGTGATCCTTCGCCTCCCCTTGTCCATGGCCTCGGGGCGAGGACCGATGCCCGAAAAGGCAGGTGACCTTCCGGGCCGCGTCCTGCGGGTCCCTGCCGGGGGCGGCTGCGGTTCCGAGGCATCGCACGGGGGGCCCGCATGAGACCCTGGAAGGGCCGCCGCTACTGGATTGTCGGCGCGAGCGAGGGTCTCGGCCGCGCGCTGGCGCAGCGCATGGCGGCGGTGGGCGCGGAGCTGGTCCTGTCGGCCCGCAATGCAGAACGTCTCGGGGAACTGGCCGCCACCCTGCCGGGCGCGACGGCCGTCCCGCTGGACGTGGCCTCGGACGCCTCGGTCGCGGAAGCCGCCGGAACGGCCGGCACAATCGACGGCGTCGTCTTCCTTTCCGCCCTCTACTGGCCGATGGCCGCGACCAATTGGGACGCCGCCCAGGTCACCCGGATGTGCGACGTGAACTTCACCGGCTGCGCCCGCGTCATGGGCGCGGTCGTCCCCGGCATGGTCAGGCGCGGGCAGGGCCACATCGTCCTGACCGGGTCGCTCTCGGGCTTCCGCGGCCTGCCGGGCGCCCTCGGCTACGGCGCGTCGAAGGCGGCCGTCATGCACCTGGCCGAGACGATGCACGCGGATCTCAAGGGGAAGGGGATCGACGTGCAGATCGTGAACCCGGGCTTCATCAGGACCCGGCTGACCGACAAGAACGACTTCAGGATGCCGTTCATCATGGACGCGGACGAGGCGGCGCGCCGGTATTTCGCGCACATGAACACGAAGCGCTTCTCGGCCAGTTTTCCCAGAGGCTTTGCCGCGCTGTTCCGGGCGAGCCTCTTCCTGCCGGACTGGCTCTACTACCGGATCGTGTGAGGCGGCGCCGGGACACGAGGAGCGGCACGCCGCCGGCGCCCTCGACTGAGGGTCGGGACGGGCGCCGTCCCGGTCACCCGATGTGGTCGATCAGCCGCATGTACTGCGCCAGATGCCCGACCTCGTCGAGCCACTTGCGCACCAGCCGCGGGTCGTGCGGCGCGGGATGCACCCCCGCCGCGATCTCGCGGTTGAGGACGCTTCCCACCGCGAGGGCCACCGGCGTGGACACAAGCCGCGCCATCGCGGTCCCCCGCACGTCGCCCCAGGCATCCATCGCCCAGGTGCGGTGGAAGACCGGCCGGCCGTTCTTCTCGGCCTTCAGAACGACGAACAGCACCACCCGGTCGGGGTCGTCGGGGCCGGAATAGGAGTTGTCGCGCCAGAACCGGTCCGACATCTCCTTCAGCCTCTCCTCCCCGTCGGGCCCCGAAAGCGTCTCGATCTCGCGGAACACCGGCGCCCAGGCCTCGGCCCAGCCATTGAGGCGGATCGTGCCGCGCACGAAGTCCTTCACCTTCCAGGCCGGGTCGAAGCGGTACTCCTCCCTGAAGGGGATCGAGTCGCGGTTCGGGTAGACCTCGAAGGTCTCGGGCACGGGCAGGGGGGCGATGTAGCTCGTGATCGCGTCCCACGGGCGCTGTACCCGCAGCTCCGAGAAATCGCGGATCGAGCGGCTCGGGGACCGGAGCGCCTTCAGCACGCCGAGCGGCGACCACGAGAACTTGTAGCGGAAGGCGTTCGGAATCTTCGGGATGCCGCCGCAATAGGAGAAGAACGAGAGCACGTTGCCCGCGTCATAGGCGGGCGAGGCGCGGTACTGCGCCACCAGGTCATGCGCCATCATGTGGTCGATGCCGGGATCGAGGCCGACCTCGTTCACCAGGGCGGCCCCGGCATGGCGCGCCGCGTCGTCGAGCGCCTTCATCTCGGGCGAGATGTAGCTCGACGACACGAAATGCGCGCCGTGCCGGACGCAGACCCGCGCGATGGAAGGGTGCTGGTCGGCCGGCAGCATCGAGACGACGAGGTCGCCCTTCTCCAGCGCCGCCTCGACGGCGGCGAGCGAATAGGGCCGGATGTCCCGCGTCAGGTCGCCCACCGCCGCGCGCGCCTTGTCCGGCGTCCGGTTCCACACCACGACCGAGTGTCCCGCCTCGATCAGCCTGCGGAGCCCCGGCACCGCCGACAGGCCCGTTCCGCACCAGTGGATCGTCATGGTCGTCCCTCCCTCCTACTTCAGGGCCGCCAGGTGGCGGTCGTATTCGGCCTTCGCGCGGCCCCAGGCGCCGTCCCCGATCCGCCCGAGCGTGAGCAGCGTCGGCAGAAGCTGCGCCGCATAGTCCTCGCTCGACTCGACGGGGAGGAGCGACGGCAGGTTGTCGATCGCCATGACGTCGAGGGGCGGGTTCCCGGCCACACGGAGCGCCGGTTCCTCCCATGTGGTCGCGCGGTCGTAGACCCTGACGGGCGAGAACTCCGAGGTCGGGTCGCAGGCGATGTCGCCGATGACGGTCAGATTGCGGGGCTCGGCCGTGGCCGAGCGGGGGACGAAGACCGGACAGCCGGGGCGGGCGAGGATGCAGTTGAGGAAGATCTCGTGGCCGAGCACTTCGGGGAACGGGCCCCCACGGGCGGTCTCGGCCATATCCCATCTGGTGGCGGCGATGCCCATCGCGTTGCAGAGGTCGGCGGCCCCGGTGCCCACGCGGCCGAGCGCGCCGATGATGATGACGCGGGGCATGGCCATCCCCCTGGTTTCGGCGGCGAGGTCCGCCAGAAGCGCCGCCCTGCCGGGGTATTTGCGGACAGGTCCGGCGATGCCGCCGCGCTGCTGCGCGGCGTAAGCCTTCAGGCTGATCGCCGCCCCGGCATAGCCCGCCCAGTAGCCGAAGGCCGCGACGCGGCGGCCGGTTTCGTCCACCAGATATTCGAGATCGTAAAGCGCCCCGCCCCCCGCCCTGAAGCGCCTGAGCAGCACCTGTCCGGCCGGCTGGCCCTTGAAGGCGTGGCCGAACATGATGTGGCGGTGGGTGAGCGGCGTGCCGTCCTCGGGCAGTTCCTTGAGGCCGAAGACGATCGCGTCGGCGGGGGCCTGGGGCCAGAGGTTCGCGGCCACGATCGTGCAGCCCGCCGCGCGGTAGCCGTCGATGGGAATCGCGCGGACGCGGCTTTCCTCGACCGTCACGCGGATGCCCGCCGCGATGAGCCGCGCCGCCCCCTCGGGCGTCAGGCCCACGCGTTCCTCGTTCGGCCGCTGCTCGGCCCGGACCCAGAGATGCGTCATCTTTCCCTCACCGGGCCCCCTGCGGGGGTTGTGCGATTCGGTCAGGCCGGAGGGCTTCGCCACATCCAGTCCCCGCCCTTCGCCCGAACCGTTACCGCTCTGGCAACCGAAGCGAAAGGGGCGCCGCGAGGATCGCGGCGGCCCTTTCGTTCAGTCCGCCTTGCGCGGAAGGCTCAGCCCTGGCGGGCCTTGTAGCGCTTCTGCGTCTTGTTGATGACGTACACCCGGCCCTTGCGGCGCACGATCTGGCAATCGCGGTGCCGCGTCTTGAGCGAGCGGAGCGAGTTCCGGACCTTCATCGGCCTTCTCCCATTCGCGGCGACTTCGCGCCTGCAAAACATGTGCCCCGAACGCGGTTTTCCGCGAAAGGGGCGGTGATGGTGGGCGCGACAAGGATCGAACTTGTGACCCCTACGATGTCAACGTAGTGCTCTACCGCTGAGCTACGCGCCCGCGCCTTCCGGTCCCGCCCGACCCCCAGAAACGACAAGGACGCGGGCGGGTCCGCGTCGGCCCCGTGCCTGTAAAAGATTGCGTACCCCCTTTCAAGCCCTTTCGGCGAAACTGGCAGTTCCGCTATAGTCCCGGAACGTGCCGAGGGAACGCATGACGACCCAAGCCTATGACCTGACGCTGCCCTTGCGCCGCATGACGAGCGTGGTGTTCGCGTCCCCGCACAGCGGACGGCACTATCCGCCGGAATTCCTCGAGAGATCGATCCTCGACGAGCGGACGATCCGCACCTCCGAGGACGCCTTCGTGGACCAGCTTCTCGATTGTGTCCCGGGCTTCGGGGCGCCGCTGATCGCCGCCCGGGCGCCGCGCTCCTACATCGACCTGAACCGCGCATCGGACGAGCTTGACCCGGCGCTCGTCGATGGCGTGCGGCCCGCCGGGCACAATCCCCGCATCTCTTCGGGCCTGGGCGTCATCCCGCGCGTCGTGTCGGGCGGACGGGCCATCCACCGCGGAAAGATCCCCCTCGCCGAGGCCGAGGCGCGGATTGCAACCTGGTGGACGCCCTATCACGCGCGGCTGCAGGCCCTGCTCGACGAGACCCGCGCCGAGTTCGGCGAGGCCGTGCTGGCCGATTTCCACTCGATGCCGCACGAAGCCATCGAGTCGCTCGCCTCGAACGGGGCGAGGCGGCCCGACATCGTGATCGGCGACCGTTTCGGGGCGACCGCCCATCCCGCCGTCGTGGAGCGGATCGAGGAGGCGTTCGAGCGCGCCGGACTGAGGGTGATGCGGAATGCGCCCTTCGCCGGCGCCTTCATCGCCCAGACCTATGGACGGCCCTCGCGCCGCCAGCACGCCGTGCAGATCGAGATGGACCGGTCCCTGTACATGAACGAGCAGGAAATCCGGCCGAACGGGAACTTTCTCGGATTCAAGCGGCTTCTCCGGCAGGTGCTGGCCGAGATCGCCGGAATCGGGCGGTCGAGCCTGCCCGTCGCGGCCGAGTGACGGCTACCTCAGCGCCCGCCCCTTCACGATCGCATCCGGTCCGAACTTCGCGCGGATCGCGTCCGCCGCGCGTTCGGCCCCGGCCCGTCGCGCGGCCTGCGGGTCGAGGAGGTCGGCCGTGCGGTCGGCGCCCTCGTCGGGGACGATCCCGGACAGCCCCACACCGACCAGGCGGAACGGCCCCGGCTCCCGCATCTCGGCCAGCAGCCCCGCCGCGGCACGGTAGAGCGTGTCGGCGAGCTGCGTCGGTTCGCGCAGCGAGATCCGCCGCGTCAGGACCGAGAAGTCGGCGCGGCGGAGCTTCAGCGTGACGACCCGCCCGGCCAGATCCCCGGCCTTGGCCCGGTCGGCCGTCTTTTCCGCAAGCCGCCAGATGTGACCGTCGAGGAGGTCGCGGTCGGAGGTGTCCGCGTCGAAGGTCGTCTCGTTCGAGATCGATTTCGGGCATTGGTGGGGGGTGACGCGCCGGGAATCCTCGCCCCGCGCCAGCCGCCAGAGCCGGTCGCCCATCGCCCCGAAGCGGCGGGAGAGATCTTTCCGGTCCCATCTCAGGAGGTCCGCGAAGGTGTGGATGCCTGCGTTGTCGAGGGCCTCCTGCGTGGCCGCCCCGACGCCCCAGATCAGCCGGACCGGGCGGAGGTTAAGAAAGTCTTGCGTCTGCGCGCGCCCGATGACGGAGAAACCGCGGGGCTTGTCGAGGTCGGAGGCGATCTTGGCGAGGAACTTGTTGTGGGAAAGGCCGACGGATGCAGTCAAGCCGATCCCGGTTTCCATCCGCTTGAGAAGCCGGGCGAGCTGCACGGCGGGGGGCGCGCCGTGCAGGCGTTCGGTGCCGGAAAGGTCGAGGAAGGCCTCGTCGAGCGACAGCGGCTCGACGAGCGGCGTGAGCGCGTCCATCAGGCGGCGGATGCGGCGCGATTCGGCCACGTAGGCGGCCATCCGCGGCCTGATGACGACCGCGTTCGGGCAGAGCTCCAGCGCCCTGAACATCGGCATGGCCGAGCGGACGCCATCGATTCTGGCGATATAACAGCAGGTTGACACGACCCCGCGGTGCCCGCCTCCGACAATCACCGGCCTGTCGGCGAGGGTGGGATCGTCGCGCTTCTCGACGGAGGCGTAGAAGGCGTCGCAGTCGATGTGGGCGATCGACAGGGTGAAAAGCTCGGGGTGCGCGAGTACGCGCGGCGAGCGGCAGGCAGGGCAGCGGGGGCCCGGGAAGGCGTCGGCGGCATGGAGGCAGTCGCGGCAGAGGGACGGCATGGGGGCAGGATAGCGCCGGCGGCGGGGCGCGGGAAGCCGGGCGCGGGAAGGCGGGCGGAGGAGGCGCGGCGGAAGAGGCGCGGCGGGGGGGGGGCAGCACCCCCCCAGCACCCTGCCATACGATCCTATGGCAAAAGGTTAACCGTTCCCTGCGAGCGTTCCTTCCGCGGCACAGCGGAGAACCGGAGGGGCGAGACGATGGCGGCGGACGAAATCCGGCCGGACCTGAAGCGGATGGGCGCCCGGCAGCGCGCGCAGATGACCTACATGATGGACGTCGCCTGGTGGCTGGAATGGGGTAAGCGTCCGGCCTGACCGCTACGCGTTCCAGCGCCATGGGAGCAGGTCGTCGACCTTGGCGATCTTGTAGTCGGGGATGCGCGCGAGGGTGTCGGCCAGCCAGGCGTTGGGGTCGACGCCGTTGAGCTTGGCCGTCTCGATCAGGGTTCAGGCGGTCGCGGCGGCCTTGCCGCCGGCCTCGGAGCCGCCGAAGAGGAAGTTCTTCCGCCCGAGGGCGATGGCGCGCATGCCGTGTTCGGCGGCGTTGTTGTCCAGTTCCAGGATGCCGTGGCCGAGATAGGGGCGCAGGCGCTCCATCCGCGTCAGGGCATAGCGGATGGCGGCCGCGAGCGGGGATTTTCCCGAGATCGTGGTGAGTTGAATGGCCAGCCATCGTTCCAGATCGTCGAAGACCGGGGCGGCATAGGCCTGTCGCAGTTGGACACGTCGGTCAGGCGGCGACCCTCGGGCCTGTTTCTCGACCGCATAGAGCTGCGCGATCCGTTGGATGGCTTCCTCGGCGATGGGGGAAGCTTGGGCGCGGTGGATGTCGACGAACTTGCGCCGGACATGGGCCATGCAGGCGACCTCGCGGATGGCGCCGGAGCGGTAGAGGTCTTCAAACCCGGCATAGCCATCGGCATGCATCCAGCCGCGGAAGCGGGCGAGGTGGTCCTTCGGGTGCTGGCCCTTGCGGTCGCCGGAGAAGCGATATCGAGCCATGGTCCGCCACTGGTCCGAGGACCATGGCGAGGGCCGCGGGCGGGGCGTCGCCGCCCCGGGGGCGTTCATCGCGGGCATAGGTCCAGAGCCGTGCCGTCTGGGTCTTGCCGGTGCCGGGGGCGAGCATGCCGATGGACGTGTCATCGGCGAAGATCGCCTGGGCCGACAGGACATGACGACCGATGGCATCGGCCAGGGGGGCCAGCAGGGCTGTCGTCTTGCCGACCCAGTCGGCCAAGGTCGAGCGGTCGAGGTCGAGTCCCTCGCGGTCGAAGATCTGGCTCTGGCGATACAAGGGAAGGTGGTCGGCCTACTTGCTGACCAGAACATGGGCCAAGAGGCCCGGGGCGGCCGCGTTCGATGGGGCGCGACGGCAGCGGGACCTGGACGAAGCGTTCGCGGCAGGCACGGGTCAGCCGGGGCCGCACGATGCGGTTCACGAGGAAGCGTCCGGGGACGTATTCCAGTTCCTCGGTGACATCCTCGCCGATCCGGCGCAGGCGCCCGCCGCAGCCGGCACAGGCATCGGCGCCGGACGCTTACGTTCCACCTCCATCCGGGGAATATGATCCGGGATCGGACGGCGCTTGGGTTTGTCCTTCTCCTCGACGTCCGGCAGCTTCAGCCGCGCCGTCATCGCGGCGGCGGCGATCTCGCTGGACTCCAGCGCCAGTTGAAGCTGTTCCGCCGTCTCGGACGAGGCCCCGAACCGGTGCGCACGATGGCCGGCGAGTTGATGGCGCAGCTTCCCGATCAGGATCGCCTGCGCCTTCACCTCGGCCAGAAGCCGCGCGGTGAAGCTGCGCAGCTCCTCGGGGTCTTCCGGCAAGGTCAGGGTCTGGTCCAGCATGCGGGAAGTTTATCCCACTGTATTCCTTGTGGGAATCCTCTCCGTTGAAGATCGGCGGATTATCCCGCCGCCAAGGGCCGCCAGGTCCGTTCCGGTGCCCGCCAGTCGATCCCCTCCAGCAGCATCGACAACTGCGCGGGCGTCAGCGCGACCTTGCCCTCCTTCGCCGACGGCCAGACGAACCGCCCCTTCTCCAGCCGC
>JBMOOH010000007.1:0-37552 GCA_049323795.1 Pseudomonadota bacterium
GCATCCGCCGCGGCCGGGGCGGCGGTGCCGGGCTTGAGCCTCGGCCGCGGCGAAACCGCGACCCCCGGAACCGCCGCCGGAACGGCGGCCGGGCCCGGCCTCGGTTCGGGGGGCACGGCGATCGGATCGACGATCTGCCCCTCGGGTCCGAGCGGCTCGCCCGTCAGCGGCTCGACGGCAGCCGCAGGCGGCGCGGCGGCTTCCGGCGCAGCCGCGGATGCCGCCGGCGGAGCAGCCGCGGCAAGAGCGCCCATCGGCATGTCCGCGGACAGGAGCTCGGCCGGAGGCGGCGCGAGCGTGAGCGTGTCGGGCGGAGGCGTGGCTGCGCCCTCGGCCGTGACCGCATTGACGGCAAGCCCGAGATGGCGGGCAAGTTCTCCGCCCGGATCCGCGGGGGCCACCCGGGCCGGCCCTCCGAGTGCCCGGATCACGGGGATCCCGGTCACGTCGCGCACGGCAAGCTTGTAGCCCCAGATGGCGAGCCCGGCCACGAGCGACAGCGACACCACCGCCCCGGCCGCATTCAGCAGCCGCTGCACCCGCGCCCCGGGGATGCGGTCCGGCCAGGCCACAGCCACAGCCGCCGCGTCCCCTTCACCGATGCCCGCCGCGGCCCCTTCGGGGGCGCCGCCGCGCACCTCGCGCCATGGCCGGCGCTCCGTATCGAGCACCCGCAGCGGCGCGGGTTCCGCCCGCCTCATGGCGCGCATCATGCCCGCGCCCACACCCATTCCAGGTGCCGGGACATCCCGAAAATCGATCTCCGCCATCGTCCCGCCTCGCTCATGGGCAGGAGCCTGCCCGATCCGCCCGCTCGCATGACCGGCAGACCCGCGCCCTGTTCCGCTTCAGCGCATTTCTTCCACCGGCGTGACGCCAAGGATACCAAGACCGGTCGAAATGACAATCGCCGAGGCGCGGGCAAGCGCGATTTTTGACTGGCTGAGCAGGATGTCGCCCTCGTGCAGGAAGCGAAGGGAGGTATCCTCGTTCCCCCTGTTCCACAATCCGTGGAGGTCCGAGGCCAGTTCGTAGAGATAGAAGGCGATCCGGTGCGGCTCGTGCCCGCGCGCCGCGATCTCGACCAGACGCGGCCATTCGGCGATCTTGCGCGCCAGGGCAAGCTCGGCCGGATGGGACAGCCCGGACAGGTCGGCGGCGGCAAGACTGTCGTCCGCCGCCGGAATGCCGGCCTCGGCCGCCTTCCGCAGCACGCTGCGCACCCGGGCGTGCGCGTACTGGACATAGAAGACCGGGTTCTCCTTCGACTGCTCGAGCACCTTGTCGAAATCGAAGTCGAGCGCCACGTCGTTCTTGCGGGTCAGCATGACGAAGCGCGTCACGTCGGGTCCGGCCTGCTCGACGACATCGCGGAGGGTGACGAAGGTGCCTGCCCGCTTCGACATCTTGAACGGCTCGCCGTTCTTGAAGAGCTTCACGAGCTGGATGAGCTTGACCTCCAGGGGCACGCGGCCACCCGAAAGAGCGGCCACGACCGCCTTGAGACGCTTGACATATCCGCCGTGGTCGGCGCCGAGGACGTCGATCAGCAGATCGAACCCGCGCGTCACCTTGTTGCGGTGATACGCGATGTCGGGGGCGAAGTAGGTCCAGCTTCCGTCCGACTTCTGCACCGGGCGGTCCACGTCGTCGCCGTGCGCGGTGGATCGGAACAGGGTCTGCTGGCGCGGCTCCCAGTCGTCGGGCAGCTCGCCCTTCGGCGGCTCGAGGGTGCCTTCGTAGATCAGGCCCATTTCCCTGAGGGCTGCGATCGCCTTCTCCACCTCGCCCGAGGCCGCGATGGCCTTCTCGGACGTGAAGACATCCATGTGGACGTCGAGAAGCGCGAGGTCCTCGCGGATCATCTCCATCATGCGGGCGGTGGCGAACTCGCGCACGTCGGCCAGCCAGTCGGATTCCGGCTTTCCGATGAGGCTGTCGCCGTACCTCTCCTTCAGTTCCTGGCCAACCGGAATGAGGTAGTCGCCGGGGTAGAGTCCTTCGGCGATCTCGGGGGAAAGTCCGTTCGCCTCGCGGTATCTTTCATAGGCGGAGCGGGCGAGGACATCGACCTGGGCGCCGCCGTCGTTGATGTAGTATTCCCGCGTGACCTCATGTCCCGAAAAGGCAAGGAGCGCGGCGAGGGCGTCGCCGAAGACGGCGCCGCGGGTATGGCCCACGTGCATGGGGCCGGTCGGGTTGGCCGAGACGAATTCGACGTTGACGCGCTTGCCCCTGCCGAGGTCGGACCGGCCGTAGGCCTTGCCGTCCGACAGCACGGCCCTGACGACGCCCTGCCAGACCGAGGGGACGAGGCCGAGGTTCAGGAAACCCGGGCCCGCCACCTCGGCCCTGGCCACGCGGTCATCCGCCGCGAGGCGTCTTGCCAGGGATTCTGCGATGTGGCGGGGTGGCATGCCGGCCGGTTTCGCAAGCACCATGGCCGCGTTCGTGGCCATGTCGCCGTGGCCCGGATCGCGCGGCGGCTCGACCGAGACGGCGGCGGTGTCGAGGCCGGCGGGCAGTTCGCCGGCAGCGGTCATCGCGGCGAGGCTGTCGATCACCAGCGCGCGGATATCCTTGAAAACGTTCATCGGTCGCCCCCTGTTCCAGCCGGGATGGCAGAGGGGCGCAGCGGCGTCAAGCGGGGCGAAGGCGGCGTCGGGTCTGCGTATGCATCCGTCCCGCCGCCGCGCGCGCGGCTACTTCGCCCGGGTATCCAGATCGAAGACGGTGATCCCGCCCGAGCCGCCCCGGCACATCGCCACAAGCCGCGCCCCCGCCGCCTTGTGATCGGGATGGGCGTCGTAGGCCGAGAGCGCCGCGCGGTCGGCGAAGGACGCGACGAAGCCGTAGGAGTAGGCGCCGGACTTCAGCTCGAAATCGCGGTTCGGCCCCCAGGCGAAGCCGGTCATGCCGGACAGCCTGGTCCGCAGCGCCGCAAGCTCGCCCATCACCGCGGCCACATCCTCGCGCGGCACGTCCTCGCGGATCGCGCAGTACACGCAATGCAGGATCATCACTCATCACCCCCCGCCGACGAGGATCGCGCGAAAATCGTTCACATTCGTCAGCGTCGGGCCAGTTATGACCTGATCCGACAGCGCGTCAAAGAAGGAATGGCTGTCGTTTCCGTCCAGCGCGATCTTCGGATCAAGGCCGAGGGATTGTGCACGCCGGAGCGTATCGGGCGACACGATGGCGCCCGCGACTTCCGCGGCGCCGTCCACGCCGTCGGTGTCGCAGGCGATGGCATGGATGCCCGGCGCGCCGTTCAGCGCAACGGCAAGGGCGAGGGCATATTCGGCATTCGGTCCGCCGACGCCGCGCCCCCGGCGCGTCACGGTCAATTCGCCCCCGGAGAGGAGGAGGAGCGGTTCCGCGCCCCTGCCCCGGGCTGCCTCCCGCGCAAGGCGCGCATGGGCGGCGGCGACCTCGCGCGCCTCGCCCTCGACCCGGTCGCCGAGGATCGTGACCTCGCACCCGGCGGCGCGGGCCGCCTCGGCGGCGGCGTCGAGCGACCGGGCCGGGGCCGCGACGATGCGGTTCTCGGTGCGCGACAGGCGCGGGTCGCCGGGCGGGACCACGCCGGTCGGGCCATTCAGCACGGCCGCGACCGAGAACGGCACCGCGATGTTCCAGCGGTCGAGGATCGCGCGGACATCGGCCGGGGTCGAGGCGTCGCCGACGGTCGGACCGGAGCCGATGAAGGCCGGGTCGTCGCCCGGAACGTCGGAGATCATCAGCGCAAGGACGCGCGCCGGGTAGGCCGCGGCGGCAAGCTGGCCGCCCTTCACGCGGCTCAGGTGCTTGCGGACGGTGTTCATCCGGTCGATGGGCGCACCGCTGGCCAGCAGCGCGGCGTTCACCGCCTGCTTTTCGGCCAGCGTGATCGCCCCCGCGGGCCGGACGAGCAGCGCCGACGCCCCGCCCGAGATGAGCGCGAGGACGAGGTCATCGGGGCCAAGGCCCGAGACGAGATCGAGCATCCGCGCGGTCGCCTTCAGCCCCGCCGCGTCCGGGACGGGATGCGCGGCCTCGACGATCTCGATCCCCTTCGTCGGCCGTCCGTGGCCGTAGCGGGTGATGACGAGGCCCTCGCAGGAGCCCCACGCCGCTTCGACCGCCTCGGCCATGCGGGCGCTGGCCTTGCCCGCGCCGACGACCAGCACGCGGCCAGAAGGCTTCGGCGGCAGGTGCCCGCCGATCATCCGCATCGGGTCGGCGACGGCGACGGCGCGGTCGAAGAGCGCGCGGAGGAAGGCGCGGGGATTGCCGGCCGGGGTCATGCAGCCCCCCGGCTCGACGCGCGGATAACGAGATCGACCGGGCTTCTGAGTTCGGGCGGCGGCCGCGTTCCGTCCTCGATCCAGGCGGCGAGGCGATCGGCGGTCGCCCGCGCGAAACCGGCGATGTCGCAGCGGACGGAGGAGAGCGGCGGGAAGGCCATCGCGCAATCCTCGATGTCGTCGAAGCCGACGACGAGGATGTCGCGTCCGACCGCGACACCCTGTTCGGCGAAGCCTGCGAGCATGCCCAGGGCGACGAGGTCGTTGAAGCACATGGCCCCGTCGATGCCCGACCCCTCGCGGACCACGCGGCGGGCGGCGTCGCGGCCGAAGGCGCGGCTCGCGCGGCCGTGGAAGGCGCGGGGGGCGAGGCCCTGTTCCTGCATGACCTGCAGGTAGCCCGACATGCGCTCGGCCGTCACCTGCCGCCCCTCGACGCCGCCGAAGAAGGCGATCCGCCGGGCGCCTGCCTCGACGAGGTGCCGGGTGGCGAGCCGGCCGCCCCGCGCGCTGTCGGGCGAGGAGAAGGGGAAGATGTCGATGCGCGGGTCGGCGCGGCGGAGGACCTGGAGCGTCGGGATCCCCGCGCGGGCGATCTGGTCGAAGGTTGCCGCCACGTCGCCATAGGCGGGCGAGATGACGAAGGCCGAGACCCCGTGTTCGATCATCGAGCCCACGACCTGCGCCTGAAGGGCCGTATCCTCGTCGGTGTTGGCGATGACGGTCGCGTAGCCCTTGCCGGACAGCGCCATCTGGATCGAGGTGGCGAATTCGGTGAAGAACGGGTTCCGCAGGTCGTTGATGACAAGCCCGACGAGACCCGCCCCTGCCCCGCGGAGCTGCGCGGCGGAGCGGTTGTAGACGTAGCCGATCTCGGCCATCGCCCTTTCGATGGCCTCGCGGGTGTCGGACTTCACGAGCGGGCTTTGCCTCAGGACCAGCGAGACGGTCGATTTCGAGACGCCCGCCGCGCGCGCCACGTCGATGATCGTGGGGCGCCTGTTCATGCGTCAGCCGATCCCGTGGAGCTTCAGGAGCGTCCCCATCCGGTCCTCGGCAAGGTCGGGGCGGATGAGGAGGCGCGCGCGGTCGGCCAGCCGGAAGACCTCGGCGTAATGCGTGATCTCGCGCGAGGACTGCAAGCCGGCGGGCATGATGAAGTGCGACTGGGTGCCGTTGAGCCAGGAGAGGAAGGCGATACCGGCCTTGTAGAAGCGGGTCGGGGCCCTGAACACCTCGCGCGAGAGCGGGACGGTCGGGTCGAGGAGAGTGTGGTAGGTCCGCCGGTCGCCCTGCGCGAGCGCCTCGAGCGCCTGGGCTGCGGCAGGGGCGATGGCGGCGAAGGCGCCGAGGAGCGCGTGGGAGTGGTGCGTGCCGTCGCCTCCGATGAGGGGGGCGTAGTTGAAATCGTCGCCGGTATAGAGCTTGACGCCGGCGGGTAGTCGGCGGCGGACGTCCTCCTCGTGCGTCCGGTCGAGGAGCGAGATCTTGATGCCGTCCACCCTGTCGGGGTTCTCGGCGATGATCGCGAGGACGGCCTCGGCGGCGCGGGCAATGTCGACGTGGCCCCAGTAGCCGGTGAGCGCCGGGTCGAACATGTCGCCGAGCCAGTGGAGGATCACCGGGTCTCGCGCGGCACCGATCAGGCGGCGGTAGATGCGCGCGTAGGTGGCGGCGTCGGCCGCCATGGCCGGAAGGGCGCGGGTCGCCATCAGGATGACCTGCCCGCCCGCCGCCTCGACCGCCTCCATCTGGAGTTCGTAGGCGGCGGCGATGGCCGCTTCGGTGGTCAGCGTGCCGGGGGCGGCATGGTCGGTGCCTGCGCCGCAGGCGACGCGGGGCCTGAGCGGGTGGGCCTTGGCGGCGCGCAGGGTGCGTTCGATGAGTTCGCGGGCGGTGGCCCAGTCAACGCCCATGCCACGCTGGGCGGTGTCCATCGCTTCGGCGAGGTCGAGACCCTGGTCCCAGAGGAACTGGCGGAAACCGAGCGTCGCGTCCCAGTCGACGGCGGGGCGCGTGTCCCACGGGGACCGCTCGCGGAGGGGGTCGGAGACGACATGGGCCGCGGCGAAGGCCGTGCGGGTGAAGGGGACGCGGGGGGCGCGCGGGATGAGGGGCGTGCCGGTGAGGCGGTAGGGTTCGAGAGTGCCGGCATAGGTGGGGAGGGTGAGCATCGGTCAGGCCCCGTGGTCGGCCCTGATCATGTCGGCGGCCTTCTCTCCGATCATGATCGCGGCGGCGTTGGTGTTCGAGGAGATGAGCGTCGGCATGATCGAGGCGTCGGCGACGCGGAGGCCCTCGACCCCGTTGACGCGCAGGCGGCTGTCCACGACCGCCGCCGCGTCCGGGCCCATGCGGCAGGTGCCGGCGGGGTGGTGGTCGGTCTTCGCCGTGCGGCAGGCGTAGTCGAAATAGTCCTGGTCAGTGCGGATGTCCGGCCCCGGCAGGCGTTCGGCGAGGACGAAGGGCTTCAGCGGCGCCTGCGCCATCATCTGTTGGGCGAGCTTGAGGCCCCTTATCGCCATCTCGCGGTCGTGGGGGTCTGCCCAGTAGTTCGGGTCGATGAGCGGGGCGGCCCCGGGGTCGGCGCTGGCGAGGCGGACGGTCCCGCGCGAGCGCGGGCGGAGATAGGCGGAGTTGAGCGTGACGCCGCCGTTCGGCATGGCGGCGACGCCGGCCTCGATCCCGGAGCCGAGGCCGAGGTGGAACTGGATGTCGGGCGAGCGGGCATTGGGGTCGGCGTACCAGAATCCCCCCGTCTCGAAGAGGGAGGAGGCGACGGGGCCGGACCGGGTGAGGAGGTACTGGAGGCCCGCGACGGCGGACCAGAGCGGCTTTGCGTAGCGGTCGTAGGTGTGGGGGCCGGTGACCTCGGCGATGACGAAGAGGTCGAGGTGGTCCTGGAGGTTCGAGCCGACGCCCGCATGGTTGAGGACGGGTGTGACGCCGACCGACTGGAGGTGGTCGGCGGGGCCGATGCCCGAGAGCATGAGGAGCCGCGGCGAGCCGATGGCGCCGGAGGAGAGGATGACCCCTTCCGAGGCGGTCACGACGCCCCCGCCCGCCAGTTCTACGCCGGTTGCACGGCCCTTTTCCGTCACGATGCGAAGGACCTGGGCGAATGTCCTGACGTGGAGGTTCGAGCGGCTCATCGCCGGGGCCAGGTAGGCGACGGCGGCCGAGGAGCGGCGGGCGTTGCGCTGGGTGAGCTGGTAGTAGCCGACGCCATCCGGTTTCTCGGAAGTCAGGTCCATGTTGCGGGGGATGCCGAGTTCGGCGGCGGCGGCGAACCAGGCCTCGCAGATCGGGAGCGGCGCGCGCGGCTGGCTGACGCCGAGGGGGCCACCACGCCCGTGCCATCTGTTGTCGAAGGTGTCGTTGTCCTCGGCTTTGCGGAAGTAGGGGAGCACGTCGTCGTAGCCCCAGCCGTCGCAGCCCGTCTGGCGCCATTCGTCATAGTCGAGCGGGTGGCCGCGGGTGTAGATCTGGGCGTTGATCGACGATCCGCCGCCGATGACGCGGGCCTGCGTGAAGCGGATCTTCATCCCCTTCATGTGGCGCTGGGGGACGGTTTCCCAGCCCCAGCTGCCGATGCCCCTGGTCATCTTCGCAAAGCCCGCGGGCAGGTGGTAGAAGGGGTGGCGGTCCCTGCCCCCGGCTTCGAGGAGGAGGACCCGCACGGCCGGGTTCTCGGAGAGGCGCGCGGCGAGGACGCAGCCCGCCGAGCCGCCGCCGACGATGATGAAGTCGTAGCCGGGGGTCATGGGTTGTCTCCACCGACGTTGGGTCTTTTTGTACGGCCATTTCCAGAAGGGCAGCGCCCGGCCCGCGGGGCGGGAAGCGAAGCGCCCGCCCCGGGGGGGCGGGTCGGGCGCTGCCCGTGGCCCTCGGCCACGGGCCAGAAAGGCCAAAGCACGCGGACTTCGGGTGTCATCCTCACAGCCTCGCCACGCTCAGTGCCCCGTCCACCGGGATCACCGCCCCGGTGGCGAAGGCCATCTGCCCCGTCGCGATCGGCACCATGACCGATCCGATGTCGCCGGGCGTGCCCCACCGGCCTGCCGGCACGAGTCCCTCCGCAATCCGGGCGTCGTACGTCTCCTTCACGCCCGCGGTCATCGCCGTCTCGATGATGCCGGGGCGAAGCTCGAAGACGCCGATCCCGTGGGGGGCGAGGCGGAGGGCGAAGAGCCGGGCCATCATCGAGGCACCCGCCTTCGAGATGCAGTATTCGGCGCGCTCGACCGAGGCCATCGCGGCGCTGACCGAGGTGACGAAGGTCATCGAGCGGTAGTGCGGCGCAGGGTCGGCGAGCATGGCCTTCGCCACCGCCTGCGCCAGGAAGAAGCTGCCGCGCAGGTTGATGCCGGTCACGAAGTCGAAGCTCTCCGCCTGCACGTCGAGGAGGTCGCCCCGGACCCTGGCCGGGACGCCCGCATTGGCGACGAAGGTGGCGAGGGGGCCGAGGGCGTCCGTGACCCGGACGACGAGATCCGCTGCGCTGCCGATCGCTTGCAGGTCGTGCGTGAAGTAGCGGGCGGAGGGGCCGAGTTCGCCGAGCGCGGCGCGGACCGTGGCCGCGGATCCGGGCTGTTCGGACGCCAGGGCGATAGTGAAGCCCGCCCCCTTCAGCGCCCGGGCGATGCCGAGGCCGATGCCCTGCTGGCCGCCGGTGACGAGGGCAACGGGCGCGCTCATGCCTGCACCCGCTTCGCGAGATGCTCCCCGAGCCGCAGCGCCAGCGCCGCGACGGTGAGCGAGGGGTTCACCGCGGCCGAGGTCGGCAGGACCGAGGCATCGGCGATCCAGAGGTTGTCGAGGTCGTGCGCCTTGAGGTTCATGTCCACGACCGATGCCAGCGGGTCAGCGCCCATGCGGGCGGTGCCGCATTGGTGGCTCGGCTTCCACTTCGGGAATCCGCGCACGAAACCAACGGGCCAGCCGGCTTTCCTCATTGCCTTTTTGAGCTTCGCGACGAGCAGATCATGCGCCCTGGTGTTCGTCTTCCTCCAGTCGAGCACCACCTGGCCCTTCCGCCAGAAGACGCGGCTTTCGGGATCGGGCAGATCCTCGGACATCGCCATGATGTGGACGGAGCGGTCGGCGATGTGGGTGGCGAGGGGCAAAGGCAGGCCGGCCTCGCCCGCGAGGATCGGGCCGGTGACGCGGCCGAGCATCTGGATGTTGCCCAAGGGTTCGCCCCCGGGACCGCCGGTCAGGTACCAGTCGTTGACCTGGATGGTCTTCTCATAGACCGAGCGGTTCCGGCGGAGGGGGTTGTAGGCGACCATGCCGGTCAGGTTGTGGTTCATGAAGTTGCGTCCCACCTGATCCGAGCGGTTGGCGAGGCCCGACGGATGGTCGCCATTCGCCGAGGCGAGGAGCAGCGCCGAGGTCAGGACCGCCCCGGCCGAAAGGCAGACGATGGGCGCCGAGAGGATTTCGCGCCGCCCTGCCCGCTCGACCTCGACCCCCGTGACGCGGCGGCCCCCGGCGATCAGGCGCACGGCCCTGGCGCCGGTCATGAGCGTCACGTTCGGATACCCAAGCGCCGCGGCCAGACCACAGCTTTCGGCGTCGGACTTGGCACCCGTGGTGTCGGGAAAGGCGTCCCAGGTGGTCGGCGCGCGGGAGAGCCAGCCCGGGAGGTCGATGCCGAGGGGGAGCGGCGCGGGATGCAGCCCCTGGGCGGCGAACGACCGGCGGAGGGCGGCGATGTCGGGCTCGTCCGGGACCGGCGGGAAGAGATAGGGGGCGGAATGCGGCGGCTCGAACGGGTCGGCCGTCGCGTCGCCCCGGACGCGGTAGAGCGCCTCGGCCCGGGAGTAGAAGGGCTCGAGATCCGCGTAGGCGATGGGCCAGCCGGGGGTCGTGCCCTCCATGTGGCGGAGAGGACGGAAATCCTCGACCCGGTAGCGCAGGAGGACGGCGCCGTAGAACTTGGTGTTGCCGCCGACACAGGCGTAGTTGCCGGGGCTGAACGCCTTTCCCCTGGCGTCGAGCCAGGTCTCCTTCGGTTTGAAGTAGCCGCGCCTGAAAATCGCTGACGGATCGCGGGCTTCCGGGCAGTCGTTCAACCTCTGTCCCCGTTCGAGGATGACGATGCGCCGCCCGGTCGGGGCCAAAGCCGCCGCCAGCGTCGCCCCCCCCATGCCGGAGCCGACGATCAGGATATCGGGGCCTGTCTCCATCAGAGTGCCATCAGATGCGCGCTTCCGTCTCGGGGTCGAAGGCGACGGCCTTGTCCATGTTGATGGCGAAGTCGAAGACCTGGCCGGGCCGCACATCGGCGTCGGCGCGCATCCGGGCGATGACGTCCTTGCCGCCCGCGGTATGGGTCACGAAGGTGTCGGAGCCGGCGGGTTCGGTCACGGACACGCGGTTCGGGAAGGACTGGATGTTGCCGGACTTGCGGTCCGCGCCCTCGGGGTCGGTGATCGCCTCGGGGCGGATGCCGAGGATGATCTTGCGGCCCCTATAGGCGGCGATCCCTCCGGGCGAGGAGAAGCGCAGGACGCGCCGCTGGCCTTCAGAATCCGTGATTTCCGCGCAGGTTGCGCCGTTTTCCTCCAACACCGTCGCGGGGATCAGGTTCATCGAGGGGCTTCCCATGAAGCCCGCCACGAAGAGGTTTGCGGGCATGTCGTAGATGTCCCTGGGTGTGCCGAGCTGCTGGACGTAGCCCTTGTTCATCACCGCGATCCGCGTGGAGAGCGTCATCGCCTCGATCTGGTCGTGGGTGACGTAGACGATCGTGGTCCTGAGGTTCTGGTGGAGCTTCTTGATCTCGGTCCGCATGTCGACGCGGAGTTTCGCGTCGAGGTTCGAGAGCGGCTCGTCGAAGAGGAAGACGTCGGGGTTCCGGACGAGCGCCCGGCCCATGGCCACGCGCTGGCGCTGGCCGCCCGAGAGCTGGCCGGGCTTGCGGTCGAGGAGGTGGTCGATCTGGAGGAGCCGGGCGACGCTCGCCAGCGCCTTGTCGCGCTCGGGCTTCGGGACGCCGTGCATCTCGAGCCCGAAGGTCATGTTCTGGGCGACCGTCATGTTGGGATAGAGCGCATAGGACTGGAACACCATCGCGATGTTCCGCTTCGACGGATGGACGCCGTTCACGACGCGGCCCTTGATCGCGATCTCTCCGCTCGTGATGCCTTCGAGGCCGGCGATCATGTTGAGAAGCGTGGACTTTCCGCAGCCCGAGGGGCCGACGAGGACGAGGAACTCGCCCTCCTCGACGGCGATGTCGACGCGGTGGAGCACCTCGACCTGGCCGTAGGACTTGGTGACGTTGCGGATGTCGAGAAAGCCCATCGGGGTCAGCCTTTCACGGAGCCCGCCATCAGGCCGCGCACGAAGAAGCGGCCCGCGACGACGTAGACGAGGAGGGTGGGAAGCGCCGCCAGGATCGCGCCGGCGAAGTGGACGTTGTATTCCTTCACGCCGGTCGAGGACTGGACGAGGTTGTTGAGCGCGACCGTCATCGGCTGGCTGGTGCCGCCGAAGGAGACGCCGAAGAGGAAGTCGTTCCAGATGTTGGTGAACTGCCAGATGACGCTGACGACCGCGATGGGGCCCGAGACGGGCAGGAGGATCCGCCAGAAGATGCGGAAGAACCCGGCCCCGTCGATCATGGCGGCCCGGACGAGTTCGGTCGGGAAGCTCGCGTAGTAGTTGCGGAAGTAGAGCGTGGTGAAGCCGAGCCCGTAGACGACATGGACGAAGACGAGGCCCGGGATCGTTCCGGCAAGCCCCATGAGTCCCAGCATCCGCGCCATCGGGATGAGGACGATCTGGAACGGGATGAAGCAGGCAAACAGCATGAGACCGAACACGATCGTGTCGTGGCGGAAGCGCCACTTCGTCAGCACGTAGCCGTTCAGCGCCCCGATGACCGTCGAGATCGCGACCGCCGGCACGACCATGAGGATCGAGTTGATGAAGTAGGGCCGCAGTCCCGTCGGCTCGACCCCGATCTGGGCGGTCGACCACGCGGACTTCCACGGCGCGATCGTCCAGTCCTTCGGCAGGGCGATCATGTTGCCGCCGGTGATCTCGGACAAGGGCTTCAGCGAGTTCGCCACCATGATGAAGAGCGGCAGGAGATAGAAGAGGGCGAAGAGGACGAGGACAAGGTAGATGAACACACGCGCCACGGCCCCTGTCCGAACGGCGGTGTCCTGGGTGCCGCCGGACATCACTTCCTCTCCTTCAGTTCGGCATAGAGGTAGGGAACCATGATTGCCGCGATCGTCATCAGCATGATGACCGCGCTCGCCGCGCCGATCCCCATCGAGTTCCGGGTGAAGGTGTAGGAATACATGAAGGTGGCGGGCAGTTCGGTGGCGCGGCCCGGTCCGCCGCCGGTCAACGCGATGACGAGGTCGTATGACTTGATGGCGAGGTGGCTCAGGATCACGAAGGCCGACAGGAACGCGGGCCGCAGCAGCGGGATGACGATCCTGCGGTAGAGTTGCCAGTTCGACGCGCCATCGATCTGGGCTGCCCTCAATATCTCGTTGTCGATTCCCCTGAGACCGGCAAGGAACATCGCCATGACAAATCCCGAGGTCTGCCAGATCGCGGCGATGACCACGGTGTAGATTGCCATGTCCCGGTCCTTGATCCATCCGAAGCGGAACGACTCCCACCCCCAGAGCTGCATCGTGTTCTCCAGCCCGATGCCCGGATCGAGAAACCATTTCCACGCCGTACCGGTGACGATGAAGGACAGCGCCATGGGATAGAGGTAGATCGGCCTGAGCATGCCCTCGCCCCGGATCTTCTGGTCGAGCAGGATCGCAAGCAGGAGCCCGATCAGCGTGCAGATCACGATGTAGAGCGATGCGAATATTGCCAGATTCGCGAGCGCGGTCCGCCAGGCCGGAAGTTTCCAGAGCCGCACATAGTTGTCCCACCCGACAAGGCCGTAGGACGGCAGCATCTTCGAGTCGGTGAAGCTCAGATAGACCGTGTAGGCGATGAAGCCGTAGACGAAGACCAGCACCACGGCGAGCGACGGCGACAGGACGAGCCGCGGAATCCAGTCCTGAAGCCTCGATCGCAGATCGAAATCCGCCCTCGCAGACATGTGCCCCCCCTTGATGCCGGCGCTGGTCCGGGAAGGCGGCCGGGCCGCCTTCCCGTGTCTTCCGTTTCCGGTTCCTACATCGCGGCGGCGACCGCCGAGGCGAGTGCCGCGGCCGCCGCGGCGCCGTCGGCGTATTCGCCGTTGAAGGCCGCGGTGATCACGTCATAGGTCGCGTTCTTCACGGCGGCGGGCGCCGCGTGCCCATGGGCCATCGAGCCGAAGAGCGTGCCGTTCGCATTCGCCTCGGCAAGGTCCTTGATGCCCTTCTTGCCGCAGTCGTCGAAAGCGGTGTCGGGCACGTCGGTGCGTGCCGGGACCGACCCTTTCACGACGTTGAAGGCCGACTGGAAGGTGGGCGACAGGATCGCCTTGGCCATCTCGATCTGCGCTGCCTTTTCGGCCGGATCGGTCTGCTGGAACATCACGAACTGGTCGGCGTTGAAGGTGACCGTCCCCTGGGTGCCCGGGAAGCGGATGCAGACGAAATCCTTGCCCGGAACCTTGCCGGCCTTCAGGAACTCGCCCTTGGCCCAGTCGCCCATCATCTGCATGCCGGCTTCGCCGTTGATGACCATGGCGCTGGCCAGGTTCCAGTCCCGCCCCGAGAAGTTGTCGTCGACGTAGCTGCGCAGCTTGATCAGGCGGTTGAAGGCCTCGGCCATCGTCTCGCCCCCAAGCGCGGCCGGATCGAGGTCGATGAAGGCCGACTTGTAGAAATCCGCGCCCATGCTGAGCACGACCGCGTCGAAGATCGTGGCGTCCTGCCAGGCCTGGCCGCCATGGGCCAGCGGCGTGATCCCGTTCGCCTTCATCTTGTCCAGCACGGCGACAAGCTCGTCCCAGGTCTCGGGCGCCTTGCCGCCCGCCGTGTCGAGCGCGGCCTTGTTGATCCAGACCCAGTTCGTCGAATGGACATTGACCGGCGCGGCGACCCATTTGCCGTCATAGGTCGAAAACGCCTGCAGCGCCGCCGGGACCACCTTGTCCCAGCCCTCGGCCTTGGCCGTGTCGGTGAGATCGGCCAGCGTGCCCTCCTTGGCCCAGTCGAGGATGTCGAAGCCGAGCATCTGGACGGCGGTGGGCGGATTGCCGGCGGTGACGCGGGCGCGCAGCGCCGTCATCGCCGCCTCGCCGCCGCCCCCGGCGACGGGCATGTCCACCCAGCCGATGCCCTTCTTGGCCAGATCCTCCTTCAGCACGTTCAGCGCCGCGGCCTCGCCGCCGGAGGTCCACCAGTGCAGAACCTCGACCTCGGCGGCATTGCCCGCCGTCGCGGCGAGCGCGAGCGCCGCCACCGTCGTCATGGCCTTCGCAGTAAACATACGCATGTGTTTGCCTCCCTCTTGATGCGCAGGTCTGCCGCCGACGCCCTTGGGCCTCAGCGGGTCGTCACCCAAGGCGACCGTGTGCGGCCGATCCGCATCTGCACGGTCTTCACCTCGAGAAATTCCTCCACTCCGTAGCGGCCGAGTTCGCGGCCCTGCCCGCTTTCGCGGACGCCGCCGAACGGCAGTTCAGCGTAGCCATCCATCCATGTGTTGGTCCAGACCGTTCCCGCCCGGACAGCGCGTGCGAAGGTCAGGCAGGTGTGGACGCTCTCGCTCCAGACCCCGGCGGACAGGCCGTAGGACGCGGCATTGGCCAGCGCGATGGCCCCGTCCATGTCGCGGAAGGTCAAGACCGAGAGGACGGGACCGAAGACCTCGTCGCGGGCGATGGCCATGTCGGGGGTCACGCCGGTGACGACGGTGGGCTGGTAGAACTGCCCGGGAAGGCCGGGGACGGTGAGGGTGCCGCCGCCGAGGGCGACCGTGGCGCCGGCCCGGACGGCGCCCTGGACGTAGCCGTCGATCCTTGCCTGGTGCTGGGGCGAGATGATCGCGCCGACCTTGGTGGCGGGGGCGAGCGGGTCGCCGAAGGGGACCTTGCGGGAAAGGGCGACGACCTTGTCGGTCAGGGCCTTCGCCACGCTCTCGTGGACGATCACGCGGCTGCCGGAGTTGCAGCATTCGCCCGCGTTGAAACAGACGCCGAAGACGATCGCATCCGCCGCTCCGTCGAGATCGGCGTCGGGAAAGACGACCTGCGGGTTCTTGCCGCCGAGTTCGAGCGAGACCCTCTTGAGCGTCCCCGCGGCGGCGGCGACGATGCCCTTGCCGACGGCGGTCGAGCCGGTGAAGGACACCATGTCCACGTCCGGGTGCGACGACAGCGTCGCGCCCACCGGCTGGCCATGGCCGAGGACGATGTTGACGGCGCCCGCAGGGAGGCCGGCCTCGATCAGGAGTTCGCCCATGAGGGCGGTGGTCGAGGGTGTGAGTTCCGAGGGCTTCACCACGCAGGTGCAGCCGGCGGCGAGCGCGAAGGGGAGCTTCTGGCTGAGGATCAGGAAGGGGAAGTTCCAGGGCGTGATGAGTGCCACGACGCCCACGGGTTCCTTGAGCACGAGCCCCAGCATGTCGGAGCCGAGGCTGTTGTGGCTGTCGCCGTGGAGCGTGCGGGCGAGGGCCGCGGCGTAGCGCCAGAGATCGGCGGCACCTTCGGTCTCGCCCATCGCCTGGGAGACGGGCTTGCCGGATTCGAGCGTCTCGAGCAGCGCGATGCGGGCGCGGTCGCGGTCGATCAGGTCGGCCATGCGGAGGAGGAGGGCCGCACGGTCCTTGCCGGAGGTGCGGGACCAGCCGTCGAAGGCGGCGCGGGCGGCGGCGATGGCGGCTTGGGCCTCGGCCTCGCCCCCCCTGGCGGAGCGGCTGACGAGCGTGTCGTGCGCGGGCGAGCGGCGGTCGAAGGTTTCGGCCGAGGCGACCCATTTCCCGCCGATCAGATGGCGGTTCTCGACCGGTGCGGGAAACGTGGCGTTCGTGGCGGGGATGAGGGTCAGGTCGGGCATCTATTTCCCCGGGAATTCGGGCTTGCGCCGGGCGCGGAAGGCGGCGACGCCCTCGGCGCGGTCGGCGGTGGCGGCGATCATGCCCGAGCCGAGCGCCTCGACCATCGCGGCGCGGTCCTCGCCGACGGCGGCGTGGATCATGTATTTCGCCACTTCGGTCGCGCGGGGCGAGGTGCCGGTCAGACGTTCGGCGATCAGGCGGGCTGTGGCGGCAGCATTGTCGGCGACCTCGGCCACGAAGCCGAGCGCATGGGCGCGGTCGGCGGTCAGGCGGCGCCCGAACAGGGCCATTTCCTTCAGGACGGGTTCGGGGATCAGGCGGGCGAGGCGCTGCGTGCCGGACCAGCCGGGAACGATGCCCACGCCGGTTTCCGGGAGCGCAAGCGTGGCGCGCGGGGTCATCACGCGGATGTCGCAGGCGGCGGCGAGTTCCAGCCCGCCGCCGAAGGCGTGACCGTTCAAGGCCGCGATGGTGGGTTTCGAGAGCCGCGCGAGACGGTCGAAGATGCGGTGGCCGTCGCGCACCCAGTTCCGCGCGAAGCCGTCCGGGGAAAGGTCGGCCCAGGCGGCGATGTCGGCCCCGGTGCAGAAGGCGCGGTCGCCCTCGGCGGTGAGGATCGCCGCGCGGATTTCCGGGCGGCGGTCGATCAGGTCGAGATGTTCGGCGAGGTGGCCGAGCATCTCGACGGTGACGGCGTTGAGCTTCGCGGGGTTGTCGAGCCGGAGTTCGGCGACGGGACCAGCGAGATCCAGGTGCACGCGGCTCATAGCGTGAGCCCCATCGGACCTTCGCCGAGAAGCGCGAGCGGCATGGGTTTCGCGTCGGGGGCGACCGTGACGCGACCGCCCGAGGCGGCGACGATGTCGCGCTCGGGCACGATCCCCGGCATGACCTCGACCGCGACGAGGCCCCGGCCGGTCGCGCGGATCACGCAGCGTTCGGTGACGTAGATCACGTCCTGCCCCTGTTCGCGCGCGCGGCGGCCGGAGAAGGTGACATGTTCGACCGCGTCGACCATCTTGGCATACTTGCCGGGTTTCGTGACGGTCAGGCCCGTGGGGGTGAGCGCCAGGTCCGCCCCTGCCTCGAAGAAGCCCGAGAAGACGATCTTCCTCGCATGTGCCGTGATATCCACGAACCCGCCGCAACCCGCTGTCAGGTATGGCTTTTTCCCGAGTTTCGAGACATTGACGTTGCCGTCCCGGTCGATTTCGAGGAACGACAGGAAGCTCATGTCGAAGCCGCCGCCCTGGAAGTAGGTGAACTGCTGGGGCGAAGGCACGAAGGCGTCGGCGTTCGACGCGCAGCCGAAGGCGAAGCCGGTGAGCGGCATGCCCCCGACCGCGCCCTGTTCGATGGCCCAGGTGACCTCCTGCGCGTGGCCCTCTTCCAGCAGGATGCGCGGGACCATGGCCGAGATGCCGAAGCCGAGGTTCGCGGTCTGGCCGCGCCGAAGCTCCATCGCGGCGCGGCGGGCGATGACCTTCTCGACCCCGTGCTCGGCGAGCGAGAAGCTCGACCACGGCCTGAAGATTGCGCCGGAAATTGCTGGATCGTATGGGGTTTCCGTTGTCTGGAACTGGTCGGGATCGATCACGATCAGGTCGATCAGGTGCCCCGGCACGCGCACGTCGTGGGGCCGCAGCGAGCCGTAGGCCGTCACGCGCTTCACCTGCGCGATGACGATCCCGCCATGGTTGCGCGTCGCGATGGCCTGGTCGAGGCCGCCGAGATAGGCGCCTTCGTGTTCGTAGGTGAGGTTTCCCTTCTCGTCCGCCGTCGTCGCGCGGAGGATGCAGACGGTGGGCGCGATGTTCGGGAAGTGGAGCCAGGTCTCGCCGCCGAGGTCCACCCGCCGGACGAGGGGCGTCGCCGCGGCGACGGCGTTCATCGCGCAGCCCTCCCGCACCGGGTCCACGAAGGTGTCGAGGCCCACCTTGGTCAGCACGCCGGGGCGGCGGGCGGCAACGTCGCGGTGCATGTCGAAGAGGATGCCGGAGGGGACGTTGTAGGCCGCGACCCGGTTCTCGACGATCATCTTCCAGATCTCGGGCATGGGGAGGGACGACGGACCCGAGGGGTAGGACCCGCAGAGGGTGCGCACCAGGAGCCCGTCCTGCGCGATGTGGTCGATCCCCTTCACGCCGTACATGTCGCCGGCCGCGATCGGGTGGAGCGTGGTGATCCCGCGCGGATGGCCTTCGGCGCGGAAGCGCGCGCCGATGGCTTCAAGCACCTTGTCGGGGCAGCCGAGCGCCGAGGAGGACGAGACGGTGACGACCGCGCCGTCCGGGATGCGGGCGGCGGCGTCGCGCGCGGTGACGATCTTGTTCATCCGGTCCGGCACGTCAAACTCCGCCGTAATCGACCGCGACGCGGCGGCCCGACTGCGCCGCTTCGCGCACGGCCAGCGCGACGGCGAGGGATTTCACGCCATCGACGCCGTCCGCCGAGGGGCGGCCCCGGCCTGCGACGGCGTCGTGGAAGCGGCCGACCGCGCAGGTGTAGAGGTCGTGCGTGGCGAAGGGGACGGGTTCGCGCCCCTTGGCGGTGACCAGTTCCACTTCGCCCACCGGGCGCTGCGTCATCACGGCCCGGGCGATGACCGATCCTTCGGTGCCATGGATCTCGATCCCGGTTCCGGCGTGGGGGTGGGTGAAGCTTTCGTGCGCCATGACCATCGCGCCCGAAGGCATGGACCAGACCGACATGACCGAATCCTCGACCCCCTGCCCCATGCCCGAGGTTCCTGCCTGCGCCACGATCTCCACCGGGTCCTCGCCCAGGTGGAAGCGCACGGTGTCGGCGTCGTGGACGGTGATGTCGGGGATGACGCCCCCGCCCGCCGAGGGGTCGTTGATCCGCCAGCCCTGCAGGTGGGGCGGAAGGTGGACGGCGTGGTGGACGCGGACCGAGAGGACACGGCCAAGGCGGCCCGAGGTGACGATGTCGCGGATGGCGAGGTGGGAGCCGGCGTTGCGAAGGTGATGGTTGGTGGCGAAGACGACACCCCCGTCCTTCGCGGCGCGGATCATCCGGGCAGCGTCGGCCACCGTCAGGGCGAGCGGCTTTTCGCAGAGGACGTGCTTGCCGGCGGCGATGGCGGCGAGGGCCTGCGGCAGGTGCCTTTCGTTGGTGGTCGAGATGTAGACCGCGGCGACGGCCGGGTCGGCGAGCATCGCGTCGAGCCGGTCGGTCGCCTGCGGAATGTCATTTTCGTCGGCGAAGGCGCGCGCGCGGGCGGCATCGCCCGAGACGGTCCAGCGGACTGCGCCTCCGGCCTGCCGGACGGCGGCGATCATGAACTGCCGCGCGATCGTGCTGGCACCCACGAACCCCCAGTCCAATCTCATCTCCGTCGTGGAATCGGTTTTGGATCGTTCCATTACATATCGGAACGTTCCAAGTAGCGCAACGGATAACAGTCCCCCTCCCCGATCGCCGGCCGCTCGCCGTCCTTCCGCGGGCAGAGCAGGCCCGGAGCTGCAATTACCTCGCTTGCGAGCGCAGGAACCCTGTCAGGGACTTCGAGGCCCCGAGAATGTGCGCACGGGTCAGCTCGGCCGCCGCGTCTGCATCGCGGTCGAGCACGGCCTGAAGGATGCCGGCATGCTCGCGCCGTGCCCGGGCGATGCCGTCCGTCAGAACCAGCTGGGCGCGCAGGTAGCGGCCGATGTTGTCGAGCGCATTCGAGACGATCTGCAGGTAGTAGGGCCGCCCGCAGTCCCTGTAGAGGGTGTAGTGAAACGCCCGGTTCAGTTGTGCCCAGCGTGCGCTGTCGGTTTCGCTGGCGAATTCGGCGGCGAAGCGTGTCGCCTCTTCGACCGTCTCGGGGCGGATTTCCCTGACGGCGAGCCGGATCACCTCGCCTTCGATCAGGGCACGGAACTCGAAGAGCTCGGAGATCTCGTCAAGCGAGAGCGATGACACAACCGCGCCCTTGTGGCGGCGTGTCGTGATCAGCCCCTGTTCCTCGAGCCGCGCGAGCGCCTCGCGCACCGGGATCCTGCTGACGTTGAACATCCTGGCGATCTGGTCCTGCCGCAGGATGTCGCCGTCCTGGAGCGTGCCCACGACGATCGCCTCCCTGAGGGCCTGGAAGATCACTTCGGTCGGCGAAGGCATGACGCCCAGGTCCGTCGCGTTCAGCTTGCTGCCGAGGTCCATGCCCTGCCGTCCGTTCCGCCCGCCGGTACCCGCCGGGCGGCGGCTGCGATAGCAGCGGTCCGGCAGGCGCTCAACTCATTTCTTATTGCATATTGGATCCAATATCCACAACATCGGGACAGGCGCGATTCCTGCTCAGACAAGCGCCGCAATGGGAGAGGAACTCGATGAACAGATTGCTGCTGACTGCCAGCGCGCTGGCTGCCGCGGTTGCGGCCGGTACGGCCAATGCCGACAAGCTCGACGACATCATCGCCTCGGGAACGCTGCGCTGCGCCGTCGTGCTCGACTTTCCGCCGATGGGGTCGCGCGATGCGGACAACAACCCCATCGGCTTCGACGTCGACTACTGCAACGACCTCGCCAAGGCGCTGGGCGTGACACCCGAATATGTCGAGACGCCCTTCCCCGACCGCATTCCCGCGCTCGTCTCGGGCCGCGCCGATGTCGGCGTGGCCTCGACGTCGGACACGCTGGAGCGCGCCAAGACGATCGGCTTCTCGATCCCCTACTTCGCCTTCCAGATGGTCGTCCTGACCCGCGAGGATGCCGGGATCAATGATTTCGATGGTCAGAAGGGCCGCGTGGTCGGATCCGTCGCCGGAACGTACGAGGGCCTCCAGCTCGAACAGAACGTAAAGGACTGGGGCGCGGGCGAGTTCCGTCCCTACCAGACGCAGGCGGACGTGTTCCTGGCGCTGAGCCAGAAGCAGATCGACGCGACTGTCGTCACGTCGACCGTGGCATCGTCGATCATCGCGAGCGGCCAGTATCCCGGCTTCGTCATCAAGGGGAACGCGCCCTACGACATCGACTACGTGTCGCTGATCGCGCTCCGCAACGAGCAGGGCCTGCTCAACTATCTCGACCTGTTCGTGAACCAGCAGGTCCGGACCGGCCGCTATCAGGAGCTTTACGAGAAGTGGGTGGGCGGCAAGGCACCCGATCTGACCATTCCCGGCGTCTATCGCTGACAAAAGCAGGAAGCGGGGCGCCGGGCGGTGCCCCGCTCTTCAGGCGAAGGGCCGGGGGCGCGGCAACCGATGTACGGCTATACCTTCTATTGGCGTCAGGCCCTGCGGGCGCTTCCCGAGATGCTCTGGGGGGCGGCCGTCACGCTCGAGGTCGCTGTCCTGTCGATGCTTCTCGGTGTGACCTTCGCGGTGGTGCTGGCCTTGGGGCGGATGTCGGAAAACCGGCTCGCCTTCGGGCTCTCGACCGCGTGGATCGAGGTGGCGCGCAACACGCCGGCGCTGTTCCAGATCTACATGGCCCATTTCGGGCTCGGCGCCTTCGGCATCTATCTGAGCCCGTTCACCGCGCTTCTGGCCGGGATCACCTTCAACAATGCGGGCTACCTCGCCGAGACGTTCCGCGGCGCGCTCCGCGCCATTCCCCCGACGCAGCTGCGGGCCGCCCGGTCGCTGGGACTCGGGCCGGTCCGCGCCTTCACGTCGGTCGTTCTTCCGCAGATGTTCCGGATCTCCTTCCCTCCGATGACGAACCAGATGGTCTGGGCGCTGCTGATGACATCCCTCGGGGTCACGGTCGGCATGGCCACGGACCTGACCGGCGTGACCCAGAGCCTGAACGTGAAGAGCTTCCGCACCTTCGAGTTCTTCGCGCTCGCCGCCGTCATCTACTACCTTCTCGCCAAGGCCGTGATGCTGGGTGCCCGGCTTCTGGCATGGCGGCTGTTCCGGTACTGAGGGGAGGATCGCGATGCTCGGAGCGCTGACCCTCAACGACTTCCTGTTCCTGCTCCGGGGCGCGGGCGTCACCCTGGCCCTGACGGCGGTGGCGGTTCTTTTCGGCACACTGCTCGGCGTCGTCTTCGGCACCTTCAAGGCGCAGGCGGGCACGGTCGCATCGCTGCCCCTGACCTTTGTTCTCGATATCCTGCGGTCGGTGCCGCTCCTGATCCAGCTCATCCTCTTCAACGCCTTCCAGGCGATCCTGGGCCTCGGCTGGCCACCGTTCCTCGTCGCCTGCGTGGTGCTGTCGCTCTACACCTCGGCGCTTTGCACCGAGATCGTGCGGGGCGGCATCCTGGCGGTGCCAAGCGTCACGCGGCGCGCTGCCCGGTCGCTCGGCCTCACCTGGCGGCAGGACATGGCGAACATCACGCTTCCGATGGCCCTCCGCGTCGCCCTGCCCGGCTGGATCGGACTGACGCTCGGCGTCATGAAGGATACCGCGCTCGTCCTCTGGCTCGGCATCATCGAACTTCTCCGTTCGTCGCAGATCCTCGTCACCCGGCTGCAGGAGCCGCTCCTGATCCTGCTTGTCACCGGCGCGATCTACTTCCTCATCTCCTTCCCGATTGCCCGGCTGGGCGGACGCCTCGAACGCAGGTGGCGCGAGAATGATTGAAATCGAGAACGTCCACAAATCGTTCGGGCCGCTCCACGTCCTCCGCGGGGTCTCGATGACGGTCCGCAACGGCGAGGTGGTGAGCGTCATCGGCGGATCGGGGTCGGGGAAGTCCACGCTGCTGACCTGCATCAACGGTCTGGAGCAGATCCAGAAGGGCCGCATCCTGATCGACGGGACCGAGGTTCACGCGGCATCGACCGATCTGAACAGGCTGCGCCGCAAGGTCGGCATCGTCTTCCAGCAGTTCAACGCCTTCCCGCATCTGACGGTGCTCGAGAACGTGACGCTCGCCCCCCGCAAGGTGCTCGGCCTCTCGCGGGCGGAGGCCGACGAGATCGCGGTCCGGCAGCTTACGCATGTGGGTCTGGCCGACAAGCTCGGCGCCTATCCGTCGCGCCTATCCGGCGGGCAGCAGCAGCGCATGGCGATTGCCCGGGCGCTGGCGATGTCGCCCTCCTACATGCTCTTCGACGAGGTCACCTCGGCGCTCGACCCCCAGCTTGTGGGCGAGGTGCTGGACACGCTGCGGCTGCTCGCGGGCGAAGGGATGACGATGATCTGCGTCACCCACGAGATGCGGTTCGCGCGCGAAGTGTCGGACCGCGTCGCCTTCTTCCGCGAAGGCACCGTCCACGAGATCGGGCCGCCGGCACAGATTTTCGAAGCACCCCTGCGGCCGGAAACCGCCGCCTTCCTCAAGGCGAGCCGCTGAGCAATCACAAGGAGACGAACCGACATGTGGAAAGGCATCTTGCCGGCCGTGACCACCAAGTTCACGGCCGAGGACAGGCTCGACCATGCCGAGATGGAGCGCTGCTTCGGCCTTCAGATGGATGCCGGATGCGACGGCCTGATCGTGGCGGGCTCGCTGGGCGAGGGGCCGATGCTCAGCCATGACGAACGGCTGGAACTGATCGGCATCGCGCGGTCGGTCGCGGGCCGGCATCCGGTGCTGCTGACGGTCTGCGAAGCCTCGACCAAGGTCGCGTGCGAGCTTGCGCGGAAGGCGGCCAAGGCCGGGGCGTCGGGGCTGATGGTCGTTCCGTCGCCGATCTACCACACGGACCCCGAGGAAACCGAGGCGGCGCTTCGCGCCGTCGCCGCGGCGGCGGACCTGCCGGTGATGATCTATTCGAACCGCGTCGCCTACCGCGTGGACGTGACCGTCGAGATCATGGAGCGGCTCGCCGACGACGCGCGGTTCGTCGCGGTCAAGGAAAGCTCGGACGACATCCGGCGGTCGACCGAGATCATCAATCGGCTGGGGAACCGCTACGACCTGTTCACCGGGGTCGACAACCTCGCCTTCGAGGCGCTGTCGGTCGGCGCGGTGGGCTGGGTCGCGGGCCTCGTCGTCGCCTTCCCCGACGAAACGGTCGCGATCTGGCGGCTGATGCGGGCCGGCCGCACGGCGGAGGCACTCGGGATCTATCGCTGGTTCCGCCCGCTCCTCGACCTCGACGTGTCGACCTACCTCGTCCAGAACATCAAGCTGGTCGAGGCCCTGGCGATCGGGTCGAACGACCGCGTGCGCGCGCCGAGGCTGCCCCACAAGGGCGAGCGGCGCCGCCAGATCGAGGCCATCGTCCGCGACGCCCTCGCAGGCCGGCCGAAACTCCCCGACCTTTCGACGCTCGCCGCCTGAACCTCTGCAGGGACACGCCATGAAGATCACCGCCATCCGCGCCTATCAGGTGGACCTTCCTCTCAAGGAAGGGCGCTACAGCTGGTCGAACGGGAACTACGTCGACGTGTTCGATGCGACCGTCGTGGCCGTCGAAACCGACGCCGGCCTCACCGGCTGGGGCGAATGCTGCCCGCTCGGGTCGGCCTACCTTCCCGCCTATGCGCTGGGCGTCCGGTCGGGTCTGGCCGAGATCGCGCCCAAGGTCATCGGCCTCGACCCGCGCGAGACGCGGGTGCTGAACCGGCACATGGATGCGGTGCTGCGCGGGCATCCCTATGTGAAGGCGGCGATCGACGTGGCCTGCTGGGACATCCTCGGCAAGGCGGCGGGACTGCCGGTCTACCGGTTGCTGGGCGGCAGGGCGCAGGAGGAGATCGACCTCTACCGGGCGATCTCGCAGATCGCGCCGGAAGCGATGGCCGGAAACGTCGCGGGCTATCGTGCCGAGGGCTATACGAAGTTCCAGCTCAAGGTCGGGGCGGATGCGGACAGCGACATCGAGCGCATCCACCGCTGCCGCGCGATCCTGCACCCCGGCGACGTTCTGGTGGCCGACGCCAACACCGGCTGGACGATGCACGAGGCCGCGCGCGTCGTGAATGCCGTGCGGGACGTGGACGTCTATATCGAGCAGCCCTCGCCCACCTACGAGGAATGCCTTGCGACGCGCCGGCGCACCTCGCTGCCGTTCGTCCTCGACGAGGTGATCGGCAGTTCGGGCGACCTGATCCGCGGCATCTCGGACGCGGCAATGGACGTGGTCAACCTCAAGATCTCGAAGGTCGGCGGCCTGACCAGGGCCCGGCACATGCGCGACATCTGCGTGGACGCCGGGATTGCGATGACCATCGAGGACACCTGGGGCGGCGACATCGTGACCGCCACCATCGCCCACCTCGCCCAGTCGACACCGGCGGAATTCACCTTCTCGGCGACCGACTTCAACTCGTACGGAACGAAGGACATCGCAACGGGCGCGCCGAAGCGGGTGAACGGGCGGATGCGGGCGTCCGACGCGCCGGGGCTCGGCGTCGAGCCGATCATGGAGGCCCTCGGCAGACCGGTTCTGGAGGTCTGAGATGCGGTCTGCGCGCGTCATCCATGTCGTCGGCTGCCATGCCGAGGGCGAGGTCGGCGACGTGATCGTCGGCGGGGTCGCTCCGCCGCCGGGCGAGACGGTCTGGGACCAGGCGCGGTTCCTGCACACGGACGGGACGCTCAGGGACTTCGTGCTGAACGAACCGCGCGGCGGCGTGTTCCGGCACGTCAATCTGCTTGTCCCTCCGCGCGACCCCCGTGCCGCGGCCGCCTTCATCGTGATGGAGCCCGCCCATACGCCGCCGATGTCGGGATCGAACGCGATGTGCGTCTCGACGGTGCTCCTCGACACCGGGATCATCCCGATGGAGGAACCCGAGACCCGCTTTCTTCTCGAAGCGCCGGGCGGGATCGTGGAGGTGACGGCCACCTGCCGCGACGGCAAGTGCGAACGGGTCCGGATCGTCAACCACCCGAGCTTTGCCGACCGCCTGTCGGCGCCTCTCGAAGTCGAGGGGCTGGGCACCCTGACCGTCGACACGGCCTATGGCGGCGACAGCTTCGTCCTTGTCGATGCGGCCGCCTGCGGCTTTGCCCTGACGCCGGACGAGGCGCACGACCTGACCGCGACCGGCATGCGGATCACGCGCGCGGCGAACGAGCAGCTCGGGTTCGCTCACCCCGTTCTGCCCGAATGGCGGCACATCTCGTTCTGCCAGTTCACCGCGCCGGTCGCGGTCCGCGACGGTGTGCGCACGGGCCGGAACACCGTGGCGATCGAACCCGGCAAGCTCGACCGCTCGCCCTGCGGCACCGGCTGTTCGGCACGCATGGCGGTCCTCCACGCGCGCGGCGAGCTGGCACCGGGCGAGCCGTTCGTCGGCCTCTCGATCATCGACAGCCGCTTCGACTGCCGCATCGAGTCCCTGACCTCGGTCGGCGGCCGGAGCGCCATCCTGCCGTCGATCGCGGGCCGGGCGTGGATCACCGCGACCAAGCAGCTGATGCTCGATCCGACCCCTGGCCGCGCGGCGTTCGTCTGAGCGATACCTGGCCCGGAGCAACGACCCGCCGGCCGGATCGGCGCGGGGGCCGGGCGGACATCCGCGGCGGCCGCGGCTAGAGCGGCAGCAACGTCGTCGACTTGATCTCCTCCATGCTGAGAAGCGCGGTCACGTTGTAGATCCTGACCTCGGAAATCAGCGCCTGGTAGAACGTGTCGTAGGCGCGGGCATTCTTCACCCGGACCTTCAGGATGTAGTCGATGTCGCCTGCCAGCCGGTGCGCCTCGAGTACCTCGGGGCGGCGGCGCAGCACGTCGAGGAACTTCCGCTGCCACTCCGCCTCGTGCTCCGAGGTGCGGATCAGGACGAAGAAACAGGCCTCGAGACCAAGGGCTTCGGCATCGAGGATCACCGTCTGCCGTCCGATCACGCCCGCCTCGCGCATCTTGCGGATGCGGTTCCAGACCGGGGTCTTGGACGACCCGACCTTGCGCGCGATGTCGTCGAGCGACCGGCCCGCATCCTCCTGCAGTTCCGCAAGGATTTTCCTGTCCATCTCGTCCAGCCGGACTGCCATTCGCGTTTCCTCCCCGGTCGCAGACGCCTGTTCGTTCACGGGCAGCATACGAAACAGGCGTCCTTATTCGCAAGGACGGATGGCAACGGAACAGGAAAATTTCCTATATTCGGGTGACTGATCAGAGGTCCTCCGAAATGCCGCTGCCGCATCCCGCCCGGACAGACATCCATCCCGTCCTCTTCGTGGGCGCAGGGCCCGGGTCGCCCGATCTTCTTACGGTCGGCGCCGCGAAGGCGATCGGGACGGCCGGGGTCATCCTGCACGACCGTCTGGTCAGCGCAGAGATCCTTGCGCTCGCGCCGCGTCTCGCGACGGTTCTGGATGTCGGCAAGGAAGGCTTCGGCAAGGCGATGCCGCAGGCCGAGATCAATGCGCTGACCGTCGCCTTCGGGCTTTCGGGCCGCCGCGTGGTGCGGCTGAAGTCCGGCGACGGCGGCATCTTCGGTCGGCTCGACGAAGAGATCGAGGCGGTCGCCGCGGCGGGGCTGGACTGGAAGATCCTCCCCGGCATCACCTCGGCCGCCGCCGCTGCCGCGACGATCGGGCAAAGCCTGACGCGGCGCGGGCGGAACGGGTCGCTCCGCATCATCACCGGCCACGATGCCGAAGGCTTCGCCGAGCAGGACTGGCGGTCGCTCGCCCGGCCTGGCGAGATCGCGGCGATCTACATGGGCAAGCGCGCTGCGCGGTTCCTGCAGGGGCGGCTGATGATGCACGGCGCCGATCCGGCGACGCCGGTGACCATCGTCGAGAGCGCCTCGCGCAGCGACGAGCGCATCCACGGGGCGACGCTTGCGACCCTCCCGGCCATGGCGGACGCGATTGACGGGCCGGCCGTCATCCTCTTCGGTCTTGCGCCGCGCCGGGCGGCGCCGGCCCTTCCCGAACTGCGCGAGGTCCGCTCATGAGCCGCGGCTTCACCCCCAAGGTCGTCACCGCGAACGCGCTGCTGGAAGGCGACGTGGTGTATCTCACCGCCGACGACCGCTGGTCGCGCCACCATCACGAGGCCGAGTTGATCGAGGACGAGGCGCATGCCCAGCTCCGCCTCCTCCAGGCGGAACGGCAGAAGCAGGTCGTGGTCGGCGTCTATCTCGCCGACGCAAGGCCGGGTCCGAACGGACCCGAGCCTGTCCATTTCCGCGAGGTGTTCCGGACGAAGGGTCCGTCGAACTACGCCCACGGCAAGCAGGAAGCGCAGAATGTATAGATACAGCGATTTCGACCTTGCCTTCGCGCAGGAGCGGACCGCGCAGTTCCGCGCCCAGGTCGAACGCCGCCTCGCGGGGGCGCTGACCGAGGACGAGTTCCGGCCCCTCCGCCTGATGAACGGCCTCTACCTCCAGCTTCACGCCTACATGCTGCGCGTGGCGATCCCCTACGGCACGCTGTCGTCACGCCAGCTCCGCCAGCTCGCCATGATCGCCGACCGCTGGGACAAGGGCTACGGCCACTTCACCACGCGGCAGAACATCCAGTTCAACTGGCCGAAGCTTTTGGACGTGCCCGACATCCTCGACGCGTTGGCTGAGGTCGAGATGCACGCAAACCAGACGAGCGGGAACACGATCCGCAACGTCACCGCCGACCATTTCGCGGGCGCCGCCGCGGACGAGATCGAGGATCCGCGCCCGATCGCCGAACTGATCCGGCAGTGGTCCACCGACCATCCCGAATTCCAGTTCCTGCCGCGCAAGTTCAAGATCGCGGTGACCGGCAGCCCCAACGACCGCGCCGTCACGCGCGCCCATGACATCGGGCTGCGCACGGTGCGGGGCGGCAACGGGGAAGTCGGCTACGAGGTAATCGTCGGCGGCGGGCTCGGCCGGACGCCGATGCTCGGCCATGTCATCCGGCCCTTCGTCAGGAAGGCCGACCTGCTCGCCTATCTGGAAGCCATCGTCAGCGTCTACAACGTGATGGGCCGGCGCGACAACAAGTACAAGGCGCGGATCAAGATCACCGTGTTCGAGAACGGCATGGAAGCCTTCCGCGATGCCGTGGAGTCACGCTTCGAACAGATCAGGGCCGAATGGACCGGCTCCGACCAGAAGCTTCTTGCAGAAATCGAACAGTTCTTTCAGCCGCCGGCATACCGCAACGCGCCTCTCGACACCTATGAGACCGCGCTCAGGGCCGACCCCGCCTTCCGCGCCTGGGTCGACACGAACGTCACCGCCCACCGCAATCCGTCCTATGCCATCGCCACGATCAGCCTGAAGGCCCATGGCGCCACGCCGGGCGACGCGACGGGCGACCAGATGCGCCTCGTCGCCGATCTGGCCGATGCCTACGCCCATGGCGAAATCCGGGTCAGCCACGAACAGAACCTCGTCCTGCCGCATGTCCACAGGGCCGATCTCTGGGCGCTCTGGTCCTCGCTCGTGCCCGCCGGCCTCGGCACCGCGAACGTGGGCCTCATCTCGGACATCATCGCCTGCCCCGGCATGGATTACTGCGCGCTGGCGACCGCCCGCTCGATCCCCGTCGCCCAGGGCATCGCGACGCACTTCAAGGCCATCGGACTCGAGGAGGAAATCGGCCGGATCAAGATCAAGATCTCGGGCTGCATCAACGCCTGCGGCCACCACCATGTCGGCCATATCGGCATCCTCGGGCTCGACCGCGCGGGGGTGGAGAACTATCAGATCACCCTCGGCGGCGATCACACCGAGACGGCCGCCATCGGCGAGAAGGTCGGCCCCGGCTTCGCCTACGATCAGGTCGTGCCGGCCATCGAGCGGCTGCTCCGCGCCTACATCGAGGCCCGTGCCGACCGGTCCGAGACCTTCATCGAGGCGTTCCGCCGCCTCGGGCCGGCCCCCTTCAGGGCGGCGCTCTACCCCGAAGAGGCGGCGCGCGATGCCGCTTGAGACACCGGTGACAGCGGACTTCGGCGCATTGCCGGACCTGCTCGGCGCCAAGGTGGCGGCGCTCAACGCGCGCTATCGCCACCATTCGGCGACGAGCGTGCTCGAACACGCGCTGAAGGACCCCGAGGTGGGCGAGCTTGCGCTCGTCTCGTCCTTCGGGGCGGAGTCGGTCGTGCTTCTCCACCTCGTCTCGGTCATCGCGCCGGGCACGCCGGTCCTCTTCATCGACACGCGGATGCTCTTCCCCGAAACGCTCGCCTACCAGCAGGACCTGGCCCGTTCGCTCGACCTGACCGACATCCGCACCATCCGCGCGAGCCAGGTCGACCTGAAGTTCGAAGACCCCGACGACAGGCTGCACCTGGTCAACACCGACGCCTGCTGCAACCTGCGCAAGGTCGTGCCCCTGGAGCGCGCGCTGAAGGGCTTCGACGGCTGGATCACCGGCCGCAAGCGGTTCCAGGGCGCGGGCCGCGGCACGATCGAGTTCTTCGAGAACGAAGGCGACCGCCGGATCAAGGTGAACCCGCTCGCCCACTGGGGCCGCGAAGACATCGAGGACTACATCGTCAACAACCGCCTGCCGCGTCATCCGCTGGTCGCCAGGGGCTACCCCTCGATCGGCTGCGCCCCCTGCACGAGCCCCGTGAAACCCGGCGAAGACCCGCGCGCGGGCCGCTGGCGGGGCACGTCCAAGGTCGAATGCGGCATCCACTTCATCGGCGGCAGGGTCGTGCGCGGCCCCCTGCCGACCTCCCTGCCGACCTCCCTGGCCGCCGGCACCTCTCCGGAGCTTCCCCGATGACCATGATCGTCCGCGACGACGGCTTCCACGCCGATGACTTCACCGGCGAGGCCCTCGACATCGCTTCGGATACACGGCCCGACGCCCTGCCCCGCGACTTCGCCGGGGTGGGACTGATCCGCATCGCCTTCCCGGCCTTCAGCGACGGTCGCGGCTTCACGCTCGCCCGCCACCTGCGGGGCCTCGGCTACACCGGCCGCCTCCGCGCCGCAGGGCACGTCATCGCCGATCAGTACGCGATGGCCCGCCGCTGCGGGTTCGACGAGGTGGAAATCTCCGACGAACTCGCCCGTCGCCAGACCGAAGACCAGTGGCGTTTCCGGTCGAACTGGCGCGCCCACGACTACCAGAGCCGCCTTCGCGCCTAGGCGCGGCCCGCTTTCCCCCACCGCCCGTTTGACATAGAAGAGGGGCGGGCCGCGCGCCCGCGACGCACTCCATGACCGACCAGACCCCGCTGAAAGACGCCCGAGTGAACGATGCCTCGCCCGCCCCGGTCCGCACCCTGCCCGATGCCCAGACGGTCACTTCGGTCCGGCACTGGACCGACCGGCTGTTCTCGTTCCGCGTGACACGGCCGCAGTCGCTGCGCTTCCGGTCGGGCGAATTCGTGATGATCGGGCTTCTCGACGAGCGCGGCAAACCGCTGCTCCGGGCCTATTCGATCGCCTCGCCGTCGTGGGACGAGGAACTGGAGTTCTACTCGATCAAGGTGCCGGACGGCCCGCTGACCAGTCGTCTCCGGCACATCCGTCCCGGCGACCAGATCATCCTGCGCCCCAAGCCCGTGGGCACGCTCGTCCTCGACGCGCTCCTGCCCGGCAGGCGCATCTGGTTCCTTGCGACGGGCACCGGAATCGCCCCCTTCGCAAGCCTCATGCGCGACCCGGAAACCTACGAGAAGTACGAGCAGGTGGTGATGATGCACACCTGCCGCGAGGTGGCGGAACTGGAATACGGCCGCCGGCTTGTCGAAGACCTGAAGGACGATCCCCTGATCGGCGAGATGGTGGCGGGGAAACTCCTCTACTACCCCACAACCACGCGCGAGACATCGCCCCGCATGGGCCGGATCACCGACAACCTGTCCTCCGGCAAGGTGTTCGCAGACCTCGGCATCCCGCCCATCGACAAGGCGGCCGACCGCGCGATGGTCTGCGGCTCGCTCGCCTTCAACCTCGACGTCAAGGCGGTGCTCGAAGGCTTCGGCCTGCACGAGGGCGCAAACAGCGAACCGCGCGAGTACGTGGTCGAAAAGGCCTTCGTCGGCGACGGCATCTGACGGAACCGGCGGCGCGCGGGCGGGTTTGGCCGCCGAACGCGCAACTCCCGGCCCCGCCTGCAAGGCACAGCCCCCAGTTCCCCGATCCGTCGATCCGCGTCCGCGGCATGACCTGCCGCGCGGCGCCCACCGACAGCGAAGCTCGCCTGCCGGCCTGATCACACATGGGAAAGGGCCGCAGGGTTTCCCCCGCGGCCCTCCGCCTGTCCCGCGCGCAGCCCTTACTGGATGCCGAGCTTCGCCTTGATCTGGGTGACCGCGTCCGCGATCTTCGCCGCGTCCGTGCCGGCCGCGGTGACGAGATCCTTGAGCGAGGTCTTCGTCGCGGCGTCGAGCGACGAGGCGTCGATCATCGCGGTGACCTTCGCCGCGTCCCAGTTCGCCGGATCGAGCACCTTGGCCGCCTCGGCCATCGCACCCGTCGCGGCGGCAGTCGCCGTGGCGGCGGCATCGGTCGCCGCCTTCGTTGCATCGGCCGCCGCATTCGTGGCCTCCGTGGCGGCCTGTGTCACGGCCTTGGTCGTGTCGGCCGCCTTGTTGCGTCCGAGATAGAAGTAGCCGCCAGCGGCAAGGATCACGACGATGAGCCCGATGATGACGTTTCTGTTCATGATGGTTCCCTCCAACCCGCGCTGCTGTTCAACGCTGGCTGCGCTATGCCAGAAACCGCGGTTGATGAAAAGGCCGGCAGCCCGCCTCTTTGCGGGTCGAATGCCAGTTGAAACCCCGCGGGCCTGCGACTATTTTGCGCGCCACTCACCTGAAACGGCAGAAGGATATGAAGCCATAGCCCGCAGACCGCACAACGCCCCGCCGCAGAGAGAAACCGGCCCCCGCGTCAACGAGCGCATCCGTGCCCCAGAAATCCGGCTGATCGGAGCCGATGGCGAGAATGTCGGGGTGGTCACGCCGCAGCGCGCCATGATGATGGCCGAGGAGGCAGGGCTCGATCTGGTGGAAATCTCGCCGACCGCGGTGCCCCCCGTCTGCAAGATCATGGACTTCGGCAAGTTCAAGTACGAGACGCAGAAGCGCGAGGCCGAGGCGCGCAAGAAGCAGAAGATCATCGAGATCAAGGAAATCAAGTTCCGCCCCGGCACCGACACGCACGACTACGAGGTCAAGATGCGCTCGGTGAACCGCTTCCTCGAGGAAGGCGACAAGGTGAAGGTCACGCTCCGCTTCCGCGGCCGCGAGATGGCGCACCAGGAACTGGGGCTCGAGCTTCTGAACCGCGTCGCGTCGGACGTGGCCATGGTCGCCAAGGTCGAGCAGATGCCGAAACTCGAAGGCCGCCAGATGGTGATGATGATCGCGCCGAGGTAGGGCGCGAAGGTAAGGCGCGGAGCCAAGGCGACCGAGGGCCCTCCGCCACGGGGGGCCTTTTCGTTTGGGAAGGGGTCCGGGGGATGCTGTCCTACCAGCACGGCTATCACGCGGGAAACGCCGCCGACGTGCACAAGCACGCGCTTCTCTCCTGGGCGCTCGGCTACCTGACGCTGAAGGACAAGCCGCTGACCTATATCGAGACCCATGCGGGGCGCGGCCTCTACGACCTCGCCTCGCCCGAGGCGCTGAAGACGGGCGAGGCACAGGCCGGCATCCTCCGGGCCGAGGCGGAGGCGTGGTTTGCGGCGGACCATCCCTACATGCGGGCGCTCGCGGCGGTCCGGGCGCGGCACGGGGCGACCGCCTATCCCGGCTCGCCGCTCCTCGCCGCCGAACTGCTCCGGCCCGGGGACCGGATCGTCCTCGCCGAGCTTCACCCGCAGGAACACGCCGCCCTGACCGAGGCGCTCGGCCACCGCTACACGGTCATCCACAAGACCGACGGGCTGCGCCTCGCCCTCGCCGCCACCCCGCCCGAGCCGCGCCGGGGCCTGATGCTGATCGACCCGCCCTACGAGGTGAAGGCCGACTACGAGGCCGTGGCCCGGGTCGTCCCGCAGGTTCATGCGAAGTGGAACGTGGGCATCATCGTGCTCTGGTATCCGATCCTGGCCTCCGGCGCGCATGGCGGGATGGCCGCGGCGCTGGACCGGGCCGGGATGGCGCGGACGTTCCGCCACGAGATGCGCTTCCCGCCGGCGAAGGACGGGCACGGGATGCTCGGATCGGGAATGATCTTCGTCAACGCGCCCTTCGGGATCGCGGACGAGGGCAAGCGGATCGCGAAGTGCTTCGGCGGCGCAGAGGCAAATCCCTGACAAGGGATTTGCCTCTGGCAGAACCTTCGTGAGGGGTCTCGATCTCGCCGGAAAGCCGGAGGGGCGCGGCGATCACCCCGCCGCCGCGACCGCCCGCGCCGTCAACACGGCGACGAGATGCGCCCGGTACCCGGGCGTGCCGTGCAGGTCGCCGATCATGCCCCGGGCCGATGCCTTCAGCCCCTTCACCGCATCCGCCGTGAACGCCTTCGACAGGGCCGCCTCGGCGTCCTTCCAGCGGAACACGCCATCTTCCGAGGCGCCCGTGACCGCGACCCGCACGCCGTCCCTGAACTTCGCGACGAAAACGCCGGTGAGCGCGAAGCGCGAGGCGGGCTGCCGGAACTTCACGTAGGCCGCCGCCTCGGGCACCGGGAAGCGGACCTCGGTGATGATCTCGCCCGGTTCCAGCGCCGTGGTGAACATGCCCTGGAAGAAGTCGTCCGCCGCGATCCTGCGGCTGTTCGTCACGACGACCGCCCCCGAGCCGAGCACCGCCGCCGGATAGCAGGCGGCCGGGTCGTTGTTGGCCAGCGACCCGCCGATGGTCCCGCGGTTCCGCACGGCCGGATCGCCGATGCCCCCGGCGAGCTCCGCCAGCGCCGGGCAGATCGCCGCCGCCTCGCGGGCGACAACCGCGTGCGGGGTGGCGCCCCCGATGGCGACGCCGCCGTCACCGGTCCTGCGGACCCCCTTCATCTCGGCGATGCCCGTGAGGCTCACGAGCACCGAGGGCGAGGCCAGCCGGTTCTTCAGCGTCGGGATCAGCGTCTGCCCCCCGCCGAGCGCCTGCGCGTCCTCGACCGACAGGGCCTTCACCGCTTCCGCGATGCTTTTCGGCTTGACGAAATCGAAAGCGTACATGCGCGGTTCCTCCTCAGCCCTGCATCGCCCTCCGGACCCGGGCTGGCGACACCGTCGCGCCGATGCCGGAATCCTTCGGCATGTCGTCCTTCCCGATCCGCCTAGCCGGCCGCGACGGCGACGGACTGCCCCGAGGCCGCCAGCACCGCCCTGACGATGTTGTGGTAGCCCGTGCAGCGGCAGATGTTGCCTTCGAGATAGTGGCGCACCTCGGCTTCGGTGGGCCTGGGGTTCTCGGCCAGAAGCGCCGCCGCCGACATCACCATGCCGGGCGTGCAGAAGCCGCACTGCAACCCGTGGTGGTCCCGGAACGCCTGCTGGAGGGCGGACAGCGACCCGTCCGCGTTCGCCATCCCCTCGATGGTCCTGACCGACGCGCCGTCGAGGTCGAGCACGAGGACCGTGCAGGATTTCACCGCCTCGCCGTTCACATGCACCACGCAGGCCCCGCACTGCGACGTGTCGCATCCGACATGCGCCCCCGTGAGCCCCAGCCCTTCGCGCAGGAACTGCACAAGCAGCGTGCGGCCTTCGACCTCGCCGGACACGGCCGTGCCGTTCACGGTCATCGTCACCTTTGCCATGGGATCCTCGCTGGTCCTCGGGGGCGACTAAAACACGGAAGTCTGGCGCTGCAAACCGTCGCGATGCGCGGCTTCCGGCGCATCGGGCATCCGGGCGGGATGCCGCCGTCGTGACGGGCCGCGGCGGGTGAAGACCCTCCCGAGGCTTCCCGGCCGGCGCGAGCGCGCCCGAAACGGGAACGGGGCCGAACCTCATCCCTTCCTCAGGACCTGCGTGATCTCGGCCATGATGCTGACCGCGATCTCGGCCGGGCTCTTCGCCCCGATGTCGAGGCCGACGGGCGCATGGATGCGGGCGATGTCCGCCTCGGACACGCCCGCTGCGCGCAGCCGGTCGAGCCGCCGGGCATGCGTGCGCGTTGAGCCGAGGCAGCCGAGGTAGAAGCAGTCCGAGGCAAGGGCCGCGCGGATCGCCGGATCGTCGAGCTTCGGATCGTGGGCCAGCGTGACCACGGCGGTACGGGCGTCGAGGCCGGCATCGGCCATCGCCTCGTCCGGCCAGTCGTTCAGGATCGTCTCGCCGGGAAAGCGCGCGGCCGAGCCGAAGGAATCGCGCGGGTCGATCACCACCGGATCATAGCCGCAGGCCCGTGCCATCCGGACGAGCGGCTGGGCGATGTGGACAGCGCCGACGACGATCATGCGGAGGGGCGGGTTGTGGATCGCCACGAACTCCGCGCCGTCGATCCCCGACCGGTCCGACCGGAACCGCTCCTCGTGCTCGCCGCCGCGCGGGGCGAGGTTCCTGTCCCAGGTCGAGACGTTGACGACATAGGCCACCGCCTGCCGTTCCGCGCGGGCCGTCACGAGGTCTTCGAGCAGCGCCTCGGGGATCGCCTTCCCGACCGGCTCGACCAGCACCCGGATCGTTCCCCCGCAGGCAAGCCCCACGGCGAAGGCGTCCTCGTCGGACACGCCGAAGGTGAGGATCCTGCTTTCGCCGGTCATCAGCGCCCGAAGCGCCTCCTCGACCACCGCGCCCTCGACGCAGCCGCCCGAGACCGACCCCATGATCTCGCCCTTCCCCGACACGGCGAGCTGGCTGCCCGCCGGCCGGGGCGCGCTGCCCCAGGTCTCGATCACCGTCGCCAGCACCGCCCCCCGCCCCTCGCGGTGCCAGGCGAGCGCGATCTCGGGGATGCGGTCATGATCGGCGGTTGCGGTCGCGGGCATGGTCATGGGGGCGGTCAACGGAGGGGCGTTGCGGGCTGTGGCGGGCCCGAGTATGGCGCGGCGGCAGGGTGGCTGCCAGAGGGTCCACCGGGCACGGATGCGGCCTGTCCCGGACGGGGTGTACCGGACGGGTAGCACCGGACGGGAGAGCGTGTCCCGCGTCCGGAAGGCGGCGGAAGCGACATGGGCGGCGCGGCGGCCGGGCGGTGAGCGACCCCGCAGGAAAGGTCGCGGCCACGGCCCGCTCCGGCGAAAAGCCGCCGCACCGCGCCGCCCGGCGCGGGAACCGGACCGGGCATGTTGTCGTTGGCCGAAGACCGGGATACCAGTCGCCGGAAAAACAAGGGGTAGGTTCGACACCTTCACGAGGAGGCAGGCCCATGCGCCGCAGTCTATCCACGACCACCGCCCTCATCGCCAGCCTGTCGCTGGCCCTCCCCGCTCCGGTCACTGGCCAGACCACCCCGGCGCCGGCCTGTTCGGACGGGTCGGCCGCCCCCTGCCTGCCAGGGCTGGAACCCCTGGGCGAGGACGGCAAGCCGCTTCCCGGCACCACAATGACGGACGAGGAAATCCAGGCTCGCAAGGCGGCCGAGGATGCAGAAGCCGCGGCCAGGGCCGCCGAGGAGGCCGCGAAGGCCGCC
>JBMOOH010000008.1:0-37169 GCA_049323795.1 Pseudomonadota bacterium
GCCGAGCGCACGAAGGAAGCCGTCTGGCGCAGGATCGGATCAATCCTCGACCACTTCACAGCGCAAGAATGCGAAAACTATATCCGAAACGCCGGATACGGTTCCGTCTAGAGTCATCCCGCTCTAGAACACGAGCGCCGGCACCAGCCGCGGCGTCTCCAGCATCAGGTCGCCGATCTGCGACCGGAAGAGGGGCGCCATGAACGCCGTCAGCATCACCGCGTCGAGCACGGCGAGGGTCAGGGCGGCGGTGAGGTAGAGGGCGAGGGTCGGCATCGCGGGGCTCCTTCCGGGTGCCTCATGGTAGGGCGGACCGGGACTTTGGAAAGTCGGCGCCCATCCCTTCGGCGCCGCGACCTCCTCCCAGGCCGCGCCCAGGCGGCGGCGCAAGCGCCCCCCTGCCGCCCTTCTCCCTGCCTTCAGGGCGTCGTCGGCTCCGCGTTCCGCTTCGCCCACATGTCCTGGAACGCCGGGCGCGCCTGGCAGCGCGCCAGCCATCCGTCGAGCGCGGGGAACCCGGCGAGGAACGCCGGCTCTCCCTGAGCGTAGCGGACCATCTCGGCGAGGTTGATGTCGGCCACGGTGAAGCGGCCGCAGGCGATCCAGCCGTCGCGGGCGAGTTCGGCGTCGATGACCCCGAAGGGGCGGCGGAGCTTGTCCTTGGCCGCGTCGATCGCGGCCTGGCCTTCGGGAGTGCCGGCCCTGCCGTCGGACCGGGCCTGCTGGATCGACAGGGCCGCCGCCTCGACCGAGGTGGCGCCGTAGAGCGACCATTGCAGCATTTTGCCACGTTCGCGCGCATCCTTCGGGGCGAGAGAGCCGCCGAATCTGTCGCAGATGTAGAAGTTGATCGCGACCGATTCCGACAGCGTGAAGCCGTCGTCCTCGATCACCGGGATCGCGCCCGCCGGGCTGAGCCGGAGGAATTCGGGCGAGAGGGTGTTGAGCGGCGCACCGGGGGCCCGGGGATCGCTGATGCGGTAGGCCTGCCAGACGACCCTGTGCCCGAAGGGCACCCCCATCTCGTTCAGAAGCCAGATCGCGCGGGTCGCGCGGCTGCGGAAAGCGCCGTAGACGGTCAGCATCCTGTCCCTTCCCCTCTTGCCGGGTCCGGCATTGGGTAGCGCCGCTGCACGCGCGGCGATAGGCGGCGCGGCCATGACTTTTCTTGATGTGGAGGCGGCAGGGCAGGACGCCCCCCCCTCCGGGGGGGGGAGGCGGACAGGTCCGGGCCGGCAGGGCGAGGGGCCCGGCCCCGGCCTTCCCCGCCCCCTCCCTTCCCCGCCCCTTGCCTTCCCCTCATCCCGCGCCATAGTGACGGGCTGCGGAGCAAGCGGAGGGTCAGTCATGCGGGTCTTCTTCACCGGCGGTTCGGGCAAGGCGGGGCGGCATGTCGTGCCCTACCTGGTCGGGCAGGGCCACAAGGTCCTGAACGTGGACAAGATGTTCCTGAACGCCCCCGGCGTCCATGACGTGCTGGCCGATCTGACCGACGCGGGCCAGGTCTATTCCGCGATGTCGGGCTGGGCGGGGTACGACGAGCTGGACCTGCCCCGCGACCCGTCCGGCAACCCGCCGAGGTTCGACGCGGTCGTGCATTTCGCCGCCGTGCCGCGGATGCTGATGACCCCGGACGCCGAGTGCTACCGGGTCAACACGGTGAGCACCTACAACGTGATCGAGGCGGCGCTGCGGCTGGGGATCCGCAAGATCGTCATCGCGTCGTCGGAGACGACCTACGGCGTCTGCTTCACGCAAGGCGAAGTGCTGCCCCGGTACCTGCCGGTGGACGAGGAGCACCCGACGGTGCCGCACGACAGCTACGCGATGTCGAAGGTCGTGAACGAGGTGACTGCGCGGATCTTCCAGGCGCGGTCGGGCGCGGACATCTATGCGCTGCGGATCAACAACGTGATCGAGCCGCACGAATACGCGCGCGACTTCCCGAAATACCACGCCGACCCGGCGCTGCGGCGGCGGAACATCTTCGCCTATATCGACGCACGCGACCTCGGGCAGATGGTGGATCGGTGCCTGAAGACGGACGGCCTCGGCTACCAGGTCTTCAACGTGTCGAACGACAACCACTCGGTCGGGCTGACCACCTCCGAGATCGCCGCGCGGTACTATGCGGGCGTGCCGATGAAGCGCCAGATGGGCGAACACGAGACGTTCTACGCCAACGCCAAGGCGAAGCGGCTGCTCGGCTATGCGCCGCGGCACGACTGGGTGGGCGGAGCGGGGTAGTGGGGCCCGGCGGCTTCGGCCCGATCGGGGGCCCGCCCGGCGGATCTGTCCCGCGCGGAGGGCCCGGCCCGGTATCCGCCGGCATGCCTGCCGTCTTGCCCGGCTTGTCGATCGCGGCTATGCCCCCCGTCCATGTCCGACAGGCAGAGATACACCGCCCACACCCGTGGGTTGCTGACGCTGGGCCTGCCGCTGATCGGCGGGCATCTGGCCCAGCTCGGCCTGCATGTCACCGACACGATCCTTCTGGGCCGGTACGGGGTGGACGAACTTGCGGCGGCGGTGCTGGCCACCTCCTACTTCTTCGTCCTGTTCATCTTCGGCTCGGGCTTTGCGATCGCGGTGATGGGCATGGTGGCGGCGAGCCTTGGCCGTGGAGACGAGGCTCAGGTCCGGCGCGACACCCGGATGGGGCTCTGGCTGTCGATCCTGTTCGGGGCGGCGGTGCTGCCGCTCTTCGTCTGGTCGAAGCCGGTGCTTCTGGCGCTCGGGCAGAGGCAGGAACTGGCGGGCCTCGCACAGGACTTCCTGCGGCTGTCGGGTCCGGGGATCGTCCCTGCCCTGCTCGTCATGGTGCTGAAGAGCTACCTTGCCGCGCTCGAGCGCACGCAGGTCGTGCTCTGGATCACCCTGACCGGCGTGGCGGTGAACGCGGCGCTGGGCTGGGCGCTGATATTCGGCAACTGGGGCGCCCCGGAGATGGGGCTGCGCGGATCGGCCCTGGCGACCCTGGCGGTTCAGGTGCTGAGCTTCGTCCTGCTCACGCTCTATGCCGCCTGGCTGCCGCAGACGCGGCGCTTCCACCTCTTCCGCAACTTCTGGCGCCCCGACTGGCCGGCCCTTGCGCTGGTCTTCCGCATCGGCCTTCCGATCGGCGTGACAGGCGTGGCCGAAAGCGGCCTTTTCATCGCGGCCGCCCTGATGATGGGCTGGATCGGCACGGTCGAGCTTGCCGCCCACGGCATCGCGATGGAGGCGGCGGCGCTGGCCTTCATGGTCCATCTCGGCCTGTCGAACGCGGCGACGGTCCGCGTGGGGCGGGCGCATGGCGAGGGAGACCAGACCGGCATGCGCGAGGTCGCGGCGGTGTCGGTTGCTCTGTCCATGCTGGTCGCGGCACTGGTCATCGGCCTCTTCCTCACGATCCCGCGCGAGATCATCGGCCTTTTCCTCGACCGGGCGAAGCCGGATGCCGAAGCGATCCTCGCCTTCGGCACGGCACTTCTGGCCGTCGCGGCGCTCTTCCAGCTTTTCGACGCGATGCAGGTGATGGCGCTCGGGTTCCTCCGGGGCGTGCAGGACACGCGCGTGCCGATGTGGCTGGCGGCGTTCAGCTACTGGGGGATCGGGATTCCGGCGAGTTACCTTCTCGCCTTCCCGCTCGGCTTCGGCGGGGTGGGGCTGTGGCTCGGGCTCGTGATCGGGCTCGTCGCGGCCTCGGGGTCTCTCATGTGGCGGTTCTGGTCCGGTCCGGCGGCACGGAGCCGCGCGGCCCCGTGAGGTGACCGGACGGGACCGGCGCCGGCGCCCTGCCCAGCGCCTGTCCGACGCGGATGGAAGCATCGGACAGGCTCCGGCTTGCTGGCGGCCGCCTGTCTTTCGAGAAAACCGGAGTCCGGTTTTGCCGGACAGGCTCCAGCCGTCACCCGCCCGGCGTCATCGACTCCCGCGACCGCGCACGGGCGAGCCCCAGGCGCCGCTCCCGCCAGATGATCAGGATCCCCGCCGCGACGATCAGCGCCGATCCGGCCAGCACGATTCCTGTCGGCGCCTCCCCGAAGACGAAGTAGCCGACGCCGACAGCAAGCAGCATCGAGGCGTAGTCGAACGGCGCAACGACCGAGGTGTCCGCATGCTTGTAGGAGGAGGTAAGCAGCACCTGCCCGACCCCGCCGAGCAGCCCCGCCACCACCAGCTTCGCGCCGGTCCACGGGTCGGGCACCGCCCAGCCGAAGGGCAGCGTGACCAGCGACAGGATCGTCGAGTTGACCGAGAACCAGAAGACGATCGAACTCGTCGTCTCCTCGCTCACGAGCTTCCGGACAAAGACCTGCGCCAGCGCCGCGAAGACCGCGCCCATGAGGATCACCATCGCTCCGAGCGCCTCGGTCGCCCCGACCCCGCCGTCCGAGAGCGCGGTCAGCCGCGGCGACAGCACGACGAGCACGCCGAGCATCCCGAGCGCCACGGCGATGATCCGGAACGCCCGCACCCGTTCGCCAAGAAACATCGCGGCGAACACAACCGTGAGAAGCGGCGCGGCATAGCCCACCGCCGTCACCTCGGGCAGCGGCAGGAGACCGAGCCCCGCGAACCCCATCCCCATGGCCACCGTGCCCATCAGCCCGCGCCAGAAATGTCCCATCGGATTGGCGGTCCGCAGGCCCGTCCGCAGACTCTGGCTGGTGGCCAGCCAGATCAGGATGACGGGGACCGCGAAGGTCGAACGGAAGAACACCGCCTCGCCGGGCGGGATCACGTCCGACACGGATTTGATCAGCGCCTGCATGGCGACGAAGACGGCCACCGAGGCGAGCTTGAGCAGGATTCCCCGAAGCGGGTTCATGGCCGTCCGGTCGTGATGAAGCGCGGCGGTTCTCCGGCCGCAAGGCGCACCGCCGTCAGCCGCCCGGTGGCAAACGCGCCGGTATCGACGTTGATCCGCCAGCGGTCGAACACGGGCGTATCGACCGGGACGTGCCCGTGCACCACGATCCGGTCGCCGAGATCCGGGGGCGGGCGCAGATCCCCGACCTCGCCGTGCCGCGCCCACATCAGGTCGTGCCGCGTCTGCCGGGCCAGCGGCGTTTCGGGCGCGGTTCCGGCATGGCACAGCACGAAGGGCCCGGAAGTCAGCCCGATCGGAAGCCCGTCGAGGAACGCGCGCGTCCCGGCCCCCATCGCCGCCCCGAGTTCCGTCGCCAGCCGGACCGGGTCCTGCTGCGGGACCGCCGGGTCGGGCGAGACCCCGTAGCTGCCCAGCGTCGGCCAGGCCCCGAAGGACAGCCAGGCGCGGTTCTCCCCCGGCCGGTCGAGGAACCGCAGGAGCATGTCCTCGTGGTTGCCCATGAGGCAGGTTCGGACGATCCCCCCGGGCGGCTCCGCCCGCAGATGGTCGAGCGTCTCCTTCACCCGGGGGCCCCGGTCGATCATGTCCCCCAGCACGACGACGGTCTGGGGGCGGCCCGATGCCTCCGCCTCGGCCGCGATCCGGGCTTCGAGCGTGAGGTAGAGGTCGAGGCAGCCGTGGATGTCGCCCACCGCCCAGAGCGGCCCGTCGTGGGCAAGCGCGTTGAAGAGGTCGATCGGCCGCCGCCGCCCGAACCGCCGCAGAAGCCGCGCCAGCGCCCCGCTCATTCCGTCCCGTCCGGCCTGACCCGGTGTCCCGTCTTGTCCGCAAAGGCCGCCAGCCGGCCGCGCGCCTCTCCTTGCGTGTTCACCACGCCGGCCACCATCGCCTCGGCATAGGCGGCGTCGAGCGGCGACATGTTGTTCATGTGGGCGACCGCCGAGCAGATGGCGAAGTTCGAGAGCGGGGGGTTCGCTGCCACCTTCCGCGCCAGATCGAGCGCCAGATCGAGGCTCGATCCGTCCGTCAGGTACTGGCAGAGCCCGACGCCCATGGCTTCCTGCCCGCGATAGATGCGGCCCGTCAGCATCATGTCGATCATCCGCGCCCGCCCGATGAGCGACGAGACGCGGAACGTCGCCCCGCCCCCGGTGAAAAGCCCCCGGCTGCCCTCGGGCAGGGCGAAGTAGGTCGTCGCGTCCGCGATCCGGACATGCGCCGCCGCGGCCAGTTCCAGCCCGCCGCCGACCACCGCGCCCTTGAGCGCCGCGATCACCGGCACGCCGCCGTATTCCATCCGGTTGAAGGCGTCGTGCCAGCGGAGGCAAAGCTGCATGAACTCGGCCGCGGAACGGTCGGCGTGGAGGTGCTCGACAAGGTCGAGGCCGGCCGAGAAATGGTCGCCGTCCGCCGCGAGCACGACAGCCCGGACGCCGGAGGGCGGGAGGGCGGTGAAGAGGTCCACAAGCTCGCCCACCGTCTCGGCATTGATCGCGTTCCGCTTCGCCGCGCGCGCGAGCGTGACGGTCGCGACGCCCTCGGGGCCGGGGGCGAGGCGGAGGTTGCGGAAGGTGAGGTCGGAGAGGGCGGCGGGCATGGGCTTGGTCCTGTCGGCGGTCGGGGCGACCCTGCCAGAGAGCGGCGCGGAACGCCACCCGGCCAAGGCAGGCTGCCTTGCCCGGCCGACGGAATGCAGGAATTCCCTCCACGGGGAAATCCCTGTCAGGCATGTCCCTGCCGGACCGCGCGGAACGCCCCGATCACACCGCACCCTCTGCGCATCGGCGCACAGACCCGGCCCGAAATCCGGGCTCGACGCGGGGCCGCCCTGCCCCCATCTTCAGAACAAGGACGGAGCGGGCATGTGGCGGCGCGCGAACGGCGCCCCCGACTCCGGCGGAGACGCAAGATGACCAAGACCATTCCCGGCATCCACCACGTGACGGCCATTTCCGGCCCGCCGCAGGACAACGTGGGCTTCTACACCGAGGTGCTCGACCAGCGCCTCGTGAAGCGGACCGTCAACTTCGATGCGCCCGATACCTGGCACCTCTACTATGGCGATCGCGTGGGCTCGCCCGGCACGATCATGACCTTCTTTCCCTTCGTGAACGCCGGCCCCGGCCGCCCCGGCCCCGGCATGGCCTCGGCTCATGCCTATGCCGTGCCGAAGGGGGGCTTCGATGCCTGGATCGAACGCGTCGCCCTCGACGGCCGCGAATTCGGCGGCCCCGAGGGCCGCTTCGGCGACCGGGTGATCTCGCTCCGCGACCCTGACGGCGCGCTGGTGGAACTGATCGAGACGGATCGTTCGGGAACGGGCGCGACGCTCGACGGGTTCCATTCCGTGACGCTCTGGGAAGCCGATCCGCAGCGAACCGCACGCATCCTGGCGGACGTGTTCGGCTACGTGGCCAAAGGCGAGGAAACGACCGATGGCGTGAGCCGCCTCCGCCTCGAGGCGCCGGGCGACGCGCGGGGCCGGGTCATCGACCTGATCCGCTCCGACGCGCGGTCGATCGGGCAGCAGGGTGCGGGGACGATCCACCACGTCGCCTTCCGGGCCGAGACGAACGACATCCAGCTCGAATGGCGCGAGAGGCTTCTCTCCGCCGGCCAGCAGGTCACCCCCGTCATCGACCGCACCTACTTCAACGCGATCTACTTCCGCGAACCGGGCGGCGTGCTCTTCGAGATCGCGACCGACCCGCCCGGCTTCGCCGTGGACGAGCCGGTCGAGACGCTCGGCACCGCCCTCAAGCTGCCGCCGCAGTACGAACCGATCCGCGGCCGGATCGAGCGGGTCCTGCCGCCGCTCGGGGCCTCGCGGGGGACGCCGTGACGGCGATGCGGGGCGGTCCGGCCCCGGCGAAGGCCGGGGCAGGGCTCGTCATGCTCCACGGGCGGGGCAGCAGCGCGCGGGACATGTTCGAACTGGCGGATGCCGTGGCCCTGCCCGACGTGGCGAAGATCGCCCCCGGAGCGCCGGGAAACTCGTGGTGGCCCACGAGTTTCCTTGCGCCGGCGGCGGTGATGGAGCCTCACGTCCAGCGCGCCCTCGCAGCCGTCCGGGACGCCGTCGCCACCCTCGAAGGCGAGGGGCTGAAACGCGGGGGCATCTGGCTTCTCGGCTTCAGCCAGGGCGCCTGCCTCGCGCTCGAAGCCTTCGCACGCGAGGGCGAAGGGCTGGCCGGCGTCATCGGCCTCTCTGGCGGGCTGATCGGGACGTCGGACGCCTCGGCGACACCCGAGGCGCGGCTCTACGGCAACGTCGCGAAGCGGTTCGACTATCCGGGCCGCCGCGCAGGGGCGGATGTCTGGCTGTCCTGCCACGAACGCGATCCGCACATCCCGCTCGCACGGGTCGAGGAGAGCGGTGCCGCGCTCGGGGCGCTGGGGGCCAAGGTCGAGGTGAAGATCCATCCGGGCGCGGGCCACCGGGTCATGCCCGAGGACGTTGCGGCGATCCGGGCGCGGCTGAACCTCCGGGGTCACGCCCGATGAGGCTGCCTGGTCGGCGGCACACGGCATGAGCCGGATTCCCGTCCCGGAGAGGCATCGCGAGCGCGCTTCACGGGGGGGGCCACAGGCGGGCAGATGGAGGGGGGCTCAGGACCGATCCTGAAGTCCTGCGGTACGCCCCGGTTCGATGACGGGCGGGCGCGGGCCACCCAATCTCCCAATGCCCGGATGTCAGGCGGCAGGCGGATGGCCAGACCCCCGGCAAACGCCAGGAAGGCGGGAAGGTTCGGCACATTCACGCCGACGATGACGGGAATGTCGAGCGCAACTGCCTCGGCGATGACAGATCGGAAGCCACGGCCTTCGGCTTCGTGCCTGCCGAACTTGTTGACGATGAGCACATCCGCGCCATCATCCAGACCGGCAGACACCAGACCGGCAGACACCAGACCGGCAGACACCAGACCGGCAGACACCAGGCCGACGGCGGCTTCCAGTGCGGCCGGGTCAAGCCTGCACCCGCGCGCCAAGGGACCGAGGTTCCGGCTGATCCGCAGCACGGGCCCGTCGGGCAGCACCTTCACGTCCATGTCGCAGGGCCCCGCATCCCCCCGCCCGGAGTTGATCTGAACGGTTCCGCGGCATCTCAGTCCGCGGTGGGCAAGCTCGGTTGCGAGACCGCGAAGGACGGGGTCGGTATCGCCCCGTCCGGGAGCCATGATGTAGGCCAGGTTCATCCGAGGCGTCTCGCGGACGCGCCCGGCGCCCCTGACCGCGTTGGGTTCCGCCAGACCGTCACGCTGCCCCTCGATGCCGGGGCCGGGAACGGGGCCGGGTTCGAGAGCGAGACCTCCGTCGGGGATGTATTGCCGCCGCGCCCCGGCCGGTGTGTCCGCAGGGATTCCCCTCCCTTCATGACCCGTCCTTTCGCGGGCTTCCGATCGGGCCCAGGCTGGCGCCGGTGATCCGCGCGCCCCCGGCGAGGGTCTCGATGAAATCCCGCGACGCCTGCGCCCAGGCCGCCTTTTCCAGCGCCTGAGCAATCTTGGGGCGGACGGTTTCATAGGGCAGCACCCGTCCCGGCGCGGTGGCGTTCAGCCGGATGATGTGCCAGCCGTGCCGCGACAGGACCGGGGCGGGCGTCATCCCGCCTTCGGCAAGCGACCGCAGCGCCGCCTCGAATTCGGGCACGGTGTCGCCCGGGCCAAGCTGGCCCAGATGCCCGTCAGACGCCTTTGATTCGCAGTCGCTCTCGCGGGCGGCACGGGCAAATCCCTCGGCATCGCCCGCCAGCCGCGCCAGCATGGCCTGTGCCCGCGCCCCGGCCATGGCGCGGGCCGCTTCGTCGCGCGGATCGCAGGCGCACAGGATATGCGACACGTCCCAGAGCGGCGCCGACCGGTAGCGGTCGGGATCCTTCTCCCATTCGGCACGCACCGCCGCTTCCGTCACCGGCGCGATGGTCAGCGCCGCGTCCAGCAGGGCGCGGATCAGGGCTTCCTCCTCGGTCTCGACCCGGCCTGGGGCCAGTTCCTCGGGCTCGGGCATCAGCCCGCGGCGCCGTGCCTCTTGCAGGAGAAGCGCGCGGATCGCCAGCGCCTGCGCCGCCTTGCGCCAGGCGATGCCGGGCTTGTCCCTTGGCGCGGTGTGGTTCTGCGCCTCGGCGGCGACAGCCGCCGCGGGAATGGTTTCGCCGTTCACGACGACATCGGGGAAAAGCGCCAGGTTCATGCGGCCTACTCCGCCGGAGGGGTGACGGCCGGGCCGGACAGGCCCTGCAGCGCATCATGGGCGTGGCGGCGTTCCTCCAGCGGGCGGCGGCGGCGCGAGCGCACGATCTGGTAGCCGGGGCGCGTCAGCAGGTAGCGGAAGGGGGCCGCGAGGCCCGACAGGATATGGACGAGGCGCGTGAAGGGGAAGACCAGGAAGATCGTCAGGCCGAGCAGGATGTGCAGCTTGAAGACCAGCGGCACCCCGGCGATCTGTTCGGCCGCGCCGGGCTGGAAGGTGAAGATCATCTGCGCCCAGGCCATGAACTTCACCACCTCGCCTTCGGCCGCCGTGGCCAGGCTGTAGGGCACGCTGATCAGCCCCAGCAGGAGCTGCGCCAGCAGCAAGAGCAGGATCGCGATGTCCCAGCCGCCCGAGGTGGCGCGGATGCGGGGATCGGCGAGCCGGCGATAGGCCAGCATGGCCCCGCCGGCGAGGGCGGCCAGCCCGGCGATGCCGCCGACGCCGGCGGCCAGGAGCTGCTTGGCCTGCGGCGTGATGCCGAAGGCCTCGTAGATGGCCACCGGGACCAGGAGTCCGAAGAGATGGCCGAGGAAGATCACCAGCACCCCGACATGGAAGAGGACCGAGCCGAGGATGAGCTGCCGGCGCCGGAGAAGCTGGGAGGACGAGCTTTTCCAGGTGAAGGGATCGCGCTCGTAGCGCGCCACGGAACCGATGACCAGCACGCTGAGCGCGATGTAGGGGTAGATGCCGAAGAGGGCTTCGTTCATTTCGGGTCTCCGTCAACGTGCCGCGACATCGGTCGCGAGGGTCCCTGTCCTGTCGATCCGCGCAAGCATGTCGCGGACCTGCGGGCAGCCGGCATTGGGATCGGGGCCGAAGGTGACCTCGGTCTCCTCCCACACCGCGTCGAGTGCGGCGAGGTCGGTGGGGTCGTCATCGGCTTCGGCCAGCATGCCGGCCACTGCCCCGGCATCCGCCTGTGCGCCCGCAAGCTGCGACAGGGCGGCGAAGGCGGCGGCGTATCCGCTGTCGCGCCGCGCCAGCCGGGTGCCGAGCGCGTCGAAGATATGCGCCGCGTCCGCCAGGGTTTCCCGGGCTTCGGCGAAGGGACGCGTCGAGAGGAATTCCAAGAGCACCGGCAGATGGTCGGGCAGTTCCGTGGTGGCGGGCTCGAAACCCGCCGCGCGGTAGGTCTCGATGAGGCTGACCATCGCGCCGCCCCTGTCCCGGCTTTCGCCATGGACATGCTCGAAGAGGTTGAGCGACAGGGTGCGCGACCGGTCGAACAGCATCACGTACCGCTCTTGCAGGTCGTAAAGATCGCCCCGCGCGAGGCCCTCCGCCAGCGCCTGCACCGCAGCCCGCGCCGCGGCCGAAAGCCGTGGGTCGGAGGCGAGCACGGCCCCGATCTCGGGCATGGCATCCTGAAGGTCCCGCGACGGATAGCTTAGGGCCAGCGACAGCGCCTTGAGTGTGCGGTCCATCATCAGAACGTCTCCGTCGGCAGGGCAAAGGTCTTCTTCCTGCCGCCGAACAGGGTGGACTTGCCGGTCTCGCCGCTGGAACAGCCGTTGCCATCGGTGAAGCCGCAGCCGCCGCGGATGTCGGCCCCTGCCTCGTTCTGTTCGCGGTGGGCGGTGGGGATCACGAAACGGTCCTCGTAATCGGCAAGCGCCATGACCTTGTACATGTCCTCGATCATCCGGCCCGACAGGCCGACCCGGGCAGCGATGCCTTCGTCGCGCACGCCGTCCACCGTCAGGGCGCGCATGTAGAGCCGCATCGCCGACATGCGTTCCAGCGCATGGACGATGGGTTCCTCGTCACCCGCCGTCAGCATGTTGGCGAGGTATTTCACCGGAATGCGCAAGCTGCGCACATCGGGCATCTGGTCGCTCATCGCGATCTGGCCGGCCTGTGCCGCGTTCTGGATCGGCGACAGCGGCGGGATGTACCAGACCATCGGCAGCGTCCGGTATTCGGGGTGCAGCGGGAAGGCGACCTTCCAGTCCATCGCCATCTTCCAGACCGGGCTGACCTTTGCCGCCTCGATCCAGTCCTCGGGCACGCCGTCACGGCGGGCGGCGGCGATCACGTCCGGGTCGTTCGGGTCGAGGAACACATCGAGCTGCGCGCCATAGAGATCGGTCTCGCGCTCCGAGCCGGCCGCCGCCTCGATCCTGTCGGCGTCATAGAGGACCACGCCCAGATAGCGGATGCGCCCGACGCAGGTTTCCGAACAGACCGTCGGCTGGCCGCTCTCGATGCGCGGATAGCAGAAGGTGCATTTCTCGGACTTGCCGGTGTCCCAGTTGTAATAGACCTTCTTGTAGGGACAGCCCGAGATGCACATCCGCCAGCCGCGGCATTTTTCCTGGTCGATGAGGACGATGCCGTCCTCCTCGCGCTTGTAGATCGCGCCCGAGGGGCAGGAGGCCGAGCAGGTCGGGTTCAGGCAATGCTCGCAGAGCCGCGGCAGATACATCATGAAGGTGTTTTCGTATTCACCGTAGATGTCCTTCTGCACACTCTCGAAGTTGTAGTCCTTCGACCGCTTCGCGAATTCGCCGCCCAGGATCTCCTCCCAGTTCGGGCCCTTCTCGATCTTTTCCATCCGCTCGCCGGTGATCTTCGAGCGGGGGCGTGCGGTCGGAAAGGCGGTCATGTCCGGCGCCGATTTCAGGTGGTCGTAGTCGAAATCGAACGGCTCGTAATAGTCGTCGATCTCGGGCAGGTCGGGGTTGGCGAAGATGTTCGCCAGGATCCGCCACTTCGCGCCCTGCCTGGGATGCAGCTTGCCCGAGGCCGACCTTGCCCAGCCGCCGTTCCAGCGCTTCTGGTTTTCCCAGTCGGTGGGATAGCCGAGCCCCGGCTTGGTCTCGACGTTGTTGAACCAGGCGTATTCGACGCCCTCGCGGCTGGTCCAGACGTTCTTGCAGGTGACCGAACAGGTGTGACAGCCGATGCACTTGTCGAGGTTCAGAACCTTGCCGATCTGCGCGCGCACTCTCATTCTGCGGCCTCCAGTTTGGGGGTTGCAGGCGTATCGAGCCAGTCAACCTTCTTCATTTTCCGCACAATGACGAACTCGTCGCGGTTGCTGCCGACGGTGCCGTAGTAGTTGAAGCCGTAGCTGAGCTGCGCATAGCCGCCGATCATGTGCGTGGGCTTCAGCGTGGCGCGCGTGACCGAATTGTGGATGCCGCCCCGGTGGCCGGTCTTTTCCGATCCGGGCGTGTTCACGATCTTTTCCTGCGCATGGTACATGAAGAGCGTGCCCTGCCTGATCCGCTGGCTCACCACCACCCGCGCGGTCAGCGCGCCGTTGATGTTGTAGGCCTCGACCCAGTCGTTATCGACCAGCCCCGCCTTCCCGGCGTCCACCTCGGACATCCAGACCACCGGGCCGCCCCGGTTCAGCGTCAGCATCAGGAGGTTGTCGGTATAGGTCGAATGGATGCCCCATTTCTGGTGGGGCGTGATGAAGTTCAGCACGACATGCGGGTTGCCCCCGGCCGCGTCGCTGTTGACCGCCTTGGTGATGGTCTTGAGGTCGACCGGCGGGCGGTAGCTGACGAACCCTTCGCCAAAGGCCCGCATCCACAGGTGATCCTGGTAAAGCTGATGCCGCCCGGTGAGCGTCCGCCACGGGATCAGTTCGTGCACGTTGGTATAGCCCGCGTTGTAGCAGACCTCTTCGCTCTCGATGCCAGACCAGGTGGGGCTGGAGATGATCTTGCGCGGCTGGGCGGCAATGTCGCGGAAGCGGATCTTGGTGTGATGCGCGCCTTCGGCCAGATGGGCATGGTGGCGGCCGGTAGGTTTCTCCAGTTCCTCCCACGCCTTGACGGCCACTTCGCCGTTGGTCTCGGGTGCCAGCATCAGGATCATCTCGGCCGCGTCGATGGCGGTTTCCAGCTTCGGCTGGCCTTTCGACACGCCCTCGTCCAGCACGACCCCGTTCAGGTCGCGCAGGTGCCCGACCTCGACCTTGGTATCCCAGTTGATCCCCTTGCCGCCGTTGCCCAGCTTTTCCAGCAGCGGCCCGACCGAGGTGAACTTCCTGTAGAGGTTGGGGTAGTCGCGTTCCACCGCGATGTAGTTCGGCGCGGTCCTGCCGGGGATCAGGTCGCATTCGCCCTTCTTCCAGTCGCGGACATCCGCCTGCGCCAGCTCGCCGGGCGTGTCGTGCAGCAGGGGAAGCTGGACGATGTCGGTTTCCACCCCCAGCACCTCGGGCGCCACTTCCGAGAACTTGCGGGCGATCGCCTTGAAGATCTCCCAGTCCGACTTGCTCTCATAGGCCGGGTCCACCGCCGCCTGCAGCGGGTGGATGAAGGGGTGCATGTCCGAGGTGTTCAGATCGTCCTTTTCGTACCAGCTTGCGGTCGGCAGCACGATGTCGGAATAGACGGCGGTGGTGGACATGCGGAAGTCGATGCAGACCAGCAGGTCCAGCTTGCCCTGCGGTGCCTTGTCATGCCAGACCGCCTCCTTCGGCATCACGCCGCCTTCCTCGCCCAGATCCCTGCCCATCACGCCGTGATCGGTGCCCAGGAGATGCTTGAGGAAGTATTCGTGCCCCTTGCCGGAGGAGCCCAGAAGGTTCGATCGCCAGACGAAGAGGTTGCGCGGCCAGTTCTCCGGCGCATCCGGGTCCTCGCAGGACATCTGCAGATCGCCGGATTTCAACTGTGCGGCGACGTAGTCCCTGATCTCCTTGCCGGCCGCCTTCGCCGCTTTCGCCACTTCCAGCGGGTTGGTCTTCAGCTGCGGGGCCGACGGCAGCCAGCCCATCCGCTCGGCGCGGATGTTGTAGTCGATCAGGCTGATGTCCCAGTCGCCCTTCGGCGCGGTGGGTGACAGGATCTCGCCCGCGCGCAGCGTCTCGTAGCGCCACTGGTCGGTATGCGCATACCAGCACGAGGTGGAGTTCATCTGCCGTGGCGGGCGGTTCCAGTCCAGCGCGAAGGCCAGGGGGGCCCAGCCGGTCTGCGGGCGCAGCTTCTCCTGCCCCACGTAATGCGACCAGCCGCCGCCCTCCTGGCCGATGCAGCCGCACATCACCAGCATGTTGATGATGCCGCGATAGTTCATGTCCATGTGGTACCAGTGGTTCAGGCCGGCCCCGAGGATGACCATCGACTTGCCGCGGGTCTTTTCCGCGTTGCCCGCGAATTCCCGCGCCACGGCGATGATCTTTTCCCGCGCCACACCGGTGATCTTTTCCGCCCAGGCCGGGGTATAGGGGCTGTCCTCGTCAAAGTTCTTGGACACCCATTTGCCGCCAAGGCCCCGGTCAAGGCCGTAGTTGGCGCAGAAGAGGTCGAACACCGTGGCGACCAGCGCCTCCGTGCCGTCGGCCAGGGTGACACGCCGCGCGGGGACATGCCGTGTCAGGATCCCGGGGTGGTCGCATCTGACGAAATCGCCCGTGGCCGCACCGCCGAAATACGGGAAGTCCACGCCCACGACCGTATCGTGATGCTCGTCAAGGATCTGGCTCAGCCGCAGTCGGGTTTCGGCCCCGCCGGCCTCTTCCTGAAGGTTCCACTTGCCCGTCTCGCCCCAGCGGAAGCCGATGGACCCGTTGGGCACGACGAAGCGGCCCGACGCCTCGTCGAAGGCCACGGTCTTCCAGTCGGGGTTGTTGGCCTCGCCCAGCTTGCCGTCGAAATCCTCGGCCCGCAGCATCCGCCCCGGCACAAGCCGGCCATCCTGTTCGTCCAGCACGACCAGCATCGGCATGTCGGTGTATCTGCGGGCGTAGTCCTCGAAATACTCCGCCTGCCGGTCCAGGTGATACTCGCGCAGGATGACGTGGCCCATGGCCATGGCGAGCGCCGCATCGGTGCCCGCCTGCGGGTTCAGCCAGATGTCGCCGAACTTCGCCGCCTCGGAATAGTCCGGGCTGACCACGGCGGACTTGGTGCCGCGATAGCGGACCTCGGTGTAGAAATGCGCGTCGGGGGTGCGCGTCTGCGGCACGTTCGAGCCCCAGAGCATCAGGAAGCCGGCGTTGTACCAGTCGGCCGATTCCGGCACGTCGGTCTGTTCGCCCCAGGTCTGCGGGCTGGCGGGGGGCAGGTCGCAATACCAGTCGTAGAACGACATGCAGGTGCCGCCGAGCAGGCTCAGATAGCGCGATCCGGCGGCATAGCTGACCATCGACATCGCCGGGATCGGCGAAAAGCCGAACACCCGGTCGGGCCCCCAGACCCTGGCGGTGTGGGCGTTGGCGGCGGCGACGATCTCGGTCGCTTCCTCCCATGAGGCGCGCACGAAGCCGCCCTTGCCGCGCGTCCCGGTGTAGGACGCCCGCAGCGCCGGGTCGGCCTGGATCGCCGCCCAGGCGGCGACCGGCGCCATCGTGGCGCGCATCCGGCGCCAGGCCCGCATCAGGCTGCCGCGGATCAGCGGGTTCTTCACCCGGTTGGCGGAATAGAGATACCAGCTGTAGGACGCGCCCCGCGCACAGCCGCGCGGTTCATGGTTGGGCAGGCCCGCCCGGGTGCGCGGATAGTCGGTCTGCTGGGTTTCCCAGGTGACGATGCCGGACTTGACGTAGATCTTCCACGAACAGGACCCGGTGCAGTTCACCCCGTGGGTCGACCGCACGATCTTGTCGTGCCGCCAGCGGTTCCTGTAGGTGTCCTCCCAGTCGCGGTTCTCGCGGGTGGTCTGGCCCCAGCCGTCCGAGAACTGCTCGAGCTCCTTGCTCCGGAAGAAGTTCAGTCTGTCGAGCAGATGGCTCATCGTGGCGTCCTTTCGGGTGTCTGACTCCGGGCGGCGGCTTGCACCGCCCGAACATTCATGGGGTCATTGTGCGGGCTGGGCGGCATTGCCCTCGGGCGGGCGACCGTGTTCGATGTCGTGCAGCAGGCCGCCGGGGCGGGTGTAGACACCCCAGGTGATGGCCAGGCACAGCACATAGAAGCCGAGGAACAGCCACAGCGCACCGATCGGGCTGCCGGTCATCGCGATCGACGAGCCGTAGGCCTTGGGGATGAAGAAGCCGCCATAGGCGCCGATGGCGCTGGAGAAGGCGACGATCCCGCCCGATTCCATCGCGATCTGGCGGGCGCGGTCTGCGCCTGTCAGTTGCGGCATCAGGCGCGGAACCTCGCGGCCCATGATGACCGGGATCATCTGGAAGGTCGAGGCGTTGCCGACGCCGGTGAAGAAGAACAGCGCCATGAAGCCCGCGAAGAACCCGGCAAACGACCCCGCCTGCAACGACAGGATCACCGCGACGACAGAGGCGATCATCCCGGCAAAGACCCAGAAGGTGACGCGCCCGCCGCCGAAGCGGTCGCTCGCCCAGCCCGTTCCGGCGCGCGACAGCGCACCCACCAGCGGCCCGAGGAAGACGTATTGCAGGGCGTTCACGTCCGGGAAGGCGATCTTCGACAGGAGCGGGAAGCCCGCCGAATAGCCGATGAAGCTGCCGAAGGTGCCGATGTACAGAACGCACATCAGCCAGTTGTGGGTGCGCCCGAAGATCACCGACTGCTGGACGAAACTGGCCCTGGCATCGGCGATGTCGTTCATGCCGACCCAGGCCGCGACGGTCGAGGCCAGAATGAACGGCACCCAGATGAAGCCTGCGTTCTGCAGCCAGATCCGGCCGCCGTCGGCCAGCGCCTGCGCCGCGCCGCCGAGGGCGCCGAACACGCCCGCCGTGATGACCAGCGGCACCAGGAACTGCATGACGCTGACCCCGAGGTTGCCGAGCCCCGCATTCAGCGCCAGCGCGTTGCCCTTCTCGGCCTTCGGGAAGAAGTAGCCGATATTGGCCATCGACGAGGCAAAGTTGGCCCCGCCCAGCCCGCACAGAAGCGCCAGAACGAGGAAGATGAAGTAGGGCGTCGCCGGGTCCTGCACCGCATAGCCGATGCCGATCGCGGGCAGCAGGAGCGAGGCGGTGGACAGGGTCGTCCACAGCCGTCCGCCGAAGATCGGCACCATGAAGCCGTAGAAGATCCTCAGGGTCGCCCCCGACAGGGCGGGCAGCGCGGCGAGCCAGAACAGCTGTTCCGGGCTGAAGGCGAAGCCGATCAGCGGCAGCTTGGCCACGACCATCGACCAGACCATCCAGACCGAGAAGGCCAGAAGCAGCGCCGGGATCGACAGCCACAGGTTGCGGCGCGCGACGGCCCGGCCCTTCGTTTCCCAGAACTGCGCATCCTCCGGCCGCCAGTCCTCGAGCAGGCGCGGCATGACCGTGCGCCCGGGGTTGTGGATTTCCTGCATCTCGGGCAGTTGCGGCAGCAGGTCCAGCGCCTCGCCGTGCGCGGCGCGCTCCATCGCGCGGATCGACAGGTGCATCCAGGTCAGGGCAAGCGCGACAAGAACGAACAGAAGTGCAAAGGACGACGTGTAGATGCCCGTCAGGTCCAGAAGCGCGCCGAAGGCGATCGGCAGGACAAAGCCGCCAAGCCCGCCGATCATGCCGACAAGCCCGCCGACGGCACCGACATTGTTGGGGTAGTAGACCGGGATGTGCTTGAAGACGGCGGCCTTGCCGAGGCTCATGAAGAAGCCGAGCGCGAAGAGCAGGGCCACGAATGGCCACAGGCCCATGCGGGTGGAGAAGGCGATCGGGCCGTCCTTGCCCTGGATGACATAGTCGGTGGGCGGGTAGGACAGCATGAACAGGAACAGCAGCGCGAAGCCGAAGGTCCAGTACATGACCGACCGCGCGCCGAACCTGTCGGAGAGGTGCCCGCCATAGGCGCGGAACAGGCTGGCCGAAAGGCTGAAGGTCGCCGCCGCCATGCCCGCCGCGCGCACGTCGACGCCGTAGACGTCGATCAGATAGTTGGGCAGCCACAGCGCCAGCGCCACGAAGGCGCCGAAGACGAAGAAGTAATAGAGCGAGAAGCGCCAGACCTGAACGTTCCTGAGCGGGGCGAACTGCTGGGCAAGGCTCGGCGCCCTGGCCCCGGTCCGGCGCCGCTCGACCAGGGTCGGGTCGTCCTTGGCGAACAGGAAGAACACCACGGCCATCAGCGCAAGCCCCGCCGCCCAGACGTTCGCCACGCCCTGCCAGCCCCAGGCGACCATCACGAAGGGCGCGGCGAACTTGGTCACCGCCGCGCCGATGTTGCCCGCGCCGAAGATGCCCAGCGCCGTGCCCTGCCGGCCCGCGTCATACCAGCGGCTGACATAGGCCACGCCGATGATGAACGACCCGCCCGCGAGGCCCACGCCCAGCGCCGCAACCAAATACATGATGTAGCTGTCGGCCAGCGTCAGCGCCCAGGTTGCCAGGGCCGCAAGCAGCATCTGTCCGGAAAAGACGAGGCGCCCGCCGTATTTCTCGGTCCAGACGCCCAGAAAGATGCGGGTCAGCGATCCCGTCAGGATCGGCGTGGCCACCAGCAGACCGAACTGGGTGTCGTTCAGTCCAAGCTCGGCCTTGATGGCGACGCCGATGATGGAAAAGATCGTCCATACCGCGAAACAGGTGGTGAAGGCGATCGTGCTCAGGGCCAGGGCACGCTTCTGATCGGCGCGCGAGGCGGTGGCAACGGTGGACGGCATGGCAGGCTCTCCGGCAAGAATGGCGCATTCACCCCGACGGGGGATCGGCGCCAGACCTGCAACCAGAGCGGCCGGGCGGATTTGATCTAGATCACGTCGCGCCGATCTTGCAGTGAAATAAATGGCTTATCGAAAAACGTCATGCCGCGCGCCCATCTGCGTCAAGCAGCTTCATGCCTGCATCACTTGATATCTTGATAAATATCAAGTAACGAAACGATCCTCGCGGAAGTCAAAGAGGCGCGTTGCATGCCAGGGTCGATCTACCCCGAGGTTCGGGCGCTCAGCCTGTTTGCCGAAATGGCGGAGGCGCATTTCCAGTCCCTGATGCGCGGCGCCTATGTGCAGAACTTCCCTCCGCAGATCGAACTGCTGAGAGAGGGCGAGCCGAGCGACTTTCTGCATGTGGTCCTGTCCGGTACGGTCGATCTGTTCTCGAACTGGAGCGGCCGCGAGACGAGCCTTGCAACCGTCCGGCCGATATCGACATTCATCCTGGCCGCGACAATCAGGGATGCCCCCTATCTGATGTCGGCCAGAACGCTGCAGAAGAGCCGGATCGTGCTGATCCCGAGTCAGGACGTGCGGGCCATTTTCGACGTCGATGGCAACTTCGCCCGCGCGATCGTGAGGGAACTCGCGCAATGCTATCGCGCCGTCGTGAAGTCGCAGAAGGATCTCAAGCTCAGGACCTCGCTCGAGAGGCTGGCAAACTACCTGCTGCGGCAGCAGAAACGCGCCGGTGGGGGGGCGGTCTTCGAGCTTGAATTCGAAAAGCGCCGCGTCGCGTCGGTTCTGGGCATGGCGCCGGAAAACCTGAGCCGTGCCTTCAAGGGCCTGCAGCCCTATGGCATCACGGTTCAAGGCACCCGCATCCTGATCACGGACCAGGCGGATCTTGAACGGTTTGCAAGGCCCAATCCGCTGATCGACGATTTCTCGACCTGACGTTCGGGACAGCGGGGGCCCGGATCGGGCGGGCATCGGCCCGCCCGGGCCTGCCCGTCCCCGAAACCGTCACTCCAGAAGCCCGCGCCGCGCCAGGTTGCGCATCAGCGCCCCCGCCCCGAAGGTCCATTCCGGCGCCTCGGTCGAGAGCCGGACGGTGTTGACGAGCCGCCCCAGTCCCGGCGCCTCGATCGTCACGATGTCGCCGAGGTGATGGGTGAACCCCTGCCCCGCGCCGTCGCGGTCCTGCACCGGCGCGAACATCGTGCCGAGGTAGAGCATGAAGCCGTCCGGGTACTGGTGGTGGCGCCCCCGCGCCTGTGCCACGAGGTCGGCGGGGTCGCGGCTGATTTCGGACATCGAGGACCGGCCCGTCAGTCTGAAACCGTCCTCGCCCTCGACCGTCAGGGTGAGGTCCGCGCGGCGCACGTCGTCGAGCGTGAAGGTGTCGTCGAAGACCCGGATGAAGGGCCCGATCGCGGCACTCGCGTTGTTGTCCTTGGCCTTGCCGAGCAGAAGCGCCGAGCGGCCCTCGACGTCCCGCAGGTTCACGTCGTTCCCGAGCGTCGCCCCCCGGATGCGGCCCCGGCTGTCGACCGCGAGCACCACCTCCGGTTCGGGGTTGTTCCAGCGGCTGACCGGATGCAGCCCCACCGCCGCCCCCCAGCCCACCGCCGCCATCGGCGGGCACTTGGTGAACACCTCGGCATCCGGCCCGATCCCGACCTCGAGATACGGGCTCCAGAGCCCCTCGGCCTTCAGCATCTCCGCCACCCGCGCCGCCGCCCCGGACCCCGGCACCAGATCGCGCAGGCTCGCCCCGATCGTGTCCGCGATCCGCGCCCGGATTGCCGCCGCCCGTGCCGGATCGCCCGCGGCGCGCTCTTCGATGACGCGCTCGATCATCGACCGGGCGAAGGTGACGCCGCAGGCCTTCACGGCCTGAAGGTCGCACGGGGCAAGGAGGCGCGTCGCGTCGGGATCGGACGGCTCGACACTCGCACCCGCGAGGTCGTCGGCCGACCCGATGTCCTCGCACTCTGCCGCGGCGACGGCGCCCGGGATGTCGTCGGCCTCGAGAAGGGCCGAAAGCGTGGGCGCCGCCGGGCCGGTGATGTCGTGCATCCGTCCGCCGCGCACCGCAACCACCGACGGTCCGACGCCTTCGCGCCAGACCCGCCCCACGTAGAGGCCCGCGTCGTCCAGACACGGTCCGCCGCCTTCTCCCCCCGCCTGCGCCCTCATCCAACATCCTCCGGCTGCCCACCCGAGGGGGGTGTAGCGCACCGCGATCCCTCCCGGAAGCCTGCGGGCAGCCGGCGCGTCTGCAAGCCGGCATCCCGCTACACGTTCCGGTTGCAGGTCGGCACAGAGCTTCTAAGATCGCCGCGCGTCCCGGCGGACAGGGAGCGTGCGGAGGAAGATCCTGGGCGGCAGTAGGTGCAGCGTCCTCATCGTCGAAGACGAGTTCGTGCTTGCCGAGGATCTCCTCGAGGAGGCCGAGTCGCGCGGCTTCACGGTCATCGGACCGGCACCGACCCTCTCGGCCGCCTTCGCCCTGCTCGACACCGCCGGGGTCCGCACCGACGCCGCGATCCTGGACGTGAGCCTGCCCGACGGTCAGAGCTTCCCGCTGGCCGAGCGCCTGATGCGCGACGGCATTCCCTTCGTCTTCATGACCGGATACCCGGCGTCGTCCCTGCCCGCCGCCTTCGGGCACATCCCGGTCTTTGCCAAGCCCTTCCTGGCCGGGGCGATCCTCGACGAGGTCGCGGCACTTGCCTCGCAGGGCACCGGCAGCACCTGAGGGCGGGGGTCGGGATGGCCGGACAGCGGGGGAATGCTCCGGAGGGCGCCGGTGCCGGACCGTCCCCGCCCACCCCGCAGGGCACCCGGGGGGCACCCGGGGGGCGGCCCTGGCGCTAGGTCAGTCCTCGTCCGCCGCCACCGCGGCAAGCACGCGGCCGCGGCCTATCGCCCTGAGGACCATCGGCAGGAACAGTGCGATCGCGGCGATTGCCATGAGCGTGGCCGCCACCGGCGATCCGACGAGCGTGGCCGGGTCGCCCTGCGCGATGGCCAGCGCCCGGCGCAGCTGCTGCTCGGCCATCGGCCCGAGGATCAGTCCGACGACCACGGGCGCGATCGGATACCCGAAGAGCCGCATCAGGTAGCCGAGCCCGCCGAAGATCAGGAGCATCGACAGTTCGACCGGCGAGGGATTGACGCCGATGGTGCCAAGCGTGGCGAAAAGCAGGATGCCCGCGTAGAGCCAGGGCTTCGGGATCATCAGCAGCTTCACCCAGAGCCCGATCATCGGCAGGTTCAGCACCAGCAGCATCAGATTGGCGATCAGGAGGCTGGCGATCAGGCCCCAGACCAGTTGCGGGCTGTTGGCAAAGAGCATGGGGCCGGGCTGCAGGCCGAACTGCTGGAACCCGGCAAGCAGGATGGCCGCCGTGGCCGAAGTCGGCAGGCCGAGCGTCAGAAGCGGCACCAGCGTCCCGGCGGCGCTGGCGTTGTTCGCCGCTTCCGGCCCGGCGACGCCCTCGATCGCGCCGTGGCCGAATTCCTCCGGCACGCTCGCGAGCCGCTTCTCGGCGGCATAGCTGAGGAAAGTGCCGATCTCGGCCCCGCCCGCCGGCATCGCGCCGATGGGAAACCCGATCACCGTGCCGCGCAGCCAGGGCTTCCACGACCGCGCCCAGTCGCGCGACGACATCCAGACCGAGCCCCGGACCGCCAGCACCTCGCCCTCGCCGGGGGTGGACTGGGCGGCGACGAAGAGCGCCTCGCCGAGCGCGAACATCGCGACGGCAATGGTGGTGATCTCGATCCCGTCCAGAAGCTGCGGCACCCCGAAGGACATCCGCGCCTGTCCGGTCAGCTGGTCGATGCCGACCGTCGCCAGAGCCAGGCCGATGAAGAGCGAGGTCAGCCCGCGCAGCGCGCTGTCGCCAAAGGCGGCGGACACGGTGACGAAGGACAGGATCATCAGCGCGAAATACTCGCGCGGGCCGAAGACCAGCGCGATCCTGACCACCCAGGGCGCAAGGAAGGCCAGCGCCAGCGTGGCGATCAGCCCCGCGACGAAGGATCCGATGGCGGCGGTGGCCAGTGCCGGTCCGCCCCGGCCGCTGCGGGCCATGCGGTTGCCCTCGAGCGCGGTGATGATCGACGCGCTCTCGCCCGGCGTGTTTAGCAGGATCGAGGTGGTGGACCCGCCGTACATCCCGCCGTAGTAGATGCCCGCGAACATGATCAGCGACCCGGCGGGGTCGAGCCCGTTCGTTACCGGCAGCAGGAGCGCCACCGTCAGCGCCGGGCCGATGCCGGGCAGCACGCCCACGGCGGTGCCGAGTGTCACCCCGATCAGCGCGTAGAGCAGGTTCATCGGCTGGACGGCGACCGACAGCCCCTCGGCCAGATAGGTGAAGGTCTCCATCGTCAGCCCCCGAAAACCGCCGTTTCGATCCAGCCGGCCGGCAGGTTGAGCCTCAGCACGCCGTCGAACAGTCCGTAGATGGCCAGCGCGAAGATCAGGCCGAAAGGCAGGGTGAGTGCCAGGTTGCGCCGGCCGAACCCCGCCGCGGTGCAGGCGAACAGCAGGCCCGAGGCGATCGAAAAGCCCAGCGGCCTCAGCAGCAGCATCTGCAGGAGCAGGCCGGCGACGATCCAGGCGACCGCACCGAGCCGCTGCGGCGGCAGGGGCTCGCGGCCGTCGCGGTAGCCCGATATGGCGGTCAGGAGCGCCAGAAGCATCAGGCCGCCGCCGACGATGCGGGGCATCGCCGCCGGGCCGACCCCGGCATAGCCGCCATCCTGCGGCAGGCGGGCGGCGTCCCGCAGGAGCATGACGCCAACCGCGGCCAGAAAGGCCGCGATGACGAACGCCGCCCCGTAGGGGCGGCGTCCGGGTCCGGCCTGGCCGGTCATTTCACCAGACCGATATCCTTGAGGATCGCGGTCGTCGCCTCGATCTCCTTGGCGAGCTGGGCTTCGAAGTCGGCCCCCGCAAGGTAGGTGTTGGCCCAGCCCTTCGCTTCCAGCGCGGACTTCCAGCCGGCCGAATTCGCCAGCTTGTCGATGTCGGCGGCGACGGCCGCCTTCTGCTCGTCCGAGAGGCCGGGCGCCGCGGCCACCATCCGCCAGTTCTGCACGTTCACGTCATAGCCCGACTCCCTGAGGGTCGGCGCGTCGGTGCCCGGCCATTTGTCGGCGGTCGAGACGGCAAGGATGCGCATCGCGCCGGCCTCGACCTGGGGCAGGAATTCGCTGACACCGGAAATTCCGGCCGTCACCTGGTTGCCGAGAATCGCGGCCACCGCCTCGCCGCCGCCCGAGAAGGCGATATAGTTGATCTTGGTCGGGTCGATGCCCGCAGCCTTGGCCAGCAGGCCGACGGTGATGTGGTCGACGCCGCCCGCCGAACCGCCCGCCCAGGAAACCGACCCGGGATCAGCCTTCATCTTCTCGACCAGATCGCCGATGGTCTGGATGTCCGAACCGGCGGGGACGGCGATGGCCTCGGCCTCGCCGGTCAGGCGAGCGATGGGGGTGACGTCCGCGAGGCTCACGGGCGAGGCGTTGGTCAGGATCGCACCGACCATCACATAGCCGCCGACGATCAGCTGCGAGGGGTCGCCCGCCGCGCTCGACACGAACTGGGCAAGACCCACGGTCCCGCCCGCTCCGGGCACGTTCTGGACCTGGACGTTGCCCGAGATGCCCTCGGCGACCATGACTTCCTGCATCGTGCGGGCCGTCTGGTCCCAGCCGCCGCCGGGGGCCGCCGGCGCCATGATGGTGTATTCGGCCGCCAGGGCCGGAACGGCCAGCACGGCCGCAACGGCCGCGCCGAAAAGCGCTTGTCTCATGTCTTCCTCCCTTGCCGCCCGTTCCGGCGGCCTGTGCGTGACTGCCGGTCCGTGCGCCTCCTCGCGCCCGGACTTGGCGCTACAACAGCACATCAACCTGTCATCGACCTGACACCCGCGGCGAGGCGGCGGACAGCGCCTTGCTCCACTTCCGCAGGAGCAGCCGCTGGCGCGACTGGTCGATGTAGGACAGCAGCCCGGGCGACACCGGCACCGGACGGAGTTCGCTGCCCTGCGCCCCGCGCATCCCGCCCGAGCCGGCGGCCCCCGAGACATCGAGTCCGAGGGCCGGCAGACGCAGCTTCTCGGACAGCATCGCCTGGCCCTCGCCGCTCATCAGGAACGCGGCGAAGGCGCTGCCGAGATCGGGCGAGCGCGCGGCCCTCGGGACCAGGGCGACGCGCGACACCACGACGGTGTAGTCCTTCAGCAGGACGATCCCGAGGTCGGGGAAGAGGCGCGCCTGGTCGGCGGCATAGCTTCCCAGGATGTTGTATCCGAGGACGAGGCGCCCGTCCGCGACCCGGTCGAGTATCTCCTGGCTGGTCGGATAGGTCTCGACCCCGGCCCGTCCCATCGCCGCGATCAGCGACCAGATATCGGGGAAGTGCTCGACATCGCGGGCAAGGAAGAGGTAGCCGACCTGCGATCTGGCGATGTCGTAGGTCCCGACCCTCGGGGGGCCGCCTTCCGGCACCTCCGCCAGCCAGTCGAGCAGTTCGAACCGCGTGCGGGGCGGGCCTTCGGGGAAGGACGGCTTGTGATAGACGAGCACCGCCGGCTCGTAGGTCAGCGCGAAGGCGGTATCGCGCCAGTTCGCCCAGCGCGGCCAGCCCCGTGCCGCGGGCACGTCCACCGGCTGCGCGTAGCCGTCGTTGGCCAGCTTGATCTGAAGATCCATGCCGGACGAGAAGGCGAAGTCCGCCGTGGGTCCGCCGGCATCCGTCTCGGCGCGGACCCGGTCGGCGATCTCGGCCGCGAGCAGATCCTCGTAGCGCACGGCGACACCGGGATTGCGGGCCTGGAACGCCTCGACCAGCGGCGCGGCGAGGTTCGCGTCGAGCGACGAGTATATGACCATCTCGCGCAGGGCCGTACCCGCCGGCGCGGGGAAGCGGACCACCTCGGCGACCGCGGGAACCGCGCCGGTCAGCGCAATCAGGAAAAGGGCGGCAAGCCGGGCCATGACCGCCGGGAGCTTGCGCCATCTGCTGCCGGTTCACAACCTGCCCCCGGCTCGCCTAGTGTGGAGACGCGGAGGAGCCCTGGGAGACCGCGGGAGACCGCGGGAGACCGCGGGAGACCGGGGGGAGACGGGGGGGAGACGGGGGGGGGGGAGGGCCGATGCGCATACTTCTCGTCGAGGACGACCGTCCGCTGGCCGAGGCGCTTTCGACGCTGCTTTCGCGCGCGGGCTATGCGGTGGACTGCGTGCATGACGGCGCCTCCGCCCTGCACCTCGCTGAGGCCGAGCAGTTCGACCTCATCATCCTCGACCTCAACCTGCCCCAGCGGGACGGGATTTCGGTGCTGAAGGCGATCCGGGCGCGGTCCGATCCGGCGGCGGTGATGATCCTGACCGCCCGCGGGACTCCGGACGAAAGGGTGCGCGGGCTCGATCTGGGCGCCGACGACTACATGACGAAACCCTTCGACGTCGGCGAACTCGAGGCGCGGGTCCGCTCCCTGCTGCGGCGGCAGGCGGGCCTGCGCTCCTCGGTCGTCTCGGTCGGGGTGGTGACGCTCGACCTGACGACGCGGCAGTTCCTGGCCTCGGGGCGGCCGCTCGACCTTCCGGCGCGGGAACGCGCGCTGCTCGAGCTGCTGTTCCTGCGCGCCGGCAAGGTGGTCACGCGGGAAACCATCGTCCAGTCCCTGACGTCGATCGACGACATCCTCTCCGACAACGCGATCGAACAGTACGTCTCGCGTCTGCGTCGGCGCATCGCGCCCCTCGGGCTCGGCCTGAGGACGGCGCGCGGACTGGGCTACTTCCTCGAAAAGGGCGGGGACGGCACGTGACCGAGGACTGGTCCCTGCGCCGGCGCCTGATCGGATGGCTGCTTCTGGCAACCGCCGCGCTCGGGATCATCGCCCTCGCCGATACCTGGCGCGAGGCGCGGCGCACGGCGCAGGACGTTTCGGACCGGGTTCTGCTCGGCTCAGCGATGGCGATCGCCGAGCGCGTGGTCCTGGACGAGCAGGGAAGTCTGGCGGTCGATCTGCCCTGGTCCTCGCTCGAGATGCTGTCCTCGACCGCACAGGACCGGGTGTTCTACCGGGTGGACCAGAGCCCGGGCGCCTTCCTGACCGGCTATGCCGACCTGCCGTCTGCCCGTCCCGGCGCGGACGGCCGCGCGGTGATCGATGCAGAGTTCAGCGGCGCCCGCATCCGTGTCGCCACCATCTCGCGCGAGGTCTCGACCGGCGCGGGCGAGATCGGCTTCACCGTCACCGTGGCCGAGACCACCCTCTCGCGCGATGCGCTGGCGCGGTCGATCCTGCTGCGGTCGGCAATCCGGCTCATGGCGATGATCCTCGGTGCGGCGGCAAGCGTCTGGATGGCCGTGACCGTGGCGCTCCGGCCGCTCGACCAGCTCGGCGCGGCGATCTCGCAACGCTCCCCCGCCGATCTCCGCCCCGTCAGGGCCGATACGCCGACCGAGGTTCGCGGGCTGCTCGATGCCGTCAATTCGTTCATGGCCCGCCTCGACGCCGCCCTCGCGGCATTGCGCAACTTCACCGGCAATGCCGGGCACCAGCTCCGCACTCCGCTTTCGGTGGTCCGCACCCAGCTCGCCCTCGCGCGCGGATCGGCCCTCGCCCCCGACAGCCGCGAGGCAGTGGACAAGGCCGACGCGGCGCTCACCCGGGCGGAACGGGTGCTCGCCCAGCTCCTCGCTCTGGCGCGGGTCGATGCCGAGGCGAGCGCGCAGAGCTTCGGAACGATCGACGTCGCCGACCTGACACGCGGCACAGTGGCCGAGATGATCCCGGCCGCGACCGGGCGCGACATCGATCTGGGCTACGAGGGGGTGCAGACCGCCGCGGTCCTGGCTGAACCCGTCCTCTTCCAGGAACTGCTGCGCAACCTTCTGGACAACGCGCTCGCCCATGCCGGACCCGGAGCGCGGGTGACGGCGCGGGTGACGGCGCAGGTGATCGGGGGGCGGCAGCGGACATGCCTCGAGGTCGAGGACGACGGCCCCGGCCTGTCCGCGGCACAGCTCGACCGTCTGGCCGCGCATGTCCGCTCGGCCCAGCCGCGCCGGATGGGCGTTCCCGGGCAGGACGGCTCGGGCTTCGGCCTCGGCCTTCCCATCGTGATCGAGATCGCGGCGCTCTTCGGAGCCGGGCTCGAGTTCACCTGTCCGGACTCTGGCCGCGGCCTCCTCGCCCGGGTGCGTTTCGCGCCCGCGCCCGGCGCATCCGGCCACGACGTGCGGCCGGCCTCCCCGGGGCCGGGCGGCCGGACATGACCGGCGCGCCCGCCTGTATCGCCTTGCATCCGCCGCACGAACCGCCGCGGCGAAAAGGCCGGCGACACCGGTTCAAGGAGAAGCCGGAGCCTCCGGCAAACCCGGCGCGGTTCAAGGGCCCCTTCAGCAGAAGGCACGGCGGAGCGATGCGATCACTTCCGTCACGTCGGCCCGCTGCATCCGGTATTCGACGGTCCTGCCGACACGATGCCGTGTCACCAGCCCTTCCGCCCTCAGCCGCATCAGGTGCTGCGACACCGCGGCCTGGTGTTCTCCCACCGCGATGCAGAGGTCGCTCACCGACATCGGACGATCGAGCAGCGAACAGAGGATCCTGAGGCGTCCCACATGCGACAGCGCCTTGAGAAGCGCGACCGCGCGTTCCGCGGCCTCGGGATCATTCGCATGGAGATCGAAGCTGTCGGGAGACACCGGCTTCAGAAGGCACAGCCCGGCTTGATGCCCAGCCGGCGGAACACGAACGCCGCAGGGCAGAAACCAGTGATCGATGACTGAAGGAGGTTCAGGCCGATGAAGACGGTGAGCCAGACGAAGTAAGGCGACACGAACGCCGTCAGGAAGACGCTGAGCAGGACCATGAGGCCGGCGAACATCAGCACGGATCTGTCGAGTGTCATGGAGTTTCCTTTCGTCGATTGTGAACGGCACCCCGTGCCGTCGGTTCCAGGGGACAAGGGGCGGGCGGTCCGCCGGCGGTGGCCGGTCGGCAGGTCATGTCCGGAACACCCGGTAGATCGCCGGGATGACGAGGACCGTCAGCAGGGTCGAGGTCATCAATCCGAACAGAAGCGAGATCGCGAGACCCTGGAAGATCGGGTCGGCAAGGATGACCGCCGCGCCGATCATCGCGGCGAGCGCGGTCAGCAGGATCGGCTTGAAGCGGATCGTTCCGGCGGCGATCAGGGACTGCACGGTCACCGGGCCGGCATGGCGGATGAAATCGACAAGCAGGATCGAGTTCCTGACGATGATCCCCGCCAGCGCGATGAAGCCGATCATCGACGTGGCCGAGAAGGGCGCCCGAAACAGCCAGTGGCCGACCATGATGCCGAGGAACGTCAGCGGCACGGGGGTGAGCACGACGAGCGGCAGCTTGAACGACCCGAACTGCGCCACGACGAGGATGTAGATCCCCAGAAGCGCCACGCCGAAGGCCGCCCCCATGTCGCGGAACGTGACCCAGGTCACTTCCCATTCGCCGTCCCACAGCAGCGTCGGGCGGCTTTCATCGTCGGGCTGGCCGTTCAGCGCGATTGCCGGTGCGCCGGGCTGGCCCTTCAGCGCGTCAGCGACGGCGAGCATCCCGTAGAGCGGCGCCTCGAAATCACCCGCCAGTTCCGCCGTCACCATCTCGGCCGCGCGGCCGTTGTGGCGGAAGATCGGGAAGGAAGCCTTTTCGCGCGTGACCTGCACCACGTCGCCCAGTTCCACGACGCCTTTCGCGCCGGGGATGGTGTTGGCGGGGATCGGCGTCGTCAGGAAGCGCTCGTCCAGCACCCGCTCGCCCTTCGGTCGCTGGATCAGAAGCGGGATCGGATAGCGCCCGCCGCCCCGGTGCGAATAGCCCACCGTCTGCCCGCCGTTCAGTGCGGCGAGCGTGTCGAAGACGTCCTGTTCCTGCACCCCGAAGAAGTCGAGGCTGTCGGACGAGACCGTGGCCCTGAGCCGCGGCGCCTGGACGCCATAGCTGTTGTCCACGTCCACGATGAAGGGCACCGACCGGAACGCGGCTTCCACCTTGGCCGCGGCCGCGCGGCGCGTCTCGGCATCCGGCCCGTAGATCTCGGCCAGAAGGGTCGATATGACGGGCGGTCCCGGCGGGGGTTCCACGACCTTGAGCACCGTGCCGGTCGGAACGGGGATCGACTTCAGCCGCTCGCGGATGTCCAGAGCGATGGCGTGGCTCGCCCGCTCCCGCGCGCCCTCGGGCAGGAGGTTGATCGCCACCTCGCCCAGCTGCGGTTCCTGCCGCAGGTAGTAGTGCCGGACGAGGCCGTTGAAGTCGAAGGGCGCCGCCGTGCCTGCATGGGTCTGGACCGACGTCACCTCGGGCAGCGCCATGACCGCCCGCGCCACATCCTGGGCGACGCGGTCGGTCGCCTCGGTCGCGCTGCCTTCGGGCAGGTCGATCATGACCGACAGTTCCGACTTGTTGTCGAAGGGCAGAAGCTTGACCGTCACGTCCCTGGTGTAGAGAAGCCCGAGCGACCCGAAGGACAGCGCGGCGGCGAGCAGCAGGAACAGAAGGCTCCGCCCCTTGGACGCAAGGATCACCCCCGCGACCGCGGCATAGGCGCGGCCCATCCGGCCGCCCGGGTGGCGGTCGCCGGAACGATGATGCGCCGCCGCTCCCTGCGCGGCATGGGCCGTGCCCGCGACCTTAACCATCAGCCAGGGCGTCACGATGACCGCGACGAAGAAGGAAAAGATCATCGCGGCCGAGGCATTCGCCGGGATGGGCGACATGTAGGGGCCCATCAGCCCGCTGACGAACAGCATCGGCAAGAGCGCCGCGACGACCGTCAGCGTGGCGACGATGGTGGGGTTGCCCACCTCGGCCACCGCGTCGATGGCTGCCTGCGAGCGGGGGCGCCCGTCCCCCATCGCCCAGTGCCGCGCGATATTCTCGATCACCACGATGGCGTCGTCGACGAGGATCCCGATCGAGAAGATCAGCGCAAAGAGCGACACGCGGTTCAGCGTGTAGCCCATGATCCATGCGGCGAAGAGCGTGAGCAGGATCGTGACGGGGATGACGATGGCGACGACCACGGATTCCCGCCAGCCGATGGTCAGCAGGACCAGGCCGATGATCGACAGCGTGGCGAGGCTCAGGTGGAACAGAAGCGTGTTCGCCTTGCTGTTCGCCGATTCGCCGTAGTTCCGCGTGACGGTCAGCCTGACGCTGTCGGGGATGATCGTGCCTTCCAGCGCCTCGATCCGCTTCAGCGCCGCCTCGGAGACCACGACCGCGTTCGCGCCCGCGCGCTTGGCGACCGCCAGCGTCACGGCGGGTTTGCGGATCACCGTCCCGTCCGCCGCCCGTTCGACCTGCGCGACGATGCGGGACGACGTGTCGGGCACGTAGGAGACATCGGCCACGTCCGAGACATAGACGGGACGTCCGTCGCGGGTGGTGACGAGAAGGTTGGCGATCTCGGCCGGCGCGGTCAGGGTTTCGCCCGCGACAAGGTCGATCTCCTGCCCCGCATCGCGGACCTTGCCGGTGTTCAGGGTGCGGTTGGCCTGCGCGACCTTGCCGGCAAGCTGTTGCAGCGTCACGCCGTAGAGCGCCAGCCGGTCCGGGTCGGGCGCGATGCGGATGGCGTCGGTCGCCTCGCCCACCAGATAGGTCAGGCCCACGTCCTCGGTCTTGGCGACCTCGGTCTGGACGGCGCGGGCGATGCGGGTCAGTTCCCCGCCTCCCACCTCTTGCCCCGGCGCGGCCGAGAGGGTGACCGACAGGATCGCCACGTCGTCGATCCCGCGGCCCACGACAAGCGGTTCGGGGATGCCGACCGGAATGCGGTCCATGTTCGCGCTGAGCTTGTCACGGACGCGCAGGATCGCATCCTCGGACCGCGTGCCGACCCTGAACCGCGCGGTCACCAGAACGGCGTCGTCACGCGTCCGGGAATAGACATGCTCGACGCCGTTGATGCCTTTCACCAGAACCTCGAGCGGTTCGGTGACCAGCTTGACCGCGTCCTCGGCCTTCAGCCCCGGCGCCTGCACCTGGATGTCGACCATCGGGACCGAGATCTGCGGCTCTTCCTCGCGCGGAAGGGCGAGGAGGGCGATCAGGCCGGCCGCGAGCGCGGCGAGGATCAGAAGCGGCGTCAGCGACGAGCCGATGAAGGCCCGCGTCAGCCGTCCGGCCAGCCCGAGGGGATGGGAACCTTCGGTCACTCGCCGGCACCCTGCTTCGGGGGAAGAACGTCGTCCCCGACCACAAGGCCCGACAGGACCTCGACCATCTCGACGCCGTCGACGGTCTGCCGCGTTCCGGTGACGACCGTGCGCTCCACCGGGCCGTCCTTGCCCGCGACCGTCACGAAATCGAGCCCGCCCCGCGTGACAACCGAGGCGGCCGGCACCAGCAGGCCGTCGTGCGACCCGACCGGCAGCCGCACGAGCACGCGCGCATCGATCAGCCGGTCAGACAGGCCCCCGACCTCGACATCGGCGACGACCCGGCCCTTCTCGACCAGCGGATAGACCTTCACGAGCCGCCCTTCGGCGGTCATCCCCGCGCCTTCGATGACGATGGGGTCGCCTTCCCGCAGGCCGGGGCCAAGGCGTTCGGGTACGGCAAGTCGAAGGAAGGTGCCCCCGGTCGCCACGACAGCGATGGAATCGCCCGGCATCACGACCGCGCCCTTCGACAGCGGCACGTCGAGTACGCGGCCATCGGACGGAGACAGCACCTGCCCTTCGGACCGGGTCTGGCGGATCACGTCGGTCTGTGCATCGAGCGCGGCGATCTGGCCGTTCAGGACATCGACCTGGGTCTTCAGCGCATCGAGACGCTGGATGGTCGTCACCCCCTGCCTGAGCAGATCCTCGCCCCGCTTCAGTTCGGCCTTCGCATTCTCAAGCTGTGCTGCGGCCGATGTGCGTTGCGCCGCCAGGGCGTCGATCTGGAAATCCATTTTCGGGTCGACGATGCTCGCGATCGGCTGTCCGGCGGCCACGGTGTCGCCTTCCGCGACCGCAAGTTCGACGAGGGTTCCCCCGATGCGGGCGCGTGCCGGGACGCGGTCACGCGGTTCGATCTGGCCGTAGACCGCCTTCCACTCCTGGATGGAGGTCAGAACGAGCGGATCGGCCACAGACGGACCGGAAGAGACGGCAAGCACGACGAATGCGATCAACGGTTTCACGCGGGCAGCTCCGCTTTTCACGACACTTTATATTCTAATATTGGAATTATAGTGTGTCAACCCGCCGCGAGAGTTGGGGCCATCGGGGCGATCCCCCGACGGGGCCCATTCCTTGTGTCCTGACCAGCGGCGCCGCCGACCGGGAAGTGGGGTCTTGGGTGAATCTGCGGGTGGACCAGCCAGTCACGACGTTCAAAACGTCCCGCAAGATCAAGAATCAAGAATAAAGATTACTACTGAGGTGATCAGGCCGACATCGACACCGTGATCCCGCTGCCCGCGTGAAGAACGTTGATAAACGCGCTCGACGCACGCTTACGCACGGCCGGAAGGCGAGGATGGCGCAAGTGCTTGGAAGGATGGTGCCCAGGGGCGGAATCGAACCACCGACACGCGGATTTTCAATCCGCTGCTCTACCAACTGAGCTACCTGGGCGCTCTGGTGGCGGCTTCTTTAGGCGAGGGCAGGCACCCTGTCCAGAGGGAAATCAGGGGCCTGCCGGGGCTAGTCGCGCCCCTGCGTCCGTTCCCGCGCCCGCCCCTGCGCTCGGTCCTGCGTCTGTTCCTCCCCGGGCCTTTCCAGAGCCGGGTGCGTGCCGGAATCGTCGGCATCGCCCGCGATCACGTAGCTGCCAGTCAGCCACCGCCCGAGGTCGATGTCGGCGCAGCGCCTCGAACAGAAGGGGCGGTATTTCGGATCGGTCTCTCTCTTGCAGATCGGGCAGGCCATCGTCTCATTCCCTGACCGACAGGACCGGCGAAAGCGGCAAACGGTCCCGCCGCCGCTGCATCTCGTAGTTCCCAAGCGGCGTCCAGCCGGCCAGCGCGATGTCGCTCCCCTCGTCCCGGAACGCCGTCCTGATCTGCTGCTCCAGGCTGCCCCGGTCCTTCTTCGGCATCGGCGCGAAATCGACCGTGACCTGCCCGCCGAGGCCCCGCAGCCTCAGCTGCCGGGGAAGCTCGCGCACCGCCGCGATGTTGGCCTTGAGCCCGGCGGCGGGCGAGGTGTCGCCGCCGGTGTTCACATCCACGGCGACCAGCGCGCGCGTCGGCTCGACCGCCATCGACCCGCCCCCGGGCAGGGCCACGAGCGGCGAGGCGAGCGCCTCCACCATCTCCTCCGCGCCCGTCCGCGCGAAGGCGTCCCCCCCCTCCTCGACCGCGTCGGGGGCCGGGTCGGACCAGTCGCGCCAGGCGGTCTCGTGCGGACCCGGCGCATCGACCAGAAGTTCGGGCCCGCCCTCGGGATCGCCCAGCACCCGGCAACAGAGGGCGCGCAGGCCGGCGATCTCGGCCCCGATCGCGGCGTCCTCCGCCGCCACGGCGGCCGACCGGACGACCAGCCCCCAGTCCGTCCCCTCCATCGCCGCGGCGGCGACCCGGCCGAGCCGCTCGCGGTCCTCCTCGGCCTTGATCCGGCGCGACAGGTTCAGCCCCGGCGCACCCGGCGTCACGATCGCAAGCCGGCCCTTGAACATCAGCCGCCGGGTCAGCGGCACGGCCTTGCCCTCTTCGGCCACGCCCTGCACCTGGACGAGCACGGGGCGCCCGGGCGCCACGCCGCCGGTTTCCCGCAGGAACCCCTTCCGCCCCTCGGGCAGCTTCACGAAGACACCACCCTGCCCCTTCATCGGGCGGTCGGCGATGCCCCTCAGGATCGCGCCCGGGCCGAAATCCCCGTCCGCCGCGACGCGCAGGTCCTCGAGCCGGCCATCAACGACCAGCGCGGCAGCCTCGCGCCCCCGCAGCCGGCCCAGCGCGACGACCCGTCCCTTCATTCCGTCCCCTTCGCCCGCGCCCCGGCGGCCTGCAAGAGCCCGAAGGTCTCGGAGAGCGGCAGGCCCACGACCCCGGTGAACGATCCCTGGAGCCAGGTCACATGCGCGCCGAAGCGGCCCTGGATGCCATAGGCCCCGGCCTTGCCCCGCCACTCGCCGCTCTGAAGGTAGGCGTTCACGTCCGCGTCCGACAGGGGGCGCACCTTGACGACCGTCTCAACGACCCTCTCCCACTGCCGGTCGCCGCGCCGGACGACCACCGCCGTGATCACCCGGTGGCGGCGCCCCGACAAGGCGGAGAGGAACGCCGCCGCCTCGCCCGCATCGGCGGCCTTCCCGAGGATGCGACGACCGAGCGCGACGGTGGTGTCGGCGCAGAGAAGCACCTCGCCCGACCCGGCCGCGAGCGCCGCCGCCTTCTCCCGCGCGATCCTGAGGCAGTAGTGGCGGGGGATCTCGCCCGGCCTCGGGCTCTCGTCGATCTCCGTCGCGCGGACCTCGTCGGGCGCGAAGCCGATCTGCGCCAGAAGCGCGCGGCGGCGCGGACTGGACGAGCCGAGGATCAGTCGCGGCGGAACGGCCGACCCGGCCCCCCGGGGACCGCGCCCGTCACTTGAAGCGGTAATTGATGCGCCCCTTGGTGAGGTCATAAGGGGTCATTTCCACCTGAACCTTGTCCCCCGCAAGGACGCGGATGCGGTTCTTCCGCATCTTTCCTGCCGTGTGCGCGATGATCTCGTGGCCGTTTTCGAGCTCGACCCGGAACGTCGCGTTGGGCAGGAGTTCCTTCACGACACCGGGGAATTCGAGCATCTCTTCCTTGGCCATGGTCACTCCGACACGCGCTACCCCGGCCTGATCGCGGGGCGGAAGTCGTATGCGCCTCTTGCGCGAGGTTTTCAAGGGGATAAGGCGCGGCCGCGTATCGCCGGGCAAGGACCAACGGTCGGGGACGGCCGCCGAATCTCCGTCTGCGACCGGACCGTGCCTGCCGAACGCTGGACTGAGGGATTGGTGGAGCAGAGGGGCTTTGTCGCGCATATGGGATGTGACCCCCGAGGCTCATCCGGCGGAGGCCAGAGTCCCTGTTTGAACTTGGCGCGGTTGCGCCGACGGAGCAATGGGCGATCTGTGGAGCGGCTCAGATGCGCGAAGCGGATCGCCCCTTGCGGTGAGTTGGGCGGCGAAGGCCGCCGGGGCCTGGTAGCCGAGGGGCGGGATGTCGAGACGATCATGATCGACGCGACCCATCTGAAGGCCCATCGCACGGCATCCAGCCTGCGGGACAAAAAGGGGGCTGCAAACGCTTCATCGGACGCACCAGGGGCGGGCTGAACTCGAAGCTGCACGCGGTCGCGGATGCCAGGGGGCGGCCTATCGGCCTGTATCCGAGCGCCGGGCAGGCCGGCGACCACGAGGGGTCGGGCGCTCCTGGCGTCTCTGCCATCGGCCGGAGCCTTGCTTGCGGATCGCGGCGACGATGCCAACTGGTTCCGCAACGCAGTGACCGAACGGGATATCCGGCCCTGCATCCCGTCCCGCAAGGGCCGCAAGACCGCGATCCCCCACGACGCCGGCCTCTACCGCCAGCGCCACAAGATCGAGAACATGTTCGTCCGGCT
>JBMOOH010000009.1:0-200408 GCA_049323795.1 Pseudomonadota bacterium
CGGGTCGCGCGGCGGGGGATGCGGCTGGCGCGCGGGCGGCCCGCGCTGCGGCTGGCGCTCGGCGCGATCGGCGGGCCGAGAGAGGAGGCGACGGCGGTGGTCCTGTCGCTGGGCCTCGGCCTCGCCGTCCTGGCGGCGGTCGGCCAGATCGACGCGAATCTCCGCTCGGCCATCGCCCGCGATCTGCCGAAGGTCGCGCCGAGCTTCTTCTTCCTCGACATCCAGAAGGACCAGATCGCGGGCTTCCTCGACTATCTGGCGAAGGACAGGGCCGTGACCCGCGTGGACAGCGCGCCGATGCTGCGGGGAATCATTACCCGGATCAACGGCGAGGACGCGCGGAAGATCGCGGGCGACCACTGGGTGCTGCGCGGCGACCGGGGGGTGACGTTTTCGGACACGCTGCCCGACGACACGCGGCTGACGGCGGGGGAGTGGTGGCCCGCGGGCTACGACGGCCCGCCGCAGGTCAGCTTCGCGGCGGAACCGGCGCAGGAGATGGGCCTGAAGCTCGGCGACATGCTGACGGTCAACATCCTCGGCCGCGACATCGAGGCGAAGATCACGAGCTTCCGGGAAGTGAGGTTCGAGACGGCGGGGATGGGCTTTGTGATGGCGATGAACCCGGCGGCCGTGGCGGGCGCGCCCTATACCTCCATCGCCACCGTCTACACCGATGAGGCCGACGAGGCGCGGATCCTGCGCGATCTGGCGACGAAGTACCCGAACATCACGGCGATCCGCGTCAAGGACGCCATCGGCCGCGTCACCGAGGCGCTCGCGGCCATCGCGCGGGCGACGGCGATCGCGGCGGGGGCGACGCTGCTCACCGGACTCGTCGTGCTGGTCGGCGCGGCGGCGGCGGGCGAGCGGGCACGGGTCTTCGAGGCGGCGGTGCTGAAGACGCTCGGGGCGACGCGCGGCAAGGTGCTGGCGAGCTTCGCGCTCCGCTCGGCGCTGATGGGGGCGGCGGCGGGCGTGGTAGCGATCCTGTCGGGCGGGATCGCCGGCTGGGCGGTGATGCGCTTCGTGATGGACGGGACCTACCGGTTCGAGCCGGTGTCGGCGGTGGCCATCGTTGCGGGCGGCGCGCTGGCGAGCCTGCTCGCGGGACTGGCGTTCGCACTGCGGCCGCTCGCGGCGCGGCCGGCGCGGGTGCTCAGGGCGCGGGATTGAGGGGGGCTTCCACCTACCCCTGCCTCTCCAGCCATTCCCGGAACTCCGCCACCACGTCGGAATCGCTCCCCACAAGGTGTTGCGGTGCCGGGTATGTCCCGTCGTGGACATCCGTGGCGAAGTGCGTGTACGCCGCCACCCGTATCTCCTGCAGCCTTGCCCGTTCCGCCGCAAAGTCCGCGTAGACCTTGGCGTGGCGCGGGATGTGCCCGGTGTTCTCGCCGAGTACGTCCGTCGAGAACAGATACTGCGCGTGCCCCGCGCTGCCCGCGCCCATCGAGATGAGAAACAGGCCCGTCCGCTCGGCGATGGCCTCGGTGATCGCGGAGGGCACCACCTCGATCTCGGCCGCGAAGGCGCCCGCCTCTTCCAGCGCGCGCACCTGCCGCCAGACGCGCTGCGCCGTCTCGAGCGTCTTGCCAACCGCCTTGAACCCGCCGGTCCATGTCCGCTTCGACGGGATCAGTCCGACATGGCCGCAGACCGGCAGCCCGTGGTCGGCCATCGCGCGCACGGTCTGGAGCGAGCCCGAGCAGTAGAACGCATCCGCCCCGTGCTTGTAGAGCGGGAAGGCCCATTTCAGGAAATCGGCGGTGTCCCCGATCTCGTAGAAGTTGTCGCCCGGAAAGGTGAAGGCGGTGGGTGCCGCCTCGCGGAACCGGCGATCGAGGATCATCGCGGGCGGAACCGACAGAAGCTCCACCCCCGCGCGTTCCGCCGCCTCGGCCTCTTCCAGCGTCTCGACCCGCAGCATGGCGAACTGCTTCCGGCCCCGCAGCGCCCGCAGGTCGGCGACGGTCAGGCGATCCCGGCTCATGGCAGCTCGACCAGGACGCGCCCGCCCTCGGCCCTGGCCTTGTAGGTCTGCAGGTTCACGCAGACCGGCGCGCGTTTCGCCTCGCCCGTGCGATAGTCGAACTGGCCGTTATGCTTCGGGCACTCGATCACGTAATCCATGACGAGCCCGCCCGCGAGGTGCACGTGTTCATGCGTGCAGAGACCGTCGGTGCAGAACCACTCGCCGTCCGGGCTGTGGTAGATCGCATAGGTCCTGCCGCCGTGATCGACGCGCATGACGTCTTCCTCGTCCACGTCGGCCGTCGCGCAGACGTCCACCCACTGGGCCATCGGTCCGGTTCCTCCCGTTCTGGTCTGTTCGCGTGTTCTTACTCGGCGGCGGTGCCGATTCCCATTCCGACTGGCATATCGTGCAGGTCGCGGCGGTAGGGCCTGGCGCCTGCGGGCAGCGCGCGCTCGATGAAATAGTCCTCGTGCCTGAGCTGCCGTTTCCAGGCCGGCCACATCTCGCGGTAGCCCGCGAGGATCGTGGGCGTGGGCGCGGGCAGGTCGTCCTTGATCGCCGCGTGCAGCTTCGGCAGCGCATGGTAGGGCACCATCGGGAACATGTGGTGTTCGATGTGGTAGTTCATGTTCCAGTAGATGAACCGGCTGATCGGGTTCATGTAGACCGTGCGGCTGTTCAGGCGGTGGTCGATGACGTTGTCGGCGAGCCCTCCGTGCTGGAGAAGCCCGGTCATGATGTGGTGCCAGGCGCCGTAGATGCGGGGCAGGCCGATCACCATGAAGGGCAGGATGGACTGCATCCAGACGGCCAGCACCACCGCCGCGGCATAGATCAGCGTGTAGACCTGCGCGACGCGCCGGACCTTGCCCCATTGGCTTTCGGGAACGAAGGTCCTTTCCTCGGCCGTCGGGCCGCTGACCGCGTTGCGGATCATCCGGGGGAAGAAGTCGATGACCTCGGGGATGCCGAAGAAGCTGAGAAAGGCGCGGAACAGCACCGGCGGGCGCATCACCGCGATCTCGGGGTCGCGGCCGACTATGTAGGTGTCGGTGTGGTGGCGCGCGTGGCTCCACCGCCAGGTGGCCGAGTTCCGCATGATCATGAACGACGCGATCTCGTAGACCACGCTGTTCATCCACGGCGTACGGAAGGCCGTGCCATGCCCGCATTCGTGCCAGCGCGAATCCGAGGCCGAGCCGTAGAGGACGCCGTAGGCCAGCCAGAAGGGCGCCGACCACCCTGACGGCCAGAGCCAGATCCCGATGCCGGCGAAGACGATCATCAGGCCGTAGTAGAGGATCGTGTCGCGGATCGCGGGCGCGTCCGAGCGCTGCATCAGCCCCTTCATCGCCTTGCGCGGAACGTCGGTGTGATACCACTCCGCCGCCGCAAGCCCGGTCTCGACGGCACGCCGTCCATCCGGTCCGAGCAGGCTGTAATCGCGCTTCGCCATTCGCGGGCTCCTCCTGCGAAAGTGGCCCACTCATAGTGGCGGACAGGGCGGGCGCAAAGCCGGGGCTTGCGGATTGCATCAGAATCCATCAATCATTGTCCATCATTCCTGACGAAAAAAAATCACGGGAGCGGGACGGACATGGCGCGGCGACCCACGATCGCGGATCTGGCGCAGGCGGCGGGAGTCAGCGTCGCGACGGTGGACCGCATCCTCAACGGGCGCGAGAAGGTGCGGGGCGAGACGGCGGCGCGGGTGCACGAAGCCGCCCGTCGCATCGGTTACCGCGGCCTCGCGCTGATCGAGGAGCGGCTTCAGCCCGACCTGCCGAAGGTGCGGCTCGGGTTTCTGCTCCAGAAGGAGAAGCAGGCCTTCTACCGGTCCTTCGCGCGCGAGATCGGGCTGGCCGCCGGCGCCGTCTCCGGGCGCAAGATCGTCCCGGTCATCGAATTCGCGTCGTCGCAGTCGCCGAACGACGTAGCCGAGATGCTGCGCGGGATGGTCGGACGGGTCGAGGCGGTGGCCGCGACGGCAGTGAACCACCATGCCGTCACCCAGGCGGTCACCGACCTGCGGGACGCCGGGATCCCGACCTTCGCGCTCCTCTCCGACTTCGCGCAGGGTGTCCGGGAAAGCTACGTGGGGATGAACAACCTCAAGATCGGCCGGATCGCCGCCTGGATGATCGCCACCGCCGCGAAAAGCCCGGGCCGGGTCGGGCTGTTCGTCGGCGGGCACCGCTGGCACGGGCACGAACTGCGCGAGACGGGGTTCCGTGCCTTCTTCCGGGAATCCGCCCCGCAGTTCGAGGTGCTGGACACGCTCGTGAACCTCGAGACGCGGCAACTCACCTACGAGGCGACGCTCGACCTTCTGGCACGGCAGCCGCATCTGCGGGGCATCTACGTCGCGGGAGGCGGGATGGAAGGTGCGATCGCGGCCGTGCGCGAGGTGCGCGCGCCGGGCGAGCTGGCGCTGGTGGTGAACGAGCTCACGCCCGAGTCGGCCTCGGCGCTGTCGGACGGGTATGTCACGATGGTCGATGCGACGCCGCTGCCGGCGCTCTGCCGGGACCTGATCGGGATGATGGTGCGGGGTGCCGCAACCGGGCCGGGAACGGTCCCCGGGCAGCATTTCGTGCAGCCGGACCTCTACCTGCCCGAATCAGTCTGAGGGCGGACGGCCGGACGGATGATGCCTGTCTGACGAAAATCCGTCAGGAGTCGGGACCAGGCAGTAGCCCGCAGGCCGCGAATCTTGCACCAATGGAAGAGTCTGCGATGGCATCCCATCAGAATGGAATTTTTCAGTTGCCACACGTTTAAGATGGAATATGAATTCCATGGTCGCCTGTCCTGCGGGGCGCCACGCCACCCGGAGGGAGAAGCAAGCCCATGGTCCAGTTCGCACTCAACCACATGACGGCCCCGCGGCTCTCCGCCATTCGGTTCCTCGATGCGGCGCGCACCCTCGGCTGCGTCGGCGTCGAGTTCCGCAACGATCTGCCCGGCCCGCTCTTCGACGGGATGGCACCCGAGGCGATCCGCGATGCGGCCGCCGAGCGGGGGCTCCGCATCCTTGCGCTCGCCGAGGTGAAGCGGTTCAACGACTGGTCGGACGACAAGGGCGCCGAGGCCCTCGCGCTGATGGAGACCGCGGTCGCGGCCGGGGCCGAGGCGGTCAGCCTGATCCCCCGGAACGACAACCTCGGGATGGGCAACGGCGAGCGGCAGGCGAACCTCCGCGTCGCGCTCAGGGCGCTGAAGCCGATGCTGGAAGACCACGGGCTCCTCGGCATGGTCGAGCCGCTCGGCTTCGAGATCTGCGCCCTCCGCTCCAAGCAGGAAGCGGTCGAGGCAATCGAGGCGGTGGGCGGCGCGGGCCGCTTCAGGCTGGTCCACGACACCTTCCACCATCACCTCGCCGACGGCGGACCGATCTTTCCGGCGCAGACGGGCATCGTCCACGTCTCGGGCGTAGTCGACCCGAAGCTCGCCCTGTCCGAGATGCGCGACGGCCACCGCGTTCTGGTCGACGGGCGCGACCGGCTGGACAATATCGAACAGATCGCCGCGCTCCGGGCCGGGGGCTACGCCGGCCCGGTCTCGTTCGAGCCCTTCGCGAAGGAGGTTCACGATCTGGCCGACCCGGTCGGTGCCCTGCGCGCGTCGATGGACTTCATCCGGTCGGGACTGGCCGCACGCGCTGCATGAGACGCAGCATGGGACATGGACTTGCGTTCCGGGCAGTGCCCGGGCGCTCCGGCAGGGAGAAAAGGTGCGCCGGACACCTGATGAGTGGAGGAAAGACCATAATGAAGAAGATGCTTCTGATCGCCGGTTTCGCCGGGCTGATGGGGACCACTGCGATGGCCGAGGGGATTGGCGTCTCGATGGCCCTTTTCGACGACAACTTCCTGACGGTGCTCAGGAACGGCATCCAGGCCCAGGCCGACGCCGCCGGCCTCAAGGTCCAGATCGAGGACGCGCAGAACGATGTCGCCAAGCAGCTCGACCAGATCAACAACTTCATCGCGTCCGGCGTCGACGCGATCATCGTGAACCCGGTCGACACCTCGGCGACCCAGGCGATGTCGGACGCGGCCGCCGCCGCGGGCGTTCCGCTCGTCTACGTGAACCGTCAGCCGATCAACGTGGACAGCCTGCCCGACAACCAGGCTTTCGTCGGATCGAACGAAGCCGAATCCGGCACGCTCGAGACGATCCAGCTCTGCGACAACTGGGCGGCCGAGGGCAAGACCGAGGTGAAGGTCTACGTGATGCAGGGCGAACTGTCGAACCAGGCCGCCGTGCAGCGCACCCAGGACATCTACGACGTGATCGACGCCGGCAAGTGCAAGGTCAAGATCAACGTGATCGACCAGCAGACCGCCAACTAGTCGCGCGACCAGGCCCAGACCCTGATGACCAACTGGCTCTCGACCGGCACCGCCTTCGACGGCGTCATCGCCAACAACGACGAGATGGCGATCGGCGCGATCCAGGCGATGAAGGCCGCGGGAATCGACATGAAGTCGGTCCAGGTCGGCGGCGTCGACGCGACGCAGGATGCGCTGGCCGCGATGCAGGCGGGCGATCTGGACGTGACCGTGTTCCAGAACGCGGCGGCCCAGGGCGGCGGCGCGCTCGATGCGGCGGTGAAGCTCTCGAAGGGCGAGGCGGTGGACCAGAAGGTCTATGTCCCGTTCGAACTGGTCACACCCGAGAACATCGCGAACTACCTGAAGAAGAACTGATCCCCTGTGGGGAAGCCGGGGCGGTGCGAAAGCGCCGCCCCGAATTTACTTGCCGGGACGTGCAAAGCGGCCCGAACATGGCAACCTAGGTTAACCGGGGGGGGGCAGCTGTGGCAGGAGCGGCGCATGGCGTGGGCGGTCTCAAATACGATCCGGCGAAGAAGTCGCGCCCGCAGGAGCTCAACGTCTTCATCGCGCTGATCGGCATCGTGCTGATCTTCGAGATCCTGAACCGTCTCAACGGCGGCAGCTTCCTGTTCAACGTCAGGGACAACGTTCCGGGCCTGTTCAACCAGCAGCGCCTCGACATCATGATCCTGCAGGTCGCGATCACCGGGATCATCGCCATCGGGGTGACGCAGGTCATCATCCTCGGCGGCATCGACCTGTCCTCGGGTTCGGTCGTCGGCGCGACCGCGATGATCGTGATGAGCTTCGCGCAGACGGCCACCGTGAACGGCAATCCGAACCCCAAGGCGGTCTTCGGCGACTGGGCGATGGACCTGCCCGTCATCGCGCCCATCGCGGTGGGCCTTGCCTGCGGCCTTCTCGCGGGTCTCGTGAACGGCCTCCTCATCGCCTACACGAAGATCCCGCCGTTCATCGCGACGCTCGGCATGATGGTGTCGGCGCGCGGTGTGGCACGGTGGTGGTCGAACGGGCAGCCGGTCAGCTTCCCCACCGAAGGCTACGGAAACCTTGCCAACGGCGACCTTCTCGGCACCCTCACGTTCGGAGTGCTGAGCTGGGACGGGCAGAACCCGGCGGTGGTCTTCGTGATCCTTGCCGTCCTCTTCCAGGTCATCATGATCTACACGATCTATGGCAGGCGCAGTTACGCGATCGGCTCGAACGAGGCGGCGGCGCGGATGTCCGGTGTCAACGTCGACCGGCACAAGGTGCTGGTCTACACCATCGCCGGGATGCTGACGGCGGTGGCCGCGATCCTGCTGACCTCGAAGAACCTGACGGCGCAGGCCGGCATGGGCGTGGCGTACGAGCTTGACGCGATCGCCATGGCCGTCATCGGGGGCGTGTCGCTCTCGGGCGGGCGCGGTTCGATCGTCGGAACGGTGATCGGCGCGATGATCTTCTCGACGATCATCTCGGGCTTCACCTCGATCCAGCTCGGCGCCTACTACCAGGAGATGGTGAAGGGCGCGATCATCGTCGCCGCCGTGGTGCTGGACCAGTGGCGCCAGCGCAAGCGGGCGCGCGGATAAGGGGGGCGGACATGGGCGACATCGTTCTGGAAACGCGCGGCCTGACCAAGCACTACGGCGGCGTCCACGCGCTGGAAGACGCGAACTTTGTCCTCCGCGCCGGCGAACACGTCGCCGTCGTGGGCGACAACGGCGCGGGCAAGTCCACCTTCGTCCGCCAGATCACCGCGGTCGAACAGAAGACCTCGGGCCACATCTTCTTCGACGGCCGGGAAGTGACCTTCTCGGGCCCGCTCGAGGCCCGCGAGGCGGGGATCGAGACGGTGTTCCAGACGCTGGCGCTCGCCGACGACCTCGACGTGCCCTCGAACCTCTATCTCGGGCGCGAGCTGTGCAGATGGCGGCTCGGTCCGTTCTCGTGGCTCGACCGCAGGACGATGCGCGACCGGACGCTCGATGCGCTGAAGATGACGGCGGTGAAGATCCCGAACGTCGACAACGCGATCCGCAACATGTCGGGCGGCCAGCGCCAGTGCGTCGCCATCGCCCGCACGGCGGCCTTCGCCTCGAAGCTTGTCATCATGGACGAACCGACCGCCGCCCTCGGCGTGCAGGAGACGGCGCAGGTGGAGAACATCATCCGGGGCCTCAAGGAACGGGGCGTGCCGCTGATCCTGATCTCGCACAACCTGCGACAGGTGTTCGATCTGGTGGACCGGATCGTCGTGTTCCGGCGCGGCCGGATCGTCGCCAGCGTGAACCGCGACGAGACCGACGGCAACGACATCGTGAGCTACATCACCGGGGTGAGGTCGGGGAACGGCGAAGCCGCCTTTGCCTGACACCCTCTCGCACCGGAGGGCCACCCCGCCGGTCCGGCACGACCATCAGCGAGCCCGCCATGGGGCGCGGGCCAGAGAACGAGGACGAGATGACACTGAGATTCGGACTGCTGGGCGCGGGGCGCATCGGCAAGGTTCATGCCAGGGCGGTGACCGGCGACGCGAACGCCAGGCTCGTGGCCGTGGCCGACGCGATGGCACCTGCCGCGCAGGCGATCGCCGACCAGTACGGGTGCGCGGTCCGCACGATCGACGAGATCGCGGCGGCCCGGGACATTGACGCGGTGGTGATCTGCACCCCGACCGACACCCATGCGGACCTGATCGAGCAGTTCGTCAAGGCGGGCAAGGCGGTGTTCTGCGAAAAGCCCATCGACCTGAGCCTTGCGCGCGTGAAGGGATGCCTCGAGGTCGTGCGCGCCCGCAAGGGCACGCTGATGGTCGGCTTCAACCGCCGCTTCGACCCGCATTTCCGCGCCGTCCGGGCCGAGATCGACAAGGGCACCATCGGCACCGTCGAGATGGTGACGATCACCAGCCGCGACCCCGGCGCGCCACCCATCGACTACATCAGGCGCTCGGGCGGCATCTTCCGCGACATGACGATCCACGACTTCGACATGGCGCGCTTCCTTCTGGGCGAGGAAGTCGCCGAAGTGGCGGCGATGGCTGCCGTTCTGGTGGACCCGGAAATCGGCAGGGCAGGCGACTTCGACAGCGTGCAGGTCATGCTCAGGACGAAGAGCGGCAAGCAGGCCCTCATCTCGAATTCGCGCCGCGCGACCTATGGCTATGACCAGCGGATCGAGGTGCACGGGTCGAAGGGGATGGTCGCGGCGGAAAACCAGCGGCCGGTGTCGATCGAGGTCGCGGGGGCGAACGGCTACACCCGTCCGCCGCTCCACGACTTCTTCATGACCCGCTACACCGAAGCCTACGCGGCCGAAATCGCCGCCTTCATCGCGGCGGTGAACAGCAGGAAACCGGCCGCGCCCTCGGGCGAGGACGGTCTGGCGGCGCTCCTCCTCGCCGACTGCGCGGTGAAGTCGGTGGCCGAGGGCCGCACCGTCAGGGTCAGCGAACTCGCCTGAGCGGGCCGCGTCGGCCCCCATCCTTGCCTCCCCGGCGGGGGGGCGACAGGCCGGTCATTCCCGGGCGCGCTATATCGGCGCCTGATCGGTCAGGTAGCGTTGCGACAGGGGCACCGCGGCGGCGCCGAGCGCCCGGGCGTCCGGTCCCACGGTGCCCTCGCGGATCGCCGGCGGGTCGATCCCGGACAGATCCAGCCGGTGCAGCGCGGCCGCGGTGCGCCGTGCGATCTCGGCCCGGACGGATGCGGGTATCCAGCCGTCGATCAGCACCGCTTCGAGTTCGAGAAGGGCGGCCGCGCTCAAGGTCGCGCTGGCCAGCCCCAGTGCCGCGCGGTCCATCCATGCCGAAAGGACGCGCTCGCTCACCGTCCACTTCGCGGGATTTTCCCAGAGCTGGGCCGAAGTCTCGCCCGCCTGGTCCATGTCGGCGGCGAGCATCCGCATCGAGGCCAGATCGAAGAGCCGTGTCATCCGCCCGTCGGGGCCCGGAACCGGCATCGGCCCCACGCCCGCCGCGTTGCCGGTCCGGCCGGTGAACAGGCGCCCGTTGAGGACGAGCCCCCCGCCGATGAAGAAGCCGAAGTAGAAATAGAGGAAATCCTTCGGCCGTTCGCCGCTGCCGAAGACAAGTTCTGCCCCGCATGCGGCGGTGGCGTCATTCTGGACCGAGACGGGCATCCCTGTCAGCGCCTCGATCTCGGCGCCGATGTCGCGGTGGCGCCATTCGTCCATCTCGGCCTGCGGGGCGCCGATGGCGGGGACCCAGTTCCAGAGCTGGAACGGCATGGCGATGCCCATGCCTCCGATCCTGTCGCGCACGCCCGTGCCCAGACCGCGCATCAGGCGGGGCAGCGCGTCGGACACGAAGGCGATGACCGCGCCGGGGGTGGGCCAGCGATAAAGCCGCCGCTCCGTGGCGACGGGGCATCCGAGGAAATCGACGATCGTCAGGTCCGCCGACCGCCGGCCCACCTTGAGCCCGACGAAATAGGCCCCCCCGGCATTCAGCGCCATCGGAACCGAGGGCTGGCCGATCCGCCCCCGGACCGGATCGCGGCGCAGAAGCAGGCCCTCGGTTTCGAGCGCGCGCATGATGACCGACACGGTCTGCGCCGAGAGCCCTGTCATCCGGGCGATATCCGATTTCGCAAGCGCCCCGTGGCGGCGGACCAGCGTCAGGACGAGCCGTTCGTTCTGCGCGCGCATTCCGGACTGGTTCGTGCCGCGGGGACCGGGTGGAACGGCGGCGGCACGGTCCTGAAGCTCGGCATCCGGCATCAGCCGCCTGCCCCGATCACGCCCTTGCGGAGGATCACGTTGGCGAAGAGCGCCGTCTCGGTCGTGGCGACGATGGTATGGGCGGCCCTTATGCGGGGATAGAGGTCGGCCCCGGCGAGCGGCCGGACCGGCGTTCCGGTGCAGAGCCGGGCACAGAGCGCGTCGATGCGGTCGTGGATCGCCCCCCGCTGTGCAGGATCGTTGTTCAGGGACGCGCGCATGACCGAGGGGTCCGCGGTATCGACCGGCATCACCGCGAGGATCGCCTCGAGCACCGCCAGCACGCCATGGCCGTCGGCGCGGACGAGACGGCGCGCCTGGTCCTGCGCGGGGTAGTTGCCGTCCACGACGGCGATTTCGTCCCCGTGTCCCATCGACCGGAGTGCATGAAGGAGGTCCGGCCCCAGAAGCGGCGGTATTCCGATCAGCACGGCACATTTCCCCCGGACAGCGCAGTGAGGCGGTCCGTCGATTTCCCCCGGACCTGGTCGAGAGTGCCGAGGGCACCGGGGATCTGTCAATACTAAATCACTCTTATTTATTTATCTTGACCGACCTCCGGGAATCAGGTTCTGTTGGCCCCGCAGAGCAGGGCGCTGACCCTGTTGCACCCGGCGGCCGGTGCCGCCGGACACCTGTTCCACGGGAGGACATCATTGTGAAGAAACTGCTCGCCGGCACGGCCGCCCTGGCCTTCGCCTCGTTCGCTTCGGGTGCGATGGCGCAGGAGGTTTCGGCCTGCCTGATCACCAAGACCGACACCAACCCCTTCTTCGTGAAGATGAAGGAAGGTGCCGAGGCCAAGGCCAAGGAACTGGGCGTCACGCTCAAGTCCTACGCGGGCAAGATCGACGGCGACCACGAATCCCAGGTCGCCGCCATCGAGGCCTGCATCGCCGACGGCGCCAAGGGTATCCTGATCACCGCCTCGGACACCAAGGCGATCGTCGATTCGGTCAAGGCCGCCCGTGACGCGGGCCTGCTCGTCATCGCGCTCGACACGCCGCTCGACCCGATCGACGCTGCCGACGCGACCTTCGCGACCGACAACTTCCAGGCCGGCCTGCTGATCGGCCAGTGGGCCAAGGCGACGCTCGGCGACGCCGCGGCGAACGCCAAGATCGCGCTGCTCGACCTCGCCATCTCGCAACCCTCGGTGGACGTGCTGCGCGACCAGGGCTTCCTCACCGGCTTCGGCATCGACGTGAAGGACGCCTCGAAGTGGGGCGACGAGGAGGATCCGCGCATCGTCGGCAACGAAGTCACCGCCGGCAACGAGGAAGGCGGCCTGAAGGCGATGGAATCGCTCCTCGCCAAGGACCCGGGCATCAACGTCGTCTACACGATCAACGAGCCCTCGGCGGCCGGTGCCTACGAGGCGCTGAAGGCTGCGGGCAAGGAAAAATCGACGCTGATCGTCTCTGTCGACGGCGGCTGCCCGGGCGTGAAGAACGTCAAGGAAGGCATCATCGGCGCGACGTCGCAGCAATACCCGCTGAAGATGGCCGCGCTCGGCGTCGAGGCGATCGCCAACTTCGCCAAGGACGGCACGAAGCCCGCGCCGACCGAAGGCAAGAACTTCTTCGACACGGGCGTCGCGCTCGTCACCGACAAGCCGGTGAATGGCGTCGAGTCGATCGACACCACCAAGGGCACCGAACTCTGCTGGGGCTGAGCCGGAACCGCCGTTGATTTGCCGGGTCGCTTGACCCAACATGAACCCTGCAAGGGCGGCCCCGGCGCCGCCCTTGTCATAAGCGGCCACGCGAAGTGGCACGACCAGGGAGGCGAGGATGGGGGCCGATACGAAGGCTGCGACCGCTTTCGAGGAGGGGCTGAGAGGCGCCTCGGATAAGGTGGCGGAATTCCATGAAGACGCGTCGGCGCTGAGGAAGCTCCAGCACTGGCTGCACCAGACGCCGTCGGCCGTGCCGATGATCGTCCTGGTGGTCGCCATCGCGGTCTTCGGGGTATTGTCGGCCAATTTCTTCAAGCCGACCACGCTTTCCACCATCCTTCAGCAGATCGCGGTCGTGGGGATCATCGGTTGCGCGCAGACGATCGTCGTCCTGACGGCGGGGATCGACCTGTCGGTGGGCGCGATCGCGGTGTTCTCGTCGGTCATCATGGGGCAGTTCACCTTCCGCTACGGGATCCCGGCGCCGGTCTCGATCCTGATCGGGCTGGCGTTCGGGACCGCGCTTGGCGCCGCGAACGGCTGGCTGGTGGCGCGGATGAAGCTGCCGCCCTTCATCGTGACGCTCGGCACCTGGCAGATCATCCTGTCGGCCAACTACATCTACTCGGCCAACGAGACGATCCGCAGCCAGGACATCGCCGCGGTCGCCCCGTCGCTCCAGTTCTGGGGGCAGGCGATCCAGCCGGGCGGGGTGAAGGTTCTCTATGCCGTGTTCCTGCTGATCGTGCTGGTGGCGATCATGGCCTACGTCCTCAGGCACACGGCCTGGGGGCGGCATGTCTATGCCATCGGCGACGACCCCGAGGCGGCGCAGCTCGCCGGCGTGCAGCGCGACAGGGTGCTGATCCAGGTCTATGCGCTCGCGGGATTCTTCTGCGCGGTCGCGGGCTGGGTCATGATCGGCCGCTTCGGCTCGGTCTCGCCCTCGGCATCGACCGGGGTTCTGGGCAACATCCAGTCGATCACGGCCGTGGTGATCGGGGGCATCTCGCTCTTCGGCGGGCGGGGCAGCATCGTCGGCATGTTCTTCGGGGCGCTCATCGTCGGCGTCTTCGAGATGGGCCTGAGACTGGTCGGGACCGACCCGCAATGGACGTTCTTCCTGATCGGTGCGCTCATCATCTTCGCGGTCGCGGTGGACCAGTGGATCAGAAAGGTGTCCGGCTGATGGAACCCATTCTCAAGGCGCGCGGCCTCTACAAGCGCTACGGCAGGGTCACCGCACTCAACAACTGCGACTTCGAGCTCTATCCGGGCGAGATCCTCGCGGTGATCGGCGACAACGGGGCGGGGAAGTCCACCCTCATCAAGGCGATCTCGGGGGCGGTCATGCCGGACGAGGGGACGATCTGGCTGGAAGGTCGCGAAGTGTCGTTCAGGACCCCGCTCGAGGCGCGGGCGCACGGGATCGAGACCGTGTACCAGACGCTCGCCATGTCGCCGGCCCTGTCGATCGCCGACAACATGTTCATGGGCCGCGAAATCCGGAAGGCCGGGATCATCGGGTCGCTCTTCCGCAAGCTCGACCGCGCGGCGATGGAGAAGTTCGCGCGGGCGAAGCTCAACGAGCTGGGCCTGATGACGATCCAGAACATCAACCAGGCGGTGGAGACGCTGTCGGGCGGGCAGCGGCAGGGCGTGGCGGTGGCACGGGCGGCGGCCTTCGGATCGAAGGTGGTGATCCTCGACGAGCCGACGGCGGCCCTGGGCGTCAAGGAAGGCCGGCGGGTTCTGGACCTGATCCGCGACGTCAAGAACCGGGGCATCCCGATCATCCTGATCTCGCACAACATGCCCCACGTGTTCGAGATCGCCGACCGCATCCACATCCACCGTCTCGGCTCGCGCCTCTGCGTGATCAAGCCGCAGGACTACACGATGTCGGACGCGGTGGCCTTCATGACCGGCGCGAAGGTTCCGACCGAGGCGCAGGCGGCCTGACGGGTGGGGATGACGGGCATCCTTTCCGGCGCGGGATCGGGCCTGCCCCACCCGCGCCGGTTCGTGCTGTTCGCACGGTCCGCGCGCGGCCTTCGCCCCGTCCCGCGCAGGGGGGTTGCCAAGCAGGCGGGGCGGGCCGATGAAGGCCGGGACCAATCCAGAGATCACCGCCCATGGACACTCTCGCCATCCTCGACCGCCTGATCGCCTTCGACACGGTGAGCCGGAACCCCAACCGTGACCTGATCGACTGGCTGGCGGGGCTGCTGTCGGAGGCCGGGGCGGAGGTGGGGGTCATTCCGGACCGGAGCGGGCAAAAGGCCAACCTCTACGCGACGGTAGGCCCCGTCGACCGGGGCGGGGTGATGCTGTCGGGGCATACCGACGTGGTGCCGGTGGACGGCCAGGCCTGGACGAAGCCGCCCTTCGCGCTGACGCGAGGCAGCGGGCGGCTCTACGGGCGCGGGACGGCGGACATGAAGGGGTTCGTGGCGAGCGCGACGGCGGCGGCCTTGGCGGCGGCGAAGCGGGATCTCAGGACGCCGCTGCATCTGGCGTTCAGCCATGACGAGGAAGTCGGGTGCCTGGGCGTGCATTCGCTGATCGAGATGCTGGCGTCGGCGCCGGTCCGGCCCGCGATGTGCATCGTGGGCGAGCCGACGGGGATGGCGGTCGCGGCCGGGCACAAGGGCAAGATCGGGATGCGGGCCGTCTTCACCGGGCGCGAGGGGCATTCGGCGCTGGCGCCCCTGGCGGTGAACGCGCTGCATCTCGGGGTGGATTTCGTAAATTGTGTCAGAGGCTTGCAGGCCAGGGTCGAGCGCGAGGGGGCGCGCGACGGGGAGTACGACGTGCCCTACACGACGCTGCATGTGGGGCGGATGGCGGGGGGCGGGCCCCTGAACATCGTGCCGAACCGCTGCGAGGTGGATTACGAGGTGCGGAACCTCGCCGAGGACGATCCGGTGGCGCTGATGGAGGAACTGGCGGCCTCGGCGCGGGACATCGCGGCGGCGACGGGCGCGCCGGAGGCGGGGGTGAGCTTCGAGGAGATCATGAACTATCCGGGGCTCGGGACGCCGGCGGATGCGGGCGTGATCCGGTTCGTGCAGTCGCTGACCGGCGCGAACGGCACCATCAAGGTGGCCTTCGGGACGGAAGGGGGGCTCTTCGATCAGCGGCTCGGGGTGCCGACGGCGATCTGCGGGCCGGGGTCGATGATGCAGGGGCACAAGCCTGACGAATACGTGACCGAGGAGCAGATGGCGCTCTGCGACCGGATGCTCGGGCGGCTGGTGGACCGGCTCGAGGCGGGGATCTGATGTGAAGTCTCGGGAGGCTGTTCACCCGGAAGGGGGTCAGGCTGCAATCGCCAGACCGATTCATCCTCGACCCGCTTCATAGCCACAGTTGCTAGAGCAGACCCGTCGCGCGGAAGCTGACCTCGCGCGAGCGGCCGATGACGATGTGGTCGTGCACGACGATGTTGAGCAGACGCGCCGCCTCGGCGATCTGGCGGGTGATGGCGATGTCGGCCTGCGACGGCGTAGGATCGCCCGAAGGGTGATTGTGGACCAGGATCAGCGCGCTCGCGTTGACCTCGAGCGCACGCTTGACCACCTCGCGCGGATAGACCGGCACGTGATCGACGGTCCCCCTTGCCTGTTCCTCGTCCGCAATGAGCACGTTCTTGCGGTCGAGGAACAGGATGCGGAACCGTTCGGTGTCGCGATGGGCCATGGTCGTGTGGCAATAGGTCAGGAGCGCATCCCAGGAGGACAGGGCCGGACGGTTCAGCACCCGCGCCCGCGCCGCGCGATGGGCCACGGCCTCGTGCAGGCGAAGCGCCAGAAGCACGCAATCTCCGACCCCCTGAACCTCGAGCAGCCGCGGCGCCGGGGCCGACAGGACACCGCCGATGTCCCCGAAGAGGTCGACGAGCCGGCGCGCCAGCGGCTTCACGTCCTGCCGGGGAATGGCCGAGAACAGGATCAGCTCGAGCAGTTCATAATCCGGCATCGCGGCGGCGCCGCCATCGAGAAAGCGGCGCCGAAGACGGGCCCGGTGGTCGGCGATATAGGAAGGAAGCCGGCTGCCTGCCGGCAGCGCGACGGCCGGGGCCTCGTCACGGCCGAAAAGCTGCGGAGCTTCCAGAAAGGAGCGGGTTGTCGCCATGGCGGAGAGCGTCCCGCGTCTGGGTAAACGATTCCCTAACGGCCGCCTGACGACGCCGATAATGACGGCGCCGGTTCAGCCCTTCATCCCGTCCCAGAAGTTCCTGACCTTCGAGAAGAACGAGGCTTCCTCGGGGTTGTTCTCCTCGCTCAGCCGCTCGAACTCGCGCAGCAGCTCCTTCTGGCGCCCGGTCAGGTTCACCGGCGTCTCCACCCCCAGCTCGATCAGCATGTCCCCCATGCCGGTGCCGCGGAGCGCGGGCATCCCCTTGCCCCTGAGCCGCATCTGCTTTCCGGTCTGGCTCCCGGGCGGAACCTTCACCCGGCTGCGGCCCCCGTCGATCGTCGGAACCTCCACTTCCCCCCCGAGGGCGGCAGTGGTCATCGAGACCGGCACCCGGCAGTAGAGATTCAACCCGTCGCGCTGGAACAGGGCGTGCTCGCGCACCTCGATGAAGATGTAGAGATCGCCCGGCGGGCCTCCGCGCAGCCCTGCCTCGCCTTCGCCGGCCAGGCGGATGCGCGTCCCGGTCTCGACACCCGGGGGGATGTTCACCGAGAGCTGGCGCTCCTTCTCGGTCCGCCCGGCGCCGCCGCAGACCTTGCAGGGATTCTTCACGATCTGCCCCGCCCCGCCGCAGGTCGGGCAGGTGCGCTCGACGGTGAAGAAGCCCTGCTGCGCCCGCACCTTGCCCATGCCCGAGCAGGTCGGGCAGGTCACCGGTTCGGCCCCCCCTTCGGCCCCCGAGCCATGGCAGGCCGCGCAGGTCACCGAGGTCGGAACGCTGATCGTCTTCTGGATGCCCCGGAAGGCGTCTTCGAGGGACACCCGGAGATTGTATCTCAGGTCGGATCCGCGCGCGGCACGCGAACGGCCGCCGCCCCCGCCGCGCTGACCCATGAAATCGCCGAACAGATCCTCGAACACGTCCGAGAAGGCGCTGGCGAAATCGCCCTGCTGGAACCCGCCGCGATGCGGTCCGCCGCCGCCCGCGCCGGACTCGAACGCGCCATGTCCGAAACGGTCGTAGGCCGCCTTCTTCTGCTCGTCCTTCAGGACGTCGTAGGCCTCGTTGATTTCCTTGAACTGCGCCTCGGCCGAGGGGTCGTCCTGGTTGCGGTCGGGATGGAGTTCCTTCGCCTTGGCGCGGTAGGCCTTCTTGATCTCGTCCGCCGAAGCCCCCCGCGCGATCCCCAGAACCTCGTAAAAATCGCGTTTCGCCATTCTCAGCTCCCCTCGGAACCCGCGCGCTCTTACGGCAAAGGCCGGCCAGGGCCGTCAGCCCGGGCCGGCCGGACGGGTCCGTCCGCGATCACTTGCGCTTCTTGTCGCCGCCGATGTCTTCGAAGTCGGCGTCCACGATGTCGTCATCCACGCCGCGCGGCTGATCCTCGTCGCCGGTTCCGGGTTTCGCGCCCTCCGCCGCCTGCGCCTTGTAGATGGCTTCGCCGAGCTTCATCGCCGCATCGGTCAGGTTCTGGATGCCGCCCCTGATCTTGCCGGCATCCTCGCTCTTGAGCGCCTCTTCCAGCGCGCCGATGGCCAACTCGATCGCCTCCACCGTCGATCCGTCGACCTTGTCGCCGTGCTCTTCCAGCGACTTCCTCGTCGAATGGACAAGGCTTTCGGCCTGGTTGCGGGTCTCGACCAGTTCCCTGCGCTTCTTGTCGGCCTCGGCGTTCGCCTCGGCGTCCCTGATCATCTTCTCGATGTCGGCGTCGGACAGACCGCCCGAAGCCTGGATCGTGATCTGCTGCGCCCGGCCGGTGGCCTTGTCCTTGGCGGACACGCTGACGATGCCGTTCGCGTCGATGTCGAAGGTCACCTCGATCTGCGGCATGCCGCGGGGGCTGGGCGGGATGCCTTCGAGGTTGAACTGGCCGAGGAGCTTGTTGTCGGCCGCCATCTCGCGCTCGCCCTGGAAGACGCGGATCGTGACCGCGTTCTGGTTGTCCTCGGCCGTCGAGAAGATCTGCGACTTCTTCGTGGGGATCGTGGTGTTGCGGTCGATGAGCCGGGTGAATACCCCGCCCAGCGTCTCGATCCCGAGCGAGAGCGGGGTCACGTCGAGCAGCACCACATCCTTGACGTCGCCCTGCAGGACGCCCGCCTGGATCGCGGCGCCGAGTGCCACGACCTCGTCGGGGTTCACGCCCTTGTGGGGATCCTTGCCGAAGAAGTTCGTCACTTCCTCGATCACCTTCGGCATCCGCGTCATGCCGCCGACCAGCACCACCTCGTCGATGTCGCCCTTCGACAGGCCGGCGTCCTTGAGCGCGGCCTCGCAGGGCTTCATCGACTTCTTGATGAGGTCGCCGACCAGCGATTCGAGCTTCGCCCGTGTCAGCTTCACGACCATGTGGAGCGGCGTGCCGGACTTCATGTCCATGCTGATGAAGGGCTGGTTGATCTCGGTCTGCTGGCTGGACGAAAGCTCGATCTTGGCCTTCTCCGCGGCCTCCTTCAGGCGCTGGAGGGCCATCTTGTCCTTGGTCAGATCGACGCCGTGTTCCTTCTTGAACTCGTCGGCGAGGTAGTTGACGATCCGCATGTCGAAGTCCTCGCCGCCGAGGAACGTGTCCCCGTTGGTCGATTTCACCTCGAAAAGGCCGTCGTCGATCTCGAGAATGGTGATGTCGAAGGTGCCGCCGCCGAGGTCATAGACCGCGATCGTCTTGCTGTCCTTCTTGTCGAGGCCATAGGCGAGCGCAGCGGCCGTCGGCTCGTTGATGATCCGCAGCACTTCGAGGCCGGCGATCTTGCCCGCATCCTTCGTCGCCTGGCGCTGGGCGTCATTGAAATAGGCAGGCACGGTAATGACGGCCTGCGTGACGGGTTCGCCCAGGTAGGACTCGGCGGTCTCCTTCATCTTCTGAAGGACGACGGCAGAGATCTGAGCGGGGCTGTACCTGTCACCCTTGACTTCCACCCAGGCATCGCCGTTGCCGCCGTCCACGATCGAATAGGGAACCAGCTTGCGGTCCTTCTCGACCTCGGGGTCGGTCACCCGCCGCCCGATCAGGCGCTTGACGGCGAAGATCGTGTTGGTGGGGTTCGTCACGGCCTGCCGCTTCGCGGGCTGGCCGACAAGGCGCTCAGTGTCGGTGAACGCCACGACCGAGGGCGTGGTCCGCGCGCCTTCCGAGTTTTCGATGACCTTGGGCTGCGACCCGTCCATGATGGCGACGCAGGAATTGGTAGTCCCGAGGTCGATGCCGATGACTTTGGCCATATGTCTTCCCTTCCTTCGGCGATTTCAGTGGGGTTCAGGCCCGTAAGCGGCTCCTGCGCCCCGATCCCAGACATTCGGCGGGGCGCTGCCCCTCCGGCTTCTCGGGCTATATAGGGAGGGGGTCAGGGGCCTGCAAGCGCCCCACCCCCGCAAGTGAGGGCGGAAACCGATGCAACGCGAACCGAATTCCGCCTCTGCGGCCGGCCTCCGCGGGGCCATGCTTCACCGAGGCTTCCTCGACCGCAAGAGACAGGCCGAGATGGCCAGAGATATTGCCGCAGCCGCCGCAGCCGCCCCTCCGTTCTCGCCGCTGACGCCCTGGGGCAGACCGATGAGCGTCCGCATGACCTCGGCCGGGAAATACGGGTGGTTCACCGACCGGAAGGGTTATCGCTACATCGACAGGCAGCCTTCCGGCGCGCCCTGGCCGCCGATCCCCGAGAGCGTCCTCGACGTGTGGCGCGAGGTAGGCGACGCGACGCGGATGCCGGACTGCTGCCTGATCAACTTCTACTCGGGCAAGGCGCGGATGGGTCTGCACCAGGACCGCGACGAAGCCGACTTCCGCTGGCCCGTGGTGTCGATCAGCCTCGGCGACGACGCGCTCTTCCGGATCGGCGGCACGTCGAGGTCGGACCGCACGGAAAGCCTGTGGCTGAGGTCCGGCGACGTGCTGGTCCTGGGGGGCGATGCGCGGCTCGCCTATCACGGGATCGACCGCATCGCGGCAGGCACGTCGCTGTTGCTGCTGGAGGGCGGCCGGATCAACCTGACCTTGCGCGTCGTCGACTAGGTGCAGTTCGCGCCACTTGCCTTGCCGATCGCTTTGGTGACCGCTGGGACGATTACACCGCTAGCCCTCTGGAAGTCAGGGTGCAGCCCGTCCGGAAACCACTCCTTCTCGTGGGGCATCGTCAGCCATCGGGCGTAGAGGTCGATCAGGCCGATGCCATGCGCCGCCGCGAGTCCCTCATAGCTGCGGTAGTAGGCGGCTAGACGGGGCCGCATCCAACCCCGAGGTCCGTGCGCCGGGCTCATCGTCATCAGAGCGAGCGACGCTTCCGGCAGGGCGGCGGCAAGACTACTCAGAATCTCTTCGTGACGGGCTTGGCTTGCGGAGGGCCAGAGCCCGTCGCGCAGGTCTGCATCGTTGATCGCGAATTCGATCAGCACTACGTCCGGCATTGCCGCGATGACATCGCCAACAGCGGACAGTCCCCATGCAGAGGACGCGCCGGCCTTGGCGACACGTGTCACCTCGACCGGCCGGCCAAGGCATCGCGACAGGGCAGGCGCGAGGTCTTCCGGCCATGTGCCGCCGCCGGTCAGGCTCGTTCCGAAAGCGACGATCCGCAGAGCATTCTGCCCGGGGCGGACAGGCGGCAGCGGTCGATCGATAGGCGTCCAGCCCTTGTTCGTGGCAAAGATCAGCACCAGCGCGCTGACCGTGACCGCCGACGCGCCGATCAGACTACGGATAACCTTCATGATCAGGTCAGACCCTGTTCGGCCAGTCTGCTTTCGGTCTGATCCGCCTCGGCGTAGCGACCGTAGTGGCCGACAACGATGTCGGACCGGATGACCTTGGCGGGGTTCCCCGCGACGACCGAACGGGGCGGGACCGACTTGGTAACGACCGATCCTGCCCCGACCACGCATTCGTCGCCGATCTCCACCCCGGGAAGGATCAGGCTGCGGCCCCCGATGAAGCAGTTCCGTCCGATCCGCGTATGCAGGTAGAGGCCGCGCGTACGGTCATGCGTAAGTATCCGGGTTTCGAACGCGACGTAGGAGTAGGGTCCGACGTGAACCCCGATGGGAAAGGTCTTGTCGAACTTTGCCGACAGCGAGAACTGCGCCGTCGGGTGAATGTCCATCCCGAAAATGCGGGTGTTGACGAACCGGTAAATCCCGACGATCAGACCGCGGACCGAGGAAAGACGGTTCAGTCCGCGCCGGCGCGCCTTCTTCAGTGGGGGGGGGGGCGGACCGTTCGTCACATCTGCCATCGCTGTGCTCTGACGGTCGTCCCGCCACGATAGAGACATTAAATGCAAATAGCGGGCCTACTGCAACTGTCCGTCGATCACCGTTTCGCGCCCCAGGACAGGGACGCGTGGCGCCGTGTGTAGAACTCGCCCATCAACCCCACGACCATCAGGGCGATGCTGACATAGACCGCGTACATGTAGTTCGTTTGCCGGGGGTTGTAGTTGATGAACACATAGCCCCGGCTCTGGTCGATCAGGTGAAAGAGCGGGTTCCACTGAAACAGGCTCAGCATCGTGAAGGGCAGCGTGTTGGCCACGACCATCTTGCCCGAGGCGATCATGTTCGCGCGGCTGTAGATCGTCGAGGCCAGGCCCACGGCCCCCGGCCACCACGGCCTGGCGGCGAGAAGGACCATGCCCACGGAAACCCCGAGCCACCACGCGAGAAGCACCATTCCGAAGGCGCTGGCCGGGTCATCGATCGTGATCGGGGTGAAGAAGGCGTGGTAGCCGTAAAGGACCACCACCATCGACAGGACCTGCGTGTAGAGAGACCCGAGCGCTGCCGCGGCGATTGCGACCGCGGTGTTCATGGGGGCGTGCAGCATCATCGGCGATGTCGGGCCCTCGGCCGCGGCCACCGCCCCCATGGCCTTGGTGTTCGTCATGAAGAGGAAGACGCCCGACATCAGGAACAGCGCGAAATCGCCGCGGAGCGCCAGCCCCCGCAGGTTGAAGAAGGTCATGAGGATCCAGAATGTCAGGATCAGGATGATCGTCTGCAGGATGCTCATCAGCAACCCCACGAGGGCGTTGCCGTTGCCCTTGCGGATCGAACGGACCGTCGCGTGATAGGTCAGGGCGCAGAGTGCCGCCGCCCGTCCGAACGACGACTGCGAAGCGCCCGTCCCGTACATCGCCCCTGCCCTGCCCCGGCGACCTTGCCCATCTTCCTGCGTAGCAGCATAAGGTTAAAGGCCCTGCCGGTTCAACCGGCGCTTCTCCGGGGAATCGGACTTGGATCACGGACGACTGATCGCGGTGATGCGCCGCGCAGCCCTGGACGCGGGCGACAGCATCATGGACGTCTACTCCGCGCCCGATTTCGAGGTCCGCGCCAAGTCGGACTCCTCGCCCGTGACCGAAGCCGACGAAAAGGCCGACGCGCTGATCTCGGCGGCGCTGGCCGGGGCATTTCCGGACCTGCCGCTCGTGACCGAGGAACAGGCGGCGACGCACCGCCAGGCCGTCTCGACCTTCCTGATCGTCGATCCGCTTGACGGCACCAAGGAGTTCGTCCGGCGCGGCGGCGACTTCACGGTCAACATCGCCTATGTCGAGGACGGCGTGCCGCTGCGGGGCGTCGTTTATGCCCCGGCGATCGGCCGGCTGTTCTATACCCTGCCCGACGGGCGATCGGTCGAGGAGCGCGGTCCCTTCGGCCGGGACGCGCCGGGGGCCACGGTGCCTCTCGGCGTGTCCATCCCGGACAACCGGGCACTGGTCGTCGTCGCCTCGAAGTCGCACCGCGACCGTGCGACCGACGACTACATCGCCCGCTACTCCGTCCGCGACTTCACCAGCGCGGGGTCGTCGCTCAAGTTCTGCCTCGTCGCCTCGGGCGAGGCCGACCTCTATCCGCGGCTCGGACCGACGATGGAGTGGGACACCGCCGCGGGCGATGCGGTCCTGCGCGGCGCCGGAGGCCACGTGATCCGCTTCGACGACCACGCGCCGCTCGCCTACGGAAAGCCCGGCTTCGCCAACCCCTTCTTCATCGCCCACGCACCGGGCGTCCTGCTGGTGAGGGATTGAGCGTCCTCGTCGTCATCCCCGCGCGCCACGCATCGACGCGCTACCCGGGCAAGCCGCTCGTCCCGTTGCGCGGCGCCACCGGCGCCGCCCGGACGCTGGTCGAGCGGTCGTGGGCCGCCGCGCGGGCCGTCGCCGGGGTTGACCGCACCGTGGTGGCCACCGACGACGACAGGATCGCCGCGGCGGTACGGGGGTTCGGCGGGGAGGTCGTCATGACCTCGCCCGATTGCCGCAACGGCACCGAGCGCTGCGCCGAGGCGCACGCCGCCCTCGGCGGGCGGTTCGACACGGTCGTGAACCTTCAGGGCGACGCGCCGCTGACCCCGCCATGGTTCGTCGAGGCCCTGATCTCGGCGCTGGAGACCGACAGGGGGGCCGAGATCGCCACACCGGTGCTGCGCTGCGAAGGGGCGACGCTTTCGGGGCTTCTGGCCGACCGGGCCGCCGGCCGGGTCGGCGGCACGACGGCCGTTTTCGACCGGGCCGGCCGCGCGCTCTACTTCTCGAAGGAAGTGATCCCCCACACCGTCGGGTCCTACGGCGCCGCCGATCCCACGCCGGTCTTTCACCACGTCGGCGTCTATGCCTACCGGCCCGATGCGCTCGCCGCCTATCCGTCCTGGGACATCGGCCCGCTCGAGACCCTGGAGGGGCTCGAGCAGCTCCGCTTCCTCGAGAACGGGCGCCCGGTCACCTGCGTCGAGGTCGCGGCGCGCGGACGGATGTTCTGGGAACTGAACAACCCCGAAGATGTTGACCGCATCGAGGCGATGCTTGCTGCGATGGGCGAGGCGTGACGTTCCGCGGCCGGGTTGCCAAGATTCCCTTGACTTCGGGACGCGCCATGCCCTGTTTGTTGCCAGTGAGGCGCCGAACCGCCCCGAGTTTCACCGATTTTCTCCTCCGATTGACCCAAAATAGTCATATGCTTGTCGAAACTGCGTCCGATTGTTCAAATACCGGAAGGGTCGGGCGGAGCGGTCAGTTCGGCCGATGGCCAGTGAAGGTGACGCAATGAAGCGCAAGGTTACGAAAGCCATTTTCCCGGTCGCAGGTCTCGGCACCCGCTTCCTTCCCGCGACGAAGTCGATCCCGAAAGAGATCATGACGCTCGTGGACCGGCCGCTGATCCAGTACGCGATCGACGAGGCGCGCGCGGCGGGCATCAAGGAATTCATCTTCGTGACCTCGCGCGGGAAGTCCGCGCTCGAGGACTACTTCGACCACGCGCCCGAGCTCGAGGCGAACCTGCGCCGTGCCGGCAAGGCCGAGCTTCTGGAAACGCTCCAGTCCACCAACATGGACTCGGGCGCCATCGCCTATATCCGCCAGCACAAGGCGCTGGGCCTCGGCCATGCTGTCTGGTGCGCGAAGCGGCTGGTCGGCAACGAGCCCTTCGCGGTGATCCTGCCCGACGACGTGATCGCGGCCGAGAAGCCCTGCCTGAAGCAGATGGTCGAGGCCTATGCCGAAACCGGCGGCAACATGGTCGCCGCGATGGAGGTGCCGCCGGAGAAGGCGTCGTCCTACGGCATTCTCGACATCAAGCAAGACATGGGCTCGCTCGTGTCGGTGAAGGGCATGGTGGAAAAGCCCAGGCGCGACGAGGCGCCGTCGAACCTCGCCGTTATCGGGCGGTACATCCTGTCGCCGTCCGTGATGACCAACCTGAGCAAGGCCAGGCAGGGCGCAGGGGGCGAAATCCAGCTCACCGACGCCATCGCTCAGGAGATCAGGAAGTCGAACGTCTACGGCTTCCGCTTCCGCGGCCAGCGGTTCGACTGCGGGTCCAAGGCCGGCTTCCTTCAGGCCACCGTCGCCTTCGGGCTGGCCCGGGACGATCTGCGCGAGGAGTTCTCGCAGTACCTGGTCGAACTGACGGCGATGCAGCGCGCCGCCGAATAGACAGGCAATGGCGCTGAACGTATTGGTGACGGGCGGCGCAGGCTATATCGGCTCGCATGCCTGCAAGGCCCTCCGGCAGGCCGGATTCGTCCCCGTGACCTATGACAGTCTCGCCACCGGATGGCGCGATTCGGTGCGGTTCGGTCCGTTCGAGCAGGGCGACCTTGCCGACCGGACGCGGCTCGACGCGGCGTTCGCCCGCTGGGAGCCCGTCGCCGTCATGCACTTCGCCGCGCTCAGTCTCGTCGGCGACGCCATGCGCGACCCCGGTCTCTACTGGCGGGCGAACCTGCTGTCGTCGCTCACGCTGATCGAGGCTGCGGTGGCCGCCGGCTGCATGGACTTCGTGTTCTCGTCGACCTGCGCCACCTATGGCGATCACGACGGGGTCCTCCTGGACGAATCGACGCCGCAGAACCCGATCAACGCCTACGGCAAGTCGAAGCGGGCGATCGAGGACATGCTCGGCGATTTCGCGGCCGCACACGGACTGCGACCGGTGATCTTCCGCTACTTCAACGTGGCCGGCGCCGACCCCGAGGGCGAGGTCGGCGAGCACCACCGCCCCGAAACCCACCTCATCCCCCTCATGCTGGACGCGATCGCCGGGAACCGCCCCGCGCTGACCGTCCACGGGACCGACTATCCGACCCCTGACGGCACCTGCATCCGCGACTACGTGCACGTCTGCGATCTCGTCGATGCGCATGTCCTCGGTCTGCGGTGGCTGAGATCCGGGCATGGTCCGCAGGTCTTCAACCTCGGGACCGGCACCGGGTTCTCGGTGCGCGAGGTGATCGAGCAGTCGCGCCAGGTCACCAACCGGGACGTGCCCGTGATCTTCGGACCGCGCCGTCCCGGCGATGCCGTCAGCCTGGTCTCGGGAAGTGCGCGGGCGGCCGGGCTGCTCGGCTGGCGGCCGAGGCGCTCGACCATGCGCGACATGATCGCCGATGCCTGGCGGTGGCAGCAGGGCCCGGGCTATGCCCGCTGACACCCCGACCTGAGCCGGGATGGACCCGTCCGGCGCCTGGCTTGCCTATCGCCTCAGGTGGAAGCGCCGCAGGCTGCTCTGGCGCGCCTTCCAGGCCCGCCACGGACTTCGGCCGGTTGCCGACCGTACGGCCGCGATACGGCGCGGCGACATCCTCGGCTTCGCCTGCGTCCGCAACGAAGCGAAGCGGCTGCCGTGGTTCCTTGCCCATCACCGCGCGCTGGGCGTCGCGCATTTCCTTGTCGTGGACAATGCAAGCGGCGACGGATCGGCCGGCTTCCTCGCCGCGCAACCCGACGTGTCCCTGTGGACGGCGGCCGGCAGCTACCGCGCCGCCCGCTACGGCATGGACTGGGTGAACCGCCTGCTCTTCCGATACGGCCACGGGCACTGGTGCCTCACGCTCGACGCCGACGAGGCGCTGGTCATCCCGCACCACGGCACCCGCACGCTCGCCGACCTGACCGGCTGGATGGATCACGCCGGTCAAGCCGCGCTCCCGGCGATGCTGCTCGACATGTACGCCCGCGGTCCGATCGCCTCTGCCTCGGTGACGCCCGGCGACGACCCGTTCGAGACGCTGTGCTGGTTCGACCCCGACGGATACCGCAGCCGGCGGAACCCCGTGTTCCTGTCGCGCTGGATTCAGGGCGGCCCGCGCGAGAGGCAGTTCCTCGCCGGCACGCCCGAGCGCGCGCCAACCCTCGACAAGACGCCGCTCCTTCGCTGGAACCGCCGCTTCGCCTATGCCAATTCGACCCACACCCTGCTTCCCCGGCGGCTCAATCGGGCGCACGAACGCCCCGGCGCGGTATCGGCGGTGCTGCTCCACTCGAAATTCATGGACGAAGCGGTCCCGAAAGCGCGCGAGGACCTCGAGCGCCGCGCCCATTTCCACGACCCGGACGCCTTCCGGGGCTACTACGAAGCCCTGATCCGGGGACCGTCGCTCTGGACGCCCCGGTCGGCGCGATACCGCGACTGGACCCAGCTCGAGGCGCTCGGGCTGATGTCGCGCGGCGACTGGTCCTGACGCCTCCCCGGTCCTGACAGCCCCGTGTTTACGCGGGCACCCCGTCCCTGTATCCTACTGGTGACAGGGGCGCTGCTGGGGACGGCGGCGGACGCCTGCGGCGCAGGCTGCAGGCTTCAACGGGAATTTAGCGACGCAGGGATTAGACCGCATGCGGTTCAACCTGCGCGAACGGGGCAGGCTGCGTGAGCGTCCTTGAAAGATATGGTCTGCGGCTGCGGCGGAAGCGGTGGCTGGCCCGCGCATGGCTCAGACGGCGCGAACTCGCGCCCGTCGCCGACCGCACCGCGGCGATCCGGCCGGGCGAGGTCCTGCTCTTCTCGGCCCTGCGCAACGAGCGCATCCGGCTTCCCTACTTCCTGTCCTACTACCGCGATCTCGGAATCGGTCACTTCCTTGTCGTGGACAACGGCTCGACCGACGGATCGGCCGAGTACCTCGGCCGGCAGGCGGACGTGTCGCTCTGGCGGACAGGGGCGAGCTACCGTTCGGCGCGCTTCGGGATGGACTGGCTGAACGCGCTTCTGCGCCGTCACGGGACGGGACACTGGGCCCTGACCGTCGATCCGGACGAATTCTTCGTCTACCCGTTCTGCGACACCCGCCCGATCCGGGCCCTGACCGACTGGCTCGACATCTACGAGATGCGGTCCTTCCCGGCGATGCTTCTCGACATGTACCCGAAAGGCCCGGTGGGCGAAGCGCCCTACCGCGAGGGCCAGAACCCCTTCGAGATCGCGAGCTGGTTCGACAGCGGCAACTACGTGATCCGGCACAATCCCCGCTTCGGCAACCTCTGGATCCAGGGCGGGCCGCGGATGCGGCTCATGTTCGCCGACGACCCCGCCTCGGCCCCGGCGCTGAACAAGATACCGCTGGTCAAGTGGCGGAGTTCGTACGTCTACGAAAGCTCCACGCACATGCTGCTTCCGCGCGGGCTGAACCGCGTCTACGACGAAACGGGCGGCGAAAGGCCTTCGGGGTGCCTCCTGCACGCGAAGTTCCTCGACACGCTGGCCGACAAGGTGTCGGAGGAGCTGCAGCGCAACCAGCACTATGCCCGCGGCCGGGAGTACCGGGCACTGGCCGAGGGTTTCGGGCGCAATCCCGACCTGTGGTGCCGCTGGTCCGAGAAATACATCAACTGGCGCCAGCTCGAGATCCTGGGCCTGATGTCGAAGGGCAACTGGGCATGAAGGCCGGAGAGCGGAGGTGACGGTCGGCTTCCTCATGCTGTGCCATACCGCCGTTGACCGGGCGGCAGAGGTGGCGCGCTTCTGGGCCCGGGCCGGCTGCCCCGTGGTCATCCACATCGACCGCCGCGTCGCAGGCGAGGACTGCCGCTGGATGGCCGGCGCCCTGTCCGATCTGGCGAATGTCAGCTTCTCGCGCCGCTACGCCTGCGAGTGGGGCACCTGGTCGCTGGTCGAGGCCACGCAAGCCGCCGCCGTCCAGCTTCTCGACCGCCACCCCGACGTGCGGCACGTCTTCCTGGCCTCAGGGTCCTGCCTGCCGCTGCGGCCGGCGGCGGAACTCGTAGCCTATCTCGATGCACGGCCGAGAACCGACTTCATCGAGAGCGTGACCACCGCCGACGTCGGCTGGACGGTGGGCGGGCTGGATGCCGAACGCTTCTCTCTCCACTTCCCGTTCTCGTGGCGCCGGCAGCGCTTCCTGTTCGACCGCTGGACCGCTCTGCAACGCCGGTTCCGCTTCCGCCGCCGCATTCCGGACGGTCTCGTGCCGCATCTCGGCTCGCAATGGTGGTGCCTGACCCGGCAGACGCTGACGGCGATCCTCGGCGACCCGGACAGGCCTGTCCACGACCGGTACTTCCGACGCGTCTGGATACCCGACGAAAGCTACTTCCAGACCCTCGCCCGGCTCTACTCGACGCATATCGAGAGCCGGTCGCTCACGCTGTCGAAGTTCGGCGCGCACGGCAAGCCGCACATTTTCTATGACGATCACCTCCAGCTTCTGCGCCGGTCCGACTGCTTCGTGGCGCGCAAGATCTGGCCCCATGCCGACCGGCTCTACCGCACCTTCCTTTCCGACACGCTCGGCGAGGCCGAACGCGCCGAGCCCAATCCCGGCAAGATCGACCGGCTCTTCGCCAAGGCGGTCGAGCGAAGGACGCGCGGGCGTCCCGGTCTCTACATGCAGAGCCGCTTTCCGCTCCGCGACCGCGAGAACGGCAAGACCTGCGCGCCCTATTCCGTGTTCCACGGCTTCGCGGACCTGTTCGAGGACTTCGACACCTGGCTTGCCCGGTCGGTCGGCGGCCGCGTCCACGGCCACATCTTCGGCCCCGGACGCGTCGGCCTCGCCGGCGGCGAAAAGGTGTTCAACGGGGCGCTCACCGACAGCGCGGCCCTGCGCGACTACAACCCACGGGCCTTCCTGACCAACCTCGTCTGGAACACCCGCGGCGAGCGGCAGTGCTTCATGTTCGGTCCGCGGGACAACCAGGATGTGAACTGGTTCATGGCCACCGACCCCAACGCCCAGATCTCGGTCGTCACCGGCACCTGGGCCGTGCCGCTGTTCCGGTCCAACGCGAACTTCCCCGACATCCGCCGCGAGGCGGCACGGCTGCAGAAGATCGAGACCGAGCACCTTGCGATCCTCCGGTCGATCTATGTCAAGGCCCGCGTCCGCATCTGGCCGATGGCGGAGTTCATCGAGAACCCGATGGAGCCGCTCCAGGTGATCGTGGACGAGATCGCCCCCCGCGCGCCGCGCCGCCTGACCGAAGCGCCGCGCATGGTCGATCTCGGCGGCTTCGTGCAGTTCCTCCAGAACCTCAAGAACCAGGGCATGCAACCCACGCTCACCGGCGACTTCCCCTCGCAGACGGAACCGGGCCGGCCGCGCCGCGGACGGCCCGTCCTCGTCACCAGGTGAGGCCGGCGGCAATGGCCAGATCCTTTCGATGGTTCATCGTCCTTGCCGGCATGCGGACGGGATCGAACCTGCTCGAGTCGCAGCTGAACCTCGCATCCGGGGTGACCTGCCACGGCGAGGCGTTCAATCCGCGGTTTGCCGGCCACGAGGGCGAGGGCGAGCTTCTCGGCATCCGCCTCGTCGAGCGCGACGAGGATCCCGACCGCCTTCTGCGCCGCATCCTCGACCGGCCCGGCCTGAACGGTTTCCGCTTCTTCCACGACCACGACCCCCGCGTGCTCGAACGCGCGCTCGCCGATCCGGGCTGCGCCAAGATCGTCCTGACGCGCGCGCCCCTGGACAGCTTCCTCAGCCTCGGCATCGCGCGCGCGACAGGACAGTGGCGTCTTGGCCGGTCACGCGACCGCAGGGAGGCGCGGGTTCCGCTCGATCCCGCCGGGTTTGCGGATTTCGTCCGCGCGCAGGCGGAGTTCCAGTCGGGGATCCGGGCCTCGCTTGCCCGGTCCGGACAGACCGCCTTCCATATCGACTACGACGATCTCGGCGATCCCGCTGCGGTGAACGGCCTCCTTGCCTTTCTCGGCGTGCCGCCGCTGGCCGGACTCGGCACCGGGACCATGCGACAGAACCCGACCGACCCGTCCGAGCGCGCGGTTGATCCCGCAAGCCTTGCCGCGGCGGTCGGAGCGGTGGACTGGGCGGCCCTGTCCGCCGTGCCGGTGACCGAGCCGCGGCGGAATCCCGGCGTGCCGGCCTTTGTCGCATCCCGCGCGGCGCCGGTCCTGTACATGCCGGTGCCGCCCCTGTCCGAGGACTGGATCCTGCCCTGGCTCGAAGATCCGGGCGGCGGGGAGCCGGCCGGGACCGACAGGGATTTCTCGCAGAGATCGCTCCGCGCCTGGATGCAGGCCCGCCCGGGGCACCGCGCCTTCACCATCGTCCGCCACCCCCTGCCGCGCGCCTACGCCGCGTTCCTGCGGACCCTGGCCACGTCGCCGCCCGACGTCATCGACACCCTGCGGGAAAACTACCGCGTCCATCTTCCGGCAGCGCCTTCCGGTGACGGGCCCGGCCCGATGCCCGGCCCGGGTCTGGACGAGCGGCGCGCGGCCTTTCTCGCCTTCCTGCGCTTCCTGCGGATCAATCTTGACGGGCGGTCCCGTCTCAGGACCCAGCCGCACTGGGCAAGCCAGTCCTCGCATCTGGCCGCGATGGCCACGTTCCGTGCACCGGATGCCATCCTCCGGGCCGAATCCCTGTCCGGTGATCTTGCGTGGCTAGCCGCGTCCCTGTCGCTTCCCCGGCCCTCCCTGCCTGCGCCGAAACCGGCCCCCGGCCTTGCCGCCATCGCCGATGCCGACATCGAGGAGGCCGCGCAGAGGGCCTATGCCCGCGACTATGCCGGCCTCGGGTATGGCGCGTGGACGGGGCCCGCAGCCTGAGGCGGACCGGCCCCGCGCTCAGGCGGCCTGCGTCGAACGGTGTTCGGTCAGCACTGCGTGCAATGCAGCGGGGTCGGAATTGGCGCGGAGCTTTGCGCAGACCCCCGCGTCCCGCATGGTGCGCGACACGAGCGCAAGCGCCTTCAGGTGCTCGACGCCCGAGTCCTTCGGGGCGAACAGCGCAAAGACCAGGTCCACGGGCTGCCGGTCCACCGCGTCGAAGTCGAGCGACCTGTCGAGCCGCACGAAGAGCCCAGCGACCCGGTCGAGCCCTTCGATGCGCGCATGGGGCAGCGCGACTCCGTGGCCGACGCCGGTCGGGCCGAGCGTCTCGCGTTCCTGAAGGGCATCGACGACGACCCCGCCGCGCAATCCGTAGACAGACTGCGCGTAGTCGCCGAGATCCTGGAACAGACGCTTCTTGCTGGATGCCTGACCGAGGACGCGGACGGCATTCGGCGGAAGCAAGGCTGAAAGGTTCATGCCGTCCTACTGCTCTGCCGAGGGCTGGCCCGGCCAAATCACCTGCCGGCTGTCGGATCGATCCAGCCCACGTTGCCATCGTCGCGGCGGTGGACCACGTTGACCCCGCCATGCTTTTCGTTGCGGAACACGAGCAGGCTGGAGCCGCTGAGTTCCATCTGCATCACCGCCTCTCCGACCGACAGCGACGGAATCCGCGCCTCCATCTCGGCGATGATCATCGGCTGCAGGCTTTCGGGCTCGGCCTCTCCCTCCGGGCCTTCGGCGGCGAGCACATACATGGGCGCGTCCGCGAACACAACCGGCCCGGAGCGCTCGCGGTGATGGTCACGCAGACGCCGCTTGTAACGCCGGAGCTGCTTGTCCATCCGTTCGCGGCAGGTTTCGAAGGCCGCATAGACCTCGGGCGAGGCGCCCCGGGCCGACGCCGAAAGTCCCGTGGAAAGATGGATCGTCGCTTCGCACACGAACTCGTGGCCGTCGCGCGTGAAGACCACGGTCGCGTCCGTGGGGCGCTGGGCATACTTGTCAACCGTCGCGCCAAGCTCGGCCTTGACATGCGACTGGAGCGCCTCGCCCACGTCCATCTGCTTGCCGCTGATCTGATAACGCATGGACCCTCCTTGCCGCACGGGCGGATGGTGCGGACCACCGGCGGCCCGCAACCGGATTTCACGATCGGGGAACCTGCCTGACATCGCATGAACGGCGCACGGAGGCCTCTCCGACCCTATCGGCGCCGACGCTGGAACGAAGGGGCTATGCGCAGGCATTTCCGGTATTTGGCGACAGTTCGGCGCGCGATGTCAACGCCTCCGCGTCTGAGATGTTCACGGATCGCCTCGTCCGCAAGGGGCGCCGACGGGTGTTCCGAGGAAACAATCGCCGCGATCCGCCGCTGCACGTCGAAAGCCGAGAGCGCCGGATCGTCGCCGGGTGCCGGACGCTGGAAGAACATCTCGAGCGGGTGGACCTTGCCGGCGAACTCAAGCCCCTTTCCCCAGACCGCCCGGCCGAGGGTGGAGGGATGCACGCCAAGCGCCCGCGCCGCCTCGACCCGTGTGAGCGGTGCCAGACGGCCGTCCGGCCCCGCGAAGAAGGCAGCCTGCCGGTCGACCACCAGCCGGCCGACGGCGAGCAGGGTCCGCGACCGCTCGGCGATCCCGCTCAGATAGTGCCGGGCACGGTCGAAGAGCGCGCGCATCCCGGGCGACTCGAACGTGGCCCGGCCGACCTCCATCAGCGTGACGCGGGGCGCGGCGCGACGGGCCAGCACGACCGTGAGCACACCCCTGTCGGCCTCCTGCACGACGATGTCGGCAAAGCGCGTCTGCGGCGGAGCGGTCCGCTCGACGACAGGGCGCGGCGACAGGGTGCGCACGATGTCGGCGATCCGCCGGACCTCGTCCACCGTGATCCCGAGCGCGCGGGAAAGCGCCGGCCAGCGCCCGCGCGCGACATCGTCGAGCCGGAGCGTCACCTGCCGGCACAGAGCGCGGTCGAGCCCGCGCTCGGCAAGCTGGAGTTCCAGGCATTCGGCAAGGTTCCGCGCACCGATGCCCGCCGGCTCGCAGCGCTGGAGCGCGGCCAGCCCGGCTTCGAGCAGCGCGACCGGTGCACCGATCTGATCGGCAAGATCCTCGAGACGCGTGTCCAGGTATCCGTCCTCGCGCAGCTCCTCGGCGAGGAAGAGCGCGGCCGCCTCGGTTGGCGGATCGAGCCGCAGAAGACCGATCTGGCGCATGAGCGAGGCGTGCAGGCCCTCTTCGGCGGCCACCGCGAGATCGGCCGGCAGCGTGCGCGCCAGCGGCAACGAGTCGTCGAGCACGAGGAACGGGTTCTCGGCCGCCTCGCGCAGGATCTCGTCCCAGAGCGCCAGCGCGGGCAGCCGCAGCATCCCCAGCGACAGCCGCATCCCGGGTGTCAGCGCCATCCGCTGGCGCTGGCCGAGAGCGAGGGCGGGTCTGAGCGTCAAGGCCCTTCCCGTTCAGCCGATGCGGAAGCTCTGGCCGAGATAGACGCGCCGCACGTTCTCGTCGCGCACCACCTCGTCCGCGGTCCCGCTCATCAGGACGGCCCCGTCGTGAAGGATGTAGGCGCGGTCCACGATCTCGAGCGTGTCGCGCACGTTGTGATCGGTGATGAGTACGCCGATCCCCCGCGACTTGAGATCGTGCACCAGCATGCGGATGTCACCGACCGAGATCGGGTCGACGCCCGCGAACGGCTCGTCGAGAAGCAGATAGCTGGGATCGGCGGCAAGGCACCTCGCGATCTCGACCCGGCGGCGCTCGCCCCCGGAAAGCGACAGCGCCTGGGCACGGCGGAGATGGGTGATCGAGAAGTCCGACAGGAGTTCCTCGAGCCGTTCGCGCCGCTTGTGGCGGTCGTCGTGCACGATCTCCAGCACGGCAAGGATGTTGTCCTCGACCGAAAGGCCGCGGAAGATGGACACTTCCTGCGGAAGATAGCCGATCCCGAGCCGCGCCCGCCGGTACATCGGCAGACCGGTCACGTCGCGCCCGTCGATCGTCACCTCGCCGCTGTCGGGCACGATCAGGCCCGCGATGTTGTAAAAGCAGGTCGTCTTGCCCGAACCGTTCGGGCCGAGCAGGGCCACCACCTCGCCGCGCTCGAGATCGAGCGACACGTCGCGGATCACCGGCCGCCTCCGGTAGCTCTTGCGCAGATGGCGGACCCGCAGGCCGCCGCTGCCTTCGGTCACGGACAGGGCCGGCCTCTCCGTCGCCATCAGTTCTTCGCCGGCGCCAGCGTCGTCCTCACGCGGCCCTCCATGCGACCGGTGCCTGCGGTCAGATCAACGGTCAGCGTCTGCCCGCGCATCGCGTTCGCGCCCTGGGTCAGGAGCACGTCGCCGGTCATCACGACCGTGCCCGAGGCGACCGAATAGAGCGCTTCCCTCGCCTCGGCGGCCTCGGTCGCGCTGACCAGCGTGACGCCGCCGGTCGCCTTCATCCGCTCGACCCGGCCCGACCCGCCGGCAGCGTATTCCACCCGCACCTCGCCCGCGGTCAGCCGCAGCTTGCCCTGGCTGACGACGACGTTGCCGGTGAACAGGGCCGTTCCGTCGGTCCGGTTCACCGACAGGCTGTCGGACGTCACCTCGACCGGCAGGGTCGGGTCGGCCTTCATCCCCCCGAAGGCGACCGACGTCCCCTGCGCCCCGAGCGGCGCGGCCAGGGCCGGCAGCAGCAGGCTGACAAGCAGGGCGGCAAGGATGGGACGCTTCATGGAGTTCCGGCCGGCGGTTTTGCGGGATCGTATATCAGCCGCACCCCGTTGTTGAAGACCAGAACGTCGCCTCTGCCGGATGCGTCCCTTCCCGTGAACGAAAATCCGCCGGCGTCGATCGTTCCGAACGGCGTCTCGACGCGCACCGGCACGACCGATTCCACCCGGGTCCGGTCGAGGTCGGCCGTCAGGGCCTCGGACCGGAGCCGGTAGCCGTCCGGGCCTGCCGCCTCGACCTGGCCGGACAGTTCGATCACGCCCCGTCCGGCGGAAAGCTCGCCCCGGAGGGCGGTGACCGTCATGCGGAAGCCGTCGTCCCGCTCGTAGGTCACGGCCAGCGCCTCTGCGGAGGCGCCCTTGCCCTCCGCCCCTGCGGGCCGGACGGACCGGGCCCCGACGGTCACCGAGGCGCCGTCCCGGGTCATCCCGGAATACTCCGGCCGCGTCAGCCGGGGCCGTGCGGCCAGATCCGCGACATCCGCGCCCGCCAAGGGGCCGGGTCCGGCGGGCGCTGTCCCGCGGGACAGCAGGAACAGGGTCGAGAGGACGGCGAGCGCAAGCAGCGGAAGGATGATCTTCAGCCACAGGACGATGCGCGAATGCCATGCAAGCGGGTCGGACATCGGGTCAGGCGACACCCGCGCGCAGCAGGTCGTGGATGTGCAGGATTCCCTGCGGGCGGTCATCGGGGTCCACCACGAAAAGGCAGGTGATCTTGCGGTCGTTCATCACCGCCAGCGCCTTTCCCGCAAGCATGTCGGGCGGAACGGTGCGCGGACCCCCGGTCATGACCTCGGCGGCGCGATGCCCGAGCAGCCCCTCCATGTGGCGCCGCAGGTCCCCGTCGGTGATGATCCCCGAAAGTCGCCCGGCCGGATCGCAGACGCCGGCAACCCCGAATCCCTTGCGGGTGATGGTCAGCAGCACCTCGCCCATCGGCGCCGCCTCGGGCACCAGCGGCAGCTCCTCGCCCCCGTGCATCAGGTCCGACACCCGCGCCAGCCGCGCGCCGAGCCGTCCGCCGGGATGGAAGGCGCGGAAGTGGTCGGGCGTGAACTGCCGGTGCTCCATCAGCGCCACCGCCATCGCGTCGCCCAGCGCGAGCGTCATCGTCGTCGATGTCGTCGGAACGTTGCCGGTGCCGCAGGCTTCCTCGGCCCCGGGCAGGACGATGGCGACGTCGGCCTGCCGAAGGAGGGTGGATGATGCCTGCCCGGCGACCCCGATCAGCGGAATTGCGAACCGGCGTGTGTGGGCGATGATGTCGGACAGTTCGGGCGTCTCGCCGGAATTCGAGAGGACGAGCACGACATCGTCGGCGGTGATCATGCCGAGATCGCCGTGGCTGGCCTCGGCGGGATGGACGAACTGTGCCGGCGTCCCGGTCGAGGCGAAGGTCGCCGCGATCTTTCGTCCCACGTGCCCGGACTTGCCCATGCCCGACACGATCACGCGTCCCTTCGCCTCGAGCATCGCCCCGACCGCCTCGGCAAAGCCTGCCCCGAGGCTGTCGGCCAGCGCGGCGAGGCCGCGCGCCTCGAGACCGATCACGCGCCGCGCGGTAAGGAGAAAGGTGTCGCCGTCGGGTTTCGCCGGGGTGTTCATGGCGGTCAGTGCCGGAAGATGTCGGTCTCGTCCCCCCAGCCCAGAAGGTCGAGCTCGGCACGGACGGGAAGGAACCGGAAGCAGGCCTCGGCCAGCGCGAGCCGCCCCTCGCGGTCGAGCCGCGCCTCGAGTTCGGCCCGGAGGCGGTGGAGGTAGAGCACATCCGAGGCGGCATAGTCGGCCTGCGCCTCGCTGAGCTGGGCCGCGCCCCAGTCCGAGGTCTGCTGCTGCTTCGAGATATCGACCCCCAGCAGGTCCTGGAGAAGGTATTTCAGCCCGTGACGGTCGGTGAAGGTGCGGACGAGCTTCGAGGCGATCTTCGTGCACCAGACGGGCTGGGTCAGCACGCCGAACGCGGCGCGGAGGACCGCGATGTCGAAACGCCCGAAATGGAACAGCTTCAGCGCGGCCGGATCGGTGAGCAGGCGCTCGAGGTTCGGCGCCCGTCCCTGCCCGCGCGCGATCCTGACGAGGTGCGCGTTGCCGTCGCCGGCCGAAAGCTGGACGAGGCACAGCCTGTCGCGGCGCGGGTCGAGTCCCATCGTCTCGGTGTCGATCGCCACCACGCGACCGAGATCGAGCCCGTCGGGAAGGTCGCCGTCATGAACATGGATCGCCACGTGGCCGCCTCTTGCGTCGCGGCGCGCTGTCGGTCGGTCGCCATTGCCGGTTTCGCGCGCCGGATGTCACGGGTGGCGCGGCCCCCCGGTAGCGGGGGCCTGGTGCCCAGGAGAGGACTCGAACCTCCACGCCTTGCGGCACTGGTACCTGAAACCAGCGCGTCTACCAATTCCGCCACCTGGGCAGGTGTCGTCTAGCCTGTCGTGTAGCCTGTCGTGTCGGGCGGGATAACCGCGCCCTTTGCGCATGTCAACGCCACCATTGCGCAATCCGCGCCCATGCTTCACTTCTGCCGGCATGGAGGACAGCCGCAGATGACCGGACACGTCACACGCGAAGGCATCGGGGCGGCGGCCGAACGGATCGCGGGCCATGTCCGCGCAACCCCCGTGATCGAACTGCCGCGCGGGTCGCTGGGCGGGGACTGGATTCCGGTGCTGAAGCTCGAGTTCCTCCAGATCTCGGGCAGCTTCAAGGCCCGCGGCGCGTTCAACGCGATCCTCTCGGCACGGGTTGGCCCGGCCGGCGTGGCGGCGGCCTCGGGCGGGAACCACGGCGCTGCGGTGGCCTGCGCGGCGGGCCGGCTGGGGCATCCTGCCCGCATCTTCGTGCCCGACATCGCCGCCCCGGCCAAGATCGCCGCGATCCGGAGGTGGGGCGCCGAGGTCGTGATCGCGGGCAGCCGCTTCGAGGAGGCGCAGGCCGCCTGCGATGCGCATGTCGCGGCGACGGGCGCGCTGCGCGTCCATCCCTTCGGCGCCGCCCCGACCATTCTCGGCCAGGGCACGCTCTTCCGCGAGTGGGACGGGCAGGCGCGGCCTCTCGACACCGTCCTCGTCGCGGTGGGCGGAGGCGGGCTCGTCTCGGGCGCGGCGGTCTGGTGGGACGGCTCCGGGCCGCGGATCGTCGGTGTCGAGCCGGAGGGCGCGCCGACGCTCCATGCCGCGCTGGCGGCCGGCGGCCCGGTCGATGTGGCGGTGGGCTCGATCGCCGCGGACAGCCTCGGGGCGAGGAATGTGGGCGATCTGGTCTTCGGCCTCTGCCGGAACAGGGTCGCGCATGTGGCGCTCGTCCCTGACGCGGCCATCGCGGAGGCGCAGCGCCGGCTCTGGTCGGATCTGCGCATCGCGGTCGAGCCGGGGGGCGCGACGGCGCTTGCCGCGGCGCTCGCCGGAAAGACGGATCCCCGCCCGGGTGAACGGGTGGGCGTTCTCGTCTGCGGCGCGAACGTCGATCTGGGGCGTCTCGCGCAACTCGCCGAATGAACGAGAACGCGGCTTGCCGGGGGGGCGGACCGGGGGTATTCACCCCGCAGGACGTGTTTCAGGACGGACTCCCATGTCGAGGCTCGTGACGATCTACGGCGGTTCGGGGTTCATCGGGCGCTACATCGCGCAGCGGATGGCCCGGCAGGGCTGGCGCGTCCGCGTCGCCGTGCGCCGCCCGAACGAGGCGCTTTTCGTGCGTCCCTATGGCGTCGTCGGACAGGTCGAGCCGGTGTTCTGCAACATCCGCGACGATGCGAGCGTCCGGGCCGCGATGGCGGGCGCGGACGCGGTGGTCAACTGCGTGGGCACCTTCGATGCCCGCGGGCGCAACAGCTTCGAGGCGATCCAGCACGAGGGCGCCGCCCGCATTGCGCGGATCGCTGCCGAGACCGGCGTGGCCCGGCTTGTCCATCTGTCCGCGATCGGCGCGAACCCGGAGGGGGAAAGTCTCTATGCCCGTTCGAAGGCGGCGGGCGAGGCCGCGGTCCTCGGCGCCTTCCCCCCGGCGGTGATCCTGCGCCCGTCGGTCGTCTTCGGCCCCGAGGACAAGTTCTTCAACCGCTTCGCGGCGATGTCGCGGATCGGGCCGGTCCTGCCGGTCGTCGGCGGCGCGACGCTGTTCCAGCCGGTCTATGTCGATGACGTCGCGCGCGCCGCCGAGACCGCGCTCGGGGCGGCTGCGGGCCCCGGCGCGCCGGGGGGAGTGCCGGCGGGAGTGTACGAACTGGGCGGCCCGGACGTCGAAAGCTTCCGGGCGCTGATGCGGCGCATGCTGTCGGTGATCAACCGCCGCCGTCTCGTCGTGAGCATTCCCTTTCCGGTGGCCTCGGTGCTCGGCGGGCTGTTCGACGTGCTCAAGGCGGTGAGCGGCGGGCTGGTTCCGGCGCCGATCACCCGCGACCAGGTGCGCAGCCTGCGGACCGACAACGTGGTGACGCCCGGCCGCCGCGGTTTCGCCGAGCTCGGGATCGAACCGGTCTCGATGTCCGCGATCCTGCCGGACTACCTCTGGCGGTTCCGGCCCTCGGGCCAGTTCGACGCCATCAAGGCCTCGGCCCGGCACCTCAGGCAGAGAGGACGGGGCTGATTCGGCCGGTTTCCGTCCGGCATCGGATGCGCCGCGCGGGCCGCCGATTGTTTCCGTCCCTGATCCTCAAACCGCTCATTGGTGACGAAAGCAAGGCGAGGTTCTGCCGAAAGGCTTGACCGCCGCCCCGACTCCGGCAAGGTCGTCGGCGGTGTTCGGGTATTTTTCGGGGTGGTCGGCATGTCTGCGCCGGTTCTTTTCCATATCGGCTATCACAAGACTGCGACGACCTGGATGCAGCGGCTGCTGTTCGTCCCGAAATACGGCTACGAGCAGGTGGCCGATCACGACGACGTGGACCGGCACATCGTGGCCCCGCACGGCTTCGACTTCGACCCGCGCCCGATGGCAGACCTGATCGACGGGAAACGCCGCCGGCTGTCGAACGCCGCGGTGCCCGTCGTGTCTTCGGAGATCCTGTCGGGTCAGCCGTTCTTCGGCGGCCTGTCGAGCGATGTCTACGCGGACCGCATCCGGGCCATCTCGCCGGATGCCCGGGTGCTCGTGTCGATCCGGTCGCAGACGAAGATCCTGGTCTCGGTCTACATGCAGTACCTGCTGCGCGGGGGCACAATGTCGCCGCGGCAGTTCTTCGAAGGCAGGCGCGAGGTGGAGTTCTACGCCTTCCGCCCGGACCACTTCGAGTATGACAAGCTCGTCGCCTACTATTTCAACCTGTTCGGGCCCGGGAACGTGCACGTGACCACCCAGGAAAGCCTGGGCCGCGATCCGAACGCGGCGGCTGCGGACATCGCGGCCTTCTCGCACAATTCGCAGTTCACGCGGCTCGACCCCGCCGACATGCGCGCCCATGCCAGAAGCTACCCGGAATATGCCGCCCCGCTCCTGCGGCGGGTCAACCACATCCAGACCTCGGCCCTCAATCCCAATCCGATCGTTTCGGTCGGACAGACTCCCTTCGGGCTCTACAAGCTCGTGGGCTACGGAATGAGGCGGTCGCTCGTGGCGAAAGCGATGGCAAACTACAGGCCCGTGACCGACTACGTCGAGAGCGCCTTCCGAAACCGCTACACCGAAAGCAACGCCCGTCTGCGCAGCCTGCTGCCGCGGCTGGACCTTTCGGCCTACGCCTGATTACAACGGCGCCGCGGGCGGTCAGCCCGTCCATGCCGGAGTGACATTTCTTGACCGACCAGATGCTGTCGGCCCTCGTCCTGGGGCTTCTCGAAGGGCTGACCGAGTTTCTGCCGGTTTCCTCGACGGGGCAGATCCTTCTGGCAGGGTATTTCCTCGGATTCGAGAGCGCCGGAAAGACGTTCGAGGTGGTGATCCAGCTGGGCGCGATCCTCGCGATCGTCCTTGTCTATCTGCGCAAGATCGTCGGGACCGTCGCCGCGATCCCGTCCGACCCGCAGGCGCGGAGGTTCGCGCTTTCGGTGATCGTGGCGTTCCTGCCCGCAATGGCGGCCGGCGCGCTGCTCCACGACGCCATCAAGACCGTGCTGTTCGAGAGCCCGCGCCTGATCGCCGTGGCGCTGATCGTCGGGGGCCTGGTGCTTCTCGTGGTCGACCGCCTGCATCTGACGCCGCGGCATGACGCCGCCGACCGGTTTCCGCTCGGCATGGCGCTGGTCATCGGCCTTGCCCAGACCGTCGCGCTCATCCCCGGAGTGTCGCGGTCCGGCTCCACCATCGTCGCCGCGCTGCTGATGGGCTCGACCAAGCGCGCGGCGGCCGAGTTCTCGTTCTTCCTCGCCATTCCGACGATGACCGCCGCCTTCACCTTCGATCTGTGGTCGAACCGCGCCCTTCTCGATGCTGCGGCGGTGTGGGAAATCGCGATAGGCTTCGCGGCGGCCTTCGTGACGGCGATTCTGGTCGTCCGGTGGCTGCTCGGCTTTGTCAGCCGGAACGGGTTCGCCCTGTTTGCCTGGTGGCGAATCATCGTCGGGACCGTCGTTCTCGCGGCGCTGGCTGCAGGCTATTGACGATAAGGTAACGAACCGGACCTAAATTTCACGCCCGGATTGAAGAAATCAGGTCAATCCCGGCGCACAAAACAGAAATAGGTCAGTTATACTTACTTTTATTCCTTCCGGCGGAGCGGTATTCATGCGTTCCGCAATGGAAAGCGTGCTCCGGCAGCCGGCGGCCAGGGATCGGGAAGGACATGGCACAGCAGAAGATGCTTCAGTTCGTCACGGTGGCGAAGGAAACGCCCGAAAAGCGTGACGCCAGTGTCCGGTCGCAGGATTTCGGCGAAATCTACCGCGAGTACGCGCGGGGCAAGGCCGAACAGCAGGCCGGGCGCTGCAGCCAGTGCGGCGTGCCCTACTGCCAGACGCATTGCCCCTTGCACAACAACATCCCCGACTGGCTGCGGATGACGGCCGAGGGGCGCCTGCAGGAGGCCTACGAGCTGTCGCAGGCCACCAACACCTTCCCCGAGATCTGCGGCCGCATCTGCCCGCAGGACCGCCTCTGCGAAGGCAACTGCGTGATCGAGCAGTCGGGGCACGGCACCGTGACCATCGGGGCGGTCGAGAAGTTCCTGACCGACACCGCCTGGGACATGGGCTGGGTCAGACCGGTCAGGCCCTTGCACGAGCGCGCGGAAAGCGTCGGCATCATCGGTGCGGGGCCGGGGGGCCTGGCCGCGGCGGACGCGCTGCGGCGCCGGGGCGTGCAGGTCACCGTCTATGACCGCCACGACCGCGCGGGCGGGCTGCTGACCTACGGGATTCCCGGCTTCAAGCTGGAAAAGGACGTGGTCATGCAGCGAATCCAGCAGCTTGAGGCGGGCGGCGTGCAGTTCGTGATGAACTGCGACGTGGGCAGCGACCTGACCTTCGATGCGATCCGGGGCAAGCACGACGCGGTGCTGATCGCCACCGGCGTCTACAAGAGCCGCGACCTGATGGGGCCGGGATCGGGCGCGAAGGGGATCGTGCGGGCCATCGACTACCTCACCGCCTCGAACCGCAAGGGCTTCGGCGACGACGTGCCGGACTACGATTCGGGCGAACTGAACGCCTCGGGCAAGCGGGTCGTCGTCATCGGCGGCGGCGATACCGCGATGGACTGCGTCCGCACCGCGATCCGCCAGGGCGCGCTGTCGGTGAAGTGCCTCTACCGCCGCGACCGGGCGAACATGCCGGGATCGCAGCGCGAGGTGGCCAACGCGGAAGAGGAAGGCGTCGAATTCGTGTGGCTGTCCGCGCCGAAGGGCTTCACCGCCGATGCGGACGTGACCGGCGTGATGGTGCAGAAGATGCGCCTTGGCGCGCCGGACGCGACCGGCCGCCAGTCGCCCGAGGTGATCGAGGGCGCGGACTACGTGGAGCCGGCCGACCTCGTCATCAAGGCGCTCGGCTTCGAGCCCGAGGATCTGCCCACGCTCTGGGGCGTGCCCGAGCTGGAAGTGACCCGCTGGGGCACGATCCGGGCCGATTTCCGCACCCATGCGACCAGCCTTGCCGGGGTCTACGCGGCGGGCGACATCGTGCGCGGGGCGAGCCTCGTCGTCTGGGCGATCCGCGACGGGCGCGAGGCGGCCGACGCGATCCTGGGATACCTGGAGGCACCGGCGGCGGTGGCGGCGGAGTGACGGGACTGGCGGGAAACCGGGGGCCAGAACCCCTCCAGCACTCTGCCAGCAACCCGCCATACGATCGTATGGCGGGTACCATGTCAGTTCCGCAGAGAGGGACAGAATCATTGACGTTATGGAGGCGGGGCAAATGAAGCGCGTTGCAGGCCGGGCGAAGCCGACGATGGGAATGGCTGCGGGGGCGGTGGCACTGGTGTGGGGACTGGCCGGCGCGGGGCCCGTTCTGGCGGCCGACCCCCTGTTCAGGCCGCCGGCCGGGTGCACCGTCTATGCAACCGCCCAGCTTCGCGGCTGCCAGGTCAGCCAGCACTATCGCTGCGCGGGCGACGCGCCCGGCGACCAGTGGGCGCTCTACCTCGACGGGCAGGGCGCCTTCTACGCCGCGAAGATCGACGCCGAGACGCGCTGGGTCGAAAGCGTGAGCTTCGACACCGGAGAAACCGACCGCATCGGGACCGAGACGGACCCGGCGTCGTTCACGAACCTCCTTCGGTCGGGCCGCGACGACTTTGACTTCACCACAGTCAGCTCGACGGGCGAGGAAACCCGCTTCAGGGGCTACGATCAGCTCACGGGCGCGACGGTGATGATCGATGGCGTCGCGCTCGAGCGGACGAGGTTCGAGCTCTCGGCCTACGATGCCTCGGGGAAGGAGGTCTGGACGCGGAAGGGCCGGCAGTTCATCCAGCGCGACTGGCGCATCTTCTTTGCCGACAGCGAGACGTTCACCAATGCCGCCGGAGAGACCGTCGAAAGGGTCGACACGCCGGTCCGGTTTGCGATGCCGGGCGACAAGGGCTTTCTGTCGACGAAGCCCGACTACGACTGCGACGTGGTGACGGCAAGCCTCGGGGTCGGCCCGTGATCGAGGGGCGCTGCCTCTGCGGGGCGGTGACGATCCGCGTTTCGGGCGCGCATGACCCGCGGCCGGGGGCCTGCCATTGCCGGATGTGCCAGCGCTGGTCGGGGGGGCTGTTCCTGTGCTTCAACGCCGAGGCGGACGGGGTGACGGTGGAGGGGCCGGTGGCGCGGTTCCGGTCCTCGGGCTTCGCCGAGCGGGCGTTCTGTCCGGTCTGCGGCAGCCATCTGTGGATGCGGAACACCGGGGCGGACGCGGAGGCCTACGAGCTGATGCCCGGGCTGTTCGACGCGGTGCTGAGCGCGCCCCTGCGGTCGGAGGTGTATTCGGACCGTGCGATGGCCTCGGTGCGCCTTGCGGGCGACCACCGGCGGGCGACACGGGCGGAGTATGAGGCGAAGAACCTCTTCGTTGAAGGAGATGTGCCATGACCGACTTCACCGCAGGCTGGATGGCCGAGGAAGAGGCGCGGCGGACGTGGATGGACGCGCATTCGCTCTACCGGGCGGAGGACGAGCATTCGTCCTGCGGCGTGGGCCTTGTCGTCGCAATCGACGGCAGGCCGGGCCGCAAGGTGGTGGAGCACGGGATCGACGCCTTGAAGGCCGTCTGGCACCGGGGTGCGGTCGATGCCGACGGCAAGACGGGCGACGGCGCGGGCATCCATGTGCAGATCCCGGTCAGGTTCTTCTACGACCAGGTGCGGCGAACCGGGCACGAGCCCGACACGAAGGCGCTGATCGCGGTCGGCCAGGTGTTCCTGCCGCGCACCGACTTCGGCGCGCAGGAGCGCTGCCGCACGATCGTCGAGACCGAAGTGCTGCGGATGGGGCACTACATCTACGGCTGGCGGCATGTGCCGGTGAACACCGAAGTGCTGGGCGAGAAGGCCAACGCCACGCGGCCCGAGATCGAGCAGATCCTCGTGAAGGACCAGAAGGGCCTGGGCGAGGAGGCGTTCGAGCGCGAGCTCTACATCATCCGCCGCCGGATCGAGAAGGCGGCGCTGGCGGCGCAGATCCCGGGGCTCTACTTCGCGTCGTTCTCGTGCCGGTCGATCATCTACAAGGGGATGATGCTGGCCGAGCAGGTGGCCGAGTTCTACCCGGACCTCAAGGACGAACGCTTCGAGAGCGCCTTCGCGATCTATCACCAGCGCTATTCGACGAACACCTTCCCGCAATGGGCCCTGGCGCAGCCGTTCCGCATGCTCGCGCATAACGGCGAGATCAACACGCTCAAGGGCAACATGAACTGGATGCGGAGCCACGAGATCCGCATGGCCTCGGGCACGTTCGGCGAGGCGGCCGAGGACATCAAGCCGATCATCCCGCCGGGGACATCGGATTCGGGCGCGCTCGACTCGGTTTTCGAGGTGCTGGTGCGGGCCGGGCGGAACGCGCCGATGGCCAAGACGATGCTGGTGCCCGAGGCCTGGTCGAAGCAGACGACCGGCATGCCGAAGGCCTGGGCGGACATGTACGCCTATTGCAACGCGGTGATGGAGCCCTGGGACGGGCCCGCCGCGCTGGCGATGACGGACGGGCGCTGGGTCTGCGGGGGGCTCGACCGGAACGGCCTCAGGCCGCTGCGCTATGTGGTGACGGGCGATGGCCTCCTCATCGCGGGGTCCGAGGCGGGGATGGTGCCGGTGGACGAGACCGTGGTGCGCGAGAAGGGGGCGCTCGGGCCGGGGCAGCTGATCGCCGTCGACATCGCCGAGGGGCGGCTCTACCACGACCGGGAGATCAAGGACAAACTGGCCGCCGCGCAGCCCTTCGGCGAGTGGATCGAGAAGGTGGTGGAGCTGAACACGCTGCTGCGCGAGGTGCCCGAGAGGGCGCTGTTCGAGGGGGCGGAGCTGCGGCGGCGGCAGATCGCGGCGGGCTACACGCTGGAGGAGCTGGAGCAGGTTCTGGCGCCGATGGCCGAGGACGGCAAGGAAATGATCGCCAGCATGGGCGATGATACCCCGGCGGCGGTGCTGTCGAGCCAGTACAGACCCTTGTCGCACTACTTCCGGCAGAACTTCAGCCAGGTGACGAACCCGCCCATCGACTCGCTCCGCGAGAGCCGGGTGATGAGCCTGAAGACGCGCTTCGGCAACCTGAAGAACGTGCTCGACGAAAGCTCGGCCCAGACGGAGATCCTGGTGCTGGAAAGCCCGTTCATCGCGAACGCCGAGTTCGAGGTGATGGTCGCGCAGTTCGGCGGGCAGGTGGCGATGATCGACTGCACCTTCGGGCACGGGCAGGATGCGCTCCGCCTGGGGCTGGAGCGCATCCGGGCCGAGGCCGAGGACGCGGTGCGGTCGGGCGCGGGGCACATCGTGCTGACCGACCAGCATCAGGGGCCGGACAGGATCGCCATGCCGATGATCCTCGCCACCAGCGCGGTGCACAGCTGGCTGACGCGGAAGGGCCTGCGCACCTTCTGTTCGGTCAACGTGCGGTCGGCCGAGTGCATCGACCCGCATTACTTCGCGGTGCTGATCGGCTGCGGCGCGACGACGGTCAACGCCTATCTGGCGCAGGATTCGATCGCCGACCGGCACCGGCGCGGGCTGATCGAGGGCGCCTTCATCGACGGGATGCGGCGCTACCGCGACGCGATCGACGCAGGGCTTCTCAAGATCATGTCGAAGATGGGGATTTCGGTCATCTCGAGCTATCGCGGCGGGCTGAACTTCGAGGCCGTGGGCCTGAGCCGCGCGATGGTGGCCGAGTATTTCCCGGGCATGCAGAGCCGCATTTCGGGCATCGGTGTCGCGGGCATCCAGCAGGAGATGGAAGAGGTCCACGCCAGGGGCTGGAAGGGCGGCGCGGACGTGCTGCCGGTCGGCGGCTTCTACAAGGCGCGGGCGAAAGGCGAGAAGCACGCCTGGGAAGCGCAGACCATGCACATGCTGCAATCGGCCTGCGACCGGGCGTCCTACGACCTGTGGAAGCAGTATTCGGCCGCGATGCGGGCAAACCCGCCGATCCACATCCGCGACCTTCTGGACATCAAGGCCAAGGGCAGGCCGGTGCCGATCGAGGAGGTCGAAAGCATCACCTCGATCCGGAAGCGCTTCGTGACGCCGGGCATGTCGCTCGGGGCGCTGTCGCCCGAGGCGCACAAGACGCTCAACATCGCGATGAACCGGATCGGCGCGAAGTCGGACTCAGGCGAAGGCGGCGAGGACCCGGCGCATTTCACGCCGGAACCGAACGGCGACAACCCGTCGGCCAAGATCAAGCAGGTGGCGTCGGGGCGCTTCGGCGTGACGGCGGAATACCTGAACGCCTGCGAGGAGCTGGAGATCAAGGTCGCGCAGGGCGCGAAGCCCGGCGAGGGCGGGCAGCTTCCCGGCATCAAGGTCACGAAGCTGATCGCACGGCTCAGGCATTCGACGCCGGGGGTGACGCTGATCTCGCCCCCGCCGCACCATGACATCTATTCCATCGAGGACCTGGCGCAGTTGATCTACGACCTGAAGCAGATCAACCCGCGCGCGAAGGTGACGGTGAAGCTCGTCTCCTCGTCGGGTGTGGGCACGATTGCTGCCGGCGTCGCGAAGGCCAGGGCCGACATCATCCTGATCTCGGGCCACAACGGCGGCACCGGTGCCTCGCCCGCGACCTCGATCAAGTATGCGGGCCTGCCCTGGGAGATGGGGCTGACCGAGGCGCATCAGGTTCTGGCCATGAACCGCCTGCGCGACCGGATCACGCTGCGCACCGACGGGGGCCTGCGGACGGGACGCGACATCGTGATCGCCGCGATGATGGGGGCCGAGGAATACGGGATCGGCACGGCCGCGCTGATCGCGATGGGCTGCATCATGGTCCGCCAGTGCCAGTCGAACACCTGCCCTGTCGGCGTCTGCACCCAGGACGAGCGCCTGCGGGCGAAGTTCACCGGCACGGCGGACAAGGTGGTGAACCTCATCACCTTCTACGCGCAGGAGGTGCGCGAGATCCTGGCCTCGATCGGCGCGCGGTCGATGGACGAGATCATCGGGCGCGCGGACCTTCTGACGCAGGTGTCGCGCGGGGCGGCGCATCTGGACGATCTGGACCTCAACCCGCTCCTCATCACCGTCGATGGGGCGGAGAAGATCGTCTACGACCGGTCGAAGCCGCGGAACGCGGTGCCCGACACGCTCGATGCCGAGATCGTCAAGGACGGCGCGCGGTTCTTCGAGGACGGCGAGAAGATGCAGCTTTCCTATGCCGTGCGGAACACCCACCGCACCATCGGGACGCGCGCGTCGAGCCATATCGTGCGGAAGTTCGGGATGCGGAACGGCCTGCAACCCGACCACCTGACGGTGAAGCTGACCGGGTCCTGCGGGCAGTCGCTCGGCGCCTTCGCGGCCCCGGGGCTGAAGATCGAGGTGATGGGCGACGCCAACGACTACGTGGGCAAGGGCCTGTCGGGCGGGATCATCACCGTCCGGCCGCACATGTCCTCGCCGCTCGTGGCGGCCGAGAACACGATCATCGGCAACACCGTCCTCTACGGAGCGACGGACGGCTACCTCTTCGCCGCCGGCCGCGCGGGCGAGCGCTTCGCGGTCCGGAACTCGGGCGCGAAGGTGGTGGTCGAGGGCTGCGGGTCGAACGGCTGCGAGTACATGACGGGCGGCGTCGCCGTGATCCTCGGCCGGATCGGGGCGAACTTCGGGGCGGGGATGACCGGCGGGATGGCCTATGTCCACGACCCCGAGGGCGTGGCGCGGGACTACATGAACATGGAGTCGATCGTCGCCGTGCCGGTCGTCCACCCGCACTGGGAGGCGCAGCTCCGCGGCCTGATCGCGCGCCACGAGGCCGAGACGGGCAGCCTGCGGGCGACGCAGATCCTGTCCGACTGGGACCGCGCAGGGCGCGCCTTCGTGCAGGTCTGCCCGAAGGAGATGCTGGCGCTTCTGCCGGTGCCGCTGACGGACGAGCCGCAGGCGGTTGCGGGGGAGTAGACTGCGCCTCAGAAGCCCGCGCAGGCCTGGAGCGCGATGCGGGCGACCGCTGCATCGCGGGACGACAGCCGACCGACGGCACGGATCACCCGGTCCGCGTCGATCGTTGCGATCTTGCTTGCCCGCAGGATCGAGGCGACCGGCAGTCCCGCGTCGGGCAGGTCGGCGATGACCGCATCGCCGATCTGAGAGGGGGAGGCCGACGTGATCATCGCCACCCAAACCCTGCCGAGCGTCTCAACCACGTCCTCATGCGAGACCACGAGCGCGGGCCGGCGCTTTTCGCTCAGCCGGTCGCTGTAGGGGAACGGAACGACGACGACGTCGAAGGCGCAGAGCATCAGAGCGCGCTGTAGGCGGCGTCGTCGTCGGCGCTCGACCATTCGCCGAATGATGCGAAGGGATCATCCTCGGCGGGCTCGATGATCTCGATCTCGGCCGAACTGATGAGGTTCGGTTGCCCGGTGATGTCGCCCCGCATCCGGAGCGACACGCCGCCCCGACGCAGGCGCGCCACCACGGCAGCCGGATCCTTCACGTAGAACTGGTTCACCGCCTTGTTGTGCTGCGGGTCCACGCCCCGGTCGGCCAAGATGAAGTAGCCGTCCGCGTTCTTCATCGGCAGGAAGGTTTCGGTGCGCCCGTCGGGGAGGGTGCGCTGGCGGCGGATGATGGGGTCCATCCTTGCTTCCCTCTTGGCAATGTTGGCAGTACGGGAAGTATAGCAAACCTTGCAAATAGCGTCGAGCCAGATACCAGCACCTGTGTGGAACCGCAGCGGACCAGGTAGGTTGGTGCAGTATCCAAGCAAGGAGACCCGAAATGTCCGACCTGATCGTCGTCGCCTTTCCCGACGAAGCCACGGCCTTCGAAATGAGGGCCGAACTGATGAGGATGCAGCGCGAATACCTGATCGAGATGGAAGACGTGGCGGTGGTGACGCGCGAACCGGGCGGAGACGTCCAGCTGCACCAGGCCGTGAACCTGACGAAGGCCGGCGCGATCGGCGGAGGGATGTGGGGGGCGCTGATCGGGCTTCTGTTCCTGAACCCCCTCCTGGGCGCGGCGGCGGGCGCGGCGACAGGCGCGCTCGCGGGCCGCTATACCGATGTCGGGATCAGCGACGACTTCCTGCGCGATGTCGGGCGGTCGCTCGGGACCGGAGGCTCGGCCGTCTGCGTGCTCATCCGGAAGATGACGGGCGACAAGGTGGCCGAACGGCTGTCCCGGCTGAAGGTCCGGGGCCGGGTCATCCAGACCTCGCTGTCGACCGAGGCGGAGATGAAGCTGCGCGCCATGCTCGAACCGGTGCAGCCGATGAGCGCGGGCGCGGACCAGCTCGGGCGCGGCACGCAGGGAACCGGGCCCTGACCGGCGCCGATCCTTGACGCCCGGTGCCGCCGCCGCTCTAACGGCGGGAGATGACGAAACGCGCCGCCCCCCGTAGGAAGAAGACCGCCGCAGATGCCGCAGCCGCAGCCGGCGGGCCGCTCCGCCGCGGGTTGCGGGCCGCCGGACGGGGCCTGGCGCTGGCCGGCGCCATGCTCGTGCTGCTTGTGGCGCTCTTCTCCTTCGTGAACCCGCCGCGCGGGATCTACATGCTGTCCGAGACCTGGCGGCTCGGCGGGATCGAAAGGGACTGGGTGCCGATCGGGGACATGGCGCCCGCCATGGCCCGCTCGGTGGTGGCGGCCGAGGATGCCAACTTCTGCCTGCACTGGGGGTTCGACATGGCCGAGATCCGCAGGGCACTGAAGGCCGGCGAGAACCGCGGGGCGTCGACCATCACGCAGCAGGTGGTGAAGAATGTCTTCCTCTGGCAGGGCCGAAGCTGGGCCAGGAAGGCGATGGAGGCGGTGCTGACGCCGGTGGTCGAGCTCTTCTGGTCGAAGCGGCGGATCGTCGAGGTCTATCTCAACGTCGCCGAGATGGGCGAGGGCGTGTTCGGCGCAGAGGCGGCGGCGCGGTACTATTTCGGCGTCTCCGCCCGGGACCTGTCGCCCGCGCAGGCCGCGCGGCTGGCGGCGGTGCTGCCCGATCCGAAGGACCGCAACCCCGCGACGCCCTCGGGATTCCTCCGCAGGCGCGCCGCACAGATCGCCTCGGGCGCAGAGACCATCGCGGCCGACGGCCGCGCGGCCTGTTTCGAAGGGCCCTGAAGGCCGCCCATTGAATCCGGTCCCGCCTTCCGTCATTCAGGGGACATCGAAAAGCGCCCCCGAGCGCGCGCCCCCGAGGATCGACCACCGATGGCCCGGCTCTACCACGTCCCGTTGTCGCCCTTCTGCCGCAAGGTCCGCCTGACGCTCGCCGAGAAGCGGATCGAGGTGGAGCTGGTCGAGGAGCGCTACTGGGAACAGGGACAGGAGTTCCTCCGCCGCAACCCGGCGGGGAAGGTGCCCGTCCTGAAGCTCGACAACCGCACGATGAGCGAAAGCCAGGCGATCTGCGAGTATCTGGACGAAACGGTGCCGGTGCCGGCGCTGATGCCGCGCAGCCCCGAGGGGCGCTACGAGGTGCGGCGGCTCTGCGCGTGGTTCGACGACAAGTTCCACGGGGAAGTCACGGCGAACCTGCTCTACGAGCGGGTGAACAAGAAGATCATGGGCCTCGGCTACCCGGAATCGAAGAACGTCAAGACCGGGGCGCAGAAGATCAAGTACCACCTCGACTATCTGGGCTGGCTTCTCGACCAGCGGCGGTGGCTGGCGGGCAACGACATGACGCTCGCCGACTTCACGGCGGCGGCGCATCTGTCGAGCCTCGACTACATCAGCGATGTGGACTGGGACCGGCAGGCGAACGTCAAGGAATGGTACGCCAAGATCAAGTCGCGGCCGGCGTTCCGGTCGCTCCTGGCCGACCAGATCCCGGGCTTCCCGCCGCCGGCGCATTATGCCGACCTGGATTTCTGACCGGACCGCCGGGGGACGTCGCGTCCCCCGGGCCCCCTGCGGGATATTTGGGCCAAGATGAAGGAACTGAAGGAGGCTCTCCGCGCCCGCGCGCTGGCCGAGGGCTTTGCCGCGATGGGCGTCTGTGCGCCCGACGCGATCCCGGAGGCAGCGGGGCGGCTCGCTGCGTTCGTCGATGCGGGGCGGCACGGGCAGATGGGCTGGATGGCCGAGCGGATGGGCTGGCGGGGGAGCCCGGCCGCGCTCTGGCCCGAGGCGCGGTCGGTGATCATGCTCGCCGAGGTCTATACGCCTCCGGGCGATCCGCTGGCGGTGCTCGCTCGGCGCGACCGGGCCGCGATCAGTGTCTATGCGGGCGGAAAGGACTACCACGACCTCGTGAAGAAGCGCCTGAAGAGGGTGGGGCGGTGGCTGCTGGAGCAATTCCCGGACCACGCGATCAAGGTCTTCGTCGATACCGCGCCCGTCATGGAGAAGCCGCTCGCGCAGGCGGCGGGAATCGGCTGGCAGGGGAAGCACACCAACCTCCTGAGCCGCGAACTCGGCAACTGGTTCTTCCTCGGCGCGCTCTTCACCACGCTCGAGCTGCCGAGGGACGAGGCGGGGACCGAGCATTGCGGGACCTGCACGGCCTGCCTCGACATCTGCCCGACGCGGGCCTTTCCGGCGCCCTTCCGGCTCGATGCGCGGCGCTGCATTTCCTATCTCACGATCGAGCACAAGGGATCGGTCGACGCGGATCTGCGCCCGCTTCTCGGAAACCGGATCTATGGCTGCGACGACTGTCTTGCCGTCTGCCCGTGGAACAAGTTCGCGCGCGCCGCGGCCGAGACAGGGTATGCGAGCCGCTTCGCGGAGCCGCCCCGGCTCGCCGATCTCGCGCGGCTCGACGAGGCCGGGTTCCGGGCGCTGTTCGCCGGATCGCCGATCCGGCGGATCGGGCGGAACCGCCTGGTGCGGAACGTGCTCTACGCCATCGGGAATTCGGGGGACGGGCGCCTGCGCGGGGCGGCCGGGGCGCTGGTTTCCGACCCGGACAGGGCGGTGGCGGAGGCGGCGCACTGGGCCATTGCCCGCCTGTCGTGAAACCGGCGGTTGGGAATCGGCAGGGCAGGTGCTAGCCTCGGGGTCCGCAAAGGCAGGAGGAGGACGACCATGTCACGCCATGTCGCAGACAAGCGCGCGCCCGCGACGGGGGCACGGGTCCGGCGCTTTGCCGAAATCGAGCGCAGGCAGGGCGACGAGGGGTCGCACCCCGCCGCCAGGGCCCTGCACAGCCGGCCCGCGACGCGGGACGGGGCGGCGCGGATGATCAGGTTTGTGCGGGTGGACCGGGGCTGGACCGCCTGAGGGTGGCTTGCCGTCCGGCGCCGCGCTGACCTAGGGTGCCAGCCGCAACGGCCCGGAGGCGTCCCAGATGTCGAACCCCCACTGGATCTACACCCAGACCGTCCGCATGTTCGCGGCCGGCCCGTCGGCCTTCGAGGACGAGGCGGAGTTGCGCGCGACATGGGGCGCGGTCTGGGGCGTGGACAACGACGTGGGGCGCATCCGGTCGATCCTGATGCACCGGCCTGGGCCGGAGATGTCGGTCGTGGACCCGAAGAAGCGGATCGCCGAGATCGGGTCCTTCGGCGACCCCGAGGCGGGCTGGTATTTCCAGTCCGACGTGCCCCCCGACATCCCCCGGATGCAGGCCCAGCACGACGGCTTCGTCGCCGCGCTGCGCGCCGAGGGGATCGAGGTGCATTTTATGGACGGCGATGCGGGCAACCGTCTGAAGCAGGTCTATACCCGCGACCCGTTCATCATGGTCAAGGGCGGGGCCATCGTCTGCCGGATGGGGGCGCGCATCCGCCGGGGCGAGGAGCTTGCGGTGACGCGGACGCTGGCCCGGATCGGGGTGCCGATCCTGCGGACGATCTCGGGCAGCGGCGTGATGGAGGGCGGCAGCTTCGCCTGGCTGAACGGAAAGACCTGCGCCATCGGAGTGGGCGTCAGGGTGAACCGCGAAGGTGCGGTGCAGGTGGGCGAGGTGCTGGCGCGGCAGGGGGTGGAACTTTTGATCGTGGAGCTTTCGGGCTACGACATCCACCTCGACGTCAACTTCCTGATGATCGACCGGGATCTGGCCCTGCTGAACCCGAACCTGCTGCCCTTCTCGTTCCTGGAAGAGCTTGGTCGCCGCGGCATCCGCTACATCGAGACCGACCCCGCCGACGACCCCTGGATCGTCAATTCGCTCGCGGTGGCGCCCGGCAAGGTCCTGATGCCCGAGGGGGCGACGAACCGGACGCTCGACCGGCTGGCGGCGGCGGGGGTGACGTGGATCACGGTGCCTTACGATGCGGTGCAGAAGAACGGCGGCGGGCTGCACTGCTCGACGACGCCGTTGCGGCGGGATGGGGTGTGACGTGCGATGACTCTTTGTTTCAGTTGATTCACTGCCGCCTCGAATTGTGATTCAGTGCTCCCGGAGGCCATGAGGTTGAGCATGTCGGTCGTGGAGATCGTGGAAAGACTTCTGGGGCAGGCGAAGGTCCGCCGCGTCGACGCGATGAGCGATGTGGATCGTGAAGGCAATCCCATCATTCGCATCGAGGTGACTTTCGACGAAACGTCAGGGCCACTTGATATTGAAGCTATGCTCAACCTGCCCGTCGCGTTGCGGGCTTCGGCTGAGTGGGACGAATTGGCCGGCTATCCTGTTGTCAGTTATGTGGATATTCGGGAGGCATCTCTGCCTCATGCTGCTGAGTGACGGCTTTCTTCAGTCCGCTCGTAAGCGGCTCGATCCACAAACGAAAATCTCGGAAGCCGATCTGCGCCGCTGTGTCAGCGATCTTTACTTCGCAATGTTTCATGCCGTCTGCGAAACGCTTGCATTCATCATCCAAGGTGAAGAGGACCTTGCAATAACAAGGGAGGCTTGGGTTCGTCTCTATAGGCTGCCCGATCATTCTGTCGTTGCGAAAAACTGTGATGATGGGCGATTGCTGGAATTACCGACACAGATTCAGCAGTTTGCCGGCCAGTTCAAGACAATGAAGGTGCATCGCGAAGACGCGGACTACGACGCAAGCAAGCAGTTCGAAGCGTCGAAGGTGCGGCGAATGCTGGAGTTGGTCGAAACCGTTCTGCAGTCTTTCAAGGACAGCGACAAGCAGCACAAGCTGAAGTTCGCTGTCCTCGTTGCACTTAAGCGGCGCTAGGATATCAGGCCCGCACCAGCCGCTCGTACTCCGTCGCCACCCGCCTGGTCAGCTCGCCCACCTCGAAAGTGTAGCCGCCGATCCGGCCCACCGGCGTGACCTCGGCCGCCGTGCCGGTCAGCCAGCACTGCTGGAAGCCCTCGATCTCCTCGGGCAGGATGTGCCGCTCGTGCACCTTGACCTGCATGTCGCGCAGCATGCCGATCACGGTCTGCCGGGTGATGCCGTTCAGGAAGCAGTCGGCCAGCGGCGTGTGGACCTCGCCGTCACGCACGAAGAAGATGTTGGCGCCCGTCGCCTCGGCCACGTAGCCGCGGTAGTCGAGCATCATCGCGTCCGAGCAGCCCTTGGCCATCGCGGCGTGCTTCGACATGGTGCAGATCATGTAGAGGCCCGAGGCCTTCGCCTCGGACGGGATCGTCTCGGGCGAGGGGCGTTTCCACCTGGCGATGTCGAGCTTCGCGCCCTTGAACTTGGCGTCGCCGTAGTAGCTGCCCCATTCCCAGACGGCGACGGCGAGCCGGACGGGGTTCGCGAGCGAGGCGACGCCCATGTCGGGGCCGGCCCCGCGCCAGGCGAGCGCGCGGACATAGGCGTCGGTCAGGCCGTTCGCCTTCAGCACCGCCGCCTTGGCCGCGTCGATCTCGTCCGCGGTGTAGGGGATCGGCATGTCCAGAAGCCCGCCCGACCGCAGCAGGCGCAGCGAATGCTCGTGACCCTTGAAGATGCGGCCGTTGTAGCAGCGCTCGCCCTCGAACACCGCCGAGGCATAGTGGAGGGCATGGGTCAGGATGTGCACCTTCGCGTCGCGCCATTCGACAAGCTTGCCGTCCATCCAGATCCTGCCGTCGCGATCGTCATAGGCCCCGGCCATCAGTTCCTCCGTCGGGTTTTCATATGTTGCGCGACTTACGTCCGCACCGGACATAATGTTGCGCGAAAGCGGGGTTTCGGTAGCATCCGACTCTTGGAAAGTCAACAAGGCTGACGTAAATTCGGCGGCAGCATCGGAACCACGGGAATGGGGCGCGCGGGCATGTCGAACGGGAGCGGGGCGACGGGTCAGACGGGCGAAAGCCTTCTCTTCCTGACGGACGAACAGCTTCGGAAGGGGATCGAGGCGATGTTCTTCGCCTACCGCGCCTTCACCGCCGACCCCGACCGCATCCTCGAAGCCTACGCATACGGGCGCGCCCATCACCGGGCGATCCACTTCATCAACCGCCAGCCGGGGCTGACGGTGAACGCGCTTCTCTCGGTGCTCGGGGTGACGAAGCAGTCGCTGAACCGGGTGCTGCGCACCCTGATCGGGGACGGGCTGGTGGAAAGCCGCGTGGGCCGGACCGACAAGCGCGAGCGGCACCTGCACCTGACCGAGAGGGGCGCGGCGCTCGAACGCGAGCTGTCGGACGCCCAGCGGGCGCGGATGCGGGCCGCCTACCGCGCCGCGGGGCCGGCTGCCGTGGCCGGCTTCCGTCAGGTTCTCGAAGCGATGATGGACCCGGACATCCGGCGGCAGTATCAGTCGCTCAAGGACCAGACACCCTGAGACCAGACACCCCGAGACCAGACACCCCGAGGGACGGCGGGATGAACGTGCAGGCCGAAACGCATCTTCTGATCGTCGATGATGACGAACGCATCCGGGGGCTTCTCCAGAAGTTCCTCGTCCGCAACGGCTTTCTGGTGACCGCCGCGCGGGATGCAGCACATGCGCGGCGGCTGCTCGCGGGGCTCGAATTCGACCTGATCGTGCTCGACGTGATGATGCCCGGCGACGACGGCATCACCTTCACGCGCGAGATCAGGCGCGGCGTTTCCACGCCGATCCTGCTTCTGACCGCGCGGGGCGAGACCGCGGACCGCATCGCGGGGTTCGAGGCGGGGGCGGACGACTACCTGCCGAAGCCCTTCGAGCCCAGGGAGCTTCTGCTGCGGATCAATGCGATCCTCCGCCGCGCCCCGACGCCCGCGGTCGCGCCGAAGGTGCAGAAGATGCTCGGCCTCGGGTCGGTGCGCTACGATGTCGAGCGGGGCGAGATGTGGCGGGGCGGCGACCTCGTGCGGCTGACGGCGACGGAAGCGGCGCTGATGCGGATCTTCGCCGCGCGGCCCGGCACCGCGATCAGCCGGACGGAGCTTGTCGAGGACCTCGGCCGGGCGAGCGGCAGGGACGGCGGGCAGGCGCAGGACCGGGCGGTCGATGTGCAGATCACCCGGCTCAGGCGCAAGTTCGAGACCGACCCGAAGCAGCCGCGCTACCTTCAGACGGTGCGCGGTTCGGGCTACATGCTCCAGCCGGAGTGACGCCTGCCGCGCGGGAGCCTCCGGCGGGGATATCTGGACCAGGGTGACATGGCAGGGACGGCACTTTTCCGGCACGCGGCGAGCCTGTCGCACGAGACGCCCCCGGGCCATCCCGAGCGGTCGGACCGCATCCGGGCGGTCGAGCGGGCCCTGTCGGCGGATGCGTTTTCGACCCTGATCCGGCGGGAATCGCCCCCGGCCGAGGAGGCCGACATCCTGCGGGCGCATCCCGAATCCTACCTGACGGCGATCCGCGACGCGGCCCCGGCGAAGGGCTGGGCGCAGTTCGACCCCGACACGTGGATGTCGCCGGGGTCGCTTCAGGCGGCGCTGCGGGCGGTGGGGGGCGTGACGGCGGCGGTCGATGCGGTTCTGGCGGGCGAGGCGCGGAACGCCTTCGTCGCGCAGCGCCCGCCCGGGCACCATGCGGAACGGAACCGGGCGATGGGGTTCTGCCTCTTCGGGCAGGTGGCGATCGGGGCGCTGCGGGCGCTCGGCCATCACGGGCTGGAACGGGTCGCCGTGCTCGACTTCGACGTCCACCACGGGAACGGCACGCAGGACATCCTCTGGAACGAGCCGCGCGCGATGTTCGTCTCGTCCCACCAGATGCCGCTCTATCCGGGCACGGGCCGGGCGTCCGAGACCGGGGCACACGGGCAGGTGGTGAACCTGCCCCTGGCCGCGGGCTCCGGCACGGCGGCGATGCGCGCGGCGTGGGAGGGCGCGCTGGCCCGGGTCGAGGCGTTCCGGCCCGGACTTGTCCTCGTCAGCGCGGGGTTCGACGCGCACCGGGCCGATCCGCTGGCGGGACTGGACTGGGGCGAGGAGGACTTCGCCTGGATCACCCGGGCGATCTGCGGCCTGGCCGGCCGGGTCTGTGCGGGGCGGGTGGTTTCGTCGCTCGAGGGTGGCTATGATCTGACCGCGCTCGCGGCCTCGGCCGCGGCGCATGTGCGGGTCCTGATGGAGCATGGGGCATGACCGAGATCGCGGCGATGACGTTCGAAGAGGCGATGAAGGAGCTTGAGAACGTCGTGAAGCAGCTCGAATCCGGGAATGTCGCGCTCGAGGACTCGATCAGCCTCTACGAGCGGGGGGCGCTGCTGAAGGCCCATTGCGAGGCCAAGCTCAAGGCCGCCGAGGAGAAGGTCGCGAAGATCACCCTCGGCGAGAACGGCCAGCCCGTCGGCATGACGCCGGTCGAGGGGCTGTGAGCTTTCCGGAACGGCTGGCCGGGGTCCAGGCCGCGGTCGCAGGGGCGCTCGAGGCCGCGATGGCGGGGCTGGCCGACGTGCCGGTCGTCCGGGCGATGCGCTATGCGGCGCGGGGGGGGAAGCGGCTCAGGGCGTTCCTGGTGCTGGAAGGGGCGCGGCTGCACGGGCTGACGGACGATCAGGCGATGCCGGCGGCAGCGGCGGTCGAGGCGCTGCACGCCTATTCGCTGGTGCATGACGACCTGCCCGCGATGGATGACGACGACCTGCGGCGGGGCCAGCCGGCCGTTCACAGGACCTGGGGCGAGGCGACCGCGATCCTGGCCGGCGACGCGCTCCAGACGCTTGCGTTCCAGATCTGCTGCTCCCCCGTTCTGGGCCGGAACAGGGTCGAACTGGTCGAGGCGCTGGCACGGGCCGCGGGCGCCGAGGGCATGGTCCTCGGGCAGGCGCTCGACATCGCCGCCGAGACGGCGCCGGCGCCGCTGACGCTGGACCAGATCACCGCCCTCCAGGCGGCGAAGACCGGCGCGCTGATCCGCTTCGCGGCCGAGGCGGGGCCGATCCTCGCCGGGGCCGACCCCGCCCCGATGCGGGCCTATGCCGCGGCGCTGGGCCTCGCCTTCCAGATTGCCGACGACATCCTGGACGTCGCGGGCGATCCGGAGAAGACGGGGAAGGCCCTCCGCAAGGATGCGGGCGCGGGCAAGGCGACCTTCGTGTCGCTCCTGGGGCTGGCCGGCGCCAGGGCGCGGGCCGCGGCGCTGGTGCACGAGGCGGAAGCCGCGCTCGCCCCTTATGGCGACCGGGCCGCGACCTTGCGGGACTGCGCGCGCTTCGTTATTGCGCGCGAAAGCTGAGGACTGACACATGACCGATCGGCCCGCGACCCCGCTTCTCGACCGGGTGCATGTGCCCTCCGACCTCAAGGGCCTGTCCGACCGCGAACTCAGGCAGGTCGCCGACGAGCTCCGGGCCGAGACGATCAGCGCCGTCTCCGTCACCGGCGGGCACCTCGGGGCGGGGCTGGGCGTCGTCGAACTGACGGTCGCGATCCATGCCGTGTTCGACACCCCGCGCGACAGGCTGATCTGGGACGTGGGCCACCAGTGCTATCCCCACAAGATCCTGACCGGCCGCCGCGACCGCATCCGGACGCTTCGCCAGAAGGACGGGCTTTCGGGCTTCACCAAGCGGTCGGAGAGCCCCTACGACCCGTTCGGGGCGGCCCATTCCTCGACCTCGATCTCCGCCGGACTCGGCTTTGCCGTCGCGCGCGACCTGGGCGGCGACCCCGGCGAGGTGATCGCGGTCATCGGCGACGGGTCGATGAGCGCGGGCATGGCCTACGAGGCGATGAACAACGCGGGCCACCTGAAGAAGCGGATGTTCGTCATCCTGAACGACAACGAGATGTCGATCGCCCCGCCGGTGGGCGCGATGTCGTCCTACCTCGGCCGTCTCTATACCGGCGCGCCGTTCCAGGAACTGAAGGCGGCGGCGCGGGGCGCCGTGGGGCTGCTGCCCGAGCCGTTCCAGGAAGGGGCGCGGCGGGCGAAGGAACTGCTCAAGGGCCTGACCGTGGGCGGGACGCTCTTCGAGGAGCTCGGGTTCTCCTACGTGGGCCCCATCGACGGGCATGACCTGGAAAGCCTCCTGTCGGTCCTGCGCACCGTGAAGGCGCGGGCCTACGGGCCGACGCTGATCCATGTGGTGACGAAGAAGGGCAAGGGCTATGCCCCCGCCGAGGCGGCGGCGGACCGGGGCCACGCGACGGGCAAGTTCGACGTGGTGACGGGCGCGCAGGCGAAGGCAAGGTCGAACGCGCCGGCCTATACCCGCGTCTTCGCCGAAAGCCTGATCGCCGAGGCGCGCGAGGACGACAAGATCGTCGCCGTGACGGCGGCCATGCCGGACGGGACGGGGCTGAACCTCTTCGCCGAGCGCTTCCCGAAGCGATGCTTCGATGTCGGGATCGCCGAGCAGCACGCCGTGACATTCTCGGCGGGGCTGGCGGCGGGCGGGATGAAGCCCTTCTGCGCGATCTACTCGACCTTCCTGCAGCGCGGCTACGACCAGGTGGTGCATGACGTGGCGATCCAGCGGCTGCCGGTGCGCTTCGCCATCGACCGGGCGGGACTCGTCGGGGCGGACGGGGCGACCCATGCGGGGGCGTTCGACGTGGCCTTCCTGGCGAACCTGCCGGGGATGGTCGTGATGGCGGCGGCGGACGAGGCCGAACTTGTCCACATGGTCGCCACGGCGGCGGCGCACGAGGACGGCCCCATCGCCTTCCGCTATCCGCGCGGCGAGGGGACGGGGGTGGAGATGCCCGCGCGCGGGATGCCTCTGGCGCTTGGACGGGGCCGGGTGGTGGCCGAGGGGGGGCGCGTTGCGATCCTGTCCTTCGGCACGCGGCTTGCCGAGGTGCTGAAGGCGCGGGAATCGCTGGCGGCGCGGGGACTGGCCCCGACCGTGGCGGATGCGCGGTTCGCCAAGCCCCTCGACCGCGACCTGATCCTCCGGCTTGCGGCCGGCCACGAGGCGCTGATCACCGTGGAGGAAGGCGCGGTCGGCGGCTTCGGCTCACACGTCGCGCAGCTTCTGGCGGAGGAGGGCGTGTTCGACCGGGGCCTCAGGTTCCGCAGCATGGTCCTGCCCGACATCTTCATCGACCAGGCCAGCCCCGAGGACATGTACGCCGTCGCCGGCATGAACGCCCCGCAGATCGAGGCGAAGGTGCTCGAGGTGCTGGGGGTGGCGATGGTGGGTGAGCGGAAGGTCCCGTGAGGGCGGTTCCGGACGACGGGACCGGCCTGCCGGCCGCATCGCGCCTGCCGTGACGGGAAGCGGCGGCGCCGCGCCGCCCGTGCCCGTCCGGCGGCCGGGACACATCTCTCCGTCCCGCGAAATCCGCGGCTCCCTGAGAACGCCACCGGGGGCGAGATCCCTGCCGCGGTCCGCCGATGGACGACCGGGTGAGCGGGACCACGCCGGACGACCCAGCAAGGGCGGGACCGCCCGGCGGTGCGGTTCAGAGCCGGCCCTTGAGCTCGTCGGTGATGCGGATCGGCCCGGCGTCGCCCGACATGCGGGCGCGGTAGATCGCAAGGCTCTCGGCCACCCGCATCACGTAGTTCTGCGTCTCGCGGAGCGGGATATGCTCTACCCAGTCCACGACGTCCACCTTGTCGGACCGGGGATCGCCGCGCTCGGAGATCCATTTCCGCGGGCGGCCCGGGCCGGCGTTGTAGCCCGACGCGACAAGCACCGGCGACATGCCGAATTCTTCCACCAGCCCGGCAAGATAGGCGCTGCCGAGGGCCGCGTTGTAGTCCGGGTCGGTGGTCAGCCGGGCCGGCTCGTAAGGCAGGCCCACCTTGCCGGCCATCATCTTGGCCGTGGCCGGCATGACCTGCATCAGCCCGCGCGCCCCGGCGCCCGAGACTGCCGCCGGGTTGAACTCGCTCTCGCGCCGCGCGATGGCGAGTGCCAGCCAGTTCGGCACCGGCAGGTCCATCTTGTGCATGCCCATCATCGGGAAATAGGCGCGCGGCCAGATCACGCCCTTGTCGGCGGCCGCCTTGGCGAGAACGAGGGCCATGTTGGCGTCGTTCCACTCGATGGCGAGACCGGCGAGCGCGCCGATCTCCTGCCCGGACATGTCCTGGGCGAGCTGGAGCATGAAGCGCGTGGCAAGCGGGCCCGCCCCCGCCTCCTCGAGCATCGCGGCGGCCCGGAACACGGACGATTCGGCGAACGGGGCGCCCTTCCAGTCGGGATAGGTCTCGCCTCCGGCGAGCCGGGGGTCGAGCGGCTGGCCGAGGCGCTCTGCCGCAAGCTGTCCGTAGTAGGCGCTCTGGAACCGGGCAGCCAGCGAATAGGCGGCGACGGCCTCGTCCCGCCGGCCCAGTTCCTCGAGCGCCCGCCCCTCCCAGTAGGCCGCGCGCGACAGCGAGATCGGGCTGCTGACCGCGGCCCGGACCCTGCGGAAATGCGACAGCGCGGTTTCCGCGTCGCCAAGCTTGCGCAGCGCGATGTACCCCGCCAGCCATTCGAGATCGGCGTAGTTCGATCCTGCGGTCAGGAAGTGCCGCGCGGCCAGGCGGTAGGCCCGCGCCGGATCGCCCTCGCGCATCTCGCGGCGGGCCAGGCTGCGGCGCCAGTCGGCCCAGCGTTCGGGATCGCCAAGGTTCTCGGCGCTGGTGGAGCGCTCCAGAAGCAGGTCGGCCGCCTCGGCGTAGCGTTCGTTCCTGATGCGCCAGCGGAAACGGTCGTAGGCGAGTCCGGGCGACCCCTGCATCTTCGCGGGGATCGCGGCGATCAGGCCGTCTATGCCCTTTCCGCTTGTCTGCAGGGCGATCCGCGCCTTCGCCACGGTCCGGGTGCCCTCGCTGACAAGGGGCAGCATCCGCACGGCATCGTCGGTCATCTCCGCCGCCAGCATCGCCGCCATGCGGCCGTCGTTATGCCCGGCCAGCCGGGCACCGTAACGCGAAAGGAAGGTCTCCTGCTCGGCCGGCGTCAGCGAGAGGGTCCGCCATGCGCGGACCAGCTCGTCGGCCGCCGGCTCCGAGCGCCCGGCGGCCTCGAGGGCGGCCACAAGGGCAAGGCTCCCGGTTCCGGTCTGCGGGTCCGCGCCGGCGAAATAGGCGATCACCGCATCGGCGCCGGCCTCGCCGAGCTTCGCCTCGCCCTGCTTGCGCAGCAGCGGCAGGCCCGGCCAGTCGGGGCGGCGCGTCAGAAAATCCAGATACTCGCGGAAAGTCCCGTCGCCCTCCCTGAGCCTTTGCCAGCGCACGACATCCGAGGCGAGCGGCCCCGCCCGGTCGGCCATCGCCTGCGCGCCCGCCCAGTCCTTGCCCTCCGAGAGAATCAGCGCGCGCGCCAGGACCCGCGAGTCCTGCGCACCTGCCGCGACCGAAGCCCATGTCAGGGCGGCCAGCGTCATCGACGCTGCAAGGGAAAGTCGGCGGATCATGGTTCTTCTTGGACTGCTTCTTTGTTGGAGGCGGATACTAGCGGCGGAACGCGCGGGGGCAACACACAAACTTGGCAAGCAGGGCCCTTGCCGCTAGGGTCCGCGCCGGCCCGAAGGGGGCCCGCCCGTCAGCCGAAGGATAAGTCCGATGTTCAGGGGATCGATGCCCGCCCTCGTCACGCCGTTCCGGAACGGCCAGGTGGATTTCGACACCCTCAAACGCCTCGTCGAATGGCACATCGCCGAAGGCTCGCACGCCATCGTCCCGGTGGGCACCACCGGCGAAAGCCCGACGCTCAGCCACGACGAACACAAGCAGGTCATCGAGGTGGTGGTCCAGACGGTGGCCAAGCGTATCCCGGTGATCGCCGGCGCGGGGTCGAACAACACGATCGAGGGGATAGACCTCATCCGCCACGCCGAGAAGGCCGGCGCCGACGCCGCGCTCGTCGTCACGCCCTACTACAACAAGCCCACGCAGCGCGGCCTCATCGCCCATTTCACGGCGCTGCACGACGCCTGCGCGCTGCCCATCGTCATCTACAACATTCCCGGCCGGTCGGTGATCGACATGACGCCCGAGACGATGGGCGAGCTTGCCAAGCTGCCCCGGATCGTGGGCGTCAAGGACGCGACCGGCAGGATCGAGAGGGTGAGCCAGCAGCGCGCCGCCTGCGGGCCGGACTTCATCCAGCTCTCGGGCGAGGACGCGACCGCGCTCGGCTTCAACGCCCATGGCGGGACGGGCTGCATCAGCGTGACCGCAAACGTCGCGCCGCGGCTCTGCGCCGAGTTCCAGGAGGCGACGCTGGCGGGCGACTACGCGAAGGCGCTGGCCTACCAGGACCGGCTCATGCCGCTCCACGAGGCGATCTTCATCGAACCGGGCCTCGCCGGCGCGAAATACGGCCTTTCGCGGCTCGGCCTGTGTTCCGAGGAAGTGCGCCTGCCGCTGACCGGCCTTCTCGCCGCGACGAAGGCCCGGATCGACGCCGCGATGCGCCATGCGGGACTCGTCACCTAGCCGGATCAGCCCTGCTTGAGCAGCCGCTGCTTCTGGCGGGTCCAGTCGCGCCTGGCTTCCGTCTCGCGCTTGTCGGCGGTCTTCTTGCCCTTGGCGACGCCGATCTTCAGCTTCACCCGGCCCTTGTCGTTGAAATACATGACGAGCGGCACCAGCGTCATACCCTCGCGCCCCACCGCCTGCCAGAGGCGGGCCAGTTCCTTGGACTTGACGAGCAGCTTCCGCCTCCGGCGTTCCTCGTGCCCGAAGACGCCCGCCTGCCGGTAGGGGGCGATGTAGCCGTTGATGAGCCAGAGTTCCCCGCCCTCGACGCTCGCGTAGCTGTCGGCGATGTTCGACTGGCCGGTGCGGAGCGACTTGACCTCGGACCCGGTCAGCACGATCCCGGCCTCGAGATCGCTCTCGATGAAGTAGTCGAACCGTGCCCGCCGGTTTTCGGCGATGACCTTGTAGTTGGTGTCGGGTTTTTCGGCCATGATCGGGTCGAGATATGCGAGGCTCTGCCCCAAGTCCACAGGGGGGGGGTCGGGATGTCTGACCGGATCACCCTCGGATCGGTGATGACGGGTCTGTCGGCCGCGGCGGCCGGGATCGGTCCCTGGGTGGGCGCAACGCCGATGCGGCGGGCGGCCACGGCCCGGAAGTCCCTGCCTGTCGGGGCAGGAAGGGCAGCCGTCAACCGCAGCGGTCACCCCCCGTACGTCACCCCCCGTACGTCACCCGCCCGCCGGCGATCGTCGCCGCCACGTCGAGCGACGGGATCGCCTCGGGCGCGGTCGTCTCGATGTCGCCCGTGAGCACCGCCACGTCCCCCGCGAGGCCGGGGATCACGCGGCCCGTCAGCCCCTCGAGATGCGCGGTCCAGGCCCCCGATGCGGTATAGGCGTGCAGCACCTCGGGCAGGGACAGACACTCGTTCCTGCCGCCCGGATAGGGCCCTCGCGTCAGCGCGTCGCGGATGCCGTCGAGCACGCGCACGCCGATCACCGGCCAGTCCGAGGCGAAGGCGATCTGCGCGCCGGCCTCGGCAAGGCTGCGGCAGAGGAAGGCGTTCTTCAGCATCGCCTCGCCGACGATCCCGACGTAAGGATCGAGCGGGAAGCTGCCGAGCCCCGGCGCGTGGCCCGGCTGGAGCGAGGCGACGATGCCGAGCTCGGCAAGGCGCGGCACGTCGGCGGGGTCGATCTCCTCGATGTGCTCGATCCGGTGGCGGCTGTCGCGGGGGCCGTTCGCCCTGCGCGCCGCCTCGTAGCCGTCGATCACCGCGCGCACCGCGCCGTCGCCGGTCGCGTGGACGGCGATCTGCATGCCGCGGCGGTCGATGTCCTGGCAGATTTCCGCGAACCGGTCGGGGGCGAAGAGCGGAACCGAGCGGTGGCCGGGGTGGCTGGGATAGTCGTGGAGCATGAACGAGGTGCGGCTGTCCACCACCCCGTCCATGAACATCTTCACGAAGTTCGACGAGAGCCAGCCGGAGCGGAATTCGTCCCGCATCTCTTCGGCGCGGGCGAGTTCGGCCAGTTCCATGTGCGGCTTCATGTGGAAGGGCACCTTGACCCGCGCGGTCAGGCACCCCTCTCGCCGCAGGCCGTCGAGCAGGACGAGGAGGTAGCGGTTGCCGTCCATGTTCACCATGCTGGTGACGCCGTGGCGGGCGCAGTGGGCAAGGCCGCGCGCCACCTTCTCGCGGTCGACGGCCTGCGCGGCCTCGGCCGGCCACGGAACCGGCTCGCCGCCGGTGGCGATGCCGAGCGAGAGGTTCAGGTCGCCCCCCATCGCCATGATCGGGGCGAAGGCCTCGAACTCGCGCAGTTCGCCCGTCGCGGTGCGGTCCGGCCCCAGGACGACCTCGTGCCCGCGCGGCATGGCGCGGCCGTTCAGAAGCCCCGCCTGCTTCAGCGCCAGAGTATTGGCCCAGACCGTGTGATGGTCCTTGGCCATGATGGCGAGCGGGCGGTCGGCCACCATCGCGTCGAGCGCGTGGCGGTCGACCTCGCCGTCGAGCATGGTGTGGAGGCCGCCCTGGGCCATGAGCATTCCGGCACCGGGAGAGCGCCGGGCGAAATCGCGGACGGCGGCGGTGATCCGCGCAGTGCCGTGCATCCCGCCGATCTGGAGATGCGCGAGTTCCGCCCCGCCCATGCCGAGGTGCAGGTGGCTTTCGAAGAACCCGGGCAGCACGGTCGCGCCCCCGGCGTCGATCACGCGGGTTTCGGGGCCGATCCGGCGTTCGATGTCGGCGCGGGCGCCCACGGCGGTCAGGGTTTCGCCGGCGATCGCCAGCGCCTCGGCCCGCGGGCGGGCGGGGTCCATCGTCAGGATGCGGGCATTGGTGACGACGAGATCGGCGGATGCAGGCATGGCGCCCCCGGGGATGGAACCGGCCCGAGTGGTGCCAGCGCCCGCGCCGGTTCGCAAGCCGTCAGGCGCGGCGCGCGCGGGTCAGCGTGTAGAGCCCGCTGGCAACGATCATTGCCGAGCCGAGAAGCGTTGCCGCGTCGGGCCGCTCGGAGAAGACGGCGGCACCGAGGATCAGCGCGAAGACGAGGCGCGTATAGCGGAACGGCGTCACGACCGAGACGTCGCCCGTGCGCATCGCCCGCGTCAGCATCCAGTAGGCGCCCACGCCGACGGCGATGGCGGCAATGAGGGGCGCGGCTTCGTGCGGGGCGGGAACCGCCGCGCCCCCGGTGGCGGCGAGCAGGACCGCGCCGGTCGGGACCATGGCGAAGAAGCCCCAGACGCCGAGCTGCAGGTTCGACAGGGCGGGTGGCGCGGCGCGGGTTGCAAGGTCGCGCCCGGCGAAGCCGATGGTGCCGATCACCGCAAGAAGCGAGAGCGCGGTGAATCCTGCGACTCCGGGCCGCAGGATGACGAGCGCGCCGGCCAGGCCGACGCCGACCGCGGCCCAGCGCCGCCAGCCGACCCGCTCGCCGAAGAGCACCGCCGCGCCGGCGACGACGATGAGGGGCGTAGACTGGAGGATGGCGGAGGTGGCCGAGAGGGTCGTGAAGGTGATGGCGAGGGTGTGGAAGAGCCGCCCCGCCACCTCGAAGCCGCCGCGGGCGAGGATCGTGCGGGAGAGGATCGCCGGGTGAAGGACGCGCTCGCCGCGGCGGAGCGCGAGGAGCGCGAAGAGGATCATGCCGCCCGAGCCGAAGATCATCAGCACCTCGCCCACCGGCAGGGTGCGGGTGGCGGCCTTGATGAACATGTCCTCGACCGCGAATCCCGCCATCGCGGCCACCATGAACAGGCTGCCCCGGGTGTTGGCCGGAAGGGCGGATGAAGCGGGTGCGGCCAGGACAGTCGCCTTGCGGATCGGTTCCGCACCCGGACTAGACAATTCCCGGCGGCGCGGAAAGGCCGTCGCGGCGGCGCGCCGCCGGCCGGGGCACAGCGGCGCCGGCATCATTCCGGCCCGGAGGGAGCCGCAAGGCACGCCGCGAGGCACGCCGCAAGGCACACTGCCACGCGCGAACCGGTGCTTCCGGCCTTGCCCTGGCCGCCCGCAGGCCATTATCTCGATTTCGACCGCACCAACGGAGCCGGCGATGGACCGCGACGATCCGAAGACCCTCGTTTCGACCGACTGGCTGGCGCAGCATCTGCGCGACCCGGACCTGCGCATCCTCGACGCCTCGTGGCATCTGCCCGATCAGCGCCGGGATGCGCGCGCCGAATATGCCGCGGCGCACATTCCCGGTGCGCGCTTCTTCGACATCGACGAGATCGCCGACCCCCGGTCGGGCCTGCCGCACATGGCCCCGGAGCCCGAAAGGTTCGTCAGCCGCATGCGCGCGATGGGCGTCGGCGACGGGCATCAGGTCGTCGTCTATGATGGCGCGGGCCTGTTTTCGGCGGCGCGTGTCTGGTGGACCTTCCGCCTGATGGGCAAGACCGACATCGCCGTTCTGGACGGCGGCTTGCCGAAGTGGAAGGCCGAGGGGCACCCCGTCGAGGACATGGCGCCGGTCGTCAGGGACCGCCACATCACGGTCCAGCGCCAGGCGGGGCTCGTGAAGGATGTGACGCAGGTTGCAGCCGCGGCCAAGCTGCGGGACCACACGATCATCGACGCCCGCGCGCCCGGACGCTTCCGCGGCGAGGAGCCGGAGCCCCGCCCGGGGCTCCGGTCGGGGCACATACCCGGCGCGGTGAACGTGCATTACCGGACGCTTCTGAACGCCGACGGGACGATGAAGTCCGTCGCGGAACTCCGCAAGCTGTTCGAGACGGCGGGAGCGGACCTGTCGAGGCCGGTCATCACCACCTGCGGATCCGGCGTGACCGCGGCGATCCTCAGCCTCGCCCTCGAGCGGATGGGCAAGCGCGACCACGCGCTCTACGACGGATCCTGGGCCGAATGGGGGATGTATGGCGACCTCAGGGTCGCGAAGGGCTAGGGGCGTGTTCGCGACCCTTCGGCCCCAGCCGGCAGACGCCATCCTCCGGCTCGTGGGCCAGTACCGCGCCGATCCCCGGCCGGGCAGGATCGACCTCGGCGTGGGGGTGTACCGGGACGCGACCGGCCTGACGCCGATCATGCGCGCGGTGAAGGCGGCCGAGCGGCGCCTGCTCGAAGGCGAGACGACCAAGACCTACACCGCCCTGACCGGGGATCCGGCCTTTGCCGCGGCGATGGCCGGGATCGTGTTCGGCGGCGCCGTGCCGCCCGGCCGCCTTGCCGCCGCAGCCACCCCCGGCGGCACCGGCGCGATCCGGCTTGCCTTCGATCTGATCCGTGCCGCCGACCCCGCCGCGACGGTCTGGCTGGGCGAGCCGACCTGGCCCAACCACATCTCGATCCTCGACCATCTCGGCATGCGCCGGCGCAGCTACCGCTATTTCGATCCCGCGACGCGCGGGGTCGATGCCGACGGAATGCTCGCCGACCTGTCCGGCGTGAAGGCGGGCGATGCGGTGCTGCTCCACGGCTGCTGCCACAACCCGACCGGGGCCGATCCTTCCCCTTCGGAATGGGCCCGGATCGGCGGGGTGATCGCCCGCCGGGGTGCCGTGCCGGTGATCGACCTCGCCTATCAGGGGTTCGGCGACGGTCTCGACCAGGATGCCGCCGCCACCCGCATGATCGCAGGTGCCGTGCCCGAGGCGCTGGTGGCGGCCTCGTGCTCGAAGAACTTCGGCATCTACCGCGAGCGGACGGGCGTGCTCTTCGTGCTTTCCGAGCCTGCGCGGCGGGATGTCATCCAGGCAAACCTCGCCGCGCTCAACCGCACCAACTTCTCGTTCCCGCCCGACCATGGGGCGCGTCTGGTCTGGACCATACTCTCCGACGATGCGCTCGGCGCCGACTGGCGGGCCGAACTCGAAGCGGTCCGGCTGGGGATGCTCGACCTGCGCCGCCAGCTTGCCGGCGAGCTGCGCCAGCTCACCGGTTCCGACCGCTTCGACTTCCTGATGCGCCACCGCGGCATGTTTTCGCGGCTCGGGGCGACGCCGGAACAGGTCGCAAGGCTCAGGGACGACCATGCGATCTACATGGTGGAGGATTCGCGGATGAGTATCGCGGGGCTGAACGCGGCGACGGTGCCGGTTCTGGCGCGGGCAATCGTGGCCGCGGGAATCTGAGGCGGGGCCAGGCGGGGCGCTTTCGCCGCCATAAACCTTCGCCGCAGCCCCTGCCCTGCGCGTGCGGAATCGCCGCAGTCATCATGAACCCTCGCCATCTTGATTTTGTAAGCTTGCTTATTATATGCCCAGCTTATGAGCACCGCCGAACCCGATTCCCTCGGCCTTCTTCTGCATGATGCCCGCCGCGCCGTCGTCCGGCGGTTCGAGGCGCGGGCGGCCTCGCACGGGCTGTCGTCGGCGCAGTGGCGGCTTCTCTTCGCGCTGAAGCGGCTTGGTCCATGCACGCAGGCACGGCTGGCCGAGCGGCTGGAGATCGAGCCGATCAGCGTCTCGCGCCTGATCGACCGGGCCGAGGAGGCGGGCTGGGTGACGCGCGAGGCGGACCCGGCCGACCGCCGCAGCAAGGTGGTCGTGCCGACCGCCAGGGCGCTCAAGACCTTCGACAGCATCCGTGCCATCGCCGACACCGTCTATGCCGAGGCACTGGCGGGGCTGCCTGATGCGGCGCGCGCCGCGCTCTATGACGGGCTCCGGCGCATCATCGCGAATCTTGGCGAAACCGAACCGGTCTGCCGCGACCTACACAGACCGGAAAGCTCCGGATCCGAACAGAACGAGTGACATCATGCCCGACGGCCAGATCCCCGACCGCGCCCCGCTGCCGACCCCGGCACCAGTGGCGCAACCGCCCGTGACCGACACGGCGCGGCCCGTCGCGGCGGAAGAGGCATCCGCCCCCGCCCCGCGTGCCACCGCACGGCGCCGCCTGCTTCTTCTTGCCCTGCCTGCCGCCATCGTGATCGGGGGGGGCTACATGTGGCTGTCGGGCGGGCGCTACGAGACGACCGACAACGCCGCGCTGCATCAGGCGCGCGTCGCCATCGCGTCGGACCTGTCGGGGCGGGTGGTCACTTCGACGGTCGCGGACAATGCCGTGGTCCGTGCTGGTGATGTGCTGTTCCAGGTCGATCCCGAGAAGTACCGGCTTGCGCTTGCCCAGGCCGAGGCGGCCCTGTCGCAGGCGCGGCTTCAGGTCGAACAGTTGAAGGCGGCCTATGCTGTCGCCGTCGCGCAGGAACGCGTGGCCGCCGCAGAGGCCGAATTCCGCGCCACCGAATTCCGCCGGGCGCAATCGCTGACCGGGCGCGGCGTGGCGACCGACTCGTCGCTCAGCGCCGCGCGCAGCGCCGCGCGCAAGGCCGACGAGGCGCTGGCGAGCGCGCATGAAAGCGTGCTGGCGGCGCGGGCCGCGCTGGGCGGCGACCCGACAATCGAGGCCGACAAGCACCCCGCCGTGCTGGCCGCGATGGCCGCGCGCGACAAGGCGGCCTACGATCTGTCGCTGACCACGGTGAAGGCCCCGGCGGACGGCGTGATCTATCAGGCCGCGTCCTTCAAGCCCGGACAGTTCGTCACCGCCAGCGCACCCTTGTTCGTGCTCGTCGAAACCGGCGACCTCTGGGTGGACGCCAACTTCAAGGAAACGCAGCTCACAGGCATCGCCCCCGGCCAGCCTGCCAAGATCGAGTTCGACCAGCGCCCCGGTGTGACGGCCGACGCCCGGGTCGAGGCGATAGGGGCGGGGACGGGCGCCGAGTTCTCGGTCCTGCCTGCGCAGAACGCGACCGGCAACTGGGTGAAGGTCACTCAGCGCGTGCCCGTGCGGCTGCGCCTGACCGACCCGACGCAGGCGGCCGGACTGGGGTCGGGCGTGTCGGCCTCGGTCACCGTCGATACCGGGCGGCCGTCGGCGCTGTCGCTGTTGCTTGCCCGCGCCGAGGGCCGGATGGCAGGGGCGCAGGCCGCGCCATGAGCGGTGCTTCCGCCGCAGCGCCGGGCGGCGGGCCACCCCCGGCTGTTGCCGTTGCGCAAAAGGGCCTCGTGACCCTTTGCTTGATGATGGCGACGATCATGCAGGTGCTCGACACCACCATCGCCAACGTCGCCCTTCCCGCGATGCGCGCCGACCTTGGCGCCTCGCAGGACACGATCAACTGGGTGCTGACGTCCTATATCGTCGCCGCCGCTATCGCGACGCCGCTGTCGGGCTGGGTGTCGGAACGATTCGGGCGGAAGGAGCTGTTCCTGGCATCCGTCGCAGGGTTCGTCGCGGCGTCCATGGCAGCCGGGCTGGCGTGGAACCTGCCCTCGATGGTCGTCTTCCGCATGGCGCAGGGCATCTTCGGCGCGGCCATCGTGCCCCTGTCGCAGACCTTCCTTCTGGACATCAACCCCAAGGAACGCCACGGGCAGGCCATGGCCGTCTGGGGCGCCGGGATCATGGTCGGGCCGATCATCGGGCCGACGCTGGGCGGCTGGCTGACCGAAAGCTTCAACTGGCGCTGGGTATTCTTCATCAACCTGCCGGTCGGCATCCTGACCTTCCTCGGCAGTTCCGCCTTCCTGCCGCAGATCGAGCGGCGGGTGCGCGGCTTCGACTTCATGGGCTTCGCCTTCCTCGCGCTCGGGGTCGGCGCGCTGCAGCTGATGCTTGACCGTGGAGCCCAGGTTGACTGGTTCAGCGCCCCCGAAATCTGGATCGAGACGGCGCTCGCCGTCAGCGGGTTCTGGATGTTCGGCGTCCATATCCTGACGACGGAACACCCCTTCATAGAACCGGCGATGCTGGCCGACCGCAACTTCGCCACCGGGCTGATCTTCATCTTCGTCGTGGGCATCATCCTGCTGGCGAGCCTCGCCCTACTGCCGCCGATGCTCACCGTGGTCTTCGGCTATCCCACGATCACCACCGGCATGGTGATGGCCCCGCGCGGGGTCGGCACGATGATCACCATGATCCTTGCAGGCCGCCTTCTGCGGGTCGTCGATCCGCGCAAGCTTGTGGTCACGGGTCTGCTGCTCGCCGCCGCCTCGCTCTGGATCATGTCGGGCTTCTCGCCGCAGATGGATGCGCGGCTGATCATCCTGTCGGGGGTGATCCAGGGCCTCGGGCTCGGGCTTGTCTTCGTGCCCCTGTCCACGGTCGCCTTCGCCACGCTTGCCCCCCGGTTCCGGGCCGACGCGGCAAGCCTCTTCAGCCTTGTGCGGAACATCGGCTCGTCGATCGGGATTTCCCTCGTCACGGTGCTCTTGACGCGGAACGTGCAGATCAACCATGCCGAACTCTCCGCGCAGCTGACGCCCTTCAACCCGAACCTCACGGGCATGGCCGCAGGCGCATCGATGTCGGACCCGACGTTCCTGTCGCGGCTCGACGGAATGGTGAACGTGCAGGCGCTGATGGTGTCCTACATCGACGACTTCAAGGCGCTGATGTTCGTGACGCTGTCGGCGATCCCGCTTGCCCTGATGCTGCGGCGGCCCAGAACGCCAGCGGGCAGGGGCGCGGCAGCGGCCCCGACGATGGAATAGAAACGGGCCGGCAGGGTGTCCTGCCGGCCCGGGAAGAAGACCGCGAGGGAGAGCGCGGCCCGGAAAGCCTCAGTAGTTGTATGCGGTCTCGCCATGCGAGGTCTGGTCAAGGCCCTGGCGTTCGTCCTCGGTCGTCGGACGGATGCCGAACACCGCCCTGATCGCGACGAAGAGCACGAGCGACACGACACCCGTCCATGCGACGGTGACCAGGACCGCCTTGATCTGGGTGAGGATCTGGGCGCCCATGTCATAGGCGCCGGGCACCGCCGGGAACACCGTGTAGTCGAAGAAGCCCTGCCCGCCGAGCGAAGGATCCGCCACGATCGCCGTCCCGACCGCGCCGAAGATCCCGCCGATCGCGTGCACGCCGAACACATCGAGGCTGTCGTCGTAGCCGAGCGCCTTCTTCACGCTCGACACGAAGACGTAGCAGACCGGCGACACCGCGATCCCGAGGATCAGCGCCCCCATCGGCGCCGCGAAGCCCGAGGCGGGCGTGATCGCGACCAGCCCCGACAGCGCGCCGGTCACGGCCCCCAGAAGCGACGGGCGGCCATGGCGCACCTGCTCGACCACGCTCCAGGACAGGGCCGCTCCGGCGGCGGCCACGAAGGTGTTGATGAAGGCGAGCGCGGCGAGCCCGTTGGCTTCGAGGTTCGAGCCGGCATTGAAGCCGAACCAGCCGACCCAGAGGAGCGAGGCGCCGATCATCGTCATCGTCAGCGAATGCGGCATCATCGCCTCCTTCGGGAAGCCCACGCGCCGGCCGATCACCAGACAGCCGACCAGGCCCGCGATCCCGGCGTTGATGTGCACGACCGTGCCGCCCGCGAAGTCCAGCGCCCCCCAGCCCCAGAGCAGGCCGTAGTCGCCCGGCATGTCCGGCAGAAAGTCCGGTCCGGCCCAGTACCAGACCATGTGCGCGATCGGGTAGTAGGCCAGGACCGACCACAGCGCGCAGAACAGCATCAGCGGCCAGAACCTCACCCGTTCGGCGAAGGCGCCGATGATGAGCGCCGGGGTGATGACCGCGAAGGTCATCTGGAAGATCACGAAGGTGTATTCGGGCAGATAGACGTTGTTCGAGAACGTTGCGGCATAGGTGCCGACGCCCACGTTGGCGAGGAATGCCTTGGACAGCCCGCCGATGAAGGGCGAGCCCGCGGTGAAGGTCAGGCTGTAGCCGACGGTGACCCAGAGGATCGAGCAGATCGACACGATCATGAACACCTGCATGAGAAGGCTCAGCATGTTCTTCGTCCGCACGAGCCCGCCGTAGAAGAGCGCGAGCGAGGGGATCGACATCATCAGCACCAGGGCGGAGCTGACGAGCATCCAGGTCACGTCGCCCTTCTCCACCATGCCCGCCATGGCGGCGGCGTCGGGTGCCTTGATCGGGCCGGCGGCCGCGGCCCCGGCCGCTTCCTGCGCCCAGGCGGGCAAGGCCGCCGCGGCCGAGGCGCCGAGCGCCGCAAGGCCGGAATACCGGTCGGAAATCTTCATGGTCTGCTGTCCCCCAATTCGACCCTAGAGCGCGTCGTCGCCCGATTCGCCGGTGCGCACCCTCACGGCGGCCCCGACGTCGAGGACGAAGATCTTGCCGTCGCCGATCTTCTCGGTCCTGGCGGATTTCTGGATCGTCTCGACCGCCTGGTCGGCCAGGCTGTCGGGCACGACGATCTCGAGCTTGACCTTCGGAACGAAGTTCACGGCGTATTCCGCGCCGCGGTAGATTTCGGTGTGCCCGGACTGCGCGCCGAAGCCCTTGATCTCGGTCACCATCATGCCCCGCACCCCGATGGCGGTCAGGGCCTCGCGCACTTCCTCGAGCTTGAACGGCTTGATCGCTGCAATGATGAGTTTCACGTCGTCGGCCCTTCCCCATGCAGGTCCAGTTGCTCTGGGAACGACTGGCACAAGGCGCGGCGGGGGTCAGCCAGGCAGGGCGGCGGGAGCGGAGTCCGCGCAGAAATTCCTGCCGTTATTGCGCATATTTTGAGCAGAACCTTCTGTCTGCCCGGATTTTGATCGCCCGGAAAACCGAATCGTGACGGCGGGACGCTCCACATCCTCTGCCAATGCCTGTATGGTCCCCGGAAAAGCGCAGGCATCGGACTTCAGCACCATGGCACCCAAAGGTGGGCAGCGGCCGCCCCTCGTGGCCGAACGTCGCTATCCGCAAGGTGGCCGGGCGGAACCGAAGTCCGCGCCGCCGCAGCCCCCGGCCCCGCCGCAGCGCCGCCGCGGCCCGCGCCGGCCTGCCGCGCCGTCGCGCGCAGCCTGGCCGGTTCGCCTGGTCGCAGGTCTGATCCGGTCCGCGGCCCGCATCCTCTGGGGCGTCGCCTGGCGGTCCGGGGTCGTTCTCGGGCTCGTCCTCGGGCTGGCGGTGGCCTACTTCTATGCCCAGCTTCCGCCGCTTTCCCAGATGATCGACGCCCGGGCCCGGGGATCGGTCACGCTCCTCGACCGCGACGGGAAGGTCTTTGCCTGGCGCGGCGAGACCTTCGGCGGCACGATCACCGCAGATACCGTGTCGCCCCATCTCAGGAACGCGATCATCGCGACCGAGGACAAGCGCTTCTACAGCCATTTCGGCGTAAGCCCGCGCGGCATCGCCAGCGCGATACGGATCAACCTTGCCGACGGCAGGGGCCCGTTCGAGGGCAACGGCGGATCGACGATCACCCAGCAGGTGGCAAAGCTGCTGTGCCTCGGCGTGACCTACGATCCGGCGGTCTGGAAGACCGAGGGTGACTACGAGGCCGACTGCCGCACGGGGGGCATCTGGCGGAAGATCAAGGAGCTTCCCTTCGCGATGGCGCTCGAGGCGAAGTATTCCAAGAACGACATCCTGACGATCTACTTCAACCGCGCCTATCTCGGCGCCGGCGCCCGCGGGTTCGAGGCGGCCGCGCAGCGCTACTTCGGAAAGTCGGCGAACGAGGTGAACCCCGCCGAGGGCGCGATGCTTGCCGGCCTTCTCAAGGCTCCGTCCTACTACGCCCCGACCGCGAACCTCGAACGGTCGCAGGCACGCGCGGCGGTGATCCTCGGGCTGATGCGGGACCAGGGCTATCTGACCGAGGCGCAGTACCAGGGCGCGATCGCAAATCCCGCGCAGCTGTCGCAGGCGGCGCGCGAAAAGGCCGGAGGCTATTTCGCCGACTGGGTGATGGAGACCGGCCCGGCCTTCCTGACGAGCGACACGACCGAGGACGTGATCGTCCGCACCACGCTCGATCCGAGGATTCAGAAGGCGGCGGAGGATGCGCTTTCCTATGTCTTCGACACCAAGCTCAAGGGCGGCTCGAAGGCAGAGGCCGCAATCGTGGTGATGTCCGCCGACGGGGCGGTGCGTGCGATGGTCGGCGGCCGCAACCCGCAGGTTTCGGGGTCCTTCAACCGGGCGACCCAGGCGCTCAGGCAGACGGGATCGACGTTCAAGCCCTTCGTCTACGCGGCGGCGCTCGACATGGGCTACACGATGAACACGATCGTCGAGGATGCGCCGATCTGCATCTACGTGAAGGGGTCGGGCGACTGGTGCCCCGAGAACTACGAACCCAACTACCGCGGCCCGATCACCCTGACCGAGGCGCTGTCGAACTCGATCAACGCCGCGACCGTCCGCGTCAGCCAGGCGGCCGGCCTCGACGCCGTGCGGCGTGTGGCCACCGACTTCGGTTTCGCCTCCAGGCTGGCGGACGGCCCGGCGGTCGCGCTCGGGGTGTCGGAATCCACGCTGATCGAGATGACGGGGGCCTATGCGGGCATCCTGAACGGCGGATCCTCGGTGCGCCCGTACGGCCTTGTCGACCTGCGCATCCAGGGGGACGACACCCCGCTCATGGGACAGGAAGGCGGGATCGGAGAGCGCGTGATCTCGGAACAGGCGGCGCGGCAGCTCATCTACATGATGAGCCGCACGATCGAGGAGGGAACCGGCCGGAGGGCCCGGCTCGACGGCCGGCAGGCCGCCGGCAAGACCGGCACCACGCAGGGCGCGCGCGATGCCTGGTTCATCGGCTTCACCGCCGACTACGTCACCGGGGTCTGGATGGGCAACGACGACAACACGCCGCTTTCCGGCGTCACCGGCGGCGGACTGCCGGCGCAGATATGGCGCGAGGTGATGGTCCGCGTCGAGGACGGTCTGCCGGCGACGCCACTGCCGATGATCACGCCCGACCAGCTTGCGCCGCCCGCCTATCCGGCAGACGCGTATTCATCGGCCGATCCCTACGCGCCGGCCGATCCGAATGCGGGCCTCCGGCCGCCGCAATACCCGCCGTCGCAGGATGCACGGCGCCCCGACCCGATCGAGATGGCGCTGCGGGACGTGATGAACGCGATCCTGGGACGGAACTGAGCCGCCATCGCACGCGAGTCGGGGCGGCCTCCGCCGTCCGGCTCCGTCAGCCGGCCCTCTGGAGCATCTCGGCAAGGGTCGGGATGCTGCCGCCCGCCTGGTCGAGCATCGCGCCGATCTCGGTGCGCTCCGAGGCGAGCATGTTCACGCCCTCGATGACGAGGTTGAAAAATTTCCGCCGGCCGTTCTTCTCGAAGACCTGCCAGCGCACCTCGAACGGTGACTGGCCCCTGAGCTTCGCCACCGACACGACCTCGAAGAAACTCTTCAGAGGCCGCGCGCCGGTCACTTCCACGGTGCCGCCGATGAATTCCTTGAAGCGCTTTCCGTATTTGCGCGCGATGTAGCCGCTGAACGCCTGGCTGTACTGCGACAGCTCGGCCTTCGACGCGGCACGGCCGGCCGGACCGAGGGAGCTCTGGGCGATGTAGGCGACATCGGCGTAGCGGGTGAAGATGCCCTCGAAGTCGCGGATCATGGCGTCCACGGACTTGCCCGAGGTGATGACGGCGTTGATCTCGCCCACCACCTGATCGACGAGCGCGCGCGCCTCGTCCACGGTCAGTGCCGAGGCGCCCGACGCCAGCGCCAGCGCCCCGGCGGCCGCGCCCGACAGCAGCCGGCGGCGGTTCAGGTCACTTTGCATAGGGATCCTCGTTCGGGTCGATGACGGCGGCTTCCTCGCCCAGCTTGAAGCGCCGGTTCTGGAGGTAGATCAGCCGCGACTGTGCATAACTGTCGGCGCTCTCGTAAAGGACCGATTCGACCGTCTCGGCGAAACGCTGCCGGTCGCCGATGCGCGCCGTGAGGTAGGCGCCCACCACATAGGAACTCTCCGGCGGGCCGAAAAGCCTGTTGGCCGGATTGACGGCCAGACCCACGATCGTGCCCGCGATGTCGCGTTCCGTCGTCGGTCCGATGAACGGCATCTCGAGGTAGGCCCCCTCGGGCACCCCCCAGACCTGAAGCGTCTGGCCGAAGTCGGTGTCGGCCTTCGGCATCCCGAGCGCGGACGCCACGTCGAAGAGTCCGCCGATGCCGAACGTGGTGTTGACGGCGAATCGCAGCGTCCCGAGCGCCGCCGGATCGGGCCTGCCCTGCAGCACGCTGTTCAGGACGTTGCCGGGCTCGCCCAGGTTGGCGGTGAAGTTGCCGAAGCCGCGGGCGATCGGCCGCGGAATCTTCGGAATGACTCCGCGCTGCCCCCCGCCCCCGAACAGCGTCTGGTCCACCGCCTTGTTGAAGGCGTGGACCTGGCGGTTGGACGATTCGTAGGGATCGTTGAACCCGGTGCCGCGCGATGCGGTGCCCGATGCGCAGCCCGCCAGCAGCAGCGCCCCGAAAAGTCCCGCCACGATCGCCCGGTTCGGACGCAAGGGCGACCAGGCCATCCGAAAAGGGTTCCTCAATGTCTGGTTCCTATCACTGGGTCCGCCGGGGGGCCGGACGGCGGATCGCGCCGGCCCCGCGGTCGGCCGGAGGCTAAGTGTCCGCGCGCCGAGTTTCAACCCGCCATCGGCCGCAGGATGCCGCGGCCGGCGGCCAGCGCCTGCCAGGGGCCAAGTGCCGGTTCGGTGATCGACCTCAGCCCGCCAGCGTCCTCGCCCGACACCCCGCCCCGGCGGACGGCCGCGCTGTTCGCGCTGGCCGGCGTCTGTTCGGTCATGGTGAACCTCCTGCTCCTGACCGGTCCGGTCTTCACGATCGAGATCTACGACCGCGTCCTTGCCACCCGGTCCATGCCGACACTTGCGGCGCTGGCGGCTTTCGCGGTCTTCCTCTTCGGCGTCCTCGGGCTGTTCGATCTGGCCCGGTCGGTGGCGCTGGCGCGGCTGGCCGCCGGGCTGGCGTCACGGGGACCGGCGGCAGGGGGGGGACCGGCGGCAGGGGACCCCCTGACGGGCGGCGCGGACCGGCCGGACGGCGAAGGGCGCGGCGCCCGCACGGCGTGGTCGCTCCTGCTGTCGCCCTCGGCGTCTCGTCTCCTCGACCTTCCGTTCGCTCCGCTCTTCGTTGCGGCGCTGTTCGTCCTGCATCCCCTCCTCGGGCTCGCGGCGGGGGCGGGGGCGGTTCTGCTGCTGGCGACGGCGGCCGGTCCCGCGTGGCGGGCCGCGGGGAAGGGCGCAGATGCCGGGCAGGCGCAGCCCTGGCAGCCTGCAGACGAGGGCAGACCCCCGGCGGGCCCTCCGGGTCCGGCCATCGAGGCCGAGGTGTGCCTTCTCGTGCTGCGCCGCACCCTCGGCTTCTGGATCCAGACCGCCGTGCTGGCGCTCGGTGCCTATCTGGCCATCCTTGACCGGATCTCGGTCGGCTCCATCGTCGCCGCCTCGATCCTGTCCGAGCGTGCGCTCGGTCCGGTCGGCCATCTCGCAGCCATCGCCCCCGAGGCGCTCGCCGGCCTCGCGCGGCGCCCGCGTCCCGGCACGCGCCCCCGGCCCGCCCCGGCGGCGATGCCGCCGGACGGCACAAGGGGACTCGAACTTCACCGGCCGGGACCGGCAACTGCCGCCGGTCCGCTCGCCATCGCACCCGGCACCGCCGTCGCCGTCCTGGGGGCGAGCGGATCGGGCAAGTCGCGCCTGCTCGACATGATGGCCGCCGGCGCCCCGGACTGCGCCGCGACCCTCGGCGGCGTCCGACTGAGCGCGCTTCCCGAGACCGACCGCCTGCGGCGCATCGGCCATGTCGCGCAGGGTCCATTCCTGTCCTCCGGACCGGGGCAGGCGGCAGCGCGGGCGGCAGCACGGGCGGCACTGCTGACGGCCGCCGACCTGGCCGATGCGCTCGGCCGGTTCGGACTTGCCGCGCCGGATGCCCGCGCGGGGCCCCTGCCCGCGGGCACGGCCCAGCGCCTGCGCCTTGCGTGCGCCTTCGCGGGGCGGCCGTCGCTGATCCTTCTCGACGAACCCGAAGCGCATCTCGACTCGGCCGGGTTGTCGCTCCTCTGCCGTGCGGTCGCCGGGGCCGCTGCCGGGGGCGCGGTCATCCTCGTGGCAAGCCACCGGCCCGAGGCGATCGCGGCCTGCACCCATGTGCTCGCGCTCGACGGGGGGCGGCAGCGCGCCTTCGGTCCGCGCGAATCGGTCCTGTCCTGGGCGCGCGCGGCGCGCACCTCTGCGGCCGGAGCCGCGCGATGACCGCGGCGCGCTCGCCGGTCGCTCTGCCCCTGTCGCTCGCCGGCGGTGCCGCGCTCTTGCTGGCGTCGGGCATCGCCGTTGCGGCGCTGAGCAGGCCGCTCCCCGGCGCGGTGACATTGCCCGGCCGGGTGGAGGACGGGCCCCCGGCTGTCCCGGTGCGGCACCCGGACGGCGGGATCGTGGCGGCCGTGGCCGTCTCCGAGGGAACCGCCGTGACCGCGGGTCAGGTGCTGATGCGGCTCGACGGCGGCCCGCAGGACGCCGAGGCACGCCTGCTCGGGCGCCAGCTCTTCGGGCTCGCCCTGACCGAAGCGCGGCTCGCGGCGCTGCGCGACGGCAGGGACGGCATCGCGGTGCCTGCGGCCGCCGGCGGCATGGACCCGGCCGAGGCTGCCGCGCTGCTGGCGGCGGAATCGCTGCGGCTGCGGTCGGAACGGGAGTCGGCCGACCAGGCCGCGGCGGGCGAGGATCGGCAGCGCGCCGGGCTCGACAGCCAGATCGCCGCGCTGCGCGCCGAAGGGCGTGCGGTGGAGCGCCAGCGGAGCGTGGTTGCAGAGGAACGCGGCAATCAGGCGGGACTCGCCGCCAAGGGGCTGGTTCCGGCGCAGCGGGTCCGCGCGCTGGAGCAGGAACTCGGTCGCCTCGACGCAGTCTCGGCCGAACTGGAGGCCCGCCTGGCCGAAGCGGAGATGCGCCGCGAGGCCCTCGCCGCCGAGGCCGACCGCCGCCGCCTCGCCCGGGACGAGGACGTGGCCCGCCAGCTTTCGGACCTCGCGCCGCGGCGCGCCGAGATCGAGGAGCGGCTCGCACTCGCCCTGGCGAGGCGCGACGCGCTCCTGCTCCGCGCGCCGGTTGCAGGGACCGTCGAACTCACCCCGCTCGCCGCGCCCGGGGTCACGCTCCGCCCGGGCGAGACCGCGCTCGCGATCGCCCCCCCGGGCACCGGCGCCGAGATCGTCGCCGAGATCGGCCCGCGGGACGCCGCGCTCGTCCGGCCCGGCGGAACCGTGCGCATCCGGCTGGTCGGGCAGCCGGGCGCGGCCACCCTGACCGGAACGGTCCTGCGCCGGGCGGTGCTTCGCGGCGCGGACGGGCGCGGCATCGCAAGCCGCGCCGTGGTGAAGCCGGACGGCGTTCCCGCCGGCGTCCTGCTTGCGCCGGGCCAGCCGGTGCAGATCGTGGTTCCCGTCGCCGGCGCGGGCCCGCTGGGCGACATCCTGCGGCGCTTTGCGCCACCGCCGCCGGCTTCTCCGCGATAGCGCGGCCTGACGCGCCCTTCCACCCGCCGCAAGGGACAGCTAGCCTGTCTCCTGCGCAACGAATCCGGAGAAGGCGGCAATGGGCACGACGATCGACGAAAGACTGGCGGCACTGGGCGTGACCCTGCCCGACGCCCCGCCGCCCGCCGCGAACTACATCCCCTTCGTCCGCGTCGGCGATCTCGTGTTCATCTCGGGCCAGATCAGCCAGGGTCCGCAGGGCCTGGTCAAGGGCAGGCTCGGGGCCGAGATGGACGCCGCCGCCGGTGCCGCCGCCGCGCGGCTCTGCGGGATCAGCATCCTCGCCCAGCTCCGCCGCGCCTGCGATGGCGACTTCGGCCGTGTCGTCCGGGCGGTGAAGCTGACCGGCTTCGTGAACTCCACCCCCGACTTCACCGACCAGCCGAAGGTGGTGAACGGCTGCTCGGACTTCCTCGTCGAGGTGCTGGGCGACGCCGGCCGCCACGCGCGCTCCGCCGTCTCGGCCGCCGCCCTGCCGCTCGGCGTCGCGGTCGAGGTCGAGGCGATCTTCCAGGTCCGCTGATGGCCTATCCCCCCGTCGTGCCCCTTCCGGCGGCGTTCCTGCGCGCGCCGATCGCCCACCGCGCGCTCCACGACCGGCGCGGCGGGCGGCCCGAGAACTCGCTGGCCGCCGTCCGCGCCGCCGTCGCGGCCGGCTACGGGATCGAGATCGACGTCCAGCCCTCGGCCGACGCCGTGCCGATGGTGTTTCACGACTACGACCTCGCGCGCCTGACAGGCGAGGCCGGCCGCATCAGGCAAGTGCGGGCCGCCGACCTGAAGCGGTTCCGCCTGAAGGGAACCGCCGAGCATGTCCCGACCCTGGCCGAGGTTCTCGGGGCCGTGGACGGGCGCGTGCCCCTGCTTGTCGAAGTGAAGGACCAGACCGGAGCGGTCGGCGCCGATGTCGGCCCCTTCGAAAGAGCCACCGCGCGAGTACTCGAAGGCTACGGCGGCCCCCTTGCGGTGATGTCCTACAACCCGCACTCGGTCGCCGCCTTCGCCGAGGCGCTTCCCGCCGTCCCGCGCGGCCTCACGGTTGGCGGCCCCGCGGATTCGACCTATGCAGGCCTGCCCGAAAAGCGGGCCCTGCAGCTGGCGGACATGGCCGATTTCGACGCGGTCGGAGCGTCGTTCGTCTCCTATGACCGGGAACAGCTTCACCGCCGCGCCGTGACCGCCCTGAAGGCGCGTGGCGTGCCGATCCTGTGCTGGACCGTCCGCTCCCCCGCGCAGGAGGCCGAGGCGCGGCAGGTTGCCGACAACGTGACCTTCGAAGGCTACCCCGCCGTCATCCCCGCCGCTTGACGGGGCCGGCGAACGGGCCAAGTTGCAGACGGTCCCCGACAGGAAGGCGCGCCTGCGTCCGATGCCCGAGTCAGCCAAGATCACCGTCCTGACATCGCTGGCCGACATCCCGGCGGCGGAGTGGGACGCCTGCGCCTGCCCCGAGGCGGCGGACGGAGGCCGTCCTTGCGACCCCTTCACCACGCACCGTTTCCTCTCGGCGCTCGAAACCTCGGGGTCGGTCGGACGCGGCACCGGCTGGCAGCCCCGCCACCTCGTCGCCCGGACGGGCGGCGAGACCGCGGGGGTCATGCCGCTCTACGCCAAGAGCCACAGCCAGGGCGAATACATCTTCGACCACGCGTGGGCCGACGCCTGGGAACGCGCGGGCGGGCGGTACTACCCCAAGCTCCAGTCCGCCGTGCCCTTCACCCCCGCCACCGGGCGGCGCTTCCTGACGAAGCCGGGGCGCGCCGATGCCCGCGCCGCGCTCGTGGCCGGCGCGGTGCAGTTCGCCGTGCAGGCGGGCGTTTCCTCGCTCCACGTCACCTTCTGCACCGCCGCGGAGGCCGAAGCGGCGGCGGCGGCGGGCTTTCTCCACCGCGTCACCCAGCAGTTCCACTGGGAGAACCGGGCCTATGCCAGCCACGACGCTTTCCTCGCCGACCTCTCCTCGCGCAAGCGCAAGGCGATCCGCAAGGAACGCAGCGTCGCACAGGGCTTCGGCGGACGGATCGTCCGGCTCACCGGCGACGACATCCTGCCCGAGCACTGGGGCGCCTTCTGGCGCTTCTACCAGGACACCGGCAGCCGCAAATGGGGCCGCCCCTACCTCACCCGCGCCTTCTTCGACGAAGTCCACCGCACGCTGCGGAACGACGTCCTCCTCGTTCTCGCCGAACGGGACGGCCGCTGGGTCGCCGGGGCGCTCAACTTCATCGGGCGCGACACGCTTTTCGGCCGTTACTGGGGCTGCACGGAACACCACCCGTCCCTGCACTTCGAACTCTGCTACCATCAGGCCATCGACTTCGCGATCGGGACCGGGATGAAACGGGTCGAGGCCGGGGCGCAGGGCGAACACAAGCTTGCCCGCGGATACCTTCCGGTCGAAGTCCACTCGCTGCACTGGATCGCCGATCCGGGCTTCCGCGACGCCGTGGCGCGCTATCTGCGGGCCGAGCGCGCGGCCGTCGGCGAAGAGATCGAGGTGATGACCGCCCACGGCCCCTTCCGCCGCGGACCGATGAACGAGGAGGCCGAGGATGGCGAACCTGCTCACGCCGAATGAACGCACCGACACCCTTCCCGCCCTTGGCGCGACCGGCTGGCGCGCCGTCGAGGGGCGCGACGCGATCCGGAAGGTCTGGAAGTTCCGCAGCTTCTCGGAAGCCTGGGGCTTCCTGTCGCGCACCGCGCTGATGGCCGAGAGGCTGAACCACCACCCGGAATGGCGCAACACCTACAATGTCGTGGATGTCACGCTCACGACCCACGACGCGAATGGGCTCACCGGGCTTGACGTAAAGCTCGCAGAGGCGATGGACCGCTTCGGCGCGGGGGCCGAGGTCCAGGCGGACCACTCGGCCCCGATCCAGTCGCTCTGCGAGGCGCGTGCGTCCGGGCGCTAAAGGGTGGCCAGCAGTTCCTCGCCCCTCGAGATCCGGCAGGTGTTGGGCGCGTCCACGTTGGCGCGGGTGACCACGCCGTCCTCGAGCACCAGCGCGTAGCGGTTCGACCGGCCGACAAGGCCGATGGCGGGGGCCGTGAAATCCATCCCCAACGCCCGGGTGAAGGACCCGTCGGCGTCGCCGAGCATCGTGATGCCCGCCGTCTTCGCCCCCGACGCCTTCGCCCAGGCATCGAGAACGAAGGGGTCGTTCACCGCGATGCAGATGATTTCCTCCACCGCCTTCGCCCGGAACGCGGGTGCGGTGCGGATGAAGCTGGGCAGATGGATCGTGCTGCACGGTCCGGTGAAGGCCCCGGGAAGCCCGAAGACCACAACCCTGCGGCCTTTCACATACTCGGCGAAGTCCACCGTCTCGGGCCCGTCCGGACCCATCTTCACGAAACTGGCCGCCGGCAGGCGGTCCCCGACCCTGATCGACATTGATCGTCCTTGCTGTTGGCGTTGCCGTCACCCGTGGTTATAGCTTCGCCCGCGCAGTCAGCCAGGGGGAGAGGCCGATGTCGGGGATCGTGATCGTCGGGGCGGGCCAGGCCGGGGCATCGCTCGCCGCCAGGCTCCGTGCGCTGGGCCACCACGGTCCTGTCACCCTGATCGGCGAGGAACCCGTCGCACCCTACCAGCGCCCGCCCCTCTCGAAGGGCTACCTGATGGGGGAGATGGATCTCGACCGTCTCTTCCTCCGCGCGCACGGGTTCTGGGACGAGCAGTCGATCACGCTGAAGCTCGGCCAGCAGGTGACGGCGATCGACCGCGCGGCCGGGTCGGTCACGCTGTCGGACGGCTCGGCCGTTCCCTACACGCAGCTTGCCCTGACGACCGGCGCCATTCCGCGCCGCCTGCCCCCGTCGGCCGGGGGTGACCTTGCCGGCGTCTACACGGTCCGGACGCTCGCCGACATCGACTCGATGAAGCCCGAGTTCCGGGCCGGCCGGCGCCTTCTGATCGTGGGCGGCGGCTACATCGGGCTCGAGGCGGCGTCCGTCGCCGCGAAGCTCGGGCTCGACGTGACGGTGATCGAGATGGCGCCCCGCATCCTCCAGCGCGTGGCCGCCGCCGAGACGTCGGACTTCGTCCGGTCGGCCCACCTCGCGCATGGGGTGATGATCTACGAGGGCATCGGCCTGACGCGGCTGACGGGCGAGGGCCGGGTCAGGGGCGCGATCCTGACCGACAGGCGCGAGATCCCGGCCGATTTCGTGATCGTCGGGATGGGCATCACGCCCGCGGCGGCGCTTGCCGAAGCGGCGGGACTCGAGATCGACAACGGCATCCGGTGCGACGAGATGGGCCGCACCTCCGACCCGGCGATCTGGGCGGCGGGCGACTGCGCGTCCTTCCCGTGGAGGGATGGCCGCCTGCGCCTCGAATCGGTGGGGAACGCCATCGACATGGCCGAGGCGGTGGCGGCGAACATGCTCGGGGCCGGGGCGCCTTACGTCGCCGCGCCGTGGTTCTGGTCGGACCAGTACGACATCAAGCTGCAGATCGCGGGCCTGAACACCGGCTACGACCACATCGTCACCCGCCCCGGCGAGAACGGTGCGGTGTCGTTCTGGTACTACAGGGGCGGCACGCTTCTGGCCGTCGACGCGATGAGCGACGCGCGCGCCTACATGATCGGCAAGCGCCTGATCGAGATGGGCAGGTCGCCCGACCCGGCGGTGATCGCGGACCCGGCGACGAACCTGAAGGGGCTGCTGAGGTAGGATGCCCGCGCCCGGAAGCGCCCCCCTTTTTCCCGGCATGGCCAGACGACCCTCCGGTCGGGGGTCGGCCATGCCGGCTGCCCGAAGGCGCAAGGCGGAAGGCAAGGGGCCATCCGCAGTTCTGAAGGCCCGGCATTCGGGCAGGATCCGCCCCGGCGGATGCGTTGCAGGCGCATCCGCCCCTGCGGAGGGCGGATGCGGCCCGAACAGTCACCTGCCTGTCCGGACAGGGAAACCCCGGTTCCCTGACTGCCGGCCCGGCAGACCGGGCGGCCCATGCGCATCGTAGGCGGCGACCGCCGGGGCCTCAAACTCGCCGACCTGGGCGAGGGCGACGCCGCCGCCCACCTCCGCCCCACCTCGGACCGGGTGCGCGAGGCGATCTTCAACCTCCTCACCAACGGCCGCGATGGCGACCTCGTCCGGGGGCAGCGCGTGCTCGACCTCTTCGCCGGCACCGGTGCGCTCGGCCTCGAAGCCCTCTCGCGCGGCGCGACCCACGTCACCTTCGTCGATGACGGCATCGCCGCCCGCGCCCTGATCCGCCGCAACGTGGACCTCATGCGCGCGGGCGGCGTGACCGACCTCTACCGGCGCAACGCCACCGAGCTCGGGCAGAACCGCGGCGCAGCCTTCGGCCTCGTCTTCCTCGACCCGCCCTATGGCAAGGGCCTCGGCCAACAGGCGCTCGCCTCGGCCCGCGCGGGCGGCTGGCTCGCCCCCGGCGCCACGGTGGTCTGGGAGGACGGCACCGATCCGGTCCCGCCGGAGGGCTTTGCTCTGGCCGACCGCAGGCGCTATGGCGGAACCTCCGTCACCGTCCTCAAGGCCCCCGCATGACGGCGCGCCCTGCCCGTGCGGTGATCTTCGACTGCGATGGCTTGCCCCGGCTTCGTGCCCCGCATAACGGCGCGGCGCCTGCCGCCGAAGGGGCGATGGCGGCGGCGGCGGGAGCGGCCCGGTATGTGAGCGATCCCCCGCCCTGGCAGGGGCGGTCCGCGCCCTACCCCCAGGTCGGGTGGAACTTCCCCCCGGGCGACAGCGTGAAGATCTCGCACCCCGTCGCCGTCACGCCGACCGAATGCTCGAACTGCGCGCTCAGGGACTTGTCGCGCGTTACCGCCGTCCAGTCGTCGGCCAGCACCTTGGTCTCGGGCCGGCCGAGGTTCACCATCGGCTCGATGGTGAAGAACATCCCCTCTTCCAGCACCGCCCCGCTGCCCGCGCGGCCGTAGTGCAGCACGTTCGGCGGCGCATGGAACACCCGGCCGAGCCCGTGCCCGCAGAAGTCGCGGACCACGCTCATCCGGTGCGCCTCGACATAGGCCTGGATCGCATGCCCGATGTCGCCGAAGGTGTTGCCGGGGCGAACCTGCTCGATCCCCTTGAAGAGCGCGTCATGCGTGACCTGGATCAGCCGCCCGGCCTTCCGCGTCAGTTCCCCCGCCACGTACATCCGGCTCGTGTCGCCGTACCAGCCATCGACGATCACCGTCACGTCGATGTTGAGGATGTCGCCGTCCTTCAGCAGCTTCGGCCCCGGAATCCCGTGGCAGACGACATGGTTCACGCTGATGCAGGAGGCATGCTGATAGCCGCGATACCCGATGGTCGCCGAAACCGCGCCCGTTTCCGCAACCTTCGCCCGGATGAAGTCGTCGAGCGCCTCGGTCGGCACGCCCGGCCGGACGAGCGGCCCCACCTCGTCGAGGATCCGTGACGCAACCTGCCCGGCACGCAGCATGCCGGCGAAGTCGCCCGGTTCATGGATGCGGATGCCGTCTCGGGTCAGGCGGCCGCGCGGCTCGTCCACGGGCTGATCCTTGCTTCCAAGGGGATCGAACATGAACGCCTAGATAGTCAAGGATTCCGCCGATGGCCAGACCTCCGGGGACTTTCCGCCAGGCCGGCCCGGGACTATACCGCGTACCCGCGCGCGACGCCGCCCCGAAGGAGGTTCCGATGCCCAATCCGACCGCCGCGATCCTGATCATCGGCGACGAGATCCTGTCGGGCCGCACGCGCGATGCGAACGCCCACTTCCTCGCCGGGGAACTGGTGCGGATCGGGATCGACCTGCACGAGATCCGCGTCGTGCGCGACATCCCTGAGCGCATCGTCGCGGCCGTGAACCAGATGCGCAGCCTCTACACGCATGTGTTCACCTCGGGCGGGATCGGCCCCACACATGACGACATCACCGCCGAGGCCATCGCCGAGGCCTTCGGGGTGCCGCTGACGATCCGCGAGGACGCCCGCGCCATCCTCGCGGCGCATTACGCGCGCTCGGGGCTCGAATTCAACGCCGCCCGGCAGCGGATGGCGCGCATTCCGCCCGGCGCGGCCCTGATCGACAATCCGATCTCCGCCGCGCCCGGCTTCTCGCTCGGCAACGTGCACGTCATGGCGGGTGTGCCGGACATCTTCCAGGCGATGGTCGCCTCGCTTCTGCCGCGCCTGACCGGGGGCGATCCGGTCCTCAGCCAGACCCTGCGGGTCGAGATGGGCGAAGGCGTCATCGCCGAACCGCTCGCCGCGCTCGCGGCCGAGTTCCCCGACCTGAGCTTCGGCTCCTACCCGTTCGTGCAGAACGGGGCCTTCGGATCGAACCTCGTCCTGCGCGGCACCGATGCGCGGCGACTGGACGAGGCCATGGTCCGGCTCTCGGCCCTGTTCCGCGGACAGCGCGGATGAACCCGCTCCTCGCCGTCGTCGACGCGACCTGGCCCGCCGCCGCGCTCCACCGCGCGGGGCCCTGGCTCATCCGCGAAGGCCGGGGCGGCGGGCAGCGCGTGTCGGCGGCGACGGCCGAGGGCGACTGGACCGGGGACGACATCGCCCTGGCCGAGCGCCGCCAGTCCGACCTCGGCCAGTCCTCCCTGTTTCTGGTCCGTGACGGCGAGGACCGGCTCGACGCCGCGCTCGACGCACGGGGCTACCGCATCCACGATCCGGTCCTGTTCCGGGCCGCGCCGGTCGAAGCCATCGTCGCCCCCGCTCCGCCGCTCTCGGCCTTTCCGCACTGGCCGCCGCTCGCCATCGCGCGGGATCTCTGGGCGGAGGGGCACATCTCCCCGGCCCGCCTCGCCGTGATGGAGCGCGCGGAGGGTCCCAGGACCGCGATCCTCGCCCGGACTGCCGACCGCTCGGCCGGCATCGCCTATGTCGCGCTCGCCGGGGAAGACGCGATGCTGCATGCGCTCCACGTCCTTCCCGAATTCCGTCGGCAAGGTTCCGCCGTCAACATCATGCGAACGGCGGCCAGGTGGGCGCAAGATCATGGTGCGAAACGCATTTCCGTCGCGGTAACGCAGGCCAACGGTGCCGCGAACGCCCTCTACGCTTCCATCCGGATGCCAATTGTGGGACACTACCACTATCGTGTGAGATGAGCCCGCGAGAGGCCAGAGCAGTTGACCAGCACAAGCAACCGGCGCCATCTACCGGCGGCCCTCTGCCTTTCGGCGGTGCTGATCGGCATGGCCCCTTTCGCCTCCGCGGCCCTCACCGCCCCTGCCGGGGCGCTCCGGACGGCCGAGACCGCCGAGCCGATGGGGACCGCGGCGGTCGCCGTGGGGCCGTGGATCGACGGCGCATCGCAGGTGATCGAGGCCGAGGGCGCCGTGACCCGCACGGCCTGGCGGATCGACCCCGGTCCGGCCTCGACGGCCGAGCTGATCGCGCCCCTGCGGAACGACCTTGTCGGCGAAGGCTATGAAGTGCTCTTCGAATGCGACACGGACCGGTGCGGCGGGTTCGACTTCCGCTACGGGCTCGACATCCTCGCCGAGCCCGAGATGCATGTCGATCTCGGCGACTTCCGCTATCTCGCCGCGTCGAAGGGCAAGGACTACGTCACCATCGTGGCCAGCCGGTCCGCCCGTTCGGGATTTGTCCAGGTGACACGGATCGACCCGTCGGGGGTCCCGCCCGGGGTCGCCCTGTCCACCAAGTCGCCGGGCGGCCTCGAGCCGATGCCCGAGGCCGCGCCTTCTGCCGCGGCTCCGGGCGCGGCTCCGGGCGTGGCCGTCCCGCCGCAGGCGGGCGGGCCGGACGCATCCGTCGAGCCGGGCGCGATCGCCCTGCGGATCGAGGCCGACGGAGCCGTCCCCCTTGACGACCTGATGTTCGAAAGCGGCTCGGCCAGGCTCGGGGCCGGGCCCTACGCCTCGCTTCAGGCACTGGCCGACTATCTCAAGGCGGATCCGGCCCGGCGTGTCACCCTGGTCGGCCATACCGACGCGACGGGCCAGCTTGCCGCCAACATGGCCCTGTCGAAGAAGCGGGCCGCGGCGGTCCTCGAGCGGCTGGTCGCCGAGTATGCGGTGTCGCCCGGCCAGCTTGCCGCCGAGGGCGCGGGCTTCCTTGCCCCCCGCGCCTCGAACCTGAGCGAGGACGGCAGGCGCAGGAACAGAAGGGTCGAGGCGATGCTCGCCTCGACCCTCTGAAAGCTTCACACCCGAAGCGTCACCAGTTGAACCGTCACCAGTTGTCGGGGCCCTTGTCGGTGAAGGCCTGGGCCAGGAAGTCGATGAAGGCGCGCACCTTGGGCTGCGTGAAGCGCCCCGGCGGGTAAACGGCGTAGATGCCGAGCGTCTCGACCGGCAGGTCCGGGATCGCCTCTTGCACCATGCCCTGCTTCATCGCGTCGGCATAGAGGAACGACGGCAGGTAGGCGATCCCGAGGCCCGAGATCGCGGCGTTCAGAAGCGACTGGCCGTCATTCACCGTCAGCCAGCCCGCGGTGCGGACCTGGCGCTTCTCGCCCGAGGGCGCGGTGATCTTCCAGACGTTGCCCGAGGCCTGGTTCGAGTAGTGCAAGAGCTTGTGTTCGTTCAGGTCGTCGATCTTCTGCGGGCGGCCGAACTTTTCGAAATAGGCGGGGGCGCCGATCATCCGCTTGGCCGTCTCGGTCAGCTTGCGGGCGCGCAGGGTGCTGTCTTCGAGCTCGCCAACCCGGATCGCCATGTCGAACCCTTCCGAGATCAGCTCGACGTAGCGGTTGTTGAGGACCATGTTGACGGTGATGTCGGGGTATTCGAGCAGGAAATCCCCCAGGATCGGCGAAAGAAGATTGACGCCGAAGTCCGTGGCCACGGAAATGCGGAGCAGGCCGGACGGTGCGGACTGCATCGACGTGACAAGGGCATCCGCTTCGCCCGCGTCGTTCAGCACACGGCGCGCCCGGTCGTAATAGGCCAGTCCGATCTCGGTCGGGGACACGCGGCGGGTCGTCCGGTTGAGAAGCCTCGCACCGAGCCGCGCCTCGAGCGCACTCACGTGTTTCGAGACGGCGGACTTGGAAATCCCCATCTTCTTGGCAGCGTCGGTGAACCCCCCCTGGTCCACTACCGTGGCGAACGCTTCCATTTCTGTCAGTCGGTCCATTGTGCACCCGTCTAGAACATTGCCCGCCGACAACTCCTATCACCTCCAATTCAGGCAAGAATGCGGAGGCGGACAGACAACACTGGGGTTTTGTGTTGGATCGATGGTGGCATTCCCTGAAGAGTGTCGCCAAGCCGGAGACTATCGCAGGGGTTGTGCAGCGCCTGGCTTGCACCCCGACATGCCGGGCCGGCGCGGCGCAGCCCGGCCCCCCGGGGCGGGTCCGTTCGAATTGTCGTGTTCTGTCAGATTCTTGCGCCGGCCGGACCGAGCGGTTGCGCAGGCCGCGCTCAGCCGGCGGTTTCGGCACAGTGACGCCGGAACGCCTTCTTCAACAGGTCGATCTCGGCGCGCAAGAGGTCGATCTCGGCGCGCAGGTCGTCGTCGAGCGGCGCCCCGGCGACGATGCTGAAGCGGCCGATGCGCTCGCCGGTCGGGACATGCCGGACAACGAAGGTCTGAACGCCGTCCGCCAGAAGCTCGGAGGGGATCGGAACCTCGATCCACCAGCCTGTCCCCGCTTCGGCCGGCGCCACCCCGACGCCCTCGAGCGCCCGGTCGAGATGCACCACCTCGATCTGCGGAGGCGGTCCCCCGTGCCCCCGCAGCAGGCCCCGCCATCTTCCGGCAAGGATGCGCGTCTCGGTAATCTCCATCTCAGATCTCCGCGCGGGGACTGCGGCTCAGGACCAGGTCGCGCAGCACCACCTGGTTGAAGGCCGGTCCTTCGAAGATGAGGTCGATCCACGCCTTCTCGACCCGCTTCTCGTTCATCCTGGTGCAGGCGAGGTCGAACTCGACCATCGGCTCGCCCGCCGAAAGCGACAGTTCGCGCACGATCTGCTCGGTGTTCGGTCCGTGGCGGAGGTTGATCCGGGCGAAGATCTCGATCGGCCGCTCGACCTCGACGGCCAAGTCGAGCCGCACGACATGGCGAAGCTTCATGCTGCGGGCGACGTCTTCGGGAATGTCCACGACGAGCGACAGGAAGGATCCGTCGAAGCGCAGCACATCGAGCCGCAGTCCGAACGTCGCGGCGGCCCCGCTATCCTTGTTGCGGATCTGCCGGACGGTCAGTTCGGACTGGGCGCAGTCGTGAAAGACCGTGACACCCGGCGCGAGCGCCGTCCGGCTCTCGGCGGCCACATGCCCGGCGGGGCGAACCGGGCCGCGCCAGACGTCGGGCCGCCAGGCCCAGTCACCGTGGAGGGGCGGACGCGGGCCGATGTCGCCCGCAACCGCGCCGGCGAGCCTTGCTTCGGCGGCGTGGAGAAGCCGCTCGATCTCGCGCCGCGCCTGGCGCGCCCGACCGCGCAGCGAGTTGAGCGTCCGCAGGTCGAGCAGGTCGGCTTGGGCAGCCGCCCTGGCCCAGCGCCGGACTGCCCGCCGGTCGGACAAGGTATCGAGGAATGAGGTCAGTCTGCCCGTCATTGTCGCCTGTGCCGCAGCCCTGCCTGCGGCCGCCTCGTCCGGTTCGGTCCGGCCTGTGTGGGACGGACAATAGGACATGGGCGGGGCGGTGTCAGCTACCGCGCCGGATGAAATCGCCCCCTGCCCTCAGCCTGCGGACAGCCTGCGGGGCGAGCGTGCCGTCACTGGTCCATGTAGACATGCCGTTCGGCCCTGGCGCCCGGGTGCGTCACCGCCCCCCAGCGCGCCCCGCCGCAGAGCCTGGCGAACTTCCACACCGCGCCGGTGGCGTACTGCGTCGCGCGCGGACCCTTCCAGTCGGCCTTGCGCCTGACCAGTTCCGCGTCCGACAGCGCGACCGACAGCTCGCCCGTCAGCGCGTTCAGCGTGATCACATCTCCGTCCCGCAGCAGCGCGATGGGACCGCCATGCGCCGCCTCGGGGCCGACATGGCCGACGCAGAAGCCGCGCGTCGCGCCCGAGAACCGCCCGTCGGTGATCAGCGCCACCTTCTTGCCCATGCCCTGACCGCTGAGGGCCGCCGTCGTCGCCAGCATCTCGCGCATGCCAGGGCCCCCCGCCGGCCCTTCGTTGCGGATCACGATGACCTCGCCTTCCTTGTAGTCCCGAGCCTTCACCGCCGCGAAGGCGTCCTCCTCGCATTCGAAGACGCGCGCCGGGCCGGTGAAGACCTGCTCGGCCTCGGTCATGCCTGCGACCTTCACGATGGCCCCGTCCGGGGCGAGGTTGCCCTTCAGGCCCACCACGCCGCCCGTCCTCGTCATCGGGGCGGACACCGGATGGATCACCTTGCCGTCCGGCTCGCCGGTGATCGTCTCCAGTTCCTCGCCCAGCGTCCGGCCGCTCGCCGTCATGCAATCGAGGTGCAACAGACCCGCTTTCGCCAGTTCCTTCATCACAACCGGCACGCCGCCGACCTCGTAGAGGTCCTTGGCCACATACTGCCCGCCCGGCCGCAGGTTCACGAAATAGGGCGTGTCGCGCATGATGTCGGCCACGTCGAACAGGTCGAAGTCGATCCCGGCCTCGTTCGCTATCGCAGGCAGGTGCAGCGCCGCGTTGGTGGATCCGCCCGTGCAGGCCACCACCCGCGCCGCGTTCTGCAGGCTCTTCAGCGTCACCACATCCCGCGCCCGGATGTTCTTCTCAATAAGCGTCATCACCGCCACGCCCGAGGCCTCGCCATACTGGTCCCGGCTCTCGTAAGGCGCAGGCGCGCCCGACGAATTCAGCAGCGCCAGCCCGATCGCCTCGGACACGCAGGCCATCGTGTTCGCCGTGTACTGCGCCCCGCAGGCGCCGGAGGACGGGCAGGCCACCCGCTCCATGATGTCGAGCTCGGCCTCGGACAGAAGCCCCGCCTGGTTCTTGCCCACCGCCTCGAACATGTCCTGCACGGTGATGTCCCGGCCCTTGTAGCGGCCCGGCAGGATCGACCCGCCATAGATGAACACGCTCGGCACGTTCAGCCGCACCATCGCCATCATCATCCCCGGCAGGCTCTTGTCGCAGCCCGCGAGGCCCACCAGCGCGTCATAGCAGTGCCCGCGCATCGTCAGTTCCACCGTGTCGGCGATCGCGTCGCGGGAGGCGAGCGAGGACCGCATCCCCTCGTGCCCCATGGCGATCCCGTCCGTCACCGTGATCGTGGTGAACTCGCGCGGGGTGCCGCCGCCCTTCTTCACGCCGTGCTTGACCACCTGCGCCTGCCGGTTCAGCGCGATGTTGCAGGGCGCCGCCTCGTTCCAGCAGGTGGCGACCCCGACCCAGGGCTGGTGGATCTCCTCCTCGGTGATCCCCATGGCATAGAAGTAGCTCCGGTGCGGGGCCCGCGCGGGGCCTTCGGTCACATGGCGGCTGGGAAGCTTCGACTTGTCGAAACGGGCGTTGCTCATGGGGATCCTCCCGGGGAATGGCGCTCGGGCGAGGGATAGAGAAGCGGGGGCGCGCGGGCAAGGGCCGGTCCGACCCGCATCCCGTCCGCAGGGCGGAGGACAGGAGGAGTGCCAGGGTGGCGGCTGCGCTTGCCTCCCGACGGTCCCCCCTCTCCGACCCGCTCTCCCTGCCGCGGTCCTTGCCCCCCTCGCCCGCCGGGGCAGGGCGGAGGGCGGTAGGGCCGCCCGGCTGCCGCGCCTCAGACCCCCAGCCGCTCCACCGTCCGCCGGCCGACCGCCTGCACCATGTCGTCCCGCCCCGACAGCGGCCCCGGGCGGAACAGGGCCGACGAAAGCGCCTTCTGCTGGTTCTCGAGAACCCCCATGTCCTCGCGCGCGACCGCCTCCCACCGCTCCTCGTAGAGCCGCCGGTGGCGGTCGAAATCCGGCAGGCTCAGGCAGCTCTCCGGGAAACATCCCCCCACTTCCAGCAGGCTCCGGCTCTCGCTCACCGGAGTCACGTTCAGCCACCACATGCAGTCCTGCGCGACGGCGAACTGCACCGTCGGGTGGATCACGCTGAAATAGGTCCCCTGCTTCGCATCCTCGTCCAGCCCCTCGATCTGCGGCAGCGGCGGGAGGGTCGCGTTCATCGTCCCGATGCTGCGGGCCGAGAGCACCTGCATGCAGAGCCAGTCGCCCTTCGTCGGGATCGGCCGCTGTGTCTGCGCGCCCACGGTGTTCCTGTGGACGATCCCGGTGTGATAGGTCTCCATCGCGTTCTCGAGGATGAGCTTCCAGTTGCAGGCGACGGGCAGCGTCAGCGTCCAGACGCAGCGCATCTCCTCCAGCCGGTGCGACCCGAAGCGCCCGGGCAGGTCGCCAATATGCTCCATCAGGGGCACCGGGTCCGGGTTGAAGCTGGCGAAGACGAAGCCCGCCCAGCTATCGAGCCTGAGCGGCACCAGCCCGTTCTCCGTCCGGTCGAAACCCTCGGCATCGGCCATGTCGGGGCAGCCATAGAGGCGTCCGTCGCTGAAGTAGCTCCAGCCATGGTACGGGCACGTGATCCGCGCCGCGCAGTTCCCCCGCCCCTGCAGGAGCAGCGACCCCCGGTGGCGGCAGCAGTTGGCGAAGCACCTGAGTTTCCCGTCCTGCCCCCGGACAAGAAGGATCGGCCCGCCGGGCGTGTCGAAGGTCCGGTAGTCGCCGTTTGCGGGCACCTGATCCTCGCGCGCAAGGAAGAACCAGTCCTTCAGGAAGATCCGCTCGCGCTCCAGCGCGAAGATCGCGGCATCGGTGTAGAACCCTGCCGGCATCGACCGCGCACGCGCGAGCGGCGCAAGCGCCTGTCCGAGTTCCTCGCGCGGAAGGGGGGCGGGGCGGTGCATCGGCTGGCCTCCGGCCGGGTGGACGCGGGACAGGCTAGCGCGCCGCACGGGGGCCTGTCACGCGGATGCCGAGGGCCCGCCCCCTGTCCTGTTCCGGATGCATCCGCGCCGGATCGCAGGGCGGGGCGGTCACCCCTTCCCTGCCCGCCTGGCGGCTGGGGTGGTGCCGGTGAAGGGACTCGAACCCCCGACCCCATCATTACGAATGACGTGGGGAAGCCCATAACGACTTGATTTTGTTTGATTTTCCCTAGGTCGTCTGCCGATTTGCAAGGATGTTGCAAGACTGACGCAGTGGGATGATGGTGCCGCTGAAGAGACTTGAACTCCCGACCCACGCATTACGAATGCGTTGCTCTACCAGCTGAGCTACAGCGGCCAACCGTCAGTGCGTTTAAACGACAGAGCACTGGCGCGCAAGGCAGAATCAGCCCTTAGGCAGCTTCTGCGGGCTTTCGATTGACCTTTTCCTGGAGGCGGCAGAAGTGAACGGATAGCTTGAGCACGAGCATGTAGAAGCCCGTATTGCTCAGGGTGAACAGCTTTTCCCGATCTGCGCTGCCAACATGAGCCGCAACTGGCATAGAATGCGCCTCATCAAGCCTGACGACGTAGTCCTCAGCCAGCGGGCCACTGGCTGGGAGAAAGAAGACATTCGTGGTCTTCTGCGCTCGGATAGAAGCGATCTTGGCCCGAACCTTCACTTCGTCGATGCCGCTACTCGCCAGAAGTGCTTCGTATGCGGACAGTTTCACCAAGGGCGCAAAGATGACCCGCGCAGGGACGTCTCGCGGGTTTTCTGGATCGACGTCGCATGAGTTGGACAGCACCACTCCCCGCACGGACCGGCGTTCGCCCGACTCGAAAATGAAGAGTTGAAAGCCTCGCCAGCCGTCTCCTTGCAACATAACATCCTTGAAGGAGTCGCGGTACTCTCCCAAGAGATAGTCTGCCGCGCCCCCTCCTGCGATGGCCTTTAACTCGCGCACCAGAACCTGCTGGTCGTCTGCGGTTAGGTAGAAAGGGATCTGTTTTTCAAGGCTCTCTGCGTCAAATTCCATTCGCAGCCTCAAGCCTCATACAGGCTATCGACATTTGCATCCCAGACTGCCTCGAACTCGGCTCCAAGTGGCTCCTGACCTTCGGACAGCGTGGCATAGACCTGAGCAATTTCACGCGCGAAGACGTCGCTGCTGAGTTTCGGCGCGACGATTACGGCCTTGTCCACGAAGGAACTGTAGGTCCCGGCGGTCTGAGGGACGATGTATATAGGAACCTCTCGGACAGGCCAGTGAACCTGACCTGTCGCCATTGCCGCACTAAATGCGACTACAAGCGTACCGGCAGCGGTCTGAGACGGGCGGTTTGGGAGAATCCTATTCATAGATTGGCCCCATTTCCTGAATTGTTGCCTCTGTCAGGCACCCAAAGAATTTCGCTTTGTTCGCCTGTCTCAATTTTTCAAGGCTCGGCTCAAGCGTTTCTGCAAATTTGGCAAACGGAAGATTGTCCACGCCGCGGATCGAGTCGACATCGACGAGTGCTCCGACCAGAAGCCTTCCGTCCGGCATCTGACCCTGCGCTCCCGTGACAACCGAGAGTATGTGGATAATGCCATCCTCCATTCGGTGGACCTGTAGTGACATATGGTCATTGTCCACCTGGACGTCGCCCAGCTTGATCTCCATACGTATCTTCTTCACCTGGTCGGCAAAGTTCGGCGCCTGGATCAGGTTGACGTACTTGACCGAATAGCGTTCGACGTGACCGCCAAGGTCAATCTTCGCTATCCGACTCACGATGTCCAAGATTGCCGCCTTAAAGTTCGGCCATTTTGGATACGGCAGTTTGCAGCTAATGACGACGTTCCTGTCTCCGACAGAAATGAAATACTGCCACCAGTCTAACCGAAGCACAGGGGCGAACTGTAGGCCCGGATCGTTTGCACGCATCGGCAAGGGTATTTCAGCAGCCGGAAGACGCGCGATCACCGGCTTGGGATTGTCCAACTCGTGAAACAGGAATCCCGGCAGGATGTCTGCGAGCGATTGGCTGCCGTTCACGCGCACCTCGAACACCGCATCGACCAGCGGCTCGTGCGTCAGAATTTTCGGCAGCTTCGTCATCATCCCTCCACGTCGAATCATAGTGTAACCCGCGCACGAATCGGCGACAAGCGCGCAGGACTCCAAACGGTCCCAGAGTCAATACCTCAGGTATCTTTCTGAGGCGTTGGACCACAGCGCGGTAACACGTTGGCAACTGAGAGCCAATGATTCTGCTTGTCGCGGCCTGGGGTCACGCACCCGCGTGTCGCCCTGGTCGATCAGGGGGCCGACTGGTACGATTGCCATACCAGGTTTTCTAGGTTGCCCAAACTGGAAGCGCCCCAACGTCCTTGAGCCGCTGCCGAACGAAGGGATCAAGGGCCTCGGGCAGCAGTTCCCGAAGGAGCCGCCACTCCGGCGAATCTTCGTTCACCTGCTCGACGTGGCCGAGCCGGTGGCCTGAGATTGATTGCCGAAGGTGTCGGCCAACTGTTCCGGCCAGCAACGCCCGCTGAGATGTGTTCTCGATCAGCGCGGTCAGCAGGCGGGCGTAAGGGGCAAGCGAACCCGAGTTCTGGTAGGTATTCATCATGCCTTTGATGTTGTCGTGGTCGCTCGCAAAGTTCTCGGGCCTGCCAGCGGCCTCGGCGACGATGGAAAAGGCAGCGGCCACGAGCCGGTCAACCCGGTGACGTTCCGGGAACGGCGCGAGGCCGACTATGGGCAGATCGGTCAGACGGTCGCCCCACGCCCGAAGGGCGTGGAAGTATGGTAACCGTCGTGCCGCGATCTGTTCGAGAAGTGGCTTGGCAAGGCGATCCTCAAGGAATGGCCGCTTCGACTCTCGGAAGGACAACGCATCGAACCGGACTAGGACAGGCCCCTCGTAGGTCTGCCCGTTCCACATGAAGCAGGACAGGACAAGGGTTCGCTGTTCGCGGGATGCCGTCACCGCCGCTTGATCGAGGACAAAGGCGTTGCCCCGGTGGCGATGCACGACGTCCGACACAGCCTGCGGAACGCGGTCAGGGTCAAATGATGAAAGTACCCAGAGCAGCGGGATGCCTTCGCGGTCGTAGTGGATACACCTCTGCGATACCTCAGTCTGAAAGGTATGCGACATCTGATACTCGACCGCGAACGAGCCGAAGTCTCGCCATTCGACCAGAACATCGGGATAGCGGCCATGCGCGCTTTGGGTGGGCGGTAGGTATTCATCCACCTTAACACCGACGCAGCGGTCATCCAGCGCGGCCAGTTCGGCAATGAGGTCGCACATGCGGCGGTGCATGTCAGACTCTTGCTGCCCGTGATATTGGGCTGCCCGCGCATCGTCAGGGTGCATGTTCTGGCCGGTGTACCACGGGCAGCGAGGATCGGAGCCTTGGTAGTGTGCGAACAGCGGGCGGCCTTGGGCTGTCGTGATGTAGACCTTCCCTCCACAGGCGACACAGCGGGCGACTAAGCCGCCCCTGCCATTCCTATGGTCTGTGATCCCGGCGCGCAGATGTTCCCAGCCATCGCGAGGCATGGCAAGCAGATCATGGGCCGAGAGCGGGCCAAGTCCGTCGAATATCGCTTCCTCAATGATGCGTCTGGGTGCTCGGGTCATGCGCTAGGTATAGCGGCTATGGTGTCTCAAACAAACAACATCTCACCCCACGCATCCCCGGTTGATCGCCACCCGAAACTCCGTCCAGATGAATGAAGGTCAGAAGCACTGACGCATCAACGGAGTGACACAGATGACCGACACCAAGAATATCACCGCCGCCGAACACCACCTGCTGGTTGCCTTCGCCCACTGCGAGAACACGCCACTGAACGGCGCGCCGATGCAGGCGCAGCAGCCGTCCGATCTGTCCACTTGGGTCTGGCTGGACGACCGCAAGGTGGGCGACATGACGACCGCCCAGAAGAAAGGTGTTCTCGCCTCGCTGGTGAAAAAGGGCTTCGTGACCGTGACGCCGGATTCCGAAGGCGACCTGATCGGCTGGACAGATAGCGGGTTCGCCCTGCTGAAAACGATCCTGGGCCAGCCGCTGCCCGCGCTGACGGCCCAGAAGCCCGTGCAGAAGCCCGCCAAGGGCAATCTTGCGAAAGCCGCCAAGGACGCGCCTAAAACCAGCCGCAAGCCGGGTATGGACGTGATCCTGTTCCTGCCCGCCGACGCCCAGAAGGAGCCGAAGGCGGGCAGCAAGCGCGCGGCCATTATCGACATGCTGCGCAAGCCTGCGGGCACCACGGTCGAAGAGATCGCCGCCGCGACCGGGTGGAGCCGCGCCGTCGCCTCGTCGGCCTTGTGGGTCGATGTGAAGGGTGGTGGCTTCGGCGTGGAACGCCGCGAAGGGCGGCTGCACCTGCTGCCCGAAGGGGTGAAGTGATGCGGCTGGAAATGACGCAGGGAAAAGGCCATGTCCACATTGCCCTCGCTTCCGTCGTCGCAATCGAAGTCCTCGAGTCGGGAATCCTCGGTCTCATATGCGCTGGTCGAGAGGCTGCTATCTACGTCCGCGCAGATGAAACCCGCCTCATTGCCGAATGGCAGCGGGTCAAGTCGATACCTGTGCCCCTCATGTTACCGAAACCAGAAACGCCGCAACGCGGCCCGGTTCGCCCGCGCCGCGTGGTGGTTGTTGAGGCGAATGGTTGAGGGGGTCGGATGGCTGGCCGTGATCGGCCTAATAACTCGCTTATGAAGGCTGCGGGCGGTCCCGGTGGACCGCCCGTCACCACTTTCAGTATCACACCTTCGCCGACGAGAGCCGCCCGCGCAGTTCGTCAAGCTGTTGAAGAAGCGTGACCAGCATAAGCGGGGTCTGCCGATCTTTACCGATCAACTCAGCCGCGATCATCGCGGCCAGCCGCTCAGTCGGGCGACCGTGGAACAGGTGCATCGACCGAGAGAGGTGCTGGCGAAGGTGACGCTTCGCCAAGATGATCTCGCCGTTGGTCATGCCGCCACCGCCTTCCCCAGCATCCGGCTCGGGATGCGAGCCATCAGCGTTCCGTCCATCTGCAACACCATTGCGTGCTGGCCGCCGAAGCCGTAGCCGTTCAGGATGGTGTCGAGCAGCGCGTCTTGCTCGTTGATGCCCTCGATGGCGTCGAGCAGGTTGTGGTCGCCGACGATCCGCGCCGCATCGTTTACCTTCTCGACGACCGTCGGCTCAGCATAGCCACAATCGCGAAGTGCAATGCAGGCATTGACGAAGGATTCTGCATCCTTCACCTCAGCCAGCCGCGCCATATGGCACTCGTGTTCGGCGAGCGAGCCGAAGTAGTCGAAGGTGGCCGGTGCTGCGAGCAACTCATTCGTGCCGGGCTTGCCCTCGTGGGCGACCAGGTATTCGAGGTCTGCCTTCGCGACGTTGAAGACAGTCGCCAGCTTCTTGATCTTCTTGCGGTAGTTCATGGTGTGGGTCCTTTCTATGTTGCTACCCACTCCTCAGAAACACCACACTTCGCCGTCAGGTCAAACAGTCATTTTCTGAGCAAATACAGAGGCTTTCGACTTATCCACAGCGTTTAAACGGCGAGGCCCTTGACTCGACTCAGAGAATCACTTTCGCGGGGGAGAATCACCTGCCGCAGCAGCGCGTCGGCGCTAGGCGGCGCGATGGTCGCGCCCCATCACGGTAGGGCAGAACACCGTGACCGCAGCGCTACCCCGGTTCTGCTGCGGCTCTCTTGGCGTTCGATGGGCACTGACACGTCAGAAGTAGACGAGCACCACGAGAGCGACGACGATCCCGGCCAAGATGGCCGTTTCCAGGTCGTTCAACGCCAGCCAACGAGTTTCTGCTGCACCGGCATAGAACCCGAGTCCAGGTGAGTGACGGACAGGTAGGCAAGAGCAAGCGCCACGGCGCGGTCGGCGTGGTGGCCCTTGCCGCCACCTTGCAGCACCAGGTTCCCCGCCGACGTGGAAGCCAGTTCAAAGCTGGCTACCTCGTTCAGCAGGTCCTGCTTGCCGGGCAGGTCATGGGCAATGGTCAGGGCATGGGTTTCAAGGCCGACCGCAAGGTTTTCCAGGAGCAGGGTCTTCGCCACGGAGACGTCGCGGCCCTTCTTCGCCAGGTTCGCGCCTGCGGTCATCGTGACGGCCCAATGCTCGATGCCTGCAAGGTCCAGGGTGGACGAGAACGGCCCACCGAGGCCCGACGCGTCGATGGCGAGGGTCCAGTGCGGAATCTTCGCCAGCCGCCGTGCGAGGTGATCGGCAAGGTCCGTGTAGCTGTAAAGTTGGATCGACTCCTGGAACACGACGGTGCAGCGCTGGGGGCCAAGCTGCTGCTCGAACCCGCGGCCTGAGAACACGGGATAGCACTCGTCCCTGACCACGACGATAGCGCTCGGGTCGTTCCGGCCGAGGTCCATACCGACATGGTGACGGACCCAGCCATAAACGACGTGCCCGGCTGCTGCCGGGTCTGCGTTCGATGGCAGGATGACCCGCCCGTCTCTCAGGTGCTCATACTTCGGGGGCTGGTCAGGGGTCATGTCAGTTCCAGGGCGTTGACGTCAGGGTTGGAGGTCTTGTCCAGCGTCTCCCAGGAGATCAGGGGCGTGCCGCCGCCGACGAATTCCACCAGGTGCTCGCGCCGGAAGGTCGTGTCGGACATTGTGGCCTTGTCGAAGGCGACTTGCGCGGCGCGGCGGGGAATGTCGATGCTGCGCGCCGTGATCCGACGGACGGGCTTCTGCGACGTCCAGGTGTCATAGAAATGGCCTTGCCGCAGGTTCGGGGTGGACAGAAGGAAGATGCGCCCTGATGCGCGGCGCATCGGGAAAAACGCCGTCAGGGCATCATCTTCAAGGAAACAAGCCTCGTCTGCCAGGATGGTATCGGCGGTCATCCCGCGCGCCTGATCGGTGGCCGGAACAACGATGATCCGCCCGCCATGCGAGGGGTGCGCTTCCAATTCGGTCTGAGTCTGTCGCACGATGGGCGGGCAGCAGGGGTCGCTGTTCTTGAATTCCAGGATGCGTCGGAAAAGCTCTGTCGATTGCCGGAGGGACGGCGCGGTCAAGATGACCGTCTTGCCCTTGGCAAAGTCATCATAGGCAAGGCAGCCGCAGGTCGTGCTCTTGCCAGACTGCCGCCCGCATAGCGCGAGTACCATGCGGTCGTCGGGCCTGCCATGCTCCCCGACGTTTAAACGGTGATCCGTTCGCAGCAGGACCTTCTGCCACTCGTCCGGCTCGCCCACGGCCAGCCGGAACCGCTCGATGGGGTCCAGGCTGACCGCAAGGCCGCGCATGTAGTCGAGAAGGGCGCGGTCCTCGATCATTCCCAGGGGCACCCCTTGGGCGCGGCGTCAGGTCCGACGTGGCGCAGGTCCTCGACGGGGATGAAGTGCCGGGCAAGCTGCGTCTCGTGCCCCTCGGGAACATGGGTCCAGCGCACATAGACCACGGACGGGTTGACGTTGTGGGTCGGGGAGTAGACCCCGATCACGGATAGCCCTGCTTCACGCAACTGCGCGGCGCTTTGCGGGAGGTCGCGCCAGGTCATGCGGGCACCCTCGCGTCGATGACTTGCAGGACCCGCATTTGCTCCAAAAAGTCCTCTTTCGCGGCGGGATGGCGACCGAGGACGTCCAGGATGATCGACCTGAGTTTCACGAATTGCGGGGATTCAGAGAGGTTCAAATGGATGTCCATCTTCTTGTTCAACCGGCCATGAAGTTCAGCCAAGGCCATCAAGGATTGGCGCAGTTCCTTGAGTGTCCCGAGTTTCAGCACCTTGTCGTCGTCGCCGCTGGCGCTTTCGAGAAGTGCTTTCAATTCGCGCAGGACCCATTTGAGATCGCGGTCTGTGTCTTCACCGAACTCGTCCACGATGGCCGCATTGGTCAGCGCCGACCGGACCTTCGCGTCGTGGAAGTGTTGGGCCACGATGGCGAGCCGTTCCTCGTCGGGGACGGTGGTGATGAACCGCGCGACAGACATGCCCGACACGCCCAGTTCCCGGCCCGCCTGTTCCATCGACATACGGCCTAGGATGATCTCGGTCGTGTAATGCTGGCGCTGCGCGTCGGGCAACAGCGCCATCTTGTGCAACCGGCCCGTGCCGAAACCTTGCCCGACAATGGAGACAGGCTTGGGCTTCGGGCCGGGTTTCTTGGGCGCGGCGGCCATGGGTTCAATCCTGGACGATTTCCAGGGGGACGCCCTGCTCGGCGGCGAGGGCCTTCGCCTTCTTGTAGAGGGCGACGTCGCGGGCATCGGCGCGCGAGATTTTCAGGGGCTCACCCGCCTTGCGGAAATCGACCAGGCCCTTGTCGTTCTTGGGCACAGCGCGTTCCAGGAGGGCTTTGGTCTGCGCCATCAGGTCGTCACCAGCCTTGATCTGGGCCGCGATCTCGTCGTCTTTCTTGAGGTTGGCGAGCTTGTCCAAGAGTTCGTCATTCTTGGTCTTGATGCCCTTCACCTGCTCTTCGACCTTGGCGGCAAGCTGGGGGATGATCGCCTCGGCGATCAGGGGCGCGAGTGCCGCAACCAGGGCCTTCGCTTGGGCATCGTTCGAGGTATCGTTGGGGGTGGTCATTCGCAGTTCTCCAAATGGTTGAGGCGAGGGCCGCCCAGCGCCTCGCCTCTCCCGTCAAACCAGAAGGAACTGCGCAGGCCTAGCCGTTGCCGTGAGATGACGATGGACGCTAGGCCACGGGCTGCTCAACCACGGGATCAGGTAGCGCACCCGCTGTTTGAGGTAGCGAAACCAGGGACCACTTGATGCCGTGCAACTCGACCAGCCCGGCGTCGCGCGCCTTATTCAAGCGATAGCGAACGGATTCCGTGTCCATGCTCCCGCGCATGTCGATAACCAGTTCCCGCGTGGTCTTCGGGCCTTCGCGCAGGAGGCGCAGGAGGGCCGCTGACTGCTTGATCTTTGCGTCCTGACGGGTTGCGGCGGCAATGGCCTCCTCGCGCCTGGCTGCAATGCGCGCCTTCAAGGCAGCTTGCTCCTCCGCTTCTTTGCGGCGCTTCTCCGCATCCGCCTTTCGCCGGGCAAGCCAATCTGCTTGGGCTTTGGCTGCTTCCTCATCTGCGATGCGCTGGGCTTCGGCAACTTTCGCATCTTCGGCGCGCTGGGCGACTTTGCCTGCATTCTGCACGGCCCAGAGGGCGCGCGCGTTGGTCAGGTTGTCCGAGTTGCGCCGGGTATCCGAGAAAAAGCCGGGAACCAGTCTGCCCTCAAGGATGGCGATAACGCGCCGCCTGAGGACTTCGCCGTCCAGCCCGGCCAACGAGCAGAGATGGTCCCGGTCCCATGCGGTCGAACCGGCGCTGGCTGTCAGCCAAGCGAGCGCTTGCTTGCGGACAGTGGCGTGTGAGTTTGTCTCCGGGCCAAGCGAGCCGAACAAGTCTTCGATCACCCGCGCGATGATGGCGCGGCACAGCCGAACTTCGGGCGACAAGGCGGTCGCCACTTCCGGGGTCCAGTCGTTCTCGGACATGGGTCAGGCGGCTCCGCCCAAGATGGGGACGATGTTCTGGATGCCCGGCGATTCCGTCTCGATCAGGTCTTGCTCTTCCTCAAGGGAGCGGTTCGGGTCGATCAGTTCGCCGCGCTTGAGGTTCATCAGCAGGCTATCGTGAGACAGCGCACCGGACTGCCAAGCCTTGACCAAGGCGGTCAGCAGGGTCGCATCCATCTGGGCCGACACGAAGTCGCGGTGCAGGCGCAGAACCACCAGATCGGCGGTGCCGGGCTGCGTCCATTCGGCAGCGATCCGCAGCAGCTTTGTCAGCGCCGCCTCGACCATCGCGACCGTCGATGCCAGGAGGCTCAACTCGTCGCGGGTCCGCAGCTTGGCCGTGTCCGTGGTCTCGTTCCGGCCTTTGCCCGAGTTGACCATGCGCGCGCCAAGGCTTGCCATCTGGGAAACTTTGTCGTCCATCGCCGCCTTGATTGCCGCGATGCCCGTGCCCTGGAATTCCAGCATCCCCCAGGTCGAACCTTCGGGAAGCAGCCAGAAAGCGCCGCTGCCGATGGTGGTCGGCTTGTTCTTCTCGTTGATCGCCCCCGCTACAACCGGCGTCGGCTGTGCCGTCAGGAACAGGGACCGCTCGTAGTCCGCCGAGTTGCGCCAGTGCCCGAGATTGACGTTGCATAGGTCCAGGAAGGGTGGCTTCTCAACCGTGGGTTTCAGGTTGTAGGGGCTGACGATGCAGATGGGGATTTCCCACAGGGGTGCGCCATTTACCGTCGGGGTCACGTCGTCACCGATCTGGACTTCCTGCGTGGTAGTCTGGCCGGGGCCAGCGCGCCGGGTCGTGACATGGAACCTGCGGACGGTGTAGGCCGGTTCAAGCGACAGAACGAGGTGCTGCTCGACGCCTTCTTCCAGATCGTCGGCATCTTCGTTCAGCCGGATCATGGTCAGGGTCTGCCGCCCGTTCACGATGCCTTCCTGCCAGTCCAGGATGGCTTCCGCCCGGAACGTCGAGATGAAGGGCGCTTGCCCAGGCCGTGCGCCTGCCTGGGGATAGTCCAGAAGCAAGCCGAACCGGCCGATGCTGAGGACCTCGGCAACCGTCTCGGCCAGCAGCACATCGAAGGCGTTGCCCTCGAAGGTAGCCGTCTCTCGCATCGGGGCGAGCCGAGGCGGCAGTTCCAGAATCGGGTCGTTCCGCGTGATCGCGCCGACCATGCCGCGCAAGGTGCGCTCGGCCACGGCATAAAAGGACGCGCCCTTGACGTAGTCGGCATAGGCCTGCGCAGACATACCTTCGGGCCTGGGCAGGTAGAGTTGCCCCTGTTGCTTGAGCCGGTCCTCGCCCTTGATCACGTCACGGATCTTTGAATAGGCGGAGGACCACTCGTCATAGGTCGGGTGCTGGATACGAGCCATCGGGGATCAGCTTTCCAGGACGAGGGGGCAGGCGTCGTGGTAGCGAAGGGCGAACGAGCCGCTGAGAACGTGGACCCGAGGCCCATCGCGCATCCGGTCGATGCGGACCACGCCGGATTCGACAAAGTTGCACTCGGCATCGGCCAGCAGGGAACGCAGCAAGGCGACGAGGGCGGGCTTGCCAAGGGGGATCGGGAAGAGCGCGGAAGTCGAGGGCGTCACCTCGATCAGATTGCAGGTGGTGTCGCTCACGGCGACGATGCTGACGGTCATGGAAGTCTCCGAATGAAGGGGCGCGGCGGGCCGAAAGGACGCAGGCCCGCCGCTGATCTTGAGGGCATGGTCACAATACAACCTCAGATGGTGGCGGTTCGACCGGAGTTTCGGGTAGCAGTGACGTCGGGCGGCTGTCAGGCGGGGCGACAGGAAGGGGCGGTCACAGGATCGACGGCGCCGGGGCGGTGTTGGTGGGCGCAGAAGCGCGTCAGAGAAGGGGGTGTTGGGGTTTGCCCCATCGTGGTGGGGGAAACGTGGGGAAGGGGCAGAGATGACGCGCTCTCGCGGTCTCTGGCGCGGTTTCGCGATGCAAGGGTGGCGGTGGGCTATTTGGCGCGGTTGAATCTTCTATCTTTGCCCGGGCCGGGATGGTGCGCTCCAGAGAAGGGGGTCGATCCCGCGCGCGACCCAGGCAGTTTGCAAAACTACCGCCGTTACAAGGACCGTCGATCCCTAACCGATTGATCGGCAAGCGGTTTGCTGCCTTGCCCGCGTCATTTGACATGATGCGAACCCAAGATGACTGCGCAGAAATGCACAGATCACGGATCGCTTCCGGGAGTGTGGCCACATCTCTGCACAGATGCGCAGCATCAACCAGGGAGCGATGCGGGCATCAATACGCCGGCGCACGCATGTGCACAAAAAAACATAACACACACCAGGACCAAGACAGCATCGTTCAAACCGTCTGTTATGTTTTTTTATGCACATGCGCGCTTGCGCGCCATTACCCTGCGCATCAGCCAGCAGCACATCCATCTGTCTCCTGCCGATCCGGTCCTAGAACACCCTGCCCAATACCTCCCACCCCGGTCGCAGCAGCCCGCCCGCTGCCCGTATGATCGCGATACGCGATCCAACGGAGACACCCGACATGACTTACCATCACCGCACCGGCCCGGACGCACACCGTCTCGGCACCCCCGACGCCCCCGGCCCGATGACCTACACGCCGGAACAACTCGACATGCTGCGCGCCCACTTCGAGCGCTGCGGCGCACCGACCAATCGCATCGGCCTGGATCACTGGCTCGCTACCCAGGTGCCGGACGCCCTGCGCGAAAGCGTCATGGCACAACTGTTCCCCGGCCCGATCACCCAGCGCGACTATGCCCAAGACCTGATCAACACGGGCATCCCGCTTCATGCTGTCCGCCAATCGCTCGCCATGGTCATGGCACCTGCCGACCGTGAGAAGCTCCTGGCCGAGGCCGTCGCGGCGAAGAAGCCCTACGACTTCTTGCACCATCGGATCGCCGTCGGGCAGGACGTCAGGGGCGAACGGAAAGCGCGCGCCGAGGCTGCTACCAAGGCGCGCGCAAGGCAGCTTGAGGCCGCCTGATCAATCGAGATCGTGGAGGCGAAGCCTGAGCTTCGCCTCCACGCACCTTTGCTCTGCCGCCTGCAAAGCCTCTTGGGCGCGGTCAAGTGCGTCCTCGCTGTCAGCATCGCGGATGGCCTTTTCCAGAACCTCGCGCTCTTTCGCGAACTGCCGCCCGAGATCAGCCAGATCACGGGTATAGGCATTCTCGACCGGATACACGCCCCGGTTCAGCGACTCGAGGAAGAAGTAGGTGCCCCGGTCCCAACCCTGCTTTTCGCGCGGGGTCGCTGGCCGCCACGTCACGCCATCTTCGGAAGTTTCGGTGATCTCTCGCTCACAATCGCCCCGCCGGGTTGCCGGGTCCCAGAAATAGCGAGTCCGCTCCCTGTAGAACCGGCAATAGAGCTCCTCGTTCAGGTCCTTCGGCGAGTCTTCGTCACGCCGGTCACCCCACCTCTTTTGCTCGATCACTTCGTAGGGATCGAAAGGCGGCTGGAACTTGGGCACGGCCCGCGGGAAGCCATCTGCAACCATCTGGTCGAACTCGCGGCCGTAGTGGTCCCGCAATTCCTTCGAGCGATCCCCCCAAAGCCACAGCGGGTCCTCAGGGTCGGTCAGGTCGATCAGATTGGCGCTGTAGTTGGCCCCGAGGTCGAGCAGGTCCTGGTAGAGCAGGCGCGCCTCCTCGACTGGCATCCCCATCTCGACGACGAGGTGGTAGAAGTGCGACGAGATGTTGTCCGGGTCATAGTCGGGAGGCCCATCGTTCAAAGCCCGCACGATCTTGAGGTGGAACTTCTTGCCTTGAGACCGAAGCTCTGCACGTTCACAAGCGGCCTTCACGCGCGACCACCATTCATCGGCCTTTGCCTTGACCTCGGCCACCTTGTCCTTGCCAAGCGCTGCGCCCGATAACCAATTCTTGAACGAGCCGAGCGGGATCGAGAGCTTCAACACCTCATACCACCAAGGCGCACCCGCGATCTGCTTCATCCAGGGCACAAGCTGGTCTGCGTCGGGCGGATCGTCGGCAGGCAGATACTTGCGCGGATGCGCGATCTGATCTGCCATCACCGCTTCGAGCCGGTCGACGAGGCCGACCCAGGACTGCTTTCCGTTCAGCGCACGGTTCCATGAACTGTAGTCCTTGGCCTCGTCGAACCAGTCGTCCTCGAACTCTTGGTTGGCCAGATCGACGATGCGCTGCTTCGTGACATTGAACCGCAGGAGCCGTTCCGTGTCAGACGTGCCAAAGGTCGAGAGCTCGCGCTCTTCTTGATGCTTGCCCATCACCGATGCTCCCTGATCCAGTCAATCAGGTCGTCCCGCAGGTAGCGGATGACACGATCATTGACGCGCGAGTACTTGGGACCCGTCGCGTCCTTGCGCCAACGGAACAAGCTCTCGACGGTTACGGAAAGGAACTCGGCTGCTTCTGCCGGGGTCATGACTTCGGGGGCCTGCTGACGCAGGACAAGGGAACGCAGATCAGCGATCTGCTGAGAAAGTTCTGCCATGGGGATACTCCAACGATGGCGATTGCAAGGGATGCCTCTGTGGGCGGTTCTCTCTGCGTTGCAGTCGCCTGGCATTCCTTCCCTAGAGGGCGAGTGCAGCCGGGACCAACGCCACCGTTGATGCCGACAAGTTAGGCAGTCGCCTGGCGGATTTCAATGACATTGGCAGGAGACAATCCGATCCTCGTGCTGATCACGCTGGCAATGGCGTTCGCCACCTTGCGCTGGCGCTCGACCGGGACCGTGCCATAGAACCCCAAGGACTTCGTTTCACCACCGTTGAGGGTGTGCCCGGTCAGCCACCGCAGCACCATCTCGCGCGTGTCCACGTCGTGGGTCGCCTCGTCCCAGAGGTGCCGCAGGTCGCCGGGGGCGCTGAGAGCAAGGCGGTCGAGTTGGTCAAGCGGACCGCGCGCGTCACCGACGATCCGGCGCGACGGGAACACCCAGGCACAATCGTCGAACCGAATCTCGTGCAGGCGCTGGAACCACCCCTTCACCTGGTCCGCCATGGCGATCAGGCGCTTCTCCTTGACCTTCTTCTGGCCCGTAGTCGCCATCATCGTGCCCGCGACGAGGTCGATGTCTGCCCAGGTCAAGGCGCGTAGCATTGCCTCGCGCTGGCCCGTGAACCAGCGGATCATCCAAAGCAGGCGGATGTGCTCGTTCTCGACCTTTTCGATCTCGGCCCAGCGGTCGGCCCAAGAGACCGAAAAGTCGATCTTGCGCTGCTGCATCTTGGGCAGAGTGGCGAGTTTCGGGGTCAGGCCCGGCAGGCGCTTGTTCAGCATCCGCTCTGCCCGCTTGAACGTGATTCCGAGGACCACGTTGACCTTGTGGGCGGCGAAGGGCTTCTCGTTCACCAGATCGTCGAGCGCCCGCTGGATCGCCGCCGTGTCGATCTCGTCCATCTTGTCGTCGGCCCAGGTCGCCAGGTACTTGTCGAAGGCGCGGGTGTAGCTGTCATCCGTCCGCGCGTGGATCGCGCCGCCGAGCGATGCGGGCCGCGCGCGGCGGTAGCCCATCTCCTTGTCGAAAGCCTCGCGCAGTGTCGGGATACCCGCGCGCTCGACAGCCTTCTCCGCCTTCGTCGCGACCTTGCCCTCCTTCACGTCGAGCATGATCTTGCCGACCTGATCCTTGGCCCAGGCGCAGTGCATTCCGCGCGTGGCCCACTGGCCGAGTTTGACGCGCCGGGTCTTCTGGGCCGCGGGGTCCCACTTGACGACGTACCAGGTCTTTGTCCCGCCCGGCGTGACCGACAACTGCAACCCTTTGGCACCGGGGTCTGAGTACCAGGTCATCGCATCGGCCTTCAGCTTGGCGACGGCGGTGTCTGTGAAGCGGATCTGAGGCATCTCGTAAGTCCTTGCAACTGGCGATTATTTGCAAGGTTCACGATACGTTCCAACGCCAGTCTAACCCAACCGATAATTGGTCAAGCACCTGATTTTATTGGAGTTTGTTGGTGTAAGCCTACCGTATGTTGGTGGCTTTTTCGCATTACGAATGACGTGCTCTACCAGCTGAGCTACACCGGCGTGGCGGGGCTGATAGCACCATCCAACCGGGGTGTGTAGCCCTATTTTTCCGGCTCGGAGACGATCTCGGCGTCAGCTGCGCCGGCGGGGTCCGGAGGCGTCCGCGGACGGCCAACGATCAGCGGGAGCATGTCCGTCCCGTTCGGCATCGGCACCCCGCCGCCCGCTGGCTCGCGCCAGCTCAGGGTGTCGAATCCGCCACAGTTGTCGCAGACGGGGGCCCAGTCGCGCATGATGTTCTGGCACCTGTCGCAGCACCATTGCGGGCCGCGGCTTGCGGTCAGGGCCCGGGTCAGCCAGCCCCGGACGATGGCGTCGTCGCTTCCCTCGCCGCGCTCGATCGCGGCCATGATGGTGAGGGCGCGCGCGGTCGGGTGGGTGTCGGGAAGCTCGCCGAGCGCGCGGCGCGCGGCCGGAAAGTCCTCGGCCGCGATGCTGAGCTCGGCCCTGAGGAGCCGCGCCTCCTCGTGGTCCGGCCGAAGCCGGAGCAGCGGCTCGAACCGGGCCAGACGTGCGGCGGGGGTTTCTTCGGGCACGATCCGCGCGAAGGCTGCGGCAAGGTCCGGGTGGGGCTGGGCGTCCCATGCCTTGCGCAGGATCCGGTCGGCGTAGCGGGGCTTTCCCTTGGCGACATAGCTGTCGGCGGCCATGACGGCGGCGGGAATGAGGTCGGGAGAGGCCTTGTTGGCCGCGATTGCCGCCTCGCGCGATTCGATCGAGGCGGAGTCGGCCAGGATGCCCCTGGCCTCCTGCAGGGCCATGATCGCGTCGCGGCGGCGATGCACGTCGCGCGGCAGGAGGCCCTGCCGCACCTTCGCCCCGAGAACCTGCCGCGCGCCCTTCCAGTCGCCGGCGCCGGCCTGGAGGCGCAGCAGCGTGTCCTGCACCTCGGGGTGGCGCGGCTTGAGCGCAAAGGCCTTCTCGGCCAGCTTCAGGGCGGTTTCGCTGTCGCCCTCGCTGATCTTCTGCCGCATGAGGCCGCGGATGCCCGCGAACCGGGTGCGGTCATCCCCGAGGAGGCGCTTGTAGACCTCGGTCGCGGTCCGGGTATCGCCCGAGATCTCGGCTGCCTGGGCGGACAGAAGGTTGGTCAGGTCGGGGCGGCCGAGGTAGCGCTCGGCGCGCGCGGCCTTGGCCATGGCGAGCTTGCCCTCGCCCGAGGCGATGGCGAGCATTCCCTCGGCCAGCGCCTGATAGCCGCGCCGTTCCCGGCTGCGGTCGAAGAAGCGCGAGAGGGCGGTTTCGTCGCCGCTGGCGAAGCGCAGGATGGCAACGACAAGTCCGGCGGCCTTCAGAAGCAGCCAGACCGCGATGACCAGCAGCACCGCCGCCACGACCGCCTGGACCGGGCCGAGCGTCAGTTCGAGGTTCGCGACGGCAATCCGCACGCCGCCGCCCGTCTCGAGCAGGATCGTCGCCCCGAGCGTGAGGGCCGCGATGACCGCGACGAAGAAGGCAATCCTGAGGAAGGACCAGATCACGCGGCGCCCCCCTTCAGTCCGTCTGTGCCGCGACCGCCTCGACCGCGGCGACCGCCGCGATCCGGCGTCCGGCCAGCGCCACCCACTCGGCCATGCGCGCCCGGCCGGCCTCGGGCAGGCCGCCGATCTCGGCGACGGCGGCGGGCAGGTCGCCCGCCCGCAGCGCCGCTTCGGCGCGCGACAGGACGGCGTCGGGGTCGTTCCCCGCGCGCGGGCTGAGAGACCGCGCCCCGCTCTCGGCGCGGAGGAACGCCCAGACGCGGCCGAGGGTCCCGTCACCGGCGGTCTCGCGCAGCGACAGCGTCAGGGCGGCGCGGGCGGCGTCGGGGAAGGCTTCGGTCAGGGCCGTCATGCTCGGGACCCCGCCGGACTGGTCAAGGAGCGCCTGCGGCACCGCGACACCCGCGGCGGCGAGCTCTGCGAGCGCCGTCGAGATCGGTGCCCCGTTCTGCAGGGCCGCCCGCAGATGGCTGACCGCGGCCCGCGCCGAGGCGGCCCTGGCGGTGGCCTCGGCCTCGGCCTTGAGTGCCGCGGCCCGCTCTTCGGCGGCCTTCACGCGGGCTTCGGCCTCCCTCGCGGCGGATGCAAGGCGCGCCTCGGCCTCGGCGGCGGCGGCCTTCTGGGTCTCGACCAGCCGGCGCATCTCGTCGAGTGCCGGGGCGATGGGGGACGCGGCGGCGCCGGCGGCGTCCACTGCGGCGCCGGGCGCCGCCGTTCCGGCCGGGCGCTCCTCGAGGGCCGCGATCCTCTGCGCGGCGGCATCGATCCGCCTGCCGAGATCGCCCAGCGCGGCCTCCGTTGCCGACAGCCGCCCGTCCAGCGCATCGGCTCTGGCCGCGGCGTCCGCGGCCCCGGCGGCCGATGCCAGTGCCCTGTCGAGACCGGCGCGCAGATCGGCCAGCTCCTTCCGCATCGCGGCGAGGTCGTCGCCCTGCGTCTTGACCGCACCGAGAAGCGCGATCTCCCGGGACGTGGCCGCAGGCTCGGAAAGGCCGCCGGGCAGCAGGTACAGAACCGCGCCCCCCCCGATCCCGGCTGCAACCAGTCCGCCGAGGACGATCCCTGCGAAGACGCCGGCCCCGCCCCGCCGCGGGGCGGGCGGGTCTGCGGGCGGGTCCGCCCCTTCCGCCGCCGCATCCGCTGCGGCCCGGGGATCCGCCTGGGGGTCCGGTCGTGGGCCCCACGCGCCCGGCCCGCCCCCGGGTCCGTCCATGCCGACGGATCCGGGTGCGCCGGCATCCGGCGCGCGCCCCCCGGCCCCCTGATCTTCGCCGGAGACGGCCGCTTCCCCGGCGGGATCGGGCCGGCGTCCGGTCTGGGTCTTCGAGTTTCTCGCCACGTCGCCTGTTCCTAGCTCGGCCGGAGTCCGGCTGTTGAGCGGGCCGTCCCGCGGGCAGAGATGTTCCCGCGCGGCATTCACGCGGCGCGGCTTCCCCCGGCCAATCTAATGGCGGCCTCCGGCCGTCTCAAGCAGGCATCTCGATCAGCGCTTGGCCAGCGCCCGGAGCGCGTCGATCATCGCGGCGGCCCCGGGATGCGCTGCCGTCACGATTCGGGCCGGATGCAGGGGTGCCGCCGCATCGGCGACGGCGCCGCTCATGCAGGCCACGAGAAGGCGGGCGCGCGGATGCCCGATGGCTTCGGCGGCAAGCCGCGCAGACCGGGGCGAGAACAGCGGAAGCAGGACGGGGCCGCGCGCGGCGAGCGCCGCCGCCGCCGCCGGCGACAGGGGAAGCGGAACCTGCGCATAGGCGAGCAGTTCGGCGACAGGGATGCCCGCCGCCGCAAGCCGCCCGGCGAGGTCCGCCGCGACATGCGTGCCGCGCACATACAGGCAGGGCCCGCGGACCCCGGCCGACCGCAGCATCGCGGCGAGACCGTCACCGTCCCCCGGCCCGGTCCGGACATCGGCAAAGCCGGCTTCGGCCGCGCGCTCGGCGGTGCGGGACCCGACGCACCAGGCGCGCGCGCCCCTGCCCGGCGCGAGCCGGGCGAAGGCGTCCACCGCGTTCTCGGATGTGAACAGGATCTCGGGCGTGTCGGGCGGCGGCCGGTCCGGCACAAGGAAGTCGATCCGGGTGAGGGGTGACAGCAGGACCGGCCAGTCCTGCCCGACGCGGTTCCTGAACTGGCGGGCGAATCGCTGCGACTGGGCCTCGGGCCGCGTGAGCAGAAGCGGGGGGCGCGTGTCGTCGGACGGGGGCGTCACGGGACACCTTCGGATTGTGCGGCGGCACGCCCGGTGTTACCTGCCGGGCACTGCCCTTGCAACGGCAGAGCGGCGATGGCGGGTGGCGATGACGCGGTTAGTCACGGTTCTCGGACTCGAGTCGAGCTGCGACGACACCGCCGCCGCGGTCGTCCGGCTGGACGGAGACACCCCGCGGATCATGTCCTCGGTCGTCTGGGGGCAGGAGCCGCTGCACGCGGCCTTCGGCGGCGTCGTCCCCGAGATCGCGGCGCGCGCCCATGCCGAGCGGCTCGACCTCTGCGTCGAGGCGGCGTTCGCCGAGGCCGGGATCGGCCTGTGCGACATCGACGCCGTCGCGGTCACGGCGGGGCCGGGGCTGATCGGCGGCGTCGTCGCCGGAGTGATGTGCGCGAAGGGACTCGCTGCAGGATCGGGGCTGCCGCTCGTCGGGGTGAACCATCTCGCGGGTCACGCCCTGACCGCGCGCCTGACGGATGCTGCACGGTTCCCGTATCTGGTGCTGCTGGTGTCGGGCGGGCATTGCCAGTTCCTTGTCGTCCACGGCCCGGACCGTTTCCAGCGCCTCGGCGGCACGATCGACGACGCCCCCGGCGAGGCCTTCGACAAGACGGCGAAGATCCTCGGACTGCCGCTTCCGGGGGGACCGAGCGTCGAGGCCGAGGCGGCGCGCGGCGATCCGGCGCGGCTGCGGTTGCCGCGTCCGCTGCTGGACCGGCCGGGCTGCGACATGTCGTTCTCGGGCCTCAAGACCGCCGTCCTGCGGCTGCGCGACGAGCTTTCCGCCGGGACGGGGACCCTGCGCGAGGCCGACCGGGCGGATATCTGCGCGGCGTTCCAGGCCGCCGTCGCCGATGTCCTGGCCGAGAAGACGGAGCGCGCGCTCGGGCTCTACCTGGGCATCGGGCCGGACCGGCCCCTCATGGCAGTCGCCGGCGGGGTCGCCGCCAACCGCACGATCCGGGCGCGCCTGATGGCGGTGGCCGGGGCGCAGGGCGCCGCCTTTGCCGCACCGCCGCTGCCCTTATGCACCGACAACGCCGCGATGATCGCCTGGGCCGGGATCGAGCGGCTGCGACTGGGGCTCGTGGACGACCTGACGCTGTCGCCTCGCCCGCGCTGGCCGCTCGACGATCGCGCCCCGGCGATGCTCGGCTCGGGCCGCAAGGGGGCCAAGGCATGAGGGTTTCGGTTCTCGGGGCGGGGGCTTTCGGCACCGCGCTGGCCGTGGTCCTGGCCGGTGCCGGGCGAGAGGTGACGCTCTGGACGCGCGACGCGGCGCAGTGCAGGGCGATGCGCGCCGCCGGACGCAACGACCGCTATCTGCCGGACGTGCCGTTCCCGCCGGGGCTTTCGGCAAGTGACGCGCTCGACGAGGCGGCTGCCGCGCCCATCCTCCTCCTGGCCGTGCCGATGCAGTCGCTCGGCGCGCTTCTGGGATCGCTGCCGGAAACCGCGGGCAAGGATCTCGTGTCCTGCGCGAAGGGCATCGACCTGGCCACCGGCCTCGGTTCCACCGGGCTGATCGCGGCCCATGCACCGGGGGCGACCGCGGCGGTGCTGTCCGGGCCGGGCTTTGCCGCCGACATCGCCCGCGGTCTTCCGACGGCCCTGACGCTCGGCTGCCGCGACGAAGGCCGCGCCCTGGCGCTGCAGGAGGCCCTGTCGGCACCCGCCCTGCGGCTCTACCGCACCGATGACACGTGGGGCGTGGAACTCGGGGGGGCGCTGAAGAACGTGGTGGCGATCGGCGCCGGCGTGGTTGCGGGCGCGGGCCTTGGCGAGAGCGCGAGGGCGGCGCTGGTGACGCGGGGCTTTGCCGAGATGGCCCGCCTCGCCCGGGCGGCCGGCGCGCGGGCGGAAACGCTCGCCGGTCTGTCGGGGCTCGGCGACCTGATCCTCACCTCCACCTCGCACCAGTCGCGGAACTTCCGCTTCGGCCTCGCGCTGGGGGCCGGGGAAACGCCTGTGGCGAACGTCACCGTCGAAGGCAGGGCGACGGCGCGCGCCGCGCTCGCCCTGGCGGCGCGCCTCGGCATCGACCTGCCCGTCACCGCCACGGTCGCGGCGCTGATTGACCGGCGCCTCACGCTGGGCGAGGCTGTGGCCGCGCTTCTGTCGAGACCGCTGACCAGGGAGTGGACGTGATGCTTGTGGCGCTGATCTGCCGGGACCGGCCGGGCAGGCTTGCGACCCGCACCGCGACGCGGTCCGCGCATCTCGACCACATCAGGGACACCGGGGTCGTGCAGATGGCCGGCCCCCTGGTCGAGAACGGCGCGATGTGCGGATCGCTGATCGTCCTCGATGTCCCCGGCCTGGCGGAAGCGCGGGCCTGGGCCGCGGCCGACCCCTACGCCAGGGCCGGTCTCTTCGACCGGGTGGACGTGATCGAGTGGCGCAAGGTCATCGGCTGATGGCGTACTGGCTGTTCAAGTCGGAGCCCGATGTCTGGAGCTGGGATCAGCAGGTCGCGAAGGGCGATGCGGGCGAGGAATGGCACGGCATCCGCAACTACCAGGCGCGCAACAACATGCGGGCGATGACGGTGGGCGACCAGGGGTTCTTCTATCACTCGAACATCGGCAAGGAGATCGTCGGGATCGTCGAGGTGATCGCGCTTTCGCACCCCGACAGCACGACCGACGATCCGCGCTGGGACTGCGTGGACATCCGGGCGGTCCGGCCGCTGGCGCGGGCGGTGACGCTCGAGGCCTGCAGGGCCGACCCGCGCCTGGCCGGGATGGTGCTGGTCAACAACACACGGCTGTCGGTGCAGCCGGTGACCGGGGACGAGTGGCGCGTCGTCTGCGAGCTGGGCGGGGTCCGGCCCTGACAGGCTTCTGCCACGGGGAGCCTGCCAGAGGGGGATTGGCGATGACGGGCATGTGCCGACGCTGTGGTGAGGGGCGGGGTGGCAGGCACCAATCCTGCCCTGCGGCGCCGCGTCCGGCCAAAAACAAAGGGCCCCGAACGGCCGGGACCCTTTGCCACCCCACGTGTACACCGTACCACCACACGTGATCGCTGAAAGGTCTCGGCCTACTGGCCTGTGGACACAGGGATACCACGGCAGCGGGGGCAATCAAGAAAATGCTTCCGCCGATTTTAGTCAAAGTCCGGCCTGGCAGGCCCCATGTCCGGACCGGGATCCGGGGCCGGCGGTGTCAGCCGTAGACCCTTTCCTTGCCGAAATGCTTCGTCAGCATGTAGTAGACCACGGCGCGATACTTGTTCCGCTCGGACTTGCCATAGGTCTCCATCGCGGCGTTGATCGCGTCCATGAGCTGCGGGCCGTCCCTGAGTCCGAGCTTCCTGATCAGGAAATTGTTCTTGATCGTCTCAAGCTCGGCCGCCTGACCTGCGGCGACGGTGGCGGAATCCGGCGAATAGATTGCGGGCCCGCAGCCGATCGTCACCTTCGTGAGCAGGTCCATATCGGGTGTCATCTTGCACTTTTCCCTCAGATCGGCCGCATATCTGGCGATCAGATCGTCCCGCTTCCCCATTGCATACTCCCTCGGTTTGCCCGCCGATCCCACCCTGCGGACGGCGGGCGAAGGATAAGGGTGCGCAGGGCGGATTGGCAAAGCAAAACCGGACAGGCCGCACCCCGATGCGCGGATCGCGGCCTGCCCGTATCGCCGGCGGGGCGGCCTCAGTAGCGGTAGTGGTCCGACTTGAACGGCCCGTCCACGGTGACGCCGATGTAGTCCGCCTGGTCGGGCCTGAGCTGGGTGAGCTTCGCGCCGATCTTCTTCAGATGCAGCCTCGCGACCTTCTCGTCGAGGTGCTTGGGCAGGATGTAGACGCCGGGGGCGTAGTCCCTGCCCCGGGTCCAGAGTTCGATCTGCGCGAGAACCTGGTTGGTGAAGGAGGCCGACATCACGAAGGACGGGTGGCCGGTGGCGTTGCCGAGGTTCAGAAGGCGGCCTTCGGACAGAAGGATGATCCTGTTGCCCGAGGGCATCTCGATCATGTCCACCTGGTCCTTGATGTTGGTCCACTTGTGGTTCCGCAGGGCCGCGACCTGGATCTCGTTGTCGAAATGCCCGATGTTGCCGACGATCGCCATGTTCTTCATCTGCCGCATGTGTTCGATGCGGATCACGTCCCTGTTGCCGGTCGTCGTGATGAAGATGTCGGCGTCCTGCACCACATCCTCGAGAAGGACCACCTCGTAGCCGTCCATCGCCGCCTGGAGGGCGCAGATCGGATCGACCTCGGTGACCTTGACCCGCGCGCCGGCGCCGCGGAGCGAGGCCGCCGAGCCCTTGCCCACGTCGCCGTAGCCGCAGACGACCGCGACCTTGCCGGCCATCATCGTGTCGGTGGCGCGGCGGATGCCGTCCACGAGCGATTCCCTGCAGCCGTACTTGTTGTCGAACTTCGACTTGGTGACGCTGTCGTTGACGTTGATCGCCGGGAAGGGAAGCAGGCCGCGCCTGTGGAGGTCGTAGAGACGGTGAACGCCCGTCGTCGTCTCTTCCGACACGCCGCGGATCGCGTCGCGCTGCTTGCCGAACCAGCCCGGTGACTGCGCGATGCGCTTCCTGATCTGGTCGAAGAGCGCCACTTCCTCCTCGGACTTCGGGACGGCGATCAGGTCGGTCTCGCCCGCCTCGACCCGCGCGCCCATGAGGATGTAGAGCGTCGCGTCCCCGCCATCGTCGAGGATCATGTTGCAGGTGCCCTCGGGGAACTGGAAGATCCGGTCCGTGTAGGCCCAGTATTCCTCGAGCGTCTCGCCCTTGATGGCGAAGACGGGCGTGCCGGATCGCGCGATGGCCGCAGCGGCGTGGTCCTGGGTCGAGAAGATGTTGCACGAGGCCCAGCGCACGTCCGCCCCGAGCGCCTTCAGCGTCTCGATCAGCACGGCCGTCTGGACGGTCATGTGCAGCGACCCGGCGATGCGCGCGCCCTTGAGCGGTTGCGACGCAGCGAATTCCTCGCGGAGCGCCATCAGCCCCGGCATCTCGGTTTCGGCGATGTCGAGCTCCTTGCGGCCGAAGTCCGCGAGGGCGATGTCCTTGACGATGTAATCCTTGGCCATAAGCTCGGTTTCCTTGAATGCGTCGCGCGGTCAGATAGCATTCCGCGCCGCGGTGGACAACGCCGCATCGGGAAACGGGAAAACGACGTGGCGAAACCCGCGCGCGCTTGGCAGAGGATGCTGTCGGGTCGCAGGCTCGACCTGCTCGACCCGACGCCGATGGACATCGAGATCGAGGACATCGCGCATGGCCTGGCCTTCGTCGCGCGCTGGAACGGACAGACGGTCGGCGACTGGCCCTATTCGGTGGCAGAGCATTCGCTATTGGTGGAGGAGATCTTCTCGCGCGCCGAGCCGGCGGCCCCTGCGCGCTGGCGGCTTGCCGCGCTTCTTCACGATGCGCCCGAATATGTGATCGGCGACATGATCAGCCCGGTCAAGGCCGCCGTCGGGCCCGGATACGGCGACCTCGACGAAAGGCTGGCTGCGGCCATCCACCTGCGCTTCGGCCTGCCGGCCATGCTTCCGAAGGGGGTGAAGGCGGCGATCAAGAGGGCGGACAGGGTGTCGGCCTGGCTTGAAGCCGTGCACATCGCAGGCTTCACCCTGGCCGAGGCGGACCGCTTCTTCGGAAGGCCCGACGAGGCGCGTGTCCGGGGCCTCGGCATCAGGCTGCGCGCACCGGTGGATGTGCGCGCAGCCTACCTGTCAAGACACGAAGAGCTTCTGTCGCAACTCACGGCTCAGGCTTCCGCGGCGAAGTGAAACCACTTGCGCCGCGGCACTTCGGTGCGGCGCGGCCCGGCGCTGCCGGTCGGCCGCGGCGGGCTGCGGAACGGCTCGATACGGGTGGCAATCAGAAGGCTTTCTGCAAGAATCGATAACATGTCATTGGCTCCTTTCCAGTCTCCATGTTGCATGGTATGCGTTATAGATGCAGTTTGCCAGTCAGGAAGATTTCAGACATGAAAGCCAGGCTATCATATGGCCTATCCTGACTGGAAACTCATGCCATCGCTTTCCGCGCTCCGGGCCTTCGAGGCGGCCGCGCGTCTGGGGGGCTTCAGCGCGGCGGCGCGGGTGCTGAACGTGACGCATGCCGCCGTCGCCCAGCAGGTGCGCGCACTCGAGGCGGATCTCGGCACCGCGCTTATCCATCGCGAAGGCCGCGGCATGCTTCTCACGCCGGAGGGTGCGCGCCTTGGCGCCGCGCTGAGCGACGGCTTCGGGATCATCCAGGCCGCCCTGGGGACGATCCGGTCGCAGCGCGACGGCGATCCGGTGACGGTCACCACGACGCCCGGCTTCGCGGTGCAGTGGATGATGCCCCGGCTGTGGAAGTTCTGGGAGGAACACCCCGACATCGGCGTGTCGCTCCGGCCCGACCACCGCCTGATCGACCTCCGGCGCGAGGGGATCGACGTCGGCATCCGGTTCGGCACCGGCCGGTGGCCGGGCGTCGATGCGGAGTTCCTGACCTCGGCCCGCTACGTGATCGTCGGCGCACCGGACATCCTGGGCGACAGGGAAAGCCTGAGCGTGGCCGAAATGCTGTCGATGCCCTGGGTCGGCGAAGAGAACTGGCCCGAGGGGGCGAACTGGCTGATGAGCCACGGGATCGACCCTGCGCGGCTCGACATGACCGTCTTCGCCACCGAAGAGCTTGCCCGATCGGCGGCCGTCCAGGGCTATGGACTGCACGTCGAGAGCGCGGCGCTGGTCGAGGAGGACATCGGCGAAGGCCGACTCCGGGTGGTGTTCGACCCGCAGGACGACCGTCCGGCCTACTTCATCGTGACCCCGCCCGGCCCGCAGCGCGCCGCGGCCCGGACGTTCGTGAGATGGCTGCGCGCCAGCGTCTAGATTGCCAGATCGTCGAGCGACTTCCCTGCTGCGAGCGCCGCCTCGACCCAGCGCGGCCGCCGGCCCCGCCCGGTCCAGGTCTGGCTGCGGTCCGCGGGGTTGGCGTATTTCGGACTGACCGTCCGCTTCGGACCCTTTCCGCCGGCCACAAGCTCGTCGAGCTCGAAACCCAGCGACCTGGCCGTTTCCGCGACGGCGGCGAGCGCTTCCCTCTTTTTCCTGCTTTCGAATCCTGAAATGGCCCTGGCAACCCGCGATTGAAGATCCTTGAGTTCCTTCAGCGAAAGCGAGTCGAGATCGATATTCACGTGCCGTTCTCCAAAATGGTGACACGAGTGTGTCTAATACTGTTCCTGAGGTATTGGAATATGCATTCCTCGGCACGTCGGGCCGGAAGGCGGAAACTTCCTATCGGGGACTTCTCTTGGCGAGAATGCGCTGAAGCGTCCGCCGGTGCATGCTGAGGCGGCGCGCGGTTTCGGAAACGTTTCGGTCGCAGAGTTCGTAGACCCGCTGGATATGCTCCCACCGGACCCTGTCGGCGGACATCGGATTGTCCGGCGGGGGCGGCATGGCTTTGCGCCGCGACAGCAGCGCATTGGTAATGTCGTTGGCATCGGCCGGTTTCGAAAGGTAATCCGTCGCGCCGATCTTCACCGCCGCCACCGCGGTCGCGATCGCGCCGTATCCGGTCAGCACGACGATCCTGCAATCGGGGCGGCGTTCGCGCAGGGTTTCGACGACGTCGAGCCCGTTGCCGTCCTCGAGACGGAGGTCGATGACGGCATAGGCGGGCGGCCGCGCGACCGCGATGGCCTTGCCGGCTGCGACGCCCTCGGCCGTCACAGGCTCGAAACCCCGACGCTCCATCGCACGGGCAAGACGCGTCAGGAACGGTGCATCGTCATCCACAAGCAGAAGCGTACGGTCGTCGCCGAGGTCTTCGGTATGTTCTTCCGACATTGGTCTCCGCCTGTCCTTCAGGTCTTTCTAGCCTACACTGCGCCACGGTCAAATGGGTCGCCGATCGGCAGGGCGGCAGGCCCGTCGCGCATCCGCGGGGCGCGCCCTTCCGGAAAGACGATCCTCCCGGAACCCGGGCCGCCGATCCGGTCAGGGAGCATCCCGACCTCTCAGGCGCAGATTGATCGCCCATGAGGGCCGGACTATCACTCGGGTCTGGCGTCACCCGGCGCGGGCGTACGAAGTGGGCAGCAGGCGGAAAGACATGCGCGGGGACCTCCCCGGCGGGCTCGACGGCCGGAGCGAGTGGGTCCGCCTTCGCACCCTGATCGCGCTGCGCTGGGCGGCCATCGCGGGGCAGATCGCGGCGATCGCCGCGGCGGCCCTCATCTACGATCTGCAGATCGAGATCCCGCTGACGCTGGCCGTCGTCGGCGCGGCCGTCGCCTTCAACCTGACCGCAACGATCGTCTATCCGCCGAACCACCGGCTGTCGGAATCCGGCGCGGCGATGACCTTCCTGTTCGACTCGGTCCAGCTTGCCGTGCTCCTTGCCCTGACGGGCGGCCTGACCAACCCGTTCGCGGTGCTCATACTGGCGCCGGCGACGGTTGCGGCGACGGCGCTGCGTCCGCGGGCGGCGCTCTTCGTGGGCGCGGTCACGATCGCGCTGGTCACCGCGGTCGAGCTTGTCCACATGCCGCTGCGGCTTCCGGACGGAACGCCGCTGACGATCCCGCCGCTGCTCGAATTCGGCCTCTGGATGGCGATCGTGACCGGGATCGTCTTCCTCGGTCTCTACGCCCAGCGCGTCGCGTCGGAGATCCACGCGATGAACGAGGCGCTGCTTGCCACCCAGATGGCACTGGCGCGCGAGCAGAAGCTCACCGATCTCGGGGGGGTGGTGGCGGCCGCCGCGCACGAGCTCGGCACGCCTCTCGCGACGATCAAGCTGGCCAGCACCGAACTCGGCGAGCTTCTGGCGGATCGGCCCGACCTGCGCGAGGACGCCCGCCTGATCGGCGCCCAGGCCGACCGATGCCGCGACATCCTGCGGTCGATGGGCCGGACGGGAAAGGACGACCGGCACCTGCGGTCGGCGCCGCTGGCCGCGGTGCTGAAGGAGGCCGCAGAGCCGCATGCAAACCGCGGCAAGCGGGTGGTCATCGACGTGCCGGCGCTGTCCGCGGACGGACTGCGCCAGCCGGTCCTGAACCGGCGGCCCGAGATCATCCACGGGCTGCGCAACCTTGTCCAGAACGCGGTGGACTTCGCGCAGGCGACGGTCTGGATCGAGGCCGACTGGACGTCCGACACCGCGCGCGTCACGATCACCGACGACGGACCCGGCTTTCCGGCCGAGATGCTGGGCCTGATCGGCGACCCGTTCCTGCGCGGCCGGACCCGACCGTCGCGCCCCGGCCGGCCGGGGTACGAAGGCATGGGCCTTGGCCTCTTCATCGCCAAGACCCTGCTCGAGCGGACCGGGGCCGAACTGACCTTCGCCAATGCAAGCGACCCGTTCCTGGCCGAGAACGAACGGCCGGAGCGTTCCGGGGCCGTGGTCGAAGTGGCCTGGCCGCTGGCAGCGATCGCCGCCCGCGAGGACGAGTCGATCGGGCAGAATCCGCCGCTCGGCGCCTGACCCGGACAACCGCAGCATCCCGACGGGGCCTGAGCTTAACGCCGCATTAACCAGTCCTGACAAAAGGTTGCCGACAGGGGGCGAAGGCTCCCGTTCTGGAAGGCTAGGGTGATGCTGTCTCAACTGGCGCTTGCGGGCCTGCTTGCGGCGATCTCGGTGACGTCCGCGGTTCTTGCGCTCTGGCTGCTGTCGCTCGGACTGGCAGGGCGCCGGACCGGACGGCGGGATGCCGGCGGCGACCTGCCCGAGAGGGCGGTATACCTCTTCGAGGACCGCGAGCTTCTGGACGCGACCGGCCCCGCCCGCGCCCTGCTGCGGGAGGCGCGCGGAACCGGGACCGACTGGGACCGGCTGCTTGCCGTCCTCGCACCGCACTTCACCGCGCTCGAGGACCGGCTGGCCGAGCTTGCCGAAGGCGGCGAGGTGGAGATAGGCGGCAATGGCGAGCCGCCGCTGTCGATCCGGGCCGCGCGGTCGAACGGAGTGACACGGATCGAGGTCGCCGATCCGACCGCCGAAGGGCGCGGGGTGGTCGTGGACGGGCTGAGCAACCGTGCGGCCGAGGTCGAGATCTCGCTTCTGCGGTCGGCGCTGGCCGCGGCGCCGGTGCTGGTGTGGCGGACCGGGTCCGACGGAACCGTGGACTGGGCGAACCGCGCCTATCTGCAGCGCGCCGCCGACCACATCGGGGCTTCGGTGGGCGATCTGACCTGGCCGCTTCCGGTGCTCTTCGAAGGTCCGGCCCCGGTCCAGCCCGAGAGCCGGCGCCAGAGGCTCGTCTCGCCCGACCCGACCCGGGCGCAATGGTACGACGTGCGCAGGGTGCAGACGCCGGACGGCGCGATGCAGTTCGCCACGCCGATCGATGCGACGGTCCGGGCCGAGACGGCGCTCAGGGAATTCGTGCAGACGCTGACGAAGACCTTCGCGCAGCTTCCCATCGGCCTGGCGATCTTCGACCGCCAGCGCCAGCTCGCGCTGTTCAACCCGGCGCTCGTGGACCTGACGCGGCTCTGTCCCGAGGTGCTGTCGGCCCGTCCGACGCTGTTTGCCTTCCTCGATATCCTGCGCGAGGCACGGATGATCCCCGAGCCGAAGGACTATCACAGCTGGAGGCAGACGATGACCGACCTCGAGAGGGCCGCGTCCTCGGGACTCTACGAAGAGGCCTGGACGCTTCCCGGCGGCCAGACCTACCGCGTCACGGGGCGGCCGCACCCGGATGGCGCCGTCGCCTTCCTGTTCGAGGACATCACGGCCGACATCTCGCTCACCCGCCGCTTCCGCTCCGAGATCGAGATGGGCCAGGCGGTGATCGACAAGATCAGCGACGCCATCGCCGTCTTCTCGCAGGCCGGGACGATCGTGCTGTCGAATGTCGGCTACGCGGCGCTCTGGGGGACGGACCCGCAGCGGACGCTCGGCGCGGTGTCGGTCTCGGACGCCGCGCAGAGCTGGCAGAGGCTGTCGCGCAGGCCCGGGGCATGGGACCGGGCGCGCGACTTCGTCACCGACATCGCACCGAGGTCGGATCTCGTGATAGAGGCCGAGCTGACCGACGGACAGCGCATCCTGTGCCGGCTTTCCCGGCTGAACGGCGGCGGCACGATGGTCAGGTTCCGCAGGATCGAGCGACCGCTCGTCACCGGGCGGAAGCTGCGGCTCGGCGCGCCATCCCTGGCGCCGGCCGCAGCGCCGGGAGGCGCATCTGGCCGGGCGGAGGGCGAGGCGGAGGGCGAGGCGCAGGAGGTCTGAGCGGCCCGGCACCGCTTGCGGACGCCCGTGCCTGCGGTAAGGTCGCGGCATGCCGCCCGGTCCCGGACCCCTCCACCTCACGCTGCCGCTCGCCGACACTGCCGCGACCGAGGCGCTCGGCACCGCCATAGCCCCGCTTGTCGGGCGGGGCGACGTGCTGCTGCTCGCAGGACCGATCGGCGCAGGCAAGACGCACTTCGCGCGGGCGCTCATCCAGTCGCGGCTCGCCGCGGCGGGACAGGCCGAAGAGGTGCCCTCGCCCACCTTCACCCTGGTTCAGACCTATGACGCAGGCGGGCTCGCCATCATCCACGCCGATCTCTACCGGCTGCCCGATCGCGCGGACCTGGCGGAGCTCGGGCTGGACGAGGCGTCCGAGACCGCGCTGGTGCTGGTCGAATGGCCGGAGCGGATGCACGCGCCACCGCCGGACGCGCTGACCATCGGGTTCGGGATGGACGACGCGGGCCGGTCGCGCAGGGCGGACCTATCGGCACGCCATCCGCGCTGGGAACGGGTGCTTGCGGCGCTGGCCGCAGGATGGGCGCGATGAACGGGGACGGCGGCGCGGCGGCGCGTCTTGTCGCGGCGGCGGGCTGGCGCGGCGCGTCCGTCGCGCCGGTCGCCGGGGACGCATCGGCCCGGCGCTTCTCGCGGCTGTCGCTGCCCGGCCGCTCCGCGATCCTGATGGAGGATCCCGCGCCGGGAGGAGGTGCCTCGGCCGCGTTCGTCAGCATGGCGGGCTGGCTCCGCGCGCAGGGCTATTCCGCGCCCGAGATCCTTGCCGCCGACATTGCGGCCGGCGTGCTTCTGGTCGAGGATCTGGGCGACATGCCCGCCGCACGCATCTGCGCCGCCGACCCCGATGCCGAGCGCGCGATCCACGACGCCGCCGCCGATCTTCTGGCCGACTTGCAGGGGCGACCCCCGCCGCCGGGCCTCGGGACGCTCGACGGGGAAGGACTTGCGGGCCTGACCGCCATCGTGGGCGAATGGCTTCTTCCCGGGCTCGGCCTGGTCCCCGACGAACCGGGCGCTTTCGGACGGGCGGTGCGGAAGGCATGGGATGCGCTGCCCGAGGCGCCGCTTGCCGTCAGCCTGCGGGACTTCTTCACCGGAAACATCGTCTGGCTGCCCGAGAGGCGCGGTCTCGCCCGGGTCGGGCTTCTCGACTTCCAGGACGCGGTGCTGGCGCATCCCGCCTACGACCTCGTCTCGCTCCTGCAGGACGCGCGGCGCGATCCGGGCGCGGGGATCGAGGCACGGGCAAAGGCCCGCCACATCGCGGCGACGGGCGCGGACCCCGAGGCCTTCGAGGCCGCCTATGCCCTGATGGGGGCGCAGCGGGCGCTCCGGATCCTCGGTGTCTTCGCACGGCTGGCACTGCGCGACGGCAAGCCCGGGTATCTGGCCCATGTCGGGCGGGTGCGGGCGAACCTCGACCGGAACCTCGCGCATCCCTCGCTCGCCGAACTGCGCGAAATCGTGGCCGCACAGCTTCCGCCGATCGGTGCGGACGCGCTCAGCCGGCTTGGCGAGGCCTCCGGTGCGCATCCCCGCGCCGCGATGCTGTTCGCCGCCGGGTTCGGGACGCGGATGGGCAGCCTTGCGCAGACGACGCCGAAACCCCTGATCCGGGTGGCAGGGCGCGCGCTGCTGGACCACGCGCTCGACCAGACGGCCGGTGCGGGGGTGGAGCGGATCGTCATCAACCTGCACTACCTTGCCGACAGCATCCGCCGGCATGTCGGGGCGGACGACCGGATCCTCTTCTCGGACGAGACCGACCTGATCCTCGAAACCGGCGGGGGCATCCGCAAGGCGCTGCCGCTGCTCGGGCGGGGTCCGGTGTTCACGCTGAACACGGACGCCGTGTGGACCGGGCCGAATCCGCTGGCCACCCTTCGTGCCCATTGGCGGCCGGACCGGATGGACGCGCTGCTGCTGCTCGTGCCGCGCGGCCGGGCGACGGGCCATGCCGGGGCGGGGGACTTCCTGTGCGACGGGGACGGCCGGCTGTCGCGCGGACCGGGTGCGGTCTATACCGGCGCCCAGATCATCCGCACCGAACCCTTCGCGGCGGCGACCGATCGCGTCTTCTCGCAGAACGCCGTGTGGGACGGGATCGCGGCACGCGGGCGGCTTTTCGGCGTGCTCCATCCGGGCGGCTGGTGCGATGTCGGCCGGCCCGCGTCGATCCCCCTGGCCGAGCGGCTGCTCTCCGAGGCGGGGCGCGCCGATGCTGTTTGAACCCTCCGTCCGGCCCCGCCTGTTCGGCGTCGCTCCGGGGCTCGATTTCGCCGACGCCATCGCCTTCCGGATCCTGCGCGACATGGCCGGCCGCGCGCCCGAGGACATGGCCCGGGTCCGGATCCTCGTCAACTCGGGCCGGACCGAGCGGGCGCTGCGCGGCGCGTTCGAACAGCACGGCGCGGCCGTGCTGCCGCGGCTCGGACTGATCGCGGAACTGGCCGACATGCCGTTGCCCGGCGTTCCGGCGGCGGCGGGCGCACTGGCCCGGACGCTGGAGCTGGCCAGCCTCGTCGTCCGCCTCGCCGACCGGGAACCGGCGCTTGCCTCGGCCACGGCCGCGTTCGACCTCGCCGAAAGCCTCGCCGCGCTCCTGCGCGAGATGCAGGACGAAGGGGTTCCCGCCAGCGCCATCGATCGCCCGGACCTTGCCGAGGGTCACGCCCTGCACTGGGAAAAGAGCCTCGCCTTCGTGCGCATCGCCGCGCAGTTCCTGTCGGGCGACGGCCGCCCGGACGACGGCCGCCCGGACGGGGCCGGCCGCCTGCGCCGCGCGGTCGAGACACTGGCGGCGCGCTGGCGGGAGGCCCCGCCCGGCGATCCCGTCATCGTGGCGGGCTCGACCGGGTCGCGCGGCACCACGGCGCTTCTGATCGGTGCCGTCGCGCGGCTGCCGCAGGGGGCCGTGATACTGCCCGGATTCGACGCGGCGATGTCCGCGGCGGACTGGCAGGCGCTCGGCACCGCGGGCGCCGGCGCCGAGGACCATCCGCAGTACCGCTATGCCCGGCTCATGGCAGCGCTCGGGACGGCCGCCGCCGAGGTGCCTGCCTGGCTCCCGGGAGGGCCGCCCGATCCGGGCCGCAACAGGACGGTCTCGCTGGCGCTCGCGCCCGCGCCGGTGACCGACCGCTGGATCACCGAGGGCCCGCGCCTCGGCGATCTGGCCGAAGCGACGCGGGGCCTTTCCCTGATGGAGGCGCCGAGCCAGCGCGCCGAGGCCGAGGGGATCGCGGTCCGCATCCGCGCGGCGCTCGAGGAAGGCCTGAGCGTCGCGGTGGTGACGCCGGACCGTTCGCTCGCGCGGAGACTGGCGGCGGCGCTGGACCGCTGGGGCATCGACCCCGACGACAGCGCCGGCATTCCCTTGTCGCAGACGGCGACCGGCAGGCTTCTCCGGCATGCTGCGGCCGCGCTTTCCGGACGGATGACCGCGATCGGGCTCGTCGTTCTGCTCAAGCATCCGCTCGCGGCCAGCACCCCGGGAGACCGGGGCACGCACCTCCTTCGCCTGCGTGAGCTGGAGCAGCGGCTGCGCAGGACCGGCGCGGCCTATCCCGACGCGCGGCTGCTGGCGGACTGGGCCGGCGACGACCCGGACCGGAGGCTGTGGGCCGACTGGGTGGCCCGGGTCGTGATCGAGGCCCCGCCGCGCGGACGACGGCCGCTCGCCGACTGGCTCGATTCGCTTCTCCGTCTCGCCACGCTGGTTTCGGACGGGCCCCGGGGGGCCGGAGGAATGCTCTGGGACGGCAACGCCGGCCGGGAGGCGTCGGCTGCGCTTGCCCGGCTGCGGGCGGAGGCCGGCGCCGGGCCGGATGCCGACGCCGAAGGCTTCCGCGCGCTGATCGAGGGCTATCTCGGCGGCATCGAGGTCCGGGACGAAGCCGTCGTCGCCGATCCGCGGGTCAGGATCGTCGGCACGATCGAGACGCGGGCGCTTGCGGCCGATCTGGTGATCGCCGCGGGGCTGAACGAAGGCACATGGCCCGCCCAGCCGCCCCCCGACCCCTGGCTGTCGCGGGACATGCGCCGCAGCGCCGGCCTGCGGTCGCCGGAGCGGCAGATCGGGCTTTCGGCGCACGATTTCCAGCAGGCAGTCGCCGCGCCCGAGGTGATGCTGACCCGGTCGGTCAGGGACCAGCAGGCGCAAACCGTTCCGTCGCGCTGGCTGGCGCGGCTCGTCAACCTGCTGCGCGGGCTGCCGGACCAGGGAGGGCCCGCCGCACTTCGGGCGATGCAGTCGCGGGGCGGACGCTGGCTCGCCATCGCGGCGGCGCTGAACGATGCGGAGCGCATTCCGGCCGCCACCCGGCCCGCCCCGCGCCCGCCGGTTCCGGCACGGCCCCGCGCGCTTCCGGTGACGGCGGTGCGGACGCTCATCCAGGATCCCTACGCGGTCTATGCCCGGCGCGTTCTGGGACTGCGGCGGCTGGACCCGCTGCGCGCCGAGCCGGACGCGCGCGAGCGGGGCACGGTCCTGCACAGGATCATGGAGCGCTTCGTGTCGGAGACGCCCGACGGCGAAAGCGTTCCCGAGGCGGCGGCGCGGCTGGTCCGCACCGCCGAGAAGGTTCTGGCCCGCGACGTCGCCTGGCCGACGGCGCGGCGGTTCTGGCGCGCCCGCATGATCTCGGTCGCGCCGGCCCTTGCCGAGCAGGAGGCGGCACGGCGCGCCGAGGCCAGCCCGGCCCTTCTCGAGACGCCGGCACGCCTCCGGATCGACGGCATCGACTTCGAGCTGGAGGCCAAGGCGGACCGGATCGACCGGATGGCGGACGGCACGCTGCACATCCTCGACTACAAGTCGGGGCCGCTGCCGCAGCGGGTCGATCTCGACCGCGCGGAAGTGCAGCTCCTGCTCGAGGGCGCGATGGCCGAGCGCGGCGCGTTCGCGCCGCTCGGTCCGGCGCGGGTATCGCGTCTCACCTATCTCCGGCTGGCTCCGGGGCTTGATTCCCTGACCGTCACCTGCGCGCCCGGACGGCTGGACGCCGCGTGGGACCGCCTGATCCGCCTTGTCCGGCGCTACGACGACCCGGCGACCGGCTACGCGGCGCGCGGCAGGCTCGGGGATCTCAGGCAGGAGGGGGACTACGACCACCTGGCGCGCCTCGGCGAATGGGGCCTGCACGACGCCCCCGAGCCGGAGGAGGTGGGATGACCCCGCCCCGCGACGCGGAGGCCCGGCAGAACATGGCCTCGGACCCGGCGATCTCGACCTGGCTGACCGCCAATGCCGGATCGGGCAAGACCAAGGTCCTGACGGACCGGGTGTCCCGGCTTCTGCTGGCGGGAACCCTGCCGCAGCGCATCCTGTGCCTCACCTACACCAAGGCCGCCGCCGGCGAGATGCAGAACCGCCTGTTCGAGCAGCTCGGGCGCTGGGCGATGCTGCCGCAGGAGGCGTTGCGCGGGGCGCTGGCCGAACTGGGAACGGCGGCCCTGTCCGATCGGGACCTGGCGCGCGCGCGCCGTCTCTTCGCGCAGGCGATCGAGACGCCGGGCGGGCTGCGGATACAGACCATCCATTCCTTCTGCGCCTCGCTTCTGCGGCGCTTTCCGCTCGAGGCGGGGGTGTCGCCCCGGTTCACGGAGCTCGACGACGCCGAGGCCCGGCTTCTGCGCTCGGAGGTGGTCGAGGCGATGGCGGACGGCGGCGATACCGGCGCGGTGGACGGCATCGCCGAGGCCGCGGGCGAGGCAGACCTGGCGCAGCTTCTCTCCGACATCTGCGCCCAGGCCGACTGTTTCGCCGGGGACCGCGACGAGGGCGACTTCCTGTCCTGCTTCGGCCTCCCGAAGGACTGTTCGGCCCGGTCGATCCTCGGCGAAACCCTGGCCGAGGGGGACGAGGCCTTGCTGGCCGCGCTCGTGCCGCATCTGGCCGCCGGCGGCAGGAAGGCCGTGGAGAGCGCCGCAAGGATTGCCCGGCTGTCCCTGCGCGAGCCGTCGTTCTCGACCCTGACCGAGCTTGAAGCCATCTTCCTGACCGCCACCGGCGAGAATGCGGGACAGCCCCGCGCCGGCTTCCCCGAGGTGGCCATCCGGCGAACGCGCGCGCCGCATCTCATGGCCGATCTCGATGCGCTGATGGGCCGCGTCGCACGGGCGCGGACGCGCCGGCTTGCCCACCAGGCCGCGCAGAAGAGCCATGCGCTCTACCGCTTCGGGCGGTCCTTCCTTGCGCGCTACGCCGCCGAGAAGACCCGCCGCGGCACGCTCGATTTCGACGACCTCGTGGGCCATGCCGCGGCACTGCTCTCGGACCAGTCGGTGGCCGCCTGGGTGCTGTTCCGCCTCGATGGCGGGCTTGACCACATCCTCGTGGACGAGGCGCAGGATACCAGCCCGCGGCAGTGGCGCGTGATCGAGCGGCTGACCGAGGAATTCACTGCCGGACTGGGATCGCGCGAGGATGTGCGGACGCTCTTCGTCGTCGGCGACAAGAAACAGTCCATCTACTCGTTCCAGGGCGCCGACGTGCGCGAGTTCGACGCCGCTGAGCGGCGCTTCGCGCGCCGGTTCGAAGCGATCGGGCGGCCGATGCAGTCGCTGCCGCTCGAACATTCCTTCCGGTCGTCCCTGGCGATCCTCGATGTCGTGGACTTCACGTTCGAGGGCGCCGATCCGGCGGCGCTCGGCGGGCGGACCAATCATATTCCCTTCTTTCCCGAACTGCCGGGGCGCGTCGATCTCTGGGAGCCGATCCCGAAGGCCGAGAAGGCCGGACAGGACGACTACGACGACCCCGCGGCGATGGTCGTGGCGCCGGCGGCCGAGATCCGCCTGGCGCAGGCGGTTGCCCGGCAGGTCCGCGCCATCCTCGACGCGGGCACGGCGATCCCCCTGCGCGAGGGGTCGAGGCCGGCCCATGCGGGCGATGTGCTGATCCTCGTGCAGCGGCGGAGCCTGCTCTATGCCGAGATCATCCGCGCCTGCAAGGCGGCGGGACTGCCCGTCGCGGGAAATGACCGACTGAAGCTGTCGGCGGAACTGGCGGTGCGCGACATCGCGGCGCTTCTGGCCTTTCTGTCGCTGCCCGAGGACGACCTGTCGCTGGCCACAGCGCTGCGGTCGCCGCTGTTCGGTCTGACCGAGAGACAGCTCTTTTCGCTCGCGCATCAGCCGCAGGGACGCAGGCTGCCGCTCTGGGCGGCGCTGCGCGCGCGCAGCGGGGACTTCCCCGAAGTCTGCGGGATCCTGTCGGACCTGCTCGGCCAGGCCGATTTCCTGCGTCCCTACGAACTCGTCGAGAGGATGCTCGTCCGGCACGACATGCGCCGCCGGCTGGTCGCCCGGCTGGGACCCGAGGCCGAGGACGGAATCGACGAGCTCCTGTCGCAGGCGCTGGACCACGAGCGCTCCGAAGCGCCGAGTCTGACCGGCTTTCTGGCGCGGCTTCAGACCGACGAGATCGAGGCGCGCCGGCAGACCGACGGGTCGGCGCGGGCGATCCGCGTGATGACCGTGCACGGGGCCAAGGGACTCGAGGCGCCGATCGTGATCCTTCCGGACACGGGCGGGCGCAAGGAGAACGCACGGCCCGGGATCGTGACCGATGCAGAGCGGCGCGCGCTCTGGCGTGTGGCCGAGGCGGGGCGGCCCGAGGCGCTGGCGCGCGCGGTCCGCGACCAGGAGGCGCGCCGGCAGGAAGAGCTTCTGCGGCTGCTCTATGTGGCGATGACGCGCGCGGTGTGCTGGCTGATCGTCTGCGGCGCGGGCGACCGGACCGAAGCGGCCGGATCCTGGCACGGCATCGTCCGCGCCGGGATGGCACGGGCCGGTGCGACCGCGATCCCCCCCGATGTCGCCGGGCTGCCGGCGCGGACGCGCTACGAGATCGGCCGCTGGCCCGAGGCCACGCAGGCCGCGCCGGAACCGCCCGCCGACGCGGCAGACGGGTCCGGGGGGGAAGCTGCCGGGGACCGGAGCCGGGATCGGGATCCGGACCGGGTTCCGCCCTGGGCGCTGACGCGGCCCCCGCCTGCGATGCGCGACGCGCCTCCGCTCTCTCCGTCGTCGCTCGGCGGGCCCAAGGCCCTTCCGGGCGAGGACGGGCTGGACGAGGCGCTCGCCCTGGCGCTCGGGACGGGCCTCCACCGGCTTCTGGAGGACCTGCCGGACTGCCCCGCATCCGGGCGCGAGGCGCTCGCCGGGGCGGTTGCGGACCTGCTGGGCGATTCCGTCAGCGAGGACTGGAAGCGGCAGCTCGCCGCCGAGGCGCTGGCGCTCATCGGCCGGCCGCACCTTGCCCCGATCTTCGCCCCGGGCGGCCTGAGCGAGGTCGAGGTGTTCGCGCGGCTTCCCGAATTCGGAAACCGGTCTGCGCGGGGCATCGTGGACCGGCTGATCGTCGCACCCGACCGGGTGCTGGCCATCGACTACAAGACGAACCGCGTCGTCCCCCGCACTGCCGGCGAGGTGCCACTGGGACTCCTGCGCCAGCTCGGGCTCTATCATGCGATGCTTAGCGCGATCTATCCGGGGCGGCGGATAGAGGTGGCCTTCCTCTGGACGCGCACCGCCGAACTCATGCCGGTTCCCGCCGAGATGGTGAGGTCGGTGCTGCAGTCCACCCCCATTACTTGACGAGTGTCCCTGGCAACCATACTTTCCGATTCCGATTTTCCACAGGAGAAGACCATGGCCACGATGGCTGTCACCGATGCCACCTTCGACAAGGAAGTCCGCAAGTCGGACATTCCGGTCGTCGTCGATTTCTGGGCGGAGTGGTGCGGGCCCTGCCGTCAGATCGGACCGGCGCTAGAAGAGCTTTCGGCGCAGTACGCGGGCAGGGTGAAGATCGTGAAGGTCAACGTGGACGAGAATCCGCAGCTGCCGGCCGAGATGGGCGTGCGCGGCATCCCGGCGCTGTTCCTGTTCAAGGGCGGCGAGGTGTTCTCGAACAAGATCGGTGCCGCACCCAAGGCCGCCATCCAGAACTGGATAGAAGCCGCACTCTGAACCCCGGCTGCCGGTCCTGTGGCGGTCCGATGCGCGGGCGCCTTCGGGCGCCCGTGGTGTTTCAGGGGACCGGCCAGCCGTGTTCGGCCAGCCGCCGGGCGATGCGCGCCTCGGCATCCGGGGCACCCGCATTGATCGCGTGGCGCATCCAGAACCACCACAGGTAGCGCGCGAAGGCGGGCGGGGGACCGGCGGCGCGTGCCAAGGCCCCCCCGACGCCGAGGTCGTGCACCATGGCGGCGACGTGATGGAAGTCGATCCGCGCGAAAAGCACGGCGGGCTTCGCCAGCAGGCAGCCGCGGAAGGCAAGCGACGAGTTTTCCGTGACCACGGCATCGCAGCCGGACAGCAGGCGGTCGGCGGGGGCCTGCTCCACACGGAACCGGGGATACCTGCGCTCCAGCCCCTCGAGCGCGGCGCGTTCGCGGGGCCCGTAGTCTTCGCGGGGGTGCAACGTGGCGCGGACCGGCCGCGGATCGGCGGCGAGCACTGCCTCGATCATCGCGACGGGGCTCATGCTCTGGAAGCTGCGCCGGCGGAGCAGGATGCCCTGCAGCGGCATGAAGAGGAATCCTTCGGGCCGTGACCCGACGCCGGGCAGGAGGCGCTGGCGCCAGGCCGCGTGGAACCGCGCGGCCTCGGGGACCGTCGCCGGGTCGAAGTCCGCGCGGGCGACGTCGAAATTCCAGCGCTCGTTCGTCGCCTCGATCCGCCAGAACGGGTATGCGTAGGCGCGGCGCAGGCACAGGACCGTCGGCGCCGTCGGTTCGTGCATGTGGAACAGGCCGAAGCCCCGCGCCGCTGCCCTGGCCCTTTCGCCCTCGCTGTCGGCATGGAAGCGCAGCCGCCAGTCCGGCAGGGCCCGCGCCATCCTGTTGAACAGGTTCACCTCGCCCGCCTCGGCTGCGGTCCGCCACGATTCGTGCAGATAGATGTGGAGCGTCTCCCGCACGGTCAGGGGCGGAGCGGGGCGAGGCCCGCCTCGGTGGCGGGATAGACGCCCCTTTCGGTCACGAGCGCGGTGACGAGCCGCGCCGGCGTGACGTCGAAGGACGGATTCGCCACGGGCGCGCCGGGCGGCAGGAGGTCGATCCGCTCCACCGCGCCCGACGCCGCGCGGCCCGCGAGGAACCGCACCTCGTCGCCCGGGCGCTCCTCGATGGGTATCGCGGCCAGCCCGTCACGGACGGCCCAGTCGATCGTGGGAGTGGGAAGCGCCACGTAGAAGGGAACGCCGTTGTCCCGCGCCGCAAGTGCCTTGAGATAGGTGCCGATCTTGTTGCAGACATCGCCCGTGGCGGTCGTGCGGTCGGTGCCGACGATGACCATGTCCACCTGCCCGTGCTGCATCAGGTGGCCGCCCGCGTTGTCCACGACGACCGTGTGGGCAACGCCGTGCCGGCCGAGTTCCCACGCGGTCAGGAAGGCGCCCTGGTTCCGGGGGCGGGTCTCGTCCACCCAGACATGGACGGGAATGCCGGCGTCGTGGGCCTTGTAGATCGGGGCGGTGGCCGTGCCCCAGTCCACCGTCGCAAGCCAGCCCGCGTTGCAGTGGGTGAGGATGTTCACCGCCCCGCCGCCCTTCCGCGCGGCGATGTCGCGGATCAGCGGCAGCCCGTGGTCGCCGATGGCGGAGTTGATCGCCACGTCCTCGTCGGCGATGCGCCGTGCCTCGGCCCGGGCGGCGGCAGGACGGTCGCCCGGGGCGACGGCGGCAAGGCAGGCCTGCATCCGCCCGAGCGCCCAGCGCAGGTTGATGGCGGTCGGACGGGTCGCGGCAAGCACCGAGACCGCCCGGGCCAGGGCCGGATCCGACGCGTCGGCCCGCATCGCCAGCGCCAGCCCCCATGCCGCCGTGGCGCCGATCAGCGGCGCACCCCGGACATGCATGTCGCGGATCGCCCGGGCGGCATCCGCGAGGGTTCCGAGCGCCATCACCCCGAAGCGGTGCGGAAAGAGGGTCTGGTCGAGGACCATGACCCGGTCGCCCTCGGGCCAGATCGTGCGGTAGTGCGTGCCGTCCACCTTCATGCCCATCCCCCCGTCGCTTCAGGATAGGCCGCGCGCCCGTGGCCGCAAGCGCAGGCTTTCCAGCACCGCCCGGACGCCTGCGGCCCGGACGGCGCGCTTGCGCCTGCGGAGCCGTGCCCATATCTGGAACGGACGGAGCTGCCCGAAAGGTGAAGGAATGGCTGACGACAGGTTCCCCGGCTGGCACGGGACGACCATCCTTGCGGTGCGGCGGGGCGGCGTGGTGGCGGTGGCCGGCGACGGGCAGGTGAGCCTCGGCCAGACGGTCATCAAGGGCACGGCGCGCAAGGTCAGGCGGCTTTCCCCCGGCGGCCACGAGGTGGTGGCGGGATTTGCGGGCTCCACCGCCGACGCATTCACCCTGCTCGACCGGCTCGAGCGCAAGCTCGAGGCCGCGCCGGGCCAGCTCCAGCGCGCCTGCGTCGATCTCGCCAAGGACTGGCGGATGGACAAGTACCTGCGGAACCTCGAAGCCATGCTGATCGTGACGGACGGCAAGGGCCTGTTCGTCATCACCGGCGCGGGCGACGTGCTGGAACCCGAACACGACGTGGCCGCCATCGGATCGGGCGGAAACTTCGCGCTGGCCGCGGCGCGGGGCCTGATGGAGGGCGAGCTGTCCGCCGAAGCGGTGGCGCGCAAGGCGATGGCGATCGCGGCGGACATCTGCGTCTACACCAACGGCAACCTGACGGTGGAGGTGATCGGTGGCTGAGCGGGCCGGGAGCAGCATCGGGCAGGACGACCTGCGCGCCGCCGTGCAGGCGGGTCTGCTGTCCGAGGCGCAGGCCGCATCGCTGGCCGCGCTGGCCGCCGATAGGGCCGGCCGGCGGCGGGCCCTGCCCGCCGAGGACGAACCGTTCGAGTTCTTCCGGGGCCTCTCGGAAATCTTCGTCTCGGTCGGTCTGGTCATCCTCTTGTCCGGTGTCGCGGCGCTGGTCACCTGGCTTTCCGGCGCGACCATGCTGATCGCCATTCCCGCCGTTTCCGCCGCCGTGGCGTGGTGGTGGGCGGGATACTTCACCCTGCGGCGCCGGATGAACCTGCCGAGCATGGTTCTGGCCTCGGCCTATGCCCTGGGGGTCTGGGTCTCGGCGCTCACGCTTCTGGCGCAGGGCGAGCTGCCGTTCCGGCCGACCGTCGTGGCCGCCGCGCTTGTCACGATGGCCGCGCTCTGGCTCTGGTTCCGGCGGTTCAGGCTTCCGTTCACGATGTTCCTCTTCGGGCTTGCCGGCCTGGCCGCCGCCTACGGAGTGACCGGAAACGTCGGGGAACTCGTCGGCCTCGTCCCGGGGATGGGGATCGGCCTGTTCGATCTGCGGGCCAGTCCCGCGTTTTCCGTCGCCACGCTGATCTTCGGCGTCGCCGCCTTCCTCGGCGGCATGTGGTTCGACACCCGCGACCCCTATCGCCTCGGCCGGCATGCGGCGACCGGGTTCTGGCTGCACATGCTGGCCGCGCCCGCCCTGGTCAACACGGTCGCCCTGACGCTCTACAACGTCGGCGGGACGGCGGGCATGATGCTCACCACCGCCGCGCTGGCCCTGATCGCCGTGCTTGCCCTGGTGATCGACCGCCGGAGCTTCCTCACCGCCGGCATCGTCTATATCGGACTCATCATCGCCTGGGCCGTCCGGGCCGGCGGCGGCGCGGGGATGGGTCACTGGGTGGCGATCCTTCTGATCCTCGGCACGCTCGTCACCGCGCTCGGCACCTGGTGGGTGACGCTCCGCGCGGCGCTGATGCGCGCGCTTCCGGACTTTCCCGGCAAGTCGGGCCTGCCCCCCTATTCGGAGACCGCATGACCACCCTGACCCCGCGCGAGATCGTGTCGGAACTCGACCGCTTCATCATCGGACAGAAGGACGCCAAGCGCGCCGTCGCCGTCGCCATGCGGAACCGCTGGCGCCGGCAGCAGCTCGCCCCCGACCTGCGCGACGAGGTCTATCCGAAGAACATCCTGATGATCGGTCCGACCGGGGTGGGCAAGACCGAGATCTCGCGCCGTCTCGCCCGGCTCGCGAAGGCGCCGTTCCTCAAGGTCGAGGCGACGAAGTTCACCGAGGTGGGCTATGTCGGCCGGGACGTGGACCAGATCATCCGTGACCTGATGGACGTGGCCGTCCTGGAAACGCGCGAGCGGATGCGCGAGGCGATGAAGGCCCGCGCCCAGAAGGCCGCCGAGGACCGGGTGATCGAGGCCATCGCCGGGACGGATGCGCGCGAACAGACGCGCGAGATGTTCCGCGGCCGGCTGAAGCGCGGGGAACTCGACAACACGCTGATCGAGATCGACATCGCCGACACGTCTTCGCCCATGCCCGCCTTCGAGCTTCCCGGCCTGCCGCCCGGCCAGAACGCGGGCATGCTGAATCTCGGCGACATCTTCGGCAAGGCCTTCGGCGTGCGGCGGACGCGCAAGAAGATGACCGTGGCGCAGAGCCACGAGCTCCTGATCGCGGAGGAGGCCGACAAGCTTGTCGATGACGAGGCGGTCAGGGCCACGGCGCTCGAGGCGGTGCAGCAGAACGGAATCGTCTTCATCGACGAGATCGACAAGGTCGCCGCCCGGGCCGAGACGCGGGGGGCCGACATCAGCCGCGAGGGCGTGCAGCGCGACCTCCTGCCCCTGATCGAGGGCACGACGGTCAGCACCAGATACGGCCCGGTGAAAAGCGACCACATCCTCTTCATCGCCTCTGGCGCGTTCCACCTCGCCAAGCCATCGGACCTTCTGCCCGAACTTCAGGGGCGGCTTCCGATCCGGGTGGAGCTGAAGGCCCTGACCGAAGGCGATTTCGTGCGCATCCTGACCGAGACGGACAACGCCCTGACCCGGCAGTATGCGGCGCTTCTGGCCACCGAGGAGGTGGAAGTCACCTTCACCGGCGACGGCATCGCCGCGCTCGCGCGGATCGCGGCCGAGGTGAACGCGCGGATCGAGAACATCGGGGCGCGGAGGCTCTACACCGTGATGGAGCGGGTGTTCGAGGAACTGTCCTTCACCGCCCCCGACAGGTCGGGCGACAAGGTGACCGTGGATGCCGCGTTCGTCGAGAAGAACCTCGGCGATCTCGCGCGGTCGAACGATCTCAGCCGCTACGTGCTCTGAGCGGTCTCCCGCGCCCCGCGGCTTACCTGCGGCGGCGCAGGTAGACGTAATACGCACCTTCCCCGCCGTGGCGGACGTGCGCCGGTGCGATCTGGAGAACGACCTGGCCAAGGGGCGGCCGCGTCAGCCAGACGGGAACCTGGTGGCGGAGGATTCCGACGCGGGCGGGAATCGGCCCGCGGTCCTCGGCGCGCCTGCCCTTGCCGGTGATGACGAGGACGAGGCGCAGGCCCCGCGCATGGGACCGCAGGATGAACCGTGCCAGTTCGGGTTCCGCCTCGGCGATGGTCATGCCGTGAAGGTCGATGCGCGCCTCCGGCGCGATCCGCCCCCGCACGAGGTCGCGATGGGCCGCGCTGTCCATGCGGACCGCGGCCTGCGCAAGCCGTTCACGCGGCGAGAGCGCGGGATCGAAGGTGACGGAGGGTCCGCCCCCGGCCCGCCCCGAGTTGCGGAAGTCGGGCGGAACGGGCGGCTGGGGATCGGCTTCAGGGACGCGGGCCGGCGCATGGCGCCTGGTTTCGGGCCGGTCGGGGGCCGGAAGCTTCCGCGAGGCGAGCGGGCGGGCGGCCGAGGTCACCTTGTGCCAGAGGTCGCGGTCCTCGGCGCTGAGCCCGCGTCGGCGCCGGGTCATCGCGGCACCAGGGCGGGATACAGACAGGTCACGCGGCAGGGCTGGCGGAGAGTTCCGGCGACCGCCCCGGCTGCGGCGCCCGACCCGCAATAGAGGTCGATCCTCCCCTCTCCCACGATCGCCTATCCGGTATCCTGAGCGACGGCGAGCGCGCGGCGCGTCAGCGGGCCGCGCGTCTCGATCCAGACCGGCGCGCCGAGCGGGATCCGGGCGGGATCGACGGCCACGCTCCTCAGCGGGGACAGGGCGCAGCCCGCGGTCCCGATCGGGCCCTCCCCGGGGGACGGAGGCAGTATCCGGAAGAAGGCGTAGGACGGGTTGAGCGCAAGAAGCGCCGCGACATCGGCGGGATGGGCCAGGCACCAGTCGCGGATCGCGGGAACCGACACGCGATCCGCCGCGATCGCACCGCGTTCGACAAGCTCCCGGCCGATCGAGCGGTAGGGATGGCCGTTCCCGCCCGCATGGCCGAGCCGGAGGATGCCGCCCTCCGCGAGCCGCACGCGCACCGAGCCCTGGACCTGCGCCAGAAACGCTTCGAGCGCGGAATCCACCCAGGCGAGTTCGCGGCCCTCCAGAAGGTTGCCCGACCGGATCTCGGACCGGCTGTGCCAGAGCCCGCCGGACCAGCCGGCGGGCGGGGCGTGCAGGGGATGCCGGAAGCGGCCGGCGGGCGCGAGGGATCCCTCGAGTTCAGGCTCGTAGTATCCCGTCAGGAGACCTTCGACCGGAGCGGCCGCCCGAAACGCCGTCTGGAAGAATGCGCGGGCATCGTCCCCCGATGGCCGCGGCCATCCGGCCGGAGCCGAGCCCAGATAGGCGCCCAGCGCCGCGCGGTGGTCGTCGGCGCCCCAGTCAGCGAGAGACGCCCACCAGTCCATGTGCAGAAGGGTCTCTCACTCGCCCGTGGCGACCAGCTGCCAGTTCGGGTCGTTCGATCCCATCCGGCGCGCGAAGGTCCAGACGTCACGCTGCTTGCGCGCCGAAGTCGGGTTGCCCTCGACCACCTGCCCGCTCGCGTCGCGGGCGGACGAGACGAGTTCGCCCAGGAAGCGGACCGTGATCTCGGCCTCGGTCGTGCTGCGGTCGAACTCGGCCGATTCGAGCGCAAGCTCTCTCAGGCCGATGAACTCGGAGGTGACCTTGAGGCCCCGCGCCTCGCGGGCCGAGACCACGTCGGCAAAGCTCTGGAACACGTCCTCGGACAGGAAGGCCCGCACCTTGTCCAGTTCGCCCTTCTCGAAAGCCATCAGGATCATCTCGTAGGCGCCGCGCGCGCCCTGCAGGAACTCGGCCACCGAGAAGCTCGGCTCGGCCAGCTTCATGGCAGCCAGCGCACGCGCCGTTTCGCTGCCTTCCGGGGCGTGGTCGGTGATGTCGCGGTCGGGCCCGCCCTCGATCACCTCGAAGTCGCGGCGGCTCCGGCGGGGCTCGGGTGTCGGGATGGCCGGGGGCTTGTCGAACCCCTGCCGCGTTCCGAGGACCGAGCGGAGCTTGACGATGAGGAAGACCGCAATCCCGGCAAGGACGAGAAGCTGGATCAACGAGCTCGACATGTTCTTTCCTTCGCCGCGATCCGGCGCATTGGCAACCCAGGCCCACCCCACTTAAGTATGACGCCGGTGGGGTCAAGTCCACCTCGCAAGCAACCCAGCCCGACAGAGGCCCGATGCCGGTCTTCGCGTTCCTTCTCCTGCTGCCGCTCGTCGAGATCGCGCTGTTCGTCGCGGTGGCGGGCTGGATCGGCCTCTGGCTGACGCTCGGGCTCGTGGTGGCGGCGGGCATGGCGGGCGCCTGGCTGCTGCGGGAACAGGGGCTCAGGACGGCGGCGCAGTTGCGCCTCGCGATGGACTCGCTTGCCGATCCCACGCTCCCCATGGCGCACGGGGCGATCCTGCTGGTGGCGGGGATCCTGCTCGTCATCCCGGGATTCCTGAGCGACGCGGCGGCACTTCTCCTGCTTCTGCCGCCGGTGCGCCGGGCGCTGCTTTCGCGGCTGGCCCGGGGCGTGACCGTCCGCAGCGGCGCGTTCCGCCGGCCGCGGGGCGGTTTCGCGCGGCAGCCCGACATCATCGAGGGCGACTTCCGCGAGATCGGGTCCGGCGACGGCGAGGACACGACACAGGGCGGCGGGCGGGGCGGCGGGCAGGATGGCGGGCGGGGAAGCGGGCCGCCATCGGGGTGGACGCGGCATTGAGCCGGCGCGGTGGTGGTGCTAAACCCCGCCCGGCAGAACCGGAAAGGACCAGCGGATGACCGAAGCGAGCAACGGGGCAGGACAGCCGCAGCCGTCCGCAGGCCAGATTCGGATGCAGGTCCTCGGCCAGTACATCCGCGACCTGTCCTTCGAGAACGCGGTCGCCCAGAAAGGCGTCTCCGCGTCCGAGGTGCAGCCCGACATCCAGGTCCAGGTCAGCCTCGACGCGCGCAAGCGCCAGACGGCGAGCCACTACGAGGTGATCTGCAAGTTCAAGGTCTCCTCCGTGAACAAGGCCGACCAGGGGCCGCTCTTCCTTCTGGAACTCGACTATGGCGGCATCTTTCTCGTCGAGGGCGTGCCCGAGGATCAGCTCCACCCCTATCTTCTGATCGAATGCCCCCGGATGCTGTTCCCGTTCGTCCGGAGGATCATCTCGGACGTCACCCGGGACGGCGGATTCCCGCCCCTCAACATCGATACGGTGGACTTCCTCGGCCTCTACCGCAACGAACTGGCGCGCAGGGCCGCCGCGCAGAAGCCGGCCGAAACGCTGTCCTGAGCGGCCCTCCGCCCGCCGCCGGGAAGGCGGGGCGAAACCGGACGGGGCATCTGGAAGTTCTTCGGGGTAGCTGCGAAGCTTCATCGCAGCAGACCTCGATCCGCCGGGGCAAGTGACCCATGCCGTTCCGCCTCGCCGCGGCCGACCTCCTCCGCGTCCTCCTGGCCGTGCCGGTCGCGCTGTTTCTGGCCGCGCCGGCGCTGGCCGAGATCGTGGTCAGGGTCAGCGGCGATGCGGGCGAGGCGCGGGACGCGATCGACGCCGCCTCGCTTCTCGCGCAAGCGCGGCGCAGCGGAGAGACGGATCCGCAGAACCTCTACGCTTCAGCACGGGCCGATTACGGCAGGATCCTCGGGGTGCTGTATTCCGAGGGGTACTATTCCGGCATCATCAGCATCCGCATCGACGGGCGCGAGGCCTCGGCGATACCGCCGCTGGACGCGCCCGGGCGGATCGGCCGGATCGACGTCGAGGTGCTGACCGGGCCGAGATTCGTCTTTTCGGCGGCGCGGATGCGGCCCTATGCCGGCGGAACGCGCATACCCCCCGCCTACGGGGACCAGGCCGTCGCCCGGTCGACGGCGATCGCGGATGCGGCCGAGGCCGGGATCGCCGGATGGCGCGCGGAGGGCTATGCCAAGGCGCGCGTCGCAGAACAGCGGATCGTCGCCGACCACGCGCGCCGGACGGTCGATTCGCTCCTCATCCTCGATCCGGGGCCGCGGGTGCGGTTCGGGCGGCTCGACATAAGCGGCTACGAGAGGATGCGGCCCGGGCGGCTCGTGAAGATCGCGGGCTTTCCGACGGGCAGGCTGTTCGACCCCGAGGAGGTGGCGAAGGTCTCCGACAGGCTTCGCCGGACGGGGGTGTTCCGGTCGGTGGCGCTGTCCGAGGCCGGGGGCGTGAACCCGGACGGGTCGCTCGACTTCTCGCTGCAGGTCGAGGAAGGGGCGCTGCGCCGGTTCGGGCTCGGGGCCGAACTGCAGGGCGACGCGGGGCTGGCGCTGACGGGCTACTGGCTGAACCGCAACCTGCTGGGCGGGGGCGAGAGGCTGCGCTTCGACGGGGGCATCGTCGGCATCGGCGCCACGGCCGGCAGCGACTTTGCGGCCGGTATCCGCATCGACCGTCCGGCAACGCCCGGCACCGACACGAACGCCTTTGCCGAGATCAGGCTGAAGCGGACCGACGACCGCGACTACACATCGAGCGATGCCCGCTTCGCCTTCGGCTTCAACCGCGTCGTGTCGAAGACCATCGACGCATCGATCGCGCTGTCGATCGAAGGGTCGCGGGTCAGGGATCGGAACGGGGTGCGCTACTACCGCCAGATCGCCCTGCCGATCACGGCCACGCGCGACCGCCGCGACAGCGCGACGAACCCGACCGGGGGCTTCTACCTGTCGGCCGAGGTCAGGCCGTTCCTGGGGTTCGGGGCGACGGGCAGCGGTCTGCGTCTGTCCGGCGATCTCCGCGGCTACCGCGCCTTCGGGCGGGACGACCGGCTCGTCATGGCCGGACGGGTGCAGGCCGGTGCGGTCTACGGACCCGGCCTCCTGTCCACGCCGCGGGACTATCTGTTCTATTCCGGCGGCGGGGGGACGGTGCGCGGGCAGCCCTACCAGTCTCTCGGCGTTCCCGTCGCGCGGGTCGGCACACCGATCGGAGGGCAGAGCTTCGTCGGATTTTCCGGCGAGGCGCGCATCGCCGTCAGCGAGCGCATCGGCGTGGTCGGCTTCTACGACGCGGGCTTCGTCTCGCCCACGGATTTCTTCGGCGCCGGCGAATGGCACAGCGGCGCCGGAGTGGGCCTGCGCTACTTCACCGCGATCGGTCCGGTCAGGCTGGATATCGCCGCCCCGGTCTCGGGCCGGACCGGGAAGGGCGTGCAGTTCTATCTCGGCATCGGGCAGGCGTTCTGATGCCGCGGATCTGGCTCTGCATCCTCCTGCTTCTCCTGCCGGTCGCGGTTTCGGCGCAGGGGGCCGCCGAGGACGACCGGGGCTTCATCACCCGCATGATCGAGGACAACCTGTCCGCGGCCGGGCGGGACGTGCGCATCCGCGGCTTCGCGGGCGCCCTGTCGTCACGCGCGACCTTCGACGAGCTGACGGTCGCCGACGCGGAGGGCGTGTGGCTCACCCTCCGCGGCGGCGCGGTCAGCTGGAACCGCAGCGCGCTGTTCTCGCGGCGGATCGAGATCGACGAGATGACGGCCGCCGAGATCGAGGTGGCGCGGCCGCCCGCGGCGCCCGCCGGGACGGGGCCGGGCTTCGAGGCGTCGCGGTTCCGCCTGCCCGACCTGCCGGTGGCGGTGCAGATCGGACGGATCGCGGCGGCACGGGTCGTGCTGGGCCCGGACGTGCTGGGCGAACCCGTGACGGTGACGCTTGACGCCTCGGTGCGGCTCGAGGCCGGCGAAGGGTCGGCCCGGCTGTCGATCGACCGGACGGACGGCGCCGAGGGCAGGCTGTCGCTGGACGGCTCCTACTCCAACGCGACCCGGGCGGTCGTGCTCGACCTTCTCGCCGCCGAAGGGGCAGACGGGATCGCGGCCCGGCTTCTGAACGTGCCGGGCCGTCCGGCGATGTCGCTTGCGGTCAGCGGGTCGGGCCGGCCCGAGGACTTCGCGGCCGCGGTCGCGCTGACGACGGACGGCACGCCGCGGCTGACCGGAGAGATCCGGCTGTCCGAGGCGGCGCAGGATGGCGCCCCCCCCGGACGGCGCTTCTCGGCCCGTCTCTCGGGCGATATCGCGCCGGTGCTCCTGCCGCAGTACAGGGCCTTCTTCGGCGACGACCTCTCGCTCGCGGCCAGCGGCAGCCGCGCGGGCGACGGGCGGCTGACGCTCGACCGGTTCGACCTTGCGGCGCGGGCGCTGCGGGTCGAGGGCAGCGCGGTACTGGCGCCAGACGGACTTCCCGAACGGGCCGATCTCGCGATCCGCATGGGGCTGCCCGGAGCGGCGACGCTGCTGCCCCTGCCGGGCGCGCCCGTCCGGCTGTCCGGGGCGAACCTGACCTTCGGGTTCGACGCGGCGCGGGGCGAGGCCTGGACGCTCGCGGGAACCGTGGTCGGTCTGCAACGGCCGGGGTTTTCGGCGGATGTGCTGAGACTCGACGGATCAGGGCGCATCGGACGGGCAGGCCGGGGCGCGGCGGCCGATACGGTCGAGGGCAGGCTGGGCGTCGCGGCGCGCGGCCTGTCGATGTCCGATCCGGGCCTCGCCGAAGCCATCGGGCCCGACGCCACCGGAACCGCCAGGTTCATCTGGACACGTGGCGCGCCGCTCAGGATCGGCGACATCGCCATCCGGGGCGACGGGCTGCTGGCCACCGGTGCGCTAAGCCTGAGGACCGGCAGCGGCGGGCAGGACGGGCCGGGCGGGCCGGCGGTGTCGGGCCGCATCGACGCGCAGGCGGACGACCTCGGGCGCCTCGCGCGGCTTGCGGGGCGCAGGCTCGGCGGCGCGGCCAGCCTCGGCCTCGACGGAACCGTCTGGCCGCTGAGCGGCGCCTTCGACGGCCGGATCACCGTCGCCGGGCGCGACCTGACCGTCGACATCCCCGAGGCCGACCGCCTTCTGGCGGGCCGGTCGCTTGTCGCCGTGTCGGCCCGGCGCGACGAGACGGGACTGCGCATCCGCGAGGCCACGGTCACGGCGGCGACGCTCCGGGCCGAGGGCGAGGGCTTCCTGCGGACGGGTGCCGCGGACCTTTCTGCCCGGCTCGCATTCGGGGATCTTTCGGTTCTCGGGCGAGGCTACCGGGGGCGCCTCTCGGCCGACGCGACGGCGCGGCGCGCCGGGGGACGGACGCGCCTGGTCCTGGACGCCACGGGAGAGGACCTCGGGATCGGGCGGGCCGGGCTGGACGGGCTTCTGGCCGGCAGGGCGGCGGTCTCGTTCGCCGGCAGCCTCGCGGACGGGGCGCGGATTCCGCTGGTCGAGCGGCTGGCCGTCGAGACCGGGCAACTGACCGCAACGGCTGACGCGGGCGGCACCGGCGGCGGGCCGCTGCGGGTCGAGGCCCGGCTTGCCGACCTCGCCCGCTTCGTGCCGGCCCTTCCGGGACCTGTCACCGTCAGCGGACGGGTCGAACCGCGCGCATCGGACTTCGGCGTGACGCTCGATGTCTCGGGCCCCGGCCGGATCGCCGCCAGGGTCGCCGGCAGCATTCCGGCCGATGGCGCGTCCGCGGACCTTGCGATCCGGGGCACGGCCGAGGCGGCGATGGTCAACCCGCTGATCGCGCCGCGCAACATCAGCGGGCCGGTCGCCTTCGACCTGTCGCTGCGCGGGCCTGCGCGTCTTTCCTCGCTGGCAGGCACCGTGCGGCTTGACGGCGCGCGGCTGGTCGCGCCCCTCCAGGGTGTCGCGGTGGGCGGCATCGCCGCGGCCGCCCGCCTGTCGGGCGGACGGGCGGCCGTCACCGCGAGGGGCGACGTCCAGGGCGGCGGGACGGTGGCGGTGTCCGGCAACCTCGGCCTGGCTGCGCCGTTTCCGGCCGACCTGTCGGTCCGCCTCGCCGCAGCGCGGCTGCGGAACCCCGATCTCTTCGATACGCGGGTGACGGGCGCGCTCGGCGTGTCGGGCGCGCTCGCGGGGGCCCTGTCCATCTCGGGGGACGTGGCGCTGGGCGAGACCGAGATCCGCATCGCCTCGACCGGGCCGGACTATTCCGGCCTGGCTGGCGACATCCGCCATGTGAACGAACCAGCCGCGGTCGCGGCCACCCGTGCCCGGGCGGGAATCGCGGCCGGAAGCGAGCGCGGCCCGCAAGGGGCCCGCCGCCCCGCCGGTCTCGACATCTCGATCTCGGCGCCGAGCCGGGTCTTCGTGCGCGGGCGCGGGCTCGATGCCGAGTTCGGCGGCTCGCTCCGGGTCGGCGGCACGACCGCCGCGGTCGTCCCGTCGGGGGGCTTCACGCTGATCCGGGGGCGGCTCGACCTGCTCGGCAAGCGCTTCACGATCGACGAGGGGCAGCTTCTGCTTCAGGGGGCGGTCGTCCCCACGGTCCGCTTCGCGGCCACCACGGTGACCGAGGACGTGACGGCCACGATCGTCCTCGACGGTCCGGCCAGCGCCCCGGCGGTGAGCTTCGTCTCGACGCCGCCGCTGCCCGAGGAGGAAGTCGTCGCGCGGCTTCTCTTCGGACGGGGCCTCGGCAGCCTTTCGGTATTCCAGGCCGCGCAGCTCGCCTCGGCGGTGGCGACGCTGGCCGGCAAGGGCGGAGAGGGACTGGTCGGGCGGCTCCGCAGCGAATTCGGGCTGGACGATCTGGACATATCGGGCGGCGCGGACGGAACCGTCGCGGTCAAGGCCGGCAAGTACCTGAGCGAGAATCTCTATTCGGACGTCACGCTGGGGGCCGACGGCAAGAGCGCGATCAGCCTCAATCTCGACGTTCCGCCCGGCGTGACCCTGAAGAGTTCCGTCGCGTCAGACGGACGGTCCTCCGTCGGCGTCTTCCTCGAGCGCGACTACTGATCGTCGCGGTCGTGCTGGCCGGCGATGCGCGACAGCTCCGCGTTCACCACCCCTCCGAGAAGAATGATGTAGGCCGAGAGGTAGAACCATACGAGCAGCGCCACGACTGCCCCGATCGAGCCGTAGACCCGGCTGTAGGTCGAGAAGTAGGACAGGTAGACGGTGAAGGCGACCGAGGCGATCGCCCAGAGGCTCGAGGCGAGGAGCGCGCCGGGCGTGATCCAGGCCGGGCGCTTCTCATGGTTCGGCCCGAGACGGTAGAAGATGCCCAGAAAGGTCAGGATGGAGACGAACATCACCACCGGCGGCACGATCCTGAGCACCAGCGCCGTCCATAGTCCGGGCTGCACGAAGGCGAGGGCGGTCGGCACCGCGACCATCATGGCGAGCGCCAGGAGGAGAAGCCCCATCAGGGCCAGGGTCAGCACGAAGGCGAAGATGTAGCGCCAGAAACCGCTGCGGTGCTTGCGCGCATGGACAGCGTTGAGCCCGTCGATCAGGGCGTTCACCGCCGACCACGCCGACCAGAGCCCGACAGCCACCGAGATCAGCGTGGCGGCCCAGCCGCGCGAGCCGGTCGCGGCGAGCATCCGCCCGAGTTCGTCCTCGATCAGCCGCAGGGCCTCGGGCGGCACGAATTCGCGGAGGATCGTGATGTAGTCGCCCATCACGGCGGGATCGGCGAAGAAGCCCCATATGGCGATGAGCGTGGCAAGCCCGGGAAAGACCCCGAGCATGGCGTAGAAGGCCACGCCGGCCGCGATCAGGCCCAGGTGACGCGCATCCGTGGCCGCCCAGACGGCGGCGATCAGCGGGCGCAGGTTGCGCCGGTCCGAGATGGTGCGGAACATCCTGTGCCTTCGGCGGGTCAGGGGACTTCGGGCCGACGCTCCCAATCCGGGGCCGGCACGTCAAGATACTGCATCGGCGGCTCCTCGGGCCGGGCGATGCGCCGGATCAGGGCGCGAACGAGGAATTCACCGGCCGTGGTCACGCTTTCGGGGATCGCCACGATCTCGCGGCGGAACCTTCCGAGGAAGGGGATCGCCTCCTTGGCGGCAAGATCGAAGTCGCGGCCGATCGCCAGGCCCGCGTCCTCGGCCGCGGCGACGGCCGCCATCGCGGCCATCGCGGAGGGGATGACAAGGCCGTCCGGCCGGTCCGGACCCCGCATCGCCGCGCCGATGGCGGCGGCGACCGCGGCGCCGGGGCTGTCGGACGTGGCGCCTTCGACGATACGGATCGAACAGCCCAGCCGCAGCGCCTCGGCGGCAGTTCCGGCCCGGAAGTGGATCGCGTAGGACTGCCGCGGTGGCGGCAGCAGGATGGCGATCCGCCGCCTGCCCCGGCCCGCGAGCGCGCGGACCGCAAGCCGCCCGAAGGCGTCGTTGTCGTAGTCGGCGAACGGATGGGACCAGTCGGTGCGGCCATGCGTGGCAAAGGGAAAGGCGCGGTCGAGCAGATAGCGCACCCGCCTGTCCTGCGGTTCGGTCTGGTTCAGGATCACCCCGTCGGCGGACCGCGTCTCGACGATGTAGCGGATGGGATCGAGCGGATCCTCGTCGGGGAAGTAGGGCGTGATGATGAGGTGGTAGGGTGTCCCGCGCAGCGCCCCCGCGACCGAGGAAATCAGCCGGGCGGTGTGGTTCATCATCTCGTGCTCGGTCGAAAGGACCAGCGATATGACGTTCGTCCTGCCCGTCCGCAGGCGGACGCCGGCGCGGTTCGGGCGATAGCCGATGGTCATGGCGATCTCGCGCACCCGGCGCTTGGTGTCGTCGCCGATGTCGGGCGCATCGCTCAGCGCGCGCGACACGGTGGCCACGGCGAGGCCCGAAAGCCCTGCGATCGTCTTGAGCGTCGGCCGTGCAGCGCCTTCGTCGGGGCGCACGGCATGAGGCAGCGAATCATCCATCCGGCCCAACCCCGCCATCCCCTGTTCGAGACTGCATCCGTATCCCCCGCCGGGCCGCACCCGCAAGTGCCGGTGGCCGGCAAGACGGACCGTAATCCAGCTTGATCGGAAAGTCTAAATCGTTATAGCGTGTCCTAAAACGTTTCAGAAACTCAAGGGAGGAGCCACAATGAAGTTCAAGACCGCGTTTCTGGCCGCAACGGCCCTGGTCTCGGCGGCCCTGGTCTCGGCGGGTGCTGCCCGCGCGGCCGAGCTGGAAGTGACCCACTGGTGGACGAGCGGTGGCGAGGCCGCGGCCGTCGCCGAGTTCGCCAAGGCCTTCAACGCCACGGGCAACACGTGGATCGACGGCGCGATCGCCGGTTCGGGCGACACCGCGCGACCGATCATGGTGAGCCGGATCACCGGCGGCGATCCGATGGGCGCGACCCAGTTCAACCATGGCCGGCAGGCCGAGGAACTCGTTGCGGCCGGCCTGATGCGCGATCTCGACGCGGTGGCCGAGGCCGAGAACTGGAAGGCGGTCATCAATCCGCCGTCGCTTCTGGACAGTTGCACACTCGACGGACGCATCTACTGCGTGCCGGTGAACATCCATGCCTGGCAGTGGCTCTGGCTGTCGAACAAGGCCTTCGCCGATGCGGGCGTCCCGGTTCCTACCAACTGGGACGAATTCGTCGCCGCCGGTCCGAAGCTCCGCGAAGCGGGCAAGGTGCCGCTCGCCCTCGGCCAGCAGTCCTGGCAGGTGACCGGCCTCTTCAACAACCTGGTGCTCGGCCTCGGGGGCAAGGACCTGTATCTGAAGGTCTATCAGGACAAGGACGCCGAGGCCGCCGGAGGCCCCGAGATGGCGCGCATCTTCATGGCTGCCGCCGACGCGCGCGACCTGTCGCAGGGATCGAACGTGCAGGACTGGAACCAGGCCACCAACATGGTCATCACCGACGCGGCCGGCGGCCAGTCGATGGGTGACTGGGCACAGGGCGAGTTCCAGGTCGCCAACAAGGTCGCGGGCACCGACTACACCTGCCTGCCCGGCCTCGGGATGCCCGACGCCTACCTGACGACCGGCGGCGATTCCTTCTACTTCCCGAAGCTCGACGACCCCGAGAAGTCGAAGGCGCAGGAAGTGCTCGCCAAGGTGATGCTCTCGCCGGAAACCCAGGTCGCCTTCAACCTCAAGAAGGGGTCGATGCCCGTCCGGGGCGACATCGACCTCGGCGCGGCGAACGACTGCATGAAGAAGGGACTCGAGATCCTCAAGGCCGGACGGATCATCAAGTCGACGGACGAGCTTCTGAGCCCGGATACGACGACCCAGATCAACGACCTGATGAGCCAGTTCTTCAACGACACCTCGATCACGCCCGAGGACACACAGGCCAGGTTCGCCGAGATCATCGCGGCGGCCGACTGACCCGAGGACCGGGCCGGAACAGTCCCTGTTCCGGCCCGGTCCCTCTCCCGAACCCCGTCCGGCGAGTCCAAGCATGGCGACCGAGCGCCCCCGCCACATCCTGCGCAACCCGAGCGCCAAGATCGCGTCGATCCCGATGATCCTGACGGCGCTCTTCGTCTTCGTCGGCGGCACGCTCTGGACGGTCACCTATTCCTTCACCAGCTCGAAGCTCCTCCCCACCCTCAACTTCGTGGGCCTCGACCAGTACGAGCGCCTCTGGACGACGACCCGCTGGCTCGTCTCGATCAGGAACCTTGCCATCTACGGGTCGCTGTCGCTGGTCCTCAGCCTCGTCATCGGCTTCCTGCTCGCCGCGCTCCTCGACCAGAAGATCCGCTACGAAAACGCCTTCCGCACGATCTTTCTCTACCCCTTCGCGCTCTCGTTCATCGTCACCGGCCTCGTCTGGCAGTGGATCCTGAACCCCGACTTCGGCGTGCAGCGCATCGTCCGGTCGCTCGGCTTCGAAGGCTTCGTCTTCGACCCCCTCTACAACCAGGACATCGTGATCTACGGGGTGCTCATCGCCGGGCTCTGGCAGGGCACCGGCCTCATCATGTGCCTGATGCTGGCCGGCCTGCGGGGCATCGACGAGGACATCTGGAAGGCCGCGCGGGTCGACGGCATCCCGATGTGGAAGACCTACCTCTTCATCGTCATCCCGATGATGCGGCCGGTGTTCATCACCACGCTCGTCATCATCATGAGCGGCATCGTCCGTCTCTACGACCTCATCGTCGCGCAGACGGGCGGCGGCCCGGGCATCGCGTCCGAGGTTCCCGCGAAATACGTCTACGACTTCATGTTCCGCGCCCAGAACCTCGGCCAAGGCTTCGCCGCCTCGACCATGATGCTGCTGACGGTCGCCATCGTGGTGGTCCCCTGGGCCTATCTCGAATTCGGGGGGAAGCGCCGTGGCTGACACCGCCCCTGCCGGACCCGGCGGACGCAGGCCGAGACCGCTCTTCTCGGCCCGGAACGTGGCGCTCTACGGCGCGCTGACCCTGCTCGCCGCCTACTACCTCGTGCCGCTCTACGTGATGATCGTCACCTCGCTCAAGACGATGCCCGAGGTGCGGATGGGCAACATCTTCTCGCCCCCGGTCGAGATCACCTTCGAACCCTGGGTCAAGGCCTGGGCCGAAGCCTGCACGGGGCTCAACTGCGACGGGCTTTCCCGCGGCTTCTGGAACTCGGTGCGCATCACAGTGCCCTCGGTGATCCTGTCGATCGCGATCGCCTCGGTGAACGGCTACACGCTCGCCCACTGGCGGTTCCGGGGGTCCGAGGCGTTCTTCACCATCCTCGTCTTCGGGGCCTTCATCCCCTACCAGGTGCTGCTCTACCCCATCGTCATACTGCTGCGCGACATCGGGCTCTACGGAACCCTCTGGGGCCTCGTGATCGTGCATTCCATCTTCGGAATGCCGATCCTGACGCTGCTTTTCCGCAACTACTTCAGTTCCATCCCCGAGGAACTCTTCAAGGCCGCCCGCATCGACGGCGCCGGATTCTGGGGCATCTTCTTCAAGGTGATGATGCCGATGTCGCTCCCCATCGTCGTCGTCGCGATCATCCTTCAGGTGACCGGCATCTGGAACGACTTCCTCTTCGGGGTGATCTACACCAAGCCCGACCTCTACCCGATGACGGTCCAGCTCAACAACATCGTCAACTCGGTGCAGGGCGTGAAGGAATACAACGTCAACATGGCCGCGACGCTCATCACCGGCCTCGTGCCCCTCACCATCTATTTCATTTCCGGCAAGCTCTTCGTCCGCGGCATCGCGGCGGGCGCGGTGAAAGGCTGATCCCGAATGACCGTCGCCGTCAAAGATCTGACCCTGACATTCGGCAGCGTGACGGTTCTCGACCGGCTGAACCTCGAGATCGCCGACGGCGAGTTCCTCGTGCTCCTCGGCGCCTCGGGGTGCGGGAAATCGACCCTGCTGAACTGCATCGCGGGCCTTCTCGACATCACCGGCGGGCAGGTCTTCATCGGCGGGAAGAACGTGACATGGGAGGAACCCTCGCGCCGCGGCATCGGGATGGTGTTTCAGTCCTACGCGCTCTACCCGCAGATGACGGTCGGGGGAAACCTGTCCTTCGGTCTTCGCAACGCCGGCATGGCGCGCGACGAGGTCGCCAGGCGCGTCGCCCGCGCCGCCGAGATCCTCCAGATCGGGCCGCTCCTCAGCCGCAAGCCCGCCGCGCTGTCCGGCGGCCAGCGGCAGCGCGTGGCCATCGGCCGCGCACTCGTCCGCGACGTGGACGTGTTCCTGTTCGACGAGCCGCTCTCGAACCTCGACGCCAAGCTGCGCGCCGACCTGCGCGTCGAGATCAAGCGGCTGCACCAGCGGCTGAGGAACACCGTCATCTACGTCACCCACGACCAGATCGAGGCGATGACGCTCGCCGACCGCATCGCGATCATGAGGAACGGCATGATCCAGCAGCTCGCCGCGCCCGCCGACATCTACAACCGGCCCGTCAACAAATACGTCGCCGGTTTCATCGGCAGCCCCGAGATGAACTTCCTCGACGGCCGGGTCGAGGGCGCGTCCTTCGTCGCGGGCGATGCGCGCATCCCGCTCGACGGCTACGGCTTCGACGGCGGGTGCGCGGACGGACCGGCCTGGTTCGGCATGCGCCCCGAGCATGTCGCAGCCGGCGGGGCGGCGCGCGGAATGCCCTTCCAGTCGGAATCGACGGTCGAGATCGTCGAGCCGATGGGGTCCGACACGCTCGTCTGGACGACGCTCGCCGGACTGGATTTCCGCCTGAGAATGGACGGGCAGGCCCGCGTTGCGCCGGGGGACCGTCTTTTCATCGGCTTCTCGCCCGAACGCGCCTCGCTCTTCGACAGGCAGACCGAAAAGCGGCTCTGACCCGGCATGATCGACCTATCCGGCACCTGGCTGCTGTCCGATGAATCTGGTGAATTCTCGGCGCCCATGGCGGTGCCTGGCGACGGCATCACCGCGCTTTACAAGGCGGGCCTGATCCCCGACCCCTACCGGGGGCGCAACGAATACGGCCTCCGCTGGATCGCCGAACGCGACTGGGCCATCCGGCGCGAGGTGACGCTCGACCGGACGGACTATGTCTTGGTGGCCGAGATGCTCGACACCGTGGCCGAGGTGCGGGTGAACGGCACGGTCGTCCTGCGGGCCGACAGCATGTTCCGCGCCCACCGGGCGGATATCTCCGCCGCCGCGCGCATCGGCGCGAACAGCATCGAGGTCACCTTCCGCTCGCCCGTCCGCGAAGGCGCGGCGCGGCAGGCGGCGCAGCCCTTCCCCGTGCCCTGGCACAGGGGCAACTGCCCGATCCCGAACGGCAACATGCTGCGCAAGCCGCAATGCGACTTCGGATGGGACTGGAACATCGCCCTCGCCCCCTTCGGCGTCTACGAGGGCATCCGCCTTGAACCCGCCCGCCCCTTCCGCATTGCCGATGTCATTGTCGGCCAGTCGGGCGATGCGCGGGCGATGCGGGTATCCGTGTCGATCCGGGTCGAGGGCGAGGCCGGGGGCGAGGCCGTCTCCCTTTCGCTCTGCGGCGTGGCGGGCTCCGGCGTCGTGGCCGACGGCCGCTGCGAGTTGTCGCTCGAGGTGAAGGATCCGGCCCTCTGGTGGCCGAACGGCCTCGGGCCCCAGCCGCTCCACGAGCTGCAGGTCACGGTCGGCACCGCCACGGCGACGCGCCGCATCGGGCTCAGGACCGTCGATCTCGTCACCACCCCCGACACCACCCCCGACACCACCCCCGACACCACCGGCGCGCGCTTCGCCTTCCGCGTCAACGGGCGCGAGGTGTTCATGCGCGGGGCGAACTGGGTTCCGGCCGACGCGCTCGGGTCGAACATCACGCCCGACACGGTGCTGCCGCTCCTCCGGTCGGCGAGGGACGCGCACATGAACATGATCCGCGTCTGGGGCGGCGGCCGCTACGAGCCGGACTGGTTCTACGATCTTTGCGACGAACTCGGGCTGATGGTCTGGCAGGACTTCATGTTCGCCTGCCACCTCTACCCTTCGATCGACGCCTTTCTGGCCGAGATAGATACTGAAGTCCGCATCCAGACCGCCCGCCTGAACCATCACCCCTGCATTGCCCTCTGGTGCGGCGACAACGAACTTCTGGGCGCGCTGAACTGGTTCCGCGAAAGCCGCGACAACCGCGACCGCTACCTCGTCGCCTACGACCGGCTGAACCGCACGGTCGAACGCGCGCTGAAGGACACCGCCCCGGATGCAGTCTGGTGGCCCTCGTCCCCTTCGCCCGGCCCTCTGTCCTTCGGCGACGCCTGGCACGACGACCGGTCGGGCGACATGCACGTCTGGTCGATCTGGCACGAGGGCCGCGATTTCGAGCACTACCGCGACGTCTCGCCCCGGTTCTGCTCGGAATTCGGGTTCCAGTCCTACCCCTCGATGCCCGTCATCCGCCGCTTCGCGAGCCCTGCGGACTGGAACATCGCCAGCCCCGTAATGGAGAGCCACCAGAAGAACGCCGGCGGCAACGCGCGCATCGCCGAGACGATGTTCCGCTACTTCCGCTTTCCGGCGGGGTTCGAGAACTTCGTCTATCTCAGCCAGGTCCAGCAGGGGCTGGCGATCAAGACCGCCGTGTCGCACTGGCGGAGCCTCAAGCCCCACTGCATGGGCACGCTCTACTGGCAGCTCAACGACACCTGGCCCGTCTGCTCCTGGGCCAGCCTCGACCACGGCGGCAACTGGAAGCTTCTGCACCACATGGCCCGGCGCTTCTTCGCGCCCGTTTTCGTGGCCGCGGTGCCGGTCGAGAGCGGCTTCCACCTCAAGGGCATGAACGACGGGCCGCAGGATGTTACCCTGTCGGTCCAGATCGCGGCGGCGCGGATGGACGGCACGACCCGCCCCCTCGGCCAGACGACCCTCTCCCTTCGCACCGACATCGCGCAGGTGGTGGCCGAGATCGCGGGCGACGCGCTGGCCGAGGGCGAGGTCCTGGCCTTCACCTGGCAGGGCAGCGACGGCACGCGGTCGGGCGACGTCTTCAACCCGAAGCCCTGGAAGAGCTACGACCTCCTCCCCCCGGGCCTCGTGCACCATGTCACGCAGGATGGCGCCCTCTGCCGCATCGCCCTCTCCGTCACCGCGCTCGCCCCCTTCGTCGCGGTCGAAGCCGATGTCGAAGGGCGGTTTTCAGCCAATGCAGTGACGCTTTTCCCCGGCTTCCCGGCCGAGATCACCTTCACGCCGCGCGACCCCGGCGCGATGCCGACGTTCTCCCTCCGCGACCTTCACGCCGCGACCCATGGTGCCTAGAAAGGACATCCCATGACCGATTTCTCATACCAGCTCTACAGTTCGCGGAACTTCGGACCCCTCGACGCCACGCTCCGCCTTCTCGCCGGCCTCGGCTATGCGCAGGTCGAAGGCTACGGCGGGCTCTACGGGAGCGACGCGGCGCTCAGGACGCTCGAAAAGGGCCTGAAGGACACGGGCCTTTCCATGCCCACGGGGCATTTCGGCTTCGACATGGTCTCGGGCGACCCCAAGCGCGTTCTTTCCATCGCCAGAGGACTCGGGCTGACGGGCGTCATCGTCCCCTACATCATGCCCGACGACCGCCCGAAGGACGCGAAGGGATGGGAGGCCTACGGCAAGTCGCTGGCCAGGGCCGGCGCCCCGATCCGCGATGCGGGCCTCTTCTTCGGCTACCACAACCATGACTTCGAATACGCCCCGGTCGATGGCGGCCACCTGCCGCTCGACCTGATCCTTGGCGCCGACGACTCCCTCGTCCTCGAATTCGATGTCGCCTGGTCCGTCCGGGGCAGGACCGACCCCCTGACCACCATCGGCAGGTACGGCAGCCGCATCCGCGCCGCGCATGTCAAGGACATCGCCCCGGCCGGGCAGAACGCCGATCAGGACGGCTGGGCCGACGTGGGCGACGGCGTCATGCCCTGGCCCGCGCTGATGGCCGCGCTGAGAAAGGCCGGCACCCGGTATTTCGTCATCGAACACGACAACCCCAGCGACGAGCGGCGCTTCGCCTCGCGGTCGCTTGCCGCCGTCAGGGCGATGTGAGGAGAGGGATCATGCAAGGCATCGGAATCATCGGCGCGGGCAACATCTCGGCCGCCTACCTGCGGCTCGCGCCGCTCTTCAGGGGCCTCGAGGTTCGCGCCATCGCCGACGTGAACCACGCGGCGGCCGGGGCGCGCGCGAAGGAGTTCGGCGTCAGGGCGCTGCCGGTCGATGACCTTCTCGCCGCGAAGGACATCGACATCGTCGTCAACCTCACGGTCCCGGAGGCGCACTACCCGGTGACGAGGCGCATCCTCGAATCCGGCAAGCACGCCTATTCGGAAAAGCCCTTCGTGCTGACGCTGGAACAGGGCGAGGACCTCCGTGCCATCTGCAAGGCCAGGGGCCTGCGCATCGGTTCGGCCCCCGACACCTTCCTCGGCGGCGCGCATCAGGCGGCACGGGCGGCGATCGACGAGGGGCGCGTCGGCAAGGTCGTGGCGGGCACTGCGCATGTGCTCAACCACGGGATGGAGCACTGGCACCCGAACCCGGGCTTCTTCTTCCTGCCGGGCGCGGGCCCGATGCTCGACCTCGGCCCCTACTATGTCACCAACCTGATCCAGCTTCTCGGCCCCGTCCGCCGCGTCGGCGCGCTCGCCACGGCCCCGTTTCCCGACCGTCCGGTCACGGCCGCCGGCCCGATGCAGGGCAAGACCGTCCCGGTCAGGACGCCCACGAACATCCACGCGCTGCTCGACTTCCATTCGGGGGCGACGATCACCCTCTCGACCTCGTGGGACGTCTGGGCGCACCGTCACGCGCACATGGAGCTTTACGGCTCGGGGGGCTCGCTCTACGTGCCCGACCCGAACTTCTTCGGCGGTACCGTCGAAGCGACCGGCCGCGGGCCTGCCGCGACCGCGCTCGACACCGCCTCGCACCCCTTCGGCATCCCGAACGAGGAGCACCCGCAGGGCATGGTCGCGAACTACCGCACCGCCGGCCTCGCCGACATGGCGATCGCCATCGAGGAAGGCCGCCCGCACCGCTGCTCGATGGAGCTGGCGCTGCACGCCGTCGACGTGATGACGGCCTGCCTGAAGTCTGGCGAGACCGGGCGGTTCGTCACCCTGACGACGACCTGCGAGCGACCTGCGGCCCTGTCGGCGGCGGAAGCGCGGGCGCTCTTGAGGTAGGCTACGAATCGCCGGCAGCAGCCGGGCGGCGCGCATCGGGCCGCGCCGCCCCTTTCCCTTTCCGGACGGACCCATGACCTACATCGCCGCCGCCGACCGCTACTCGAAGATGATCTACCGCCGCTGCGGACGGTCGGGCCTGATGCTGCCCGCCATCTCGCTCGGCCTCTGGCACAATTTCGGCCACGACACGCCGCACCAGGTGAAACAGGCGATCTGCCGGACGGCCTTCGACCTCGGGATCACCCACTTCGACCTCGCCAACAACTACGGCCCCCCGCCCGGCAGCGCCGAGGAAGCCTTCGGCGAGATCCTCCGCACCGATTTCCGCGCCCACCGCGACGAGCTCGTCATCTCGTCCAAGGCCGGCTACCTGATGTGGGACGGCCCCTATGGCGAGTGGGGCAGCCGAAAGTCCCTGATCGCCTCCTGCGACCAGTCGCTGAAGCGGATGGGCCTCGACCATGTCGACATCTTCTATTCCCACCGTTTCGACCCCGACACGCCGCTCGAGGAAACGATGGGCGCGCTCGATCACATCGTGCGGTCCGGCCGGGCGCTCTATGCCGGCATTTCCAGCTACAACTCCCTGCGCACGCGGGAGGCGGCGGCGATCCTGAGGGATCTCGGCACGCCCTGCGTCATCCACCAGCCGAGCTACAACATCCTGAACCGCTGGGTGGAAACCGACGGGCTGAAGGACACGCTGAGGGACCTCGGGATCGGCTCCATCGCCTTCATCCCGCTCGCGCAGGGGATCCTCACGGACAAGTACCTGAACGGCATCCCGGCGGGCAGTCGCGCGGCCCAGGACAAGTCGCTCGACCCCGGCGTCGTGCAGAAGGCCATCGGCTCGGTGCGGAGGCTCAACGACATGGCCGCGGCACGGGGCCAGACGCTGGCGCAGATGGCGCTCGCCTGGGTTCTGCGCGAGGGCGGGATCACCTCGGCCCTCATCGGCGCCTCGAAGCCCGAACAGGTGACCGACTGCGTGGGTGCCCTGGGAAACCTCGGCTTCACCGCGCAGGAACTCGCCGCCATCGACGCGATCTCGGAAGAGAAGGATGTCAACCTCTGGGCGCGGTCGTCCGAGGGCGGATGACGGTGCGTTCGGCGCTCTGCATCCACGACCTCGCCTCGGGGCAGGACCGCGTCGTCCTCGAAACGCCGCGCCTGATCGAAGCGCCGAACTGGCTTCCCGACGGCTCGGCGCTGATCGTGAACGGCGACGGACGGCTTTTCCGTGTGCCGCTCGACCGGCCGAGTCTGGCCAGGATAGACACGGGTTTTGCCACCCGCCTCAACAACGACCACGGCGTGTCGCCCGACGGAACGCGGCTCGTCCTCTCGAACCACACCGTCCCCGGACAATCCTGCATCTACACGCTTCCCGTCCAGGGAGGCGAGCCGCGGCAGGTCACGGCGAACACGCCGTCCTGGTGGCACGGCTGGTCGCCCGACGGCGCCCGCCTCGCCTATGCCGCCGTCCGCGACGGGGTCTTCCGCATCTGCACGATCCCCGTCGGGGGCGGGAAGGAGTTCCGCGTCACGTCAGGCGGCGGCCATCACGACGGGCCGGACTACACGCCTGACGGCGCGTGGATCTGGTTCAACTCCGATCAGCGCGGCGGCATGCAACTCTGGCGCATCCGCCCCGACGGCCGCGACCGTCAGCGCATGACGGACGACGACCGGGTCAACTGGTTCCCCCATCCCTCGCCCGACGGACGCCACGTCCTCTACCTGTCCTACGAAGCCGGAACCGAAGGCCACCCGCGCGACCGGAGTGTCGAGCTGCGCCTGATGCCGGCCGGCGGAGGCCCGGCGCGAACGCTCGTCCGCCTCTTCGGCGGGCAGGGCACGATCAACGTCCCCTGCTGGAAAAGCGACGGGACCGCCTTTGCCTATGTGCGCTACATCCCGCCGGAATGACCCTACTGCGCCGCGATCTCGCGCTGCACGCCGAGGAGCCCGTCGGTCACCTGCGACAGCGCCAGCGCGGCCGCGCCATGCGCCCAGAGCAGATCGCCCCAGGCGTGGATCTCGATCTTCGGCGGCGGCCGGCCGGAATCGATCGCCAGCGCCTCGATCTCGGCCAGGGTGTCCCCGGCATAGAGGTAGTCATAGCGCATCCGCTCGCCCGACAGGATGATCAGACCCGGATCGAACAGGTTGACGACGTTGGCAAGGCCCAGCGCCAGATAGCGCCCCGCGCGGCGGAAGATCGACCGGGCCGCACCGTTCCCGGCCTTGGCGTGGTCATAGAGACTTTCCAGGAGAACGTTGACCGACTGGGTTTCACGGTTCGACCAGTTGAGCGCCGTCGTCGCCTCGCGCACCAGCGCATAGTCGGCGACATAGGCTTCGAGACAGCCCCTCTGCCCGCAGCGGCACAGGGCCCCGTCGAGTTGCACCTTCGTGTGGCCGAGCTCCATCCCGAGGCCGCGCGCGCCCCTGTATACGCGGTGATTGATCACCAGCCCCATGCCGACGCCGTGTTCAATCGTCACCACGGCGAAATCCGACCGGCTGCGGCCCGCCCCGAACCAGAGTTCGGCGAGCGACACGAGGTTCGCGTCGTTGTCCACATGGACCGGCAGCGCGAGCCGCGCCGAAAGCAGTTCGGCCAGGGGAAGGCGCCCGGTCGAGAGGACGGGCGACCAGAGGACGGTGCCGGTGTCCGATTCGACGTAGCCCGGCACACCCACACCGACCGCGGAGAGATCGTGTACTGCAATCCCGGCCTTCCCGCACACCTGTGTCAGAAGCGTCTCGACCGTGTCGGCGAGCACGCCCGGCTCCATCGCCGCCGGATTGCGCGAGAACGCCAGGTCGGACACGAGGTTTCCGGCGAAATCCACGATGACGGCCGTATGCTCGCGGTCCGAGATCTTGATTCCGGCAGCAAGATGCGCCGAGGGGCGCACCCCCAGGGCGACCGCCGGCCTTCCCCGGCCCGGATCGCTGTCGCGCCGCGCTGTCACCTCGTGCAGAAGCCCCGCCTCGATGAGTTCGGAAGTGATCGTCGTGACGCTGGCCGGGCTGACGTTCAGCTCCTTCGCAACCTGGATGCGCGGCATCGTTCCCGCCGCCCGGACCCGCTCGAAGATCTGCTGGCGGAGCGACCGGGTGCTTTCGGACAAGGCGGGAATCATCGGCCCGCAGCCGAGGCTGGCCGTCTCGCTCTTTCCGCCCGACATGCGGTGCATTATTTCGGCCCTCGAAAAATTCGACATCGGGTCAGTACCGATATGGCATGGTTACTGACCAAATCCTTCGGCGCTCCGGCGAATTCTTTTAGTGTCGCAGGATCTGCCGCCTTTGACCATCCCTTTTTAATTTGACAACTGAAATTATTCTGGGCAACTTCCGCACACACCGGCGAATCCGCCGTGTCCAAGGGCCCGTTTCAGGCCCATCCGTGGGAGGTACTACATGCACAAGGCCATTGTGGCCGCCGCGTTGCTCGCGGCCGGCTTCGCCACTCCGGCACTCGCCGATGGCAAGAAGATCGCTGTCTCCTGGAAGACGTTCCAGGAAGAGCGGTGGAAGACCGACGAAGTCGCCATCAAGGCGGTCGTCGAGGCTGCAGGCGACACCTACATCTCGACCGATGCCCAGGGCTCGGCGCAGAAGCAGGCGGCGGACATCGAGGGCCTGATCGGTCAGGGCGTGGACGTCATCCTGGTCGTCGCCTTCGACAGCGACGCGATCCTGCCGTCAATCCAGAAGATCAGCGACGCGGGCATCAAGGCGATCGCCTACGACGTCCAGTTCGAAGACCCGAACGCGCTCTACATCACCTTCGACAACGTCGGCGTCGGCCGCCTGATGGCCAAGACGATGCTCGAGAAGGGCAAGTCCGAGGGCAACTTCGCCTTCATCAAGGGCGACAAGGGCGACCCGAACGCGACCTTCCTGTTCCAGGGCATCATGGAAGTCCTGAAGCCGAACATGGACGCGGGCAAGATCAAGAACGTCTGCGAGACCTTCACCGATGGCTGGAAGCCCGACAACGCCCAGAAGAACATGGAACAGTGTCTGACCGCCAACAACAACGCGGTTGACGCCGTCATCTCCGAAAACGACGGCATGGCCGGCGGCGTCGTCGCCGCCCTGGAAGCCCAGGGCCTCGCCGGCTCCGTTCCGGTCACCGGCCAGGACGGCGACAAGGCCGCCCTGAACCGCGTCGCGCTCGGCACGCAGCTCGTCTCGGTCTGGAAGGACAGCCGCGCGCTCGGCAAGGTCGCCGGCGAGGCGGCGGTCGCCCTTGCGAACGGCACGGCGATGGACGCGCTGCCCGGCGCCAGCAAGTTCGCGGGCGGCAAGAACAAGGTCGAGATGAACGCGATCCTCCTGGCCCCGAACCCGATCACCAAGGACAACCTGTCCGACGTGATCGACGCGGGCTGGATCAGCAAGGCCGAGGCCTGCGCGGGCGTCGCGGCCGGCGCCGTTCCCGCCTGCGGCTGATCCCCGCCGGACATCCGAGCCGAAACCGGGGCCGCGCCGCAGTCTGGCGGCGCGGCCCCTTCATAGGCGCGGGACCCAGCGCCACCAGGGGAGCCAAGTCATGAGCCTTGCAGACAATTCGAGTGGCGGACCGGCGCTTGTACGGGAAGGTGCGGTGACCCGCTTCATCCGCGCGACCGAGCTCGACACCCGGATGCTGGGGATGATCGGCGCCATCGTGGTCGTCTGGACGATCTTCGACATCTGGAGCGGGCTGCGGCTGCCCAACGAGGGGCTGTTCGGCGGTTCGTTCCTGACCCCCCGGAACCTCTGGACGCTGCTCGTCCAGACCTCCTCGATCGCCATCATGGCGACGGGAATGGTGCTCGTCATCGTCATGCGGCAGATCGACCTTTCCGTCGGCTCGCTCCTGACGCTCGTGGCGACCGTTTCGGCGGTTCTCCAGGTCCAGTATCTTGGACCGGCGCTGGGCGTCGGCCATTCCGCGATCTGGATCGTGGCGGTCGTCGTGGCGCTGATCATCGGGGCGGTCGTCGGCGCCTTCAACGGCGCCCTCATCGCCTATCTCGGGATCCCCTCGTTCATCGTCACGCTCGGGGGCCTCATCGCCTATGCGAAGGGGGTCGCCTTCTACATTTCCGAGGGCGTGACGATCGCGCCGCTCGACAAGACGTTCAAGGTCATCGGCGGCAACGTGCCTGCCGCATGGCTCGGCCCGGTCTGGAGCTGGATGCTGGCCGGGATCGCCTGCGTGCTGATCGTGTTCGGCGTGCTCATGGGCCGGCGCCAGCGCAAGCGCTTCAAGTTCCCGCTGCGGCCGATCTGGGCCGAGGTGTTCCTGGTGACGCTCTTCGGGGCGGTCGTTCTCGGCGCCACGCAGGTCGTCAACTCCTACCCCTGGCCGCCGAAGCTGATCGAGGTCTATGCGGCCGAGAACGGCGTGGCGATTCCCGCAGGGGTCGAGGACAGGTCCGGCAGCGCGATCTGCATGGCGGACGGCGCGATCGTGCGCTGCGCCGAGGGGCTGGTCTATTACACCGGCTACCCGGTTCCCGTGCTGATTGCGCTGGCGGTCGGCCTCCTGATGAGCTTCATCTCCACCCGCACGCAATTCGGACGCTATGTCTTCGCGATCGGCGGCAACCCGGAGGCGGCCGAGCTCGCCGGCATCAACACGCGGTGGATGACCGTCAGGGTCTTTGCCCTGATGGGGCTGCTGGCGGCGATCTCGGCAATCATCTCGTCCTCGCGTCTCGACGCGGCCACCGTCTCGCTCGGCGACCTGAACGAGCTCTACGTCATCGCCGCGGCCGTCATCGGGGGCACCTCGCTCGCCGGCGGTCTCGGCACCATCTACGGAGCGATGCTGGGCGCCCTGATGATGCAGTCGATCGCGTCGGGAATGCAGCTTCTGAACCTGCCCTCGCCCTGGCAGAACATCGTCGTGGGCTCGGTCCTGGTCGTGGCCGTGTTCGTGGACCAGATCTACCGCCGCCGCGCGAAGTGAGGAGGACGGACATGGCAAACGGCACCGCACAGGCACCGCTGATCGAGATGCAGGACATCTCGATCGCGTTCGGCGGCATCAAGGCGGTCGATCATGCCTCGGTCGATCTCTACCCGGGAGAGGTCGTCGGGCTTCTGGGCCACAATGGCGCGGGCAAGTCCACGCTCATCAAGATCCTGTCCGGCGCCTATGCGCGCGACGCGGGGCGCATCCTCATCGACGGCAAGGAGGTGAAGATCGACAACCCCCGGGACGCCAAGGCCCACGGGATCGAAACCATCTACCAGACACTCGCGCTGGCCGACAACGTGGATGCGGCGGCCAACCTCTATCTGGGGCGCGAGATCAAGACCGCCTGGGGCACGCTCGACGACGTGGCGATGGAGGCCGAGTGCCGCAAGGTGATGCACCGCCTGAACCCGAACTTCCGCCGGTTCAAGGAGCCCGTCTCGAAGCTTTCGGGCGGCCAGCGCCAGTCGGTCGCCATCGCCCGCGCGATCCACTTCAACGCGCGCATCCTCATCATGGACGAACCGACCGCGGCCCTCGGCCCGGCCGAAACCGCCCAGGTCGGCGAACTGGTGAAGCAGCTCAAGGCCGAAGGCATCGGGATCTTCCTCATCAGCCACGACCTGCACGACGTCTTCGATCTCGCCGACCGGGTGACGGTGATGAAGAACGGCAAGGTGGTGGGCACCGCGCGTACCGAGGAGGTCACGCACGACGAGGTGCTCGGCATGATCATCGCCGGCAAATGTCCCCCGGCCGCGATCCCGGGTCCCGGAGCGGCGTGAGCATGTTCCTCGGACTCGATCTGGGAACCTCCGGTCTCAAGGCGCTGATCATCGACGACACGCAGCGGGTAATGGGCGAGGCCTCGGCGCCGCTTTCGGTGTCGCGGCCGCGGGACGGCTGGTCCGAGCAGGCGCCCGCGGACTGGATCGCGGCGGCAGACCGGGTTCTTGCGGGACTCGGGCGCGACCTGCTCGGATCGGTCCGGGGCATCGGCCTGTCCGGCCAGATGCACGGCGCGACACTCCTCGATGCGGCGGACAACGTCTTGCGGCCCTGCATCCTCTGGAACGATACCCGCGCCCATGCCGAGGCCGCCGAGCTGGACGCCGATCCCGAGTTCCGCGCCGTCACCGGGAACATCGTCTTTCCGGGCTTCACCGCGCCGAAGCTCGTCTGGGTCGGGCGGCACGAACCCGCGGTGTTCGGCAGGGTTGCCCGGGTGCTCCTGCCGAAGGACTACCTGCGACTCTGGCTGACGGGCGACCATGTCGCCGACATGTCCGACGCCGCGGGTACGGGCTGGCTCGATACCGGGGGCCGCGCCTGGTCAGAGTCGCTTCTCGCCAAGACCGGCCTTGCGCGCGATGCGATGCCGCGCCTCGTCGAGGGATCAGAGGTCTCGGGCACGGTCCGGCGCGAGGTGTGCGAGCGCTTCGGGCTCCGCGCCTCGTGCGTCGTCGCGGGCGGCGGCGGCGACAACGCCGCCTCGGGCATCGGGGTCGGCGTCGTTAGGGCCGGTCAGGCCTTCGTCTCGCTCGGCACCTCGGGCGTCCTCTTCGCCGCGAACGACGGCTACCGGCCCGCGCCGGCGACCGCCGTTCACACCTTCTGCCACGCCCTTCCCGGGGCCTGGCACCAGATGGGCGTGATCCTTGCCGCGACCGATGCGCTGAACTGGTTCGCAACCCTCGTCGGGACCGACGCGGCCCCGCTGACCGCCGCCCTCGGGCCGCTGCTTCCGCCGGGGAAGACGCGGTTCCTCCCCTATCTCGGCGGCGAACGCACCCCGCTCAACGACGCGGCAATCCGCGCCGCCTTCGTCGGGCTTGAACACGCGACGGACCGCCCGGCCGCCACCCGCGCCGTCCTGGAGGGCGTCACCTTCGCCATCCGCGACTGCCGCGATGCGCTTTCCGCCACCGGCACCCGCATCGACCGGCTTCTCGCCGTCGGCGGCGGGTCGCGGTCGGACTACTGGCTCTCGGCCATCGCCACCGCGCTCGGCACGCCCGTCCTCGTCCCGGCCGCAGGCGACTTCGGCGGGGCCTTCGGCGCCGCTCGGCTGGGGCTGATGGCGGCGACCGGGGCGGGGGCCGAGATCGCGGCCCTGCCCAGGATCGCAAGGACCGTGGACCCTGTCGCCGGGCTGGTCCGAAGCTACGACGAGGGCCACGCCCGCTACGCGTCCGCACGGACCGCCATCAGGGGACTGACATGAGCGACTTCTTCCGGGGTATCCCGCGGATCAGGTACGAAGGGCCGGAGAGCGACAACGAATTCGCCTTCCGCCACTACAACCCCGACGAGGTCGTCCTCGGGAAGCGCCTCGAAGACCACCTGCGCTTCGCTGTCGCCTACTGGCACAGCTTCGCCTGGCCGGGCGGCGACCCCTTCGGAGGGCAGACATTCGATCGTCCGTGGTTCGGCGACACGATGGCGCTCGCCAAGCTCAAGGCAGATGTCGCCTTCGAGCTCTTCGGCATCCTCGGGGTGCCCTTCTACTGCTTCCATGACGCCGACGCCCGGCCCGAAGGCGCGTCCTTCGCCGAGTCGCTCCGCAACCTCGACGAGATCGCCGACTACCTGCTTCAGAAGCAGGCGGCCTCCGGGACCCGTCTGCTCTGGGGCACCGCAAACCTCTTCTCGCACCGGCGCTGGATGGCCGGCGCCGCGACGAACCCCGACCCCGAGGTCTTCGCCTATGCCGCGGCCACGGTCAAATCCTGCATGGACGCCACCCTGAGGCTCGGCGGGCAGAACTATGTCCTCTGGGGCGGGCGCGAGGGGTACGAGACGCTGCTCAACACCAATCTGATGCGCGAACGCCGGCAGGCCGGGCGCTTCCTCCAGATGGTCGTCGAGTACAAGCACAAGATCGGCTTCAGGGGCGCGATCCTGATCGAGCCGAAGCCGCAAGAGCCCTCGAAGCACCAGTACGACTACGACGTCGCCACGGTGTGCGGCTTCCTCAAGGACTTCGGCCTGGAGAAGGAGGTGAAGGTCAACATCGAACAGGGCCACGCGATCCTCGCCGGCCATTCGTTCGAACACGAGCTGGCGCTCGCGGCCTCGCTCGGCATCTTCGGCTCGATCGACATGAACCGCAACGACTACCAGTCCGGCTGGGACACCGACCAGTTCCCCGACAGCGTGCCGGAAATGGCCAGGGCCTATTACGAGGTCCTCCGCGCCGGCGGGTTCACGACCGGCGGCACGAACTTCGACGCCAAGATCCGCCGCCAGTCGATCGACCCGGCCGACCTCGTCCTCGCCCATGTCGGCGGCATGGACGTCTGCGCCCGCGCCCTCAGGGCGGCAGCCGCGCTCCTCGAGGAGGGCTCGCTGGAGCGCGCGCGGGCCGAACGCTACGCCGGGTGGGACAGCCCTGCGGCGAAGGCGATGCTCGCCTCGGGCACGCTCGACGGCATCGCCGCCGACGTTCTCGCCCGGAACGTGAATCCCGAGCCCAGGTCGGGGCGGCAGGAGCGGCTCGAGAACCTCTGGAACCGGTTCGTCTGAAACCCCGGTGATCCCCTGGCCGGCGTTTCTGGTTAATCCTTCCGTAACGCGCCGGCCGCTAGGGTCCGCCCGAAGCCGGGCCCGTGGGGCTGGTCCGGCGCAGCCAGGGAATGGAGAACCGGAACCGTGTCAGCCCCCGAATTCGAGTTTCGCGCGTCCTGCGCTGCCGGAAGGTCTGCCTCGCTCTATGCCGTTGCGGGCAAGCGCCTTTTCGATGTTGTCGCGGTCGTCCTCATGGCCCCCGTGGCAGTCCCGGTCGTCGCACTGGCGGCACTCGCCGTGGCCGCCGGCGGCGGAAGGCCGTTCTATGCGCAGGACCGGGTCGGGCGGGGCGGCAGGCCGTTCCGCTGCCTGAAGCTGCGCACGATGGTCCCGGATGCCGAACGGCGGCTTTCCCTGCTGCTGGCGCAGGATCCCGCGCTGGCCCTGGAATGGGAGCGGAAGCAGAAGCTGGACAGGGATCCGCGCGTCACGACGGTGGGCGCCTTCCTGCGCCGGACCAGCCTCGACGAGCTTCCGCAGCTCTGGAACGTCCTGCGCGGCCACATGAGCCTGGTGGGGCCGAGGCCCATCCTGCCGGAACAGTCGGATCTCTACCGCAGGAATTTCCGGTCCGAGGCCTATTACCGGATGCGGCCCGGAATCACCGGACCCTGGCAGGTCGGGCGGCGGAACGGCGGGGGGTTTTCCGACCGCGCCGCCTTCGACAGCGACTATCATGCCCGCATCGGGATCGGGACGGACCTTGCGATCCTTGTCCGAACGGTCGGCGCGGTGCTCCGGGCAACCGGTCAGTAGCCGAGCGACCGCCACACCGACGCCGGACCGAGCGCCTCGACGAATTCCCGGTGCGCCGCGGCCTCTTCCGGCGTCTGCCGCGGGGCAAGCGGCACCGGGCGGGGCGGCGGACGCCAGGCCGCGGCACCGGTTTCGCGGGGCGCGTCCGCCGCCGCGGCCGCGGCCAGAGCGAGATCCGGCTGCCGCCCTCCGATCAGTTCCAGGTAGACGTCGGCGAGGATCTCGCTGTCCAGCAGGGCACCATGCCGGGTGCGCATGGACGTGTCGATCCCGAACCGCCGGCACAGCGCATCGAGCGACACCGGCGCGCCGGGAAACCGGCGCCGGGCGATGGCGAGGGTGTCGAGCGCGCGTCCGGGCGCGATGGCGGGGTGGCCGAGGCGCTGAAGCTCGGCGTTCAGGAACTTGATGTCGAAGGCGGCGTTGTGGATCACCAGCCGCGAGTCGCGCCCGAGGAAGTCGAGGAACTCGGCCACCACCTCTTCGAAACGCGGCTTGTCGGCCAGGAAGACGTCGGTCAGCCCATGCACGGCCAGCGCCTCGGGCGGCATCGGCCGGTCCGGGTTCAGGTAGCGGTGGAACCGGCGCCCGGTCGGCATGTGGTTGAAAAGCTCGACGGCCCCGATCTCGACGATCCGGTGCCCTTCGCCGGGTTCAAGCCCCGTTGTCTCGGTGTCGAGGACGATCTCGTACATGCCACTCCCGCGCTTCGGTCAGGATGCGTTCCACGCCTGCGCGCGCCGTGTCAAGATCCGGGGTCTCGACCACCCAGGTGGCGCGGCGGCGCTTCTCGGCATCCGGGGTCTGGCGCGACAGGACGATGCGGAACAGATCTTCGGTCATGCCGGGGCGGGCCATGACCCTGGCCCTCTGGATCTCGGGCGGCGCCGATACGACGACCGTTGCATCGACCTCGGCGTCGAGCCCCGTCTCGAAGAGGAGCGGGACGTCGAGGACGACGAGAGGCGCGCCGCCCGCTGCGGCGGCCGCAAGAAACGCCGCGCGGTCGGCGGCGACGAGGGGGTGGACGATGCGTTCGAGCCGGTCGAGCCCATCGGGACGGGCCGTGACCTCGCGCCGCAGGGCACCGCGGTCCACCGCGCCGGCAAGGATCGCCCCGGGGAATTCCGCGCCGACCGGGCCGACCGCCGCCCCGCCCGCGGCATAGACCCGGCGGACCGCCTCGTCCGCGTCCCAGACCGGGATCCCGCGGTCGCGGAAGAAGCCGGCGGTGGTGGACTTGCCCATTCCGATCGATCCGGTCAGACCGAGAACCAGGGGCCGGTTCATTCCCCGAGAACGGCGCGCCGCGTGGCCTCGTCCACTTCCGGACGGATCCCGAACCAGCGCTCGAAGGCGGGGGCGGCCTGATGGAGGAGCATGCCGAGACCGTCGACGGTGGTGCAGCCGATCTCGGCCGCCTCTTCCAGAAGGCGGGTGCGGAGCGGCGCATAAACGAGGTCCGTCACCACCGCCTTGGGGGACAGCGCGTCGAGCGGCACGCGGAAGTCGGGCTTGCCGTCCATGCCGAGCGAGGATGCGTTGACGACGGTCGCCGCGTCCTCGAGCATGTTGCCCGCCTGAACCCAGTCATGAACGACGATCTTGGCCCCGAACTCGGCCCGCAGGGCATCGGCACGGGCCCGGGTGCGGTTGGCGAGGCGTATCTCGGGCACGCCGCTTTCCAGCAGGGCGGCGATGACCGCCCGCGCCGCGCCGCCCGCGCCGAGGACCGCCGCGGGACCCGAGGCGGGGGCCCAGTCCGGCGCGTTCTGGCGGAGGTTGGCGACGAAACCGTAGCCGTCGGTGTTGTCGGCGTGGATGCGCCCGTCGCGCCGGAAGATCAGGGTATTCGCCGCACCGATGAGGGCGGCGCGGTCGGTGACGACATCGGCGAAGGAAAGCACCGTCTCCTTGTGGGGGATGGTGATGTTGACGCCGACGAAGCCCGCCTTGGGCAGCGCGCCGATCACCTCGCGGAGGTCGGACTGGCCCACGTCCATCGGGATGTAGAACCCGGGAATGCCGTAGGTCCTGAGCCAATGGGCGTGAAGGCGCGGCGACCGCGAATGCGCGACCGGGGAGCCGATGACGCCGGCGAGGGGGATCCGGGGATGGTCGGTCATGCCGCGATGTCGCCCCGGGCGCGGAGCCACGTCAAGAGCTCGATGAGGGGAAGCCCGATGATCGTGAAGGGATCGCCCTCGATGCGCCCGAACAGGCGCACGCCCTCGCCCTCGATCCGGTAGGCACCGACCGTGTGACGGATTTCCTCCCAGTTCCGGGCGACATATTCCCGCAGGAACGACTCGCCGAGGCTGTGCATGGTCAGCCGCGCCATGCCGACGTGGCGCCACACCGGCATGCCTGCGTCGAAGACCACGGCAGCCGAGAACAGCCGGTGCGTGCGGCCCGAGAGGAAACGCAGCTGTTCGGCCGCCTCGGCGGGATCGCGGGGTTTAGAAAGGCACCGGCCCCCGCATTCGGCGATCTGGTCGGCACCGAGGACGAGCGCGCCGCCCGACCTTGCCGACACGCGCGGGGCCGCTCCTTCGGCCGAGAGCGCGGCGCGGATCGCCTCTTCGTCGATGGCGGCGGGCAGGACCGAGAGGTTCAGCCCCGCGGCGCGGAGCATCGCCGCACGCCCCGGCGAGGAGGACGCAAGGACAAGCGGCCGATCGCCTGGCCAGGGGTCGCGGGGGGGATCTGTGGGCAAGTGCGGGACAGAAGCCGGGTCAGGACTGGGGACAAGCGCGTCCGGTAGATGTCGTCCCACCCGAGGCGGCAGTCAAGCCGGCCGCGAGGGCGGTTCCTCAAGACGTGGATGGCACGGCAGGGGGGTGTGGAGAGATCCCTGCGATGCGGGCCGGCAGCGCCGATACCCACATCCAAGAGTCGGCCTATTCATTCTCAAGTATCTGATATACATTAATAATTCCATGAAATTTGAAGTCACGTCAGGTTGTCTACAGGATTATCAACACCTTCCCCGGCCATGTGGGCAACCCGCCGCGAAGCAGCTTATCCACGGCGTCCACAGCCCCATAATCATCAACTTCCTTTTTCTATTCATTCCCTGTTAAGGATGGCCCGCTTTCAGGACAAGACCGATGACCGACCTGCTCGTGGCATTCTATCCCTGGACGAAGACGGCGCATGTGATCTCGGTGATCGCATGGATGGCCGGGCTGTTCTACCTGCCGCGCCTCTACGTCTATCACGTCGAGGGGTGGGAACGGCGCGGCGTGCCGAAGGACAGCGACATGGACAGACTGTTCCAGCGGCAGGAGCGGCTTCTGCTCCGCGCGATCATGAATCCCGCGATGATCGCCACCTGGGTTTTCGGCATCGCGCTGATCTTCACCCCCCAGGCCGCGGTCTCTGCGGGCGAGGCCTGGGTCTGGACGAAGGGTCTCGCGGTGATCGCGATGAGCTGGTTCCACCACTGGCTTGCGCGCCGCCGCAAGGATTTCCTGAACGGCACGAACCGCGTGAGCGGGCGCGGCTACCGGCTGATGAACGAGATCCCGACGGTGCTGATGGCGGTCATCGTGGCATCGGTCATCGTCAGGTTCTGAGCGCCGGTGCGGTAGCCGGTTGACAGAACGGCAGGCCGCGGCTACGCGGAGAGTTGCGCTGGGCCGTCCGGCCCGTCCGCGCTTCCCCTCATCACCGATCGGGTGTCCGGCGACGTGGTCGGGCCCTTTTGCGAGGCTGACAGATGACCCAGGACCGACTCCGACTTGCCGATCTGAAGGCGAAGAGCCCCGCCGACCTTCTTGCGATGGCGGAGGATCTCGAGATCGAGAACGCCTCGACGATGCGCAAGGGCGAGATGATGTTCTCGATCCTGCGGGAATACGCCGAGGAGGGGTACGAGATCGGGGGGGACGGCGTTCTCGAGGTACTGCAGGACGGTTTCGGGTTTCTGCGCTCCACCGAGGCCAACTATCTTCCCGGCCCGGACGACATCTACGTCAGCCCCGACATGATCCGGCACCATGCCCTGAGGACCGGCGACACCGTGGAGGGGGTCATCCGGGCACCCGGGGAATTGGAGCGCTACTTCGCGCTGACGAAGGTGACGCGGATCAATTTCGAGGATCCCGAGAAGGCGCGGCACAAGGTGGCCTTCGACAACCTGACGCCGCTCTATCCCGACGAGCGCCTGAAGATGGAGATCGAGGACCCGACGATCCGCGACCGGTCGGCGCGGATCATCGATCTTGTCGCGCCGATCGGAAAGGGACAGCGCGGGCTGATCGTCGCTCCGCCGAGGACCGGCAAGACCGTTCTGCTTCAGAACATCGCTCATTCCATCGCGGTCAACCACCCGGAATGCTACCTCATCGTCCTGCTGATCGACGAACGGCCCGAGGAGGTCACCGACATGCAGCGCAGCGTGAGGGGCGAAGTCATCTCCTCGACCTTCGACGAACCGGCGACGCGTCATGTCGCGGTTGCCGAGATGGTGATCGAGAAGGCCAAACGCCTCGTGGAACACAAGCGTGACGTGGTGATCCTGCTCGACTCGATCACCCGCCTCGGCCGGGCCTACAACACCGTCGTTCCGTCGTCCGGGAAAGTCCTGACGGGCGGCGTCGATGCCAACGCGCTGCAGCGGCCCAAACGCTTCTTCGGCGCCGCGCGGAACATCGAGGAAGGCGGCTCGCTCACCATCATCGCCACGGCGCTGATCGATACCGGAAGCCGGATGGACGAGGTGATCTTCGAAGAGTTCAAGGGCACCGGCAACAGCGAGATCGTCCTGGACCGGAAGGTCGCGGACAAGCGGGTATTCCCGGCAATGGACATCCTGAAGTCCGGCACGCGTAAGGAGGACCTTCTGGTCGATCAGAAGGATCTGCAGAAGACCTATGTCCTGCGCCGCATCCTGAATCCGATGGGGACGACCGATGCCATCGAGTTCCTCATCTCGAAGCTCAAGCAGACGAAGACGAACGGCGAGTTCTTCGAATCGATGAACGCCTGACGGGCGGCGTCCTTCACGGCCGGGGGCCTTCTGTGGACGACACGATATTCGCGTTGGCCTCTGCGCGGGGACGGGCGGGCGTCTCGGTGGTCCGGCTTTCGGGCCCGGCGTCCTGGGCGGCGGTCGCGGCGCTTGCCGGCGATGTGCCGGCGGCGAGGCGGGCTTCGCTGCGGGTTCTCCGGTCGGGCGGCGATGTGCTCGACACTGCGCTGGTGATCGCTTTCGAGCGGGGCCGCAGCTTCACCGGAGAGGAATCGGCCGAGCTGCACCTCCACGGGTCGGTCGCGACGGTGGCGGCGGTCCTGTCGGCGCTCGGGGAACTGCCGCTGAGACCGGCCGAACCCGGCGAGTTCACGCGGCGTGCGCTCGAGAACGGACGGCTGGATCTGACGCAGGTGGAGGGGCTGGCGGACCTGATCGACGCGGAAACCGAGGCGCAGAGGCGGCAGGCGCTGCGGGTCCTGTCAGGTGCGGTCGGGCGCAGGGCGGCGTCCTGGCGCGACGGCCTCCTCCGGGCGGCGGCGCTCGTCGAGGCGACGATCGACTTCGCCGACGAGGACATTCCGCTGGACGTCCGCCCCGAGGCCGGCGCGCTTCTGGACTCCGTCCACGCGGAGCTGCTTGCGGAGAAGCGCGGATTCCAGGCGGCGGAACGCATACGGGAGGGGTTCGAAGTCGCCATCGTGGGCGAACCGAATGCAGGAAAGTCCACACTTCTCAACAGGTTGGCCGGTCGTGACGCGGCAATCACCTCGGAAATCGCCGGCACCACGCGGGATGTGATCGAGGTGCGGATGGACATCGGGGGCATGGCCGTGACACTGCTCGATACGGCCGGGCTGAGAGGCGCGGCCGATCCCGTCGAAGCCATGGGGGTGGCAAGGGCGATCCGGAGGGCGGAGGCTGCGGATCTTCGGGTGTTCCTGTCGACGGGGACAGTCTTCCCGATGCTGGCTCCGGGGGGCGACGACATCGTCGTGCAGGCGAAGGGCGACCTCGGGGCAAGGGCAGGGGCGGGGGCCGGGCTGCCGGGCGTCTCCGGACTGACCGGCCTGGGAGTGGACTGGCTGGTGGCAGAGATCGGCCGGAGGCTTCAGCCGCTGACGGCGGGGCCGGCCGCGGTGACACGGGCGCGACAGCGGAAGGCGGTGGAGCGGGCGATCGCCGCGCTGGAGCGCGCGCGCGCGCTCCTCGACGGCGCATCGCCCGAGCTCGTTGCGGAAGAGATCCGCCATGCGGTCCGCGGGCTTGATTTCCTGATCGGCCGAATCGATGTAGAGGACGTGCTCGGAGAGATCTTCGGCAGCTTCTGCATCGGAAAATAGGCGGACCGTTTCACGTGGAACAAGCAGACGTCATCGTTGTCGGAGGCGGGCACGCGGGCACGGAGGCGGCGCATGCGGCCGCGCGCCTTGGCGCGAAAACCCTGCTGGTGACGTTGCGCCGCGGATCGGTTGGCGCGATGTCCTGCAATCCTGCGATCGGCGGTCTCGGCAAGGGGCACCTCGTCCGCGAAATAGATGCCCTCGACGGCATCATGGGCCGGGCCGCCGACCTTGCCGGGATCCAGTTCCGCCTTCTCAACCGGCGGAAAGGGCCCGCCGTGCAGGGCCCGCGGGCGCAGGCGGACCGCAGACTGTACCGGGAAGCCGTCCAGACGATGCTTGGGACGGCCCGGTCCCTTGCCATCCTGGAAGGCGAGGTGGCAGCGCTGCGGATTGCGGGCGGGAGGGTTTCGGGGGTCGCGCTTGCCGACGGAACGGAGGTTCTCGCCCGAGCGGTCGTCATCACCGCGGGAACCTTCCTCCGCGGTGTCCTGCATTTCGGCGACCGCACCGAGCAGGGGGGGCGGATCGGGGATCCCGCGTCGCTTCGGCTGGCGGGGCAGATCGCCGATCTCGGGCTTCCGACCGGGCGGCTGAAGACCGGGACACCGCCGCGGCTCGACCGGGGAAGCATCGACTGGAACGCTCTCGAACAGCAGGCCGGAGATGACGAGCCCGAGATGTTCTCGTTCCTCTCCTCGGGGCCCGCAGTTCCCCAGGTGACGTGCGCGATCACCCACACCAATGAGCGGACCCACGCGATCATCCGGGAAAACCTGTCCCGCTCTGCGATGTATGGCGGCCATATCGAGGGAACCGGTCCGCGCTATTGTCCGTCCATCGAGGACAAGGTGGTACGGTTCTCCGACAAGTCCTCGCATCAGGTGTTCCTCGAGCCGGAGGGGCTGGACGATCCGACCGTCTATCCGAACGGGATCTCCACGTCTCTCCCCGCTGATGTACAGGAGTCCTACGTGAGGTCGATCCGGGGCCTCGAGGAGGCGAGGATCACCCAGCCGGGCTATGCGATCGAGTACGACTACGTGGATCCGCGGTCGCTCCGCCCGACGCTCGAGGTTCGGGATCTGCCAGGACTGTATCTGGCCGGACAGGTCAACGGCACGACCGGATACGAGGAGGCCGCCGCGCAGGGCCTGGTCGCGGGCCTGAATGCGGCCCTGTCTGCCAGGGACCGGAACGCGGTGTCGTTCAGTCGCGCCACGAGCTATATCGGGGTGCTGATCGACGATCTCACGACGCGGGGCGTGACGGAACCCTATCGGATGTTCACCTCCCGCGCCGAGTTCCGGCTCTTGTTGCGCGCCGACAATGCCGACCAGAGGCTGACGCCCCTCGGCATCGAGACCGGGTGCGTCGGCGACGAGCGCCGGCGGGACTTCGAGCGAAAGGCCGAATGGCTCGAGCGGGGCCGCCTGGCGCTCGGTGCGGTGCGCCTGACGGAAGAGGCGGCGCGGTCGGCGGGGTTTGCGGTCGCGGCAGGTTCCGGGCCCCGCAGCGGTGCGGCGCTTCTCGCGCAGCCCGGCGCGTCGCTCGACAGGCTGGCCGATGCGGCGCCCGGCATTGCGGCTCTGCCCCCCGCCATCCGGCGCCAGATCGAGCGGGATGCGCTTTACAGCGGGTATCTCGATCGGCAACGGGAGGACGCGGACGCCATACGGCGGGACGAGGCCGTCGCGATCCCCGCCGGCGTCGATTACCTGTCGCTTTCCGGCCTGTCTTCCGAGCTTCGCGCCAAGCTGCACCGCCACAGACCGGCCACGCTCGCCGAGGCGGGGCGAATCGAGGGCATGACCCCTGCGGCGCTCACGCTTCTGCTCGCCGTCGCGAAGAAGGCCGCCCCGCCGCGCGACCGTCTTCTCCAGGCATGACGGACCGCGAGAACTTTCTGGCACGGTACGATGTTTCACGTGGAACGCTTGAGCGGCTCGATGCGCTCGTTACCGAACTGGAGCGATGGTCGCGTGCGATAAACCTCGTCTCGCCGGGCACTCTCCCGCTTGTCTGGACCCGGCATGTGCTTGATTCCATACAGCTCCTAGATGTCGCCCCTGCGAAGCCCCGGATATGGGCGGACTTCGGGAGCGGGGGCGGATTCCCGGGGCTCGTCTGCGCCGTTGCCGCTTCCGACCGGCCGGACTTCCGCGATACCGAATTCCATCTGATCGAGGCCGATGCACGAAAGGCCGCCTTCCTGGCGGCTGCGGCGCGGTCGGCCGGGACAGGGCTGACAGTCCACCCCGCCCGGGCGGAATCCCTCGCGCCGATTGGCGCACAGGTGGTGAGCGCGCGGGCCCTTGCGCCGCTGCCGCGGCTTCTGTCGATTGCCGTCCGGCACCTTGCGCCGGGCGGAAGGGCGGTCTTCCCGAAAGGCGCCGGTTATCGGGACGAGATCGCGAAGGCGCTTGAATCCCGTCGCTTCACATACGAAAAACACCCCAGCCGAACGGACCCCGAAGCGGCCCTCCTCGTCATCGGAGATATCGAGCATGCCTGACCCCACGCGGCCGCGCACGCCGAGGATCGTTGCCATCGCCAACCAGAAGGGCGGCGTTGGCAAGACGACGACAGCCATCAATCTTGCGGCCGCGCTGGGCGAGGCGGGGTTGCGCGTTCTCATCGTGGACCTTGACCCGCAGGGAAATGCATCCACCGGACTCGGCATCGACCGCCAGAGCCGGGGCGCGACGACCTATGATCTGCTGCTCGACGACGCCCCGGTGACCGAGGTTGCGCGCCAGACCGAGGTTCGCGGAGTGTGGGTGTGCCCCTCCACCACGGACCTTTCCTCGGCCGACATGGAGCTCGTGGCGAACGAAAAGCGCAGCTTCCTGCTTCACGACGCGCTCCGACATGTGGATGTGGATACGCTGGCCCTTGACTACATATTGATCGACTGCCCCCCGTCGCTCAATTTGCTGACCGTAAATGCGATGGTTGCCGCCGATTCGGTCCTGATCCCGCTGCAGGCCGAGTTTTTTGCTCTCGAAGGGCTGTCCCAGCTGATGCTGACGGTGCGCGAGATCCGGCAGGCCGCCAATCCGGGGCTGAGGATCGAGGGCGTGGTGCTGACCATGGCAGACGCGAGGAACAATCTGTCGCAGCAGGTCGAGGCCGACGCGCGCGCCACGCTGGGCCCGGTCGTGTTCCAGACGGTCATCCCCCGCAACGTCCGTCTCAGCGAGGCGCCGTCCCACGCGCTTCCCGTTCTCAGCTACGACACGGCCTCGCGCGGGGCGCAGGCCTACCGCGCACTGGCCCGCGAACTCCTCGCGCGCCACCAGGCCCAGCAAAGACAGAAGGCGCAGGCATGATGGAGAAGAAGACGGAACGGCGCGGACTCGGGCGCGGCCTGTCGGCGCTGATGGCGGATGTGAACCTCGCCGCCCCCACCGTGACGGACGGGGACGGCACGGCCGGGACCCCGCGGCATCCCGGAATCCGCGTCGGGATCGACCGGATCGAGCCGAACCCCGACCAGCCCCGCCGCGATTTCGCGCCCGAGGCGCTGGCCGAACTGACGGACTCCCTGCGCGCCCATGGAATCATCCAGCCGCTCATCGTTCGGCCGCACCCGTCGAGGCCGGACCGGTACCAGATCGTCGCCGGAGAGCGCCGCTGGCGGGCCGCGCAGGCGGCGCGGATTCACGAAATCCCCGTCCTTGTCCGCGATCTGGACGACACCGAAGTGCTCGAGGTCGCCCTGATCGAGAACATCCAGCGTTCCGATCTCAACGCCCTTGAGGAGGCCGCGGCTTACCGGCAGCTGATGGAACGCTTCGGGCACACGCAGGAAAAGCTCGCCGAAGCGCTCGGCAAGAGCCGCAGCCACATCGCAAACCTCCTTCGCCTTCTTGGCCTGCCCCAGGACGTGCAGGACTGGCTTCGCCAGGGGCGGCTTTCGGCGGGGCACGCGCGCGCCCTGGTGACGGCCGACGATCCCGTCGCGCTCGCCCGCGAGGTTATGTCCCGGGGACTTTCGGTGCGCGAGACGGAGGCGCTCGTCCGGCGCGCCGCGGAAACGGCCGGCCAGAAAGAGAAAACCGCGGGGCGCAGGCGCCGTACGCCCGAAAAGGACGCCGATACCCGCGCGATAGAGCAGGATCTCTCCGCCCATCTCGGCATGGCGGTCAACATCGAGCATCAGGGTCTCGATGGCGGCCGACTGACCATCACCTATCGTTCGCTCGATCAGCTCGACGATCTCTGTCAGATCCTGTCCGCGTTCCGCTGATCTCCGGTCCGGCTGCCGCGGCGGCCTCAGTCCGCGGACAGCTCGGCGATGATCCGGTCCAGAACCGGCCGGCCGGCCATGGTCGCCACCAGGCGGGCACCGTCCATCCGGATCAGTCCGAGTTCGGCAAGGCCCTCGATGCGTCCGGCGGCGATCCGCCGGCCGAGAAGCCGCGCGTGCCGGTCGAGGTCGACGCCCTCGGCCAGCCGCAGGCCCATCAGCAGAAGCTCGTCCGCCTGCTCGGCACGGGGGATCGCCAGGGCGGGCACCTCACCGCTTCCCCGCACCTCCACGGCCCGCAGCCAGTCGTCCGGCATCCGCAGCGCCTCGGTCGCATATCGCCGGCCCGCACGTGTCAGCCGACCATGCGCACCCGGCCCCGCGCCGGCGAAATCTCCCGACCGCCAGTAGATCAGGTTATGCCGGCCCTCCGCGCCGGGGCGCGCGTGGTTCGACACCTCATAGGCCGGCAGGCCGGCCGCTTCGCAGAGGTCCTGCGTGGCAAGGAAAAGGTCGGCTGCCCGATCCTCGTCCGGCAGCCCTTTCAGGCCTCCCGCCGCCAGCCGGGCGGAAAAGGCGGTGCCCGGCTCGATCGTGAGCTGATAGAGCGACAGGTGATCCACGGCCATGGCAAGCGCTTCGCGCAGTTCCGCCGTCCAGTCAGCGACCGTCTGGTCCTGTCGCGCATAGATCAGATCGAAGCTCACGCGGTCGAACCGCGCCCGTGCCAGATCGAAGGCTGCGCGCGCCTCTGCCACACTGTGGCGGCGGCCGAGCCGCCGCAGCTCCGCATCCCTCAGGGACTGCACCCCGAGCGACACCCTGGTCACGCCAGCCGCCGCATAGGCGCTGAAACGCCCCGCCTCGACGCTTCCGGGGTTGGCCTCCAGCGTGATCTCGGCGTCCGGGGCCGTCTTCCAGGTCCTGCGCACATGCTCGAGGATCGCGCCGACGAGGTCGGGGGGCATGAGGGACGGCGTACCCCCGCCGAGGAAAACGGTGTCGAGGGTCCGGCCGGCGGTCTGCGCGCCGATCCTGCCGATCTCGGCCAGGAACGCCGCGCGCCACCGTCCGGGATCCACCGACGCGGCGACATGGCTGTTGAAGTCGCAGTAGGGGCACTTCGATTCGCAGAACGGCCAGTGCAGGTAGAGCCCGAAGCCCCCCGCCTGCCAGTCCTCGCCGGGAATCTGCGCGCCGTCCGTCATCCCCGAAAGGCCGTGACCTCGACCTCGACCCTCATTTCGGGCCGGATCAGACCCGCAATCACCATCGTTGCCGCAGGCCGGATCTCGCCGAACGCCTCCTCCAGGGCCGGCGTGATCACATCCGCCAGTGCCGCGTCCGTGACCGTGTACTGCACGCGCACGACATCCTCCATGCGGAACCCCGCCTCGTCGAGCGCGGTCCGGATGATGTGGAAGCACTGCCGCGCCTGTTCCAGCGGGTCGTCCGCCCAACCGCCAAGCACGGGGTCATATCCCGTCGTGCCCGACACGAAACACCAGTCCCCGGCCACCACCGCGCGCGAATAACCCATCCTGCGCTCCAGCGGAAAGCCGGACGAGATCAGCCTGCGCCCGGTCACTCGCCGTTCCCCAGCATCACCGCGGTGAACTTCCGCAATGCGTCCGCCCGGTGGCTCAGGCGGCCCTTCTCCTCGGCCGACATCTCGGCGAAGGTCCGGTCCTGGCCTGCGGGCACGAACATGGGGTCATAGCCGTGCCCCCCCTCGCCGCGCATCGGCCAGACCAGACATCCTTCAGAAATTCCTTCAAAAACAACGTCATGACCGTCCGGCCAGGCCAGGACCAGCGTCGCCCGGAACCGCGCCGTGCGCGGCTCGGGCGTCCGGCGCCGCTCGAGCTCCGCCCAGGTCCGGCGCATCGCCATCACGAAGTTGCGGCTTCCGTCCGGCGTCACCGCCCAGTCCGCCGTCCGAACCCCCGGCGCCCCGTCCAGCCCGTCCACCTCGATCCCGCTGTCGTCGGCCAGGCACGGCAGGCCCGTCGCCCGTGCCGCCGCGTGCGCCTTGATCCGCGCATTGCCGACATAGGTGCTCTCGGTCTCCTCCGGCTCGGGCAGGCCCAGCTCGCCCGCGCCCACCACCGCGATCCCCCAGGGCGCCAGCAGGTCCGCCATCTCGGCGAGCTTGCCGGGGTTGTGCGTGGCGACCACCAGGCGGTCGCCCCCGAGCCGCCTCATCCCAGCGCCGCCGACTGCGCCGCAACCAGCCGCCCGGTCGCTCCAGCGGCGAGGTCCAGGAGCTGCCCGATCTCGTCGCGGCCGAAGGTCGCGCCTTCGGCCGACATCTGCACCTCGATCAGCCGCCCCCGCCCGGTCATCACGAAGTTCCCGTCGGCCCCGGCCTCGCTGTCCTCGGTGTAGTCGAGGTCCACCAGCACCTGCCCGGCATAGATCCCGCAGCTCACCGCCGCCACATGGTCCACGATCGGGTCCGACGTCACCGCCCCGAGCTTCAGCAGCCTGTTCACCGCCAGCCGCAGGGCGACCCAGCCCCCGGTGATGGACGCGCAGCGCGTGCCGCCATCGGCCTGGATCACGTCGCAGTCCACCACGATCTGCCGCTCGCCCAGCGCCGCCCGGTCCACGCCCGCACGCAGGGACCGTCCGATCAGCCGCTGGATCTCCTGCGTCCGCCCCGACTGCTTGCCCGCCGCCGCCTCGCGCCGGTTCCGCGTCGTCGTCGCGCGCGGCAGCATCCCGTATTCCGCCGTCACCCAGCCGAGCCCGGTGCCCTTCAGGAACGGCGGCGGCTTGTCCTCGATCGTCGCGGTGCAGAGCACATGCGTGTCCCCGCAGCGGATCAGGCACGACCCTTCCGCATGGCGGGTGACGCCAATCTCGATCGACACGGGCCTCAGCTCGTCCAGTTTCCGTCCCGAAGGTCGCATGACCGCCCCCATTTACCGCGATATCGGCGGCTTAGACCCGTCGGTCCCGGTCCGCAACCCCGAAGGCCGCGGGCTTGCTGTCGCGCCAGGTTGACGGGGACCTGTCCGCTCCCCTATCTAGCTCCGTCCCGAACCGGCGATGCCTCGATCTGCACCCAGATGACCGACAGCCTGCGACTCTCGGAAATGAACGAACGCACGCGCGAAGTCTTTCGCCGCGTCGTCGAGGGCTATCTGGAATCCGGCGACCCGGTGGGATCGCGCAGCCTGACCCGCGTGATGAGCGAAAAGGTCAGCGCCGCCACGATCCGCAACGTCATGCAGGATCTCGAATACCTCGGCCTTCTCGGCAGCCCGCATGTCTCCGCCGGCCGCATCCCGACCGAAGCCGGCCTGCGCATGTTCGTCGACGGATTCATGGAGGTGCGAAGCCTCTCCGACGAAGACCGTGACGCCATCGAATCCTCGGCCGGCTCCGCCGAGCCCGAGGTATCGGCCCTCCTCGACCGCGTCGGCGCCACGCTGTCGGGCCTGACCCACGGCGCGAGCCTCGTGCTGACGCCCAAGCGCGAGGCTCCGCTCAGGCACGTCGAATTCCTGCCCCTCGGCCCCGACCGGGCGCTGGCGGTCCTCGTCTTCGGCGACGGCCATGTCGAGAACCGCGTCTTCGTCCCGCCCCCCGGCCAGACGCCGAGTTCGATGCGCGAGGCCGCGAACTTCCTCAACGCCGTCGCCGCCGGAAAGACCCTCGCCGAACTCCGCTCCGACCTCCGCATCCAGATGGAGGCCCACCGCCAGGAACTCGACTCGCTCGCCCGTGAGCTTGTGGAAAGCGGTCTCGCCATCTGGGAAAACCGGGGCGATGTCGAGGAACGCCTGATCGTCCGCGGCCGCGCCAACCTTCTCGACGCGGGCGACGAGACCGACCTCAACCGGATCCGCAGCCTCTTCGACGACCTCGAGCGGAAGCGCGACATCGTGGATGTGCTCGACCTGACCGAGGGCGCGCCCGGCGTCCGCATCTTCATCGGGTCCGAGAACAAGCTTTTCTCCCTGTCGGGTTCATCCCTCGTCGTCTCGCCTTATATGAATGCCGACCGCACGATCGTCGGGGCCATCGGCGTGATCGGCCCGACCCGGCTCAACTACGGGCGCATCGTGCCCATCGTCGATTACACCGCGCAGCTCGTCGGGCGTCTTCTGTCCGGCGGGCGGAAGGATCAGGACCCATGACAGACGTGAAGAAAGACGAGATCGCCGAGGATCAGGCCCAGCTTGGCGATGAGGCCGCTCTCGACGCCGCCGAGGGCGCGGCGGCCGAGATCGAGGCGCTGAGGGCCGAGCGCGACGAGATGCGCGACCGCTTCATGCGGGCGCTCGCGGACGCCGAGAACGCCCGCAAGCGCGGCGAACGCGACCGGCGCGAGGCCGAGCAATACGGCGCCTCGCGCTTTGCCCGCGACCTGCTGCCGGTCTATGACGCGATGAAGCGCGCGACCGAGACGGTGACGGACGAACAGCGCGCCGCGTTGTCCGCCGTGATCGAGGGCGTGGAACTGACCCTGCGCGAACTCACCAACGTCTTCACCAGGCACGGCCTCACCCCGATCAACCCCAAGGTCGGCGACCCCTTCGACCCCCAGAATCACCAGGCGATGTTCGAGGCGCCGCTGCCGGGAACGAAGGCCGGCGACATCATCCAGGTGATGGCCGAAGGCTTCATGCTGCACGACCGCCTGCTGCGCCCCGCGCAGGTGGGGGTCAGTTCGACGCCGAAGTCGTGATCTCAGGCCTCCGTTCCCGCCGCTTTCAACGGCTGCCCGTCCTTCGCCGCGCAGTGCCGGTCGACCACACGCTGGATCATCGGCGCGAAATGCCAATAGTCCGGCGTCTCCATTCCCGGTCGCTTGCCGGCCTCGTCGAGATAGCGCACCTGCACAATTTCCTTCAGGTTCGGGTTCTTCTCGAATTCCGCCACCTCTTCGGCGCGCATCGGTCCGCCCTGAAGCGAGAGCGAATGGATCGAGGCTTCCGACAAGCGCTCCAAATAGTCGGGTTTCGTGGCGCAGAGGTAGCGCTTCGCCGCAACGTGATGGCGCACGCAGTCGGTGACGACGGGCGGAAAGAACCGCTCCAGAAGTTCCGCGCCGGCCTCCTCGTGAAAGCGGTCCTCGGTGTCGTCCATGCTGAAGGTCCCGAATTCCGAGGTGAAATGGCCGATGTCGTGCAGGAGCGCCGCAACGATGATCTCCTCCGGCAGCGCGCTCTGCGCGGCGATCGTCGCCCCCTGCAGCATGTGCTGGGCCATGGTCACGGGCTCGCCCAGATATTCCTCGTCGCCGCGCCGATCGAATACATCGCCGATGAAGGCGACGATGTTGTCCCGGGTCAGCCGGCCGAAATCGGGCCGCGTCATCCGGCCACCCCCCTCTGGCCGGCGCTCAGTGCGGCGAGCTTCGACAGAAGGCCGTCCCTGTCGGCGTAACAGCCCTGCAACCAGCGCGTGCCGGTTCCGGAATAGCCCTTGCGCGCGTGCAGCACGCGGGTGTTGTCCACAACAAAGCTTTCGCCCGGGCTCAGGCGGAACGTCACTTCCATCGCCGGATCGTCGATGATCTCGCCCAGACGCCGATAGGCCGCATAGTAGGCCTCCATCGCCTCGAACGGGACATCGGTGATCGCCGCGGCCGAGCGGTTGTTGAAACGGATCGCGATCAGCTCCCCGTCCGGCGCAAGCTCTACCATCGGCCTGCGCGACCGCAGGACGACGCCCGCTTCGCCCGCATACTCGAAGCGCGCGCAATGTCGGGTCAGCACGTCAAACCATTCGCGGCTCTCTGCCCTGAGCCTGAGCGCCGCGGCAAACCCGTCGACCACCATGTTTTCCCCGCCGGCCGCCGAACTTTCGAGACAGTAAAGTACCTGCACAGTCGGCACCGGATCGCGATAGGGATTGTCGGTATGGGCCTGAAGCCCGAGGCCGGTATAGGCAAGGTTCGTGGGATTGACCGCGGTCCGCACGTCGAAATGCCGGCCATAGTTGGTCTCGCGGACGTAGCCGAAAAGCTCCACGACCCGCATGAGAGCCCCCTCCTCGACCGGCCCGTTCACCAGTCTGCCGAAGCCGTAGCGCGCGACGAGCGCCAGCCAGCGGCGAAGCGCGTCCGGGCTGCGCGACACTTCGGCGAAGTCCCCGGCCGGGACGTTGGCCATCAGGGACGCGTCCCAGATCTCGACTCCCGGCGCCATCCAGCCGGGCTCCTGGTCGAGCCTGCGGTCATAGCGGCTGGCCAGCAACCAGGCCGGATCATAGTCAACCGTCTTGCCCTCGGGCGCAAAGGTGACCCGCAAGCGATCCTCCTCCAGGCGCGCGGCGACGATCCGCGTATCCGCCGGAATGTCGCCGAGCGTGATCAGCCGCTGTCCGTTGCCGGGCGCGCGCGTCGCCGGATCCCAGGCGTTGTCGCGCAGCCAGACGGCGTGATAGCGTGCGCACCCCGCCCCGGTTTCGAGCATGAGCCAGCCGCCATCGGCGGCAATCGTGACGGGTGCCATGCGGCGCTTCCTGAATTCTTGTCCGGTGACAGTCTGGCGGCTTCATGCATAAATTCAATATAGCTTTCCTGAAGCTGAGGCATTGAATAGCTTATGAAGGATCATGATCCCGGCTTTCCGCCCCTGGAATGGGTCCGCGCCTTTGAGGCAGCCGCGCGCGCCGGCAGCTTCACGCTGGCGGCGCGGGAACTCGGTCTCACCCAGGCCGCCGTCAGCCAGCGCATCGGCCATCTGGAGGCGCGACTTGGCACGGCGCTATTCCTTCGCCAGGCACGCCGCGTCGTCTTGACGGTGGAGGGAGAAACCTGGCTGCCTTTCGTTTCCGACGCGCTGAAAAGCCTCCAGCAGAGCGCGGAGGATCTGTTCTCGGCCGGGCGACGGCGCATCACCCTATCGGCCAGCGCGTCGATATCGGAACTTTGGATCGTCCCCCGACTCGCGAGGATGCCCGCCCTGAACCGTCCCGACCTGTCGATCAAGACGATGGTCCTCAGCGGCGACTCCGGTCCGGCGGAGGCTCAGGCGGTTCGCGTCCGGTATGGTGCCGGCGGCTGGGCCGAGGAGTACCAAGTGCCGCTCTACCGCGAGGCGCTCGCGCCGGTTGCGGCGCCCGGGCTTCTTGCCGCGGGCGACTGGCGCGGGCTGCCGCGCATCGGCCTCACGGGTCCGCGGGCGGGCTGGAAGGAATGGTGCGCCTACAGCGGAGATCCGGTCACGCCCGCCCCGGTGCTGCGGTTCGACAGTTTCGCGGCGGCACGGGCCGCCGCCCGCGCCGGCCTGGGAATTCTGATCGGCTCACTGCCGCTGCTGGCGCCCGACCTGAGCGAGCGGGCGCTCGTCCGCCTCGGAGACGAAACATTCCGGCCGCCTGCGACCTACTGGCTCTTGGCCGGACGAGACACCATTTCGCTGCGGCAATGGAAGCAGCTCTCCTCCGCCTTCGCAGAGCCTAGCCTGCCGTCAGACCCTTGAGATCGTAAAGTGCCCTGAGCGCCTGCAAGGGCGTCATCTCGTCCGGGTGCAGCGCGCGCAGCCGCTCCTCGATCTCCGACGGCTTCTGCGGCAGCGGCCGCGGCGGCGCGGGCGGCGCCGCACTGAACAGCGGCAGGTCGTCGACCAGCCCCTTCGGCCGGGCGCCGCCCTCACGCGCGCCCGCCTCCAGCGCCTCGAGCACCACTCTCGCCCGCGCCACGACCGCCGGCGGCAGGCCGGCCAGCCGCGCGACCTGCACGCCATAGCTGCGGTCCGCCGCGCCCTGCCGCACCTCGTGCAGGAAGATGACGTCGCCCTCCCACTCCTTCACCGCCACCGTCGCGTTCGTTACCCCGGGCAGCTTGCCCGCCAGGGGCGTCATCTCGTGGTAATGCGTGGCGAACAAGGCCCGGCAGCGGTTCACGTCATGCAGGTGCTCCAGCACCGCCCAGGCGATGGAGAGCCCGTCATAGGTTGCCGTCCCCCGCCCGATCTCGTCGAGGATCACCAGCGCCCGGTCGTCCGCCTGGTTCAGGATCGCCGCCGTCTCGACCATCTCGACCATGAAGGTGGACCGCCCCCGCGCCAGGTCGTCCGCCGCCCCCACCCGGCTGAAGATCTGGCTCACCAGCCCCACATGCGCCGAATCCGCCGGCACGAACGACCCCGCCTGCGCCAGGAGCGCGATCAGCGCATTCTGCCGCAGGAACGTGGATTTGCCCCCCATGTTGGGCCCGGTCAGCAGCCAGATCGCCGGCGTCTCTCCCCCCGTCAGCGCGCAGTCGTTCGCCACGAACCCCTGCCCCCCGCGCCTGAGCGCCCGCTCCACCACCGGATGCCGCCCGCCCGTCACCGCAAAGGCCCGACTTTCGTCCACCCTCGGCTCGCACCACCCCTCGTCCCGCGCCAGGTCCGCCAAAGCCGCCGCCACGTCCACCGCCGCGACCGCCCGCGCCGCCGCCCCGATCCGCCCGGCCTCGGCGAGAATCGCCGCACTCAGGCTGGAATAGAGCCGCTTCTCGATCTCGATCGCCCGGCCCCCGGCATTCAGGATCCGCGTCTCCAGGGCGCTCAAGGCAACCGTCGTGAACCGGAGCAGGTTCGCCGTCGTCTGCCGGTGGATGAACGTCTCCGACAAGGGCGGCGCCAGCATTCGCGCCGCATGGGTGTCGGGCGTCTCGATGAAATAGCCCAGCACGGCGTTGTGCCTGATCTTGAGGCTGGCGATTCCCGTCGCCGCCCGGTACTCCCCCTCCATCCGCGCGATCACCCCGCGCCCCTCGTCCCGAAGCTCGCGCGCCTCGTCGAGGTCCGCGTCGCAGCCGGCCGCGATGAACCCCCCGTCCCGCGCCAGAAGCGGCGGCGCCTCGACCAGCGCGGCCTCCAGACGCCCCACCAGCGCCTCGTGCCCCACCAGGTCGCGCGCCGCCTCGGCCAGATGCCCCCCGGCGTCGCGAAGCCGGACCGCCACCAGCCCCGCCGCCTTCAGCCCGTCCCGCACCGCCGCAAGGTCGCGCGGGCCGCCCCGGTCGAGCGCCAGCCGCGACAGCGCGCGGTCGAGGTCCGGCACCCGGCGAAGGCCCTCGCGCAGGTCCGCGCACAGCCCCTGATCCTCGACGAGCGTCCGCACGGCACCGAGCCGCGCCCGGATCTCGTCCAGATCGCGCGAGGGCGAGGAAAGCCGCCGCTCCATCAGCCGCCCGCCCGCCGCCGTCACCGTCCGGTCGATCGCGGCCAGCAGCGACCCCTCGCGCCCGCCCGACAGCGCCTGCGATATCTCGAGGTTCCGCCGCGTCGCCGCGTCGATCAGCACCGTCGCCCCGGCGCTGTCCTGCACCGGCGGGCGCAGCAGCGGCAGCTTCCCCTTCTGCGTCAGATCCAGATAGGCGACGATCGCGCCCATCGCCGCCGCCTCTGCGCGGCCGAATTTCCCGAACCCGTCGAGCGTCGCCACCCCGAAGAGCGCGCCCAGCCGCTTCACCGCCCCTTCGCTGTCGAAGGACGCGCGCGCCAAGGGGGTCAGCGCCGCCCCGCTTTCGGCCGCGACCGCCCGCGCCTCGGCCTCCCTCGCCTCGCTCACCAGCACCTCGCGGGGCGAAATTCGAGCCAATTCCGGCCCAAGTCGAACCAGGGGGCAGGCCATCACGCGCAGCTCGCCGGTCGAGATGTCAGCCCAGGCGAGCCCGCCCTCGTCCCGCACCTCGGCCCAGGCGGCGAGGAAGTTGTGCCGCCGCGCCTCCAGCAGCGCGTCCTCGGTCAGCGTGCCGGGCGTGATCAGCCGCACCACCTCGCGCTTCACCACCGCCTTCGCGCCGCGTTTCCTCGCCTCGGCCGGGTCCTCGACCTGTTCGGCGATGGCGACGCGGAAACCCTTGCGTATGAGCGTCAGCAGATACCCCTCGGCGGCATGGACGGGCACCCCGCACATCGGGATGTCGGCCCCCAGATGCCGCCCCCGCCTGGTCAGCGCGATGTCGAGCGCGGCGGCCGCCGCCTCGGCATCGCCAAAGAACATCTCGTAGAAGTCGCCCATCCGGTAGAACAGGATCGCGCCGGGATTCGCGCCCTTGATCTCCAGATACTGCGCCATCATCGGCGTGACGGTGTCGGACAAGCTTCCCCCCGGGCGTTGCCGGGCGGAGACTAGAGGAGGCCCTGCATTTTTGGAATCGGGAACGGCCTTTTCCTCCCTGCCCGGGCCGGCAGGTGACCGACAGGCCGCAGTCTTCTCTGCCCAACCGTGACGGCAGCCCTTCCGCCCGCATCAAAGCGGCCCTAGCCTGCGGCCCGTGCCGCAAGGGATTCCGCCATGACCGACCACGCATCGAGCCACGAGAGCGAAGAGGACGCCCGCAACGAATCGATCCTGATCTGGGTGAACGGCAGGCTCGTTCCCCGGAGCGAGGCGACGGTCAGCGTCTATGATTCGGGCTTCATGCTGGGCGACGGGGTCTGGGAGGGGATCCGGCTCTACAACGGCCGCTGGGCCTTCCTCGACGAACACATCGACCGGCTGTTCGAGGCCGCGAAAGCCATCGACCTCGACATCGCCCGGACGAAGGACGAGGTGAAGCAGGCCGTCCTCGACACGCAGGCCGCCAACGCCATGCACAGCAACGTGCATGTCCGCCTGATGGTCACGCGCGGGGTCAAGTCGCGGCCCTTCCAGCACCCGAAACTGTCGCGGCAGGGGCCGACGATGGTGCTGATCATGGAGCATTCGACGCCCAAGCTCCGCCGCCCGGTCCGCCTCGCCACCGTCCCGAACTACCGGGGCCTGCCGATGACGCAGGATCCGCGGCTCAACAGCCATTCGAAGCTCAACTGCATCCTCGCCTGCATCGCGGCGGAGAAGGCGGGCGCGGACGAGGCGCTGATGCTCGACATCCACGGCTTCGTGAACACCACGAACGCCTGCAACGTCTTCATCGTCCGCAAGGGCGAGATCTGGACCTCGACCGGGGACTACTGCATGAACGGCATCACCCGCCAGAAGGTGCTCGACCTCGCCCGGGCGGACGGGATCACGGCGCGGGAGAAGAACTTCAGCCTCGTGGATGCCTATTCTGCGGACGAGGCGTTCCTGACCGGCACCTTCGGCGCGCAGACTCCGGTGGGCGTCATCGACGGACGGACGATCGGGACGGGCCGGATGGGGCCCGTGACAGCGAGGATACGCGATCTCTACACGCAGCTCGTCGGCGCCTGAGCCATGCGGATCGCGATGTGGTCCGGCCCGCGCAACCTCTCGACCGCGATGATGTATGCCTTCGCGGCGCGCGGTGACTGCGCGGTGTGGGACGAGCCCTTCTACGCCGCCTACCTTGCCGCAACCGGCACCGACCACCCGATGAAGGACGCGGTCATCGCCGCCGGGATCCCCGATCCGGCGCAGGTGGCAAGGGCCTGTCTCGGCCCGATTCCGCAGCAACAGAGCCTGTTCTACCAGAAGCACATGACGCTCCACATGATCCCCGGCTTCGACCGGGGCTTCATGAAGGGCCTCATCAACGTCTTCCTGATCCGCCACCCGGCGCGGGTGGTGGCGAGTTATTCCAGGAAGCGGGAATCCCCGACGCTTGCGGATATCGGGTTCGTCCAGCAGGCTGAGCTCTTCGACCAGGTCGCCGACCGGCTCGGCCGCCCGCCGCCGGTCGTCGATTCCGCCGACATCCGCGCCGACCCCCGGGGCAAGCTGTCGGCGCTCTGTGCCGCGCTCGGGGTCTCCTTCACCGATCGGATGCTCGGCTGGGCGAGCGGACCCAAGCCCTATGACGGGGTATGGGCGCCGCACTGGTATGGCGGGGTCCACCGCTCGACCGGGTTCGAGGAGGCCGAGGGCGCGCTGCCCCGGCTTCCCGCCGACTTCGCGCGGCTCGCCGACGCGGCCCTGCCGCATTTCGACCGGCTGGCGGCGTACCGGCTATGACCGTCCTCTACGTCGACGCAGACGCCTGCCCGGTGAAGGACGAGGCGCTGGCCGTGGCGCTCCGTCTCGGCGTGCGCATCCGCATCGTCTCGAACGGGGGTCTGCGGCCCTCGGCATTTCCGGGCGCCGAGATGGTGTACGTCGCGCCGGGTCTCGACGAGGCCGACCGGTGGATCGAGGCGCAGGTGTCGCCGGGGGATGTCGTCGTGACGGGCGACATTCCGCTCGCCGCCCGCGCGGTGGAAAGGGGCGCGGTGGTCGTCCGGCACGACGGATCGACGCTGACCGGACGCAACGTCGGCCTGGCGCTGGCGACGCGCGATCTGATGGCCGACCTGCGGTCGGCCGATCCGTTCCGGCAGGGCGGCGGGCGGCCCTATTCCCGCGCCGACAGGGCGCGCTTCGCCGAGACCCTCGACCGCGTCCTGCGGCAGACATCGGGCTAGCCCCCGCCCTGTCCTGTCCCCCGCCCCGCCCGACAGCGCATGTCGCGGCCGGGACAGACGGCGGGGGCGCGGGCGGATTCCCTTCGGCCATGGTCGACATGCCCGCCTCCCGCACCCGTTTCCCGACCCCGCCGCCGCCCCTGCCGCCGCCCCCGCCGCGCACAAGGCTGACTGCCATCCTCTGTGCGCTGGCCGGAAGCCTGCTTCTGTCCGTCAACGACATGGCGATGAAGCGCCTGTCCATCGACTACGCGCTCTACCAGGTCATCCTGATCCGTGCGGTCTTCGGCATCGGCACGATCCTGATTCTGGTCGGGTTTTCCGGCACCGGTTTCCGCCAGCTTCTGACCCTCAGGGGCGGCGCCCATCTCGTCCGGGTGGGATTCGTCCTGGTCTCGAACGTAACCTACTTTCTCGGCCTTGCCGCCCTGCCGCTTGCCGATGCGGTGGCCATCGCCTTCGTCAGCCCGCTCATCATCACGGCGCTCTCCGTGATCGTGCTTGGCGAGAGCGTCGGACCGCGACGCTGGGCGGCGGTGGCGGTCGGACTGACCGGGGTGGTGGTGATGCTCCGACCGGGGTCGGGAGCAATCCAGCCGGCGGCGCTTCTCGTCCTCGCCTCGGCCGTCTGCTACGCCTCGACCCACATGATGACCCGCCGCATGAAGGATACCGAAAGCGCCTTCACGCTGAACTTCTATGTCCAGATCGGGTTCATCAGCCTGAGCACCGTCATGGGCCTCGCCATCGGCGACGGGCGCTTCGCCGGGTCTCCGAACCTGTCGCTCGCGTTTCTCTTCCGTGCGTGGCACTGGCCCGAGGGCACCGACTGGATCTACCTTCTCGCCGTCGGGATATCCGTCTCGACCGGCGGCCTCCTGATCTCGCAGGCCTACCGGCTCGGGGAAGCCGCGCTGATCGCGCCCTTCGAGTATGCCTCGATGCCGATGGCCGTGTTCTGGGGCGTCGTGATGTTCGGTCTCTGGCCCGACCTCACGGCGCTCACCGGCATCGCGCTGATCTGCGGGGCAGGCCTCTACACACTCTGGCGCGAGACGCGCCTTCGACGGGAGGGGCAGGCGTGACGATCGAGGCGGTGGTGTTCGACCTCGGCAACGTGGTCGTGGAATGGAACCCGGAACGCTATTACGACGCCCGGATCGGGCGCGAGCGGCGCGAGGCGATGTTCGCCGAAACCGGCATCCATGCCGTCAATACGGCCATCGATGGCGGCGCCCCGTTCCAGGGGTCGATCTACGCGCTTGCCGACCGCTTCCCCCGCTGGGCGCCGGAGATCCGCCTCTGGCACGACGACCAGCTCGGCATGACGCAGCCGGTGATCCACCGGACCCTGCGTCTGATCGAGGCCCTGAAGGTACGCCGCGTGCCGGTCTTCGCCCTGTCGAACTGGGGCGACGAAAGTTTCGACCGTGCCGTGGCCTTCTACCCGTTCCTCGGCGCCTTCGACAGGCTCTACGTCTCGGGCAAGCTCGGGATGAAGAAGCCCGCACCCGGGATCTATGCCCATCTCGAGGCCGACAGCGGCGTCGCCCCGAACCGGCTTCTGTTCACGGACGACCGGGTCGAGAACATCCGCACGGCGGAACTGCGGGGCTGGCAGGTGCATCTGTTCACCGGCCCTGCGGGACTTGAGGCGCGGCTCGTGCGCGAGGGGCTGATCGATCCCCTCCCGGAAATCTGAACCGGACCCCACGGCGGCAATCATTTGTTCAGCCCGGCCGCGCAAAGGTCGGGAAACACCAGTCTGATGGGACCGAATCGCGATGGGCATACTCGACCGTTTCCTCGCCGCGAAGCCGGCACCGTCGCCGCTTGCCGCCTTCGGCGACATGCATCCCGCGGCGCGGTTCGACGCCGCGGGGCGCCTGACCGAAGCAAACGGCGCCTTTCACGCGCTCCTGGGCTATGCACCGGGCGAACTTGCGGGGGCGGGCTTTGCCTCGATTGCCGGGCTCGCGCCGGCTGCACGTCCCGACGCGGCCGCGGCGCCGGACCTCTGGTCGCAGGTGCGCTCGGGCGCGCTGCCGTCGGCCCGGTTCAGCCTGTCCCGCAAGGGCGGCGATCCGTGCCTTGCCGAGGCGGTCATCCTGCCCGATCCCGCCGCCGGGACGGACCGCGGCGCGGTCCTGCTCGTCGCCCGCGAGGCGACCGAGGACTGGCGCGCCGAGGCCCTGAGCCGCGGGCGGCTGGATGCCATCCATCGGGCGAATCTGGTGGCCGAGTTCGACACAGGCGGCATCCTGCTCTGGGCGAACGAGCGTTTCCTCCGCAGCTTCGACACCGATCTCGACTCGGTGAAGGGCCGCCATCACGACAGCTTCGTCCCGGGGGACGAGGCCGAGGGGCGCGACCATCGCACCTTCTGGGCCGGCCTTGCCGCCGGACAGATCAGGTCGGGGACGTACCGCCGCCTGACGGCATCCGGACGGGCGATCTGGCTTGCGGCGACCTATGCGCCGGTCAGCGACGGCTCCGGCGTGCCGAGGCGCGTGCTCCAGATCGCGTCGGACGCGAGCGATGCCAGACAGGAGGCGCTGGACAACGAAGCGCGCCGGAGCGCGATGGCGCGCTCCCACGCGGTCATCGAGTTCGACCGCGACGGCAACATCCTCGATGCCAGCGCCCAGTTCCTCGACCTCTTCGGCTACACGATCGAGGAAATCCGCGGCCAGCATCACCGGATCCTCTGCTCATCCGAGGAAACGACCTCGCCCGCCTACGCCGCGTTCTGGAAACGGCTGAGGGACGGCCAGTTCGACAAGCGCGACTATCGCCGGCTCGGCAAGGGCGCGCGCGAGATCTGGATCTCGGCAAGCTACAACCCGATCCTCGGCAGCGACGGCCGCGTCGCGAAGGTGGTCAAGTTCGCCACCGACATCACCGGTCGCAAGCGGGCGACCGACATTCTGATGCGGGCGCTGGAGAGGCTTGCGGCGGGCGACCTGACGGCGCGGATCGACGAGGCGCTGACCCCCGAATTCGACCGGATCCGGCTCGACTACAACAGCGCTCTCGGCGCCCTGAACTCGCTGGTGGCCGACATCACGGAGCGGTCCGGCTCTGCCGTGAGCAGGATCAACGAGATCGCCCAGGCCGCCACGAGCCTCAGCCAGAGGACCGAACAGCAGGCCGCCACCCTGCAGGAGACCGCCGCCGCGATGCACCAGATGACGGCATCGGCAAGGCTCTCCTCGACCTCTGCCGACGAGGCGCGGCAACTCGTGGACGAATCACGCAACCGGACCGAGGCCGGGGCGGCCGTGGTGCGCGAGGCGGTGACGGCGATGCAGGATCTGGCAGAGCGGTCCGAGCAGATCTCGCGCATCACCGGCGTCATCGACGAAATCGCGTTCCAGACGAACCTTCTTGCCCTGAATGCCGGGGTCGAGGCGGCACGGGCGGGCGACGCCGGCCGCGGCTTCGCGGTCGTCGCTTCCGAGGTCCGCGCACTGGCGCAGCGGTCCTCGGACGCCGCGCGCGAGATCGCCGGGCTCATCTCGGCCTCCGTCCAGCGGGTCGACCGCTGCGTCTCGCTGGTGTCGCAGGGGGGCAATGCGCTTGGCGAGATCGAGGCCTCGGTGCGCGAGATCGCGTCGCGGATCGGTGACATCGCCTCCTCGGCCCGCGAGCAGTCCGCCGGGTTCGGCGAGATCAACACCGCGATCGGACAGCTCGATTCGTTCACGCAGCAGAACGCCGCCATGTTCGAGCAGACGACGGCGGCGACGCGGATGCTCACCGAGGAGATGGGCGGCCTGACCGAAGCGACCGGCGGCTTCAGGATCGCGGCGGTCGGCGCGCCCGTCCAGGGCGGCGCACCGGGCGATGGCGCGGCGAAGGGCGCGGGCGGCTGGGCGACACGCGCGACGGGCCCCGCGGCACGAGCGGGCTGAGACGGCCGGCCGGGAAGGTGCGTCCGGGAAGGTCCGGCTGCAAGGGGCTGGCGGAGAAAGGCCGAATGAGAAATACCGGCCGGGAAGGCCCGGCCGAGAGGGCGGGCTTGAATGGGCCGGCCGGAAAGGGCTGGCCGAGACGGAACCGGCTCCTCTGGAACGGTTTCTCGTCCCGGGGACTGTGCACCCCCCGCGCTGTCCGGTCCACCCTGCACCGCCATCTCGACCTCCGAGGGCCTCTCGCGATCTTATGGAATCGCGGGGGATTCCATTGGGCGCGGCTTGTGATTCACAGTGGAGGCAGGAGAGGGAGGCCAGCCTTCATGACCCGACCCTTGTCCCTGGACCTCGGAGACCGCGTGATCGCGGCGATTGACGGCGGGGTGAGTTGCCGTGGCGCGGGGTCGCGCCGTCGGTGGCGGTGCAGTGGCGTCGGCTCTGGCTGGAGACCGGTTCGGCGGCGCCGCGGGCGCAGGGCGGCGACAGGCGGTCCGAGCGGATCGAGGGCTGCGGCGCAGCGATCCTGACGATGGTCGCCGAGGTGCCCGAGATCACGCAGGCAGAGATCAGGGGCGGCTGGAGCGGGAGCACGGCGAGCGCTTCGCGCATTCGACGGTGCACCGCGTCTTCCGCCGCCATGGCTGGTCGTTCAAGAAAGGTCCGGCCACGCCAGCGGGCAAGCCCGCCCGGAGATCGCCGCGGCGCGCGCGGCGCGGATCGAAGCCCGGCCGGGCCCCGACCCCGAACACCTGATCTTCACCGACGAGACCTGGCCCAACACCAGGATGACACGGCTGTGCGGCCGGGCGCCCGCGGGGACCGGCTGCGCGCGGCCGTCCCCCACGGCCGCCGGCTTGCCACCACCTTCGTCGCCGGGATCGGGCCCGTCGGGCATCGACGCGCCGATGGTCATCGAGGCCGTCGCTCCTGCCGAGTGCGGAAACTACTTCGCCGCGGCAGCCCATGATCGCCTCAGATGAGAATCCGCTCTAGGCGGCGTCTTCATTTGAGGGATTCCCACATGGAATGATTTCTGATTCAAGATCGAAAACGGAGGCGATCTTGAGCAGACGAACCCTGACAGACGCGCAATGGGCGCGGATCGAGCCATTGGTT
>JBMOOH010000010.1:0-35122 GCA_049323795.1 Pseudomonadota bacterium
CCTTCCCGGCCGCCGCCGTCGCGCGGATCAGTGTCTGTTCCGCCTCGTCCGCCGCCGCCTGCGCCTTCGCGGCCTCGGCCAGGCTCCGGTCCAGCACCGCCCGGTTGTCCGCCGCGAGCCGTTGCGCCGACTGGTGCCGCGCCGCCAGCCGCGCCGTGTCCTCGGTCGCCTCGGTGAATCCCGACTCGCGGGCGTCCAGCGCCTCGGCCGCCGCCTTCGCCGCCGCCTGCGCCTCTGCCAGCCGCTCGTCATGCCCGGCCGACGCGGCCGCGAGCCCCGCCAGTTCCTCGGCAAGCCGCGCGATCGTCTCCTCCGCGTCGCGGTTCAGCGCCTCTTCCCGCCCGATATCCTGCCCGATCTGCCCGATCCGCTCCGTGATCGCCGCGACCGCCCCCCGCGCCCGCGCCTCGCGGTCCGAAAGCCCGTCGCGCTCGACGACCAGCCGCTGCAGCACGGCCCCCGCGACCGCCGCCTCTTCCCGCAAGGGCGGCAACCGCCCCTCGGCCTCCTCCCGGCCCGCGACCGCCCTGCGCGCCGCCGCCTCGGCCAGCCCCGCCGCCCGGATGCGCCCGCGCAGGTCCGTCTCGGCCGCCGCCCGCGCCTCGTCCGCCTCGCGCCAGCGCCGCCAGAGCAGCATCCCCTCGGCCCGCCGCAGGTCCTCCGAGATCTCGCGGTAGCGCGCCGCCTGCCGCGCCTGCCGCGCCAGGCTCGCGATCTGCTGGGCCAGGCCCTCGACCACGTCATCGACCCGAAGCAGGTTCTGCTCGGCCGCCGTCAGCTTCAGCTCCGCCTCGTGCCGCCGCTGGTAGAGGCCCGAAATCCCCGCCGCCTCTTCGAGGATCCGTCGCCGGTTCTTCGGCCGCGCGTTGATCAGCTCCGCGATCTGCCCCTGCCGTACCAGCGCCGGCGAATGCGCGCCCGTGGACGCGTCCGCGAAGAGCATCTGCACGTCCCGCGCCCGCAGTTCCCTGCCGTTTCCGCGATAGGCCGACCCCGCATCCCGCGTGATCCGCCGCACGATCTCGACCTGATCGGCGTCGTTCAGCCCCGGCGGGGCGAGCCGCTCGCTGTTGTCGATGGTGATCGCCACTTCCGCGAAGTGCCGCGCCGGCCGGGTCGAGGCGCCGGCGAAGATCACGTCCTCCATCTCGCCGCCGCGCATCGCGCTCGCGCGGTTCTCGCCCATCACCCAGCGCAGCGCCTCGAGGAGGTTCGACTTCCCGCAGCCGTTCGGCCCGACCACCCCCGTCAGCCCCTCATGGATGACCAGTTCCGTGGGGTCCACGAAGCTCTTGAAACCGTTGAGGCGCAGGCGGGTCAGGCGCAAGGGGCGGCTCGCTCCGATGATTCCGGTTGGCCGGCTATGGTCGGGCGGCCGGCAGCGCGAGTCAATCGCGGACCCCATCATGTGGGAACCGGCCTCGCGTTATCCCCAACATATTGGCGGTTCTTGACGCATGCGCCCGCCCGCGCCCCAATGCGCGAAAGGAGGACCGCGATGGAAAACGGATCGGGCCGCTGCCTCTGCGGGGCCGTGCGCTACAGCTTCGACGGCCCGCCGCTCTGGCAGAACCACTGCCACTGCGAAAGCTGCCGCCGCGCCACCGCCTCGGGGTTCACGAGCTTCTTCTCGCTGCCCAAGACATCGGTGCGCTGGACCGGCGCGGCAAAGACCTATCGGTCGAGCCCCGGCGTCCTCCGCCGCTTCTGCGACACCTGCGGCACGCAGCTGTCCTACGAAACCGATGCGCGGCCCGGCGACATCGACCTCTACGCCGGCACGCTCGACGACCCGTCCCGCTTCCGGCCGACCGACCACGAACACTGGGACGAACACGTCCCCTGGATCGTCCCCGGCGATGGCCTCCCCCGGCTCTCCGCCCCGCGCGCCATGCGCCCCGGCGAAGACTTCGGCCCCGTTCTTGCCCTGATCCGGAGCGCCTTTGCCGACATGGACGGCCGCATCGACCCGCCCTCCTCGATGCATCGCCTGACCGAAGCCGACCTTGCGCGCGCCGCAACCACGGGCGAGGTCTGGGTGATCGAGGAAGACGGCCGCCCGATTGCCACGGCGACACTCGATTTCAGCCAGAACAGGATCTATCTGGGCAAGCTCGCCGTCCGCGGCGACTGGCGGCGCAAGGGGCTCGCCCGCGCGCTCGTCCGCCGTGCCCGGCGCCGGGCGAAAGACCTAGGCCTGCCTGCGGTGGAACTCCGGACACGCATCGAACTGACCGAAAACCACCGCGCCTTCGAGGCGATGGGCTTCGTCCGGGCGGGCGAAAGCGCCCATCCCGGCTACGACCGCGCCACCTCGGTCCTCTACCGCCTCGCCGCCGGCACCCCTTGACGCCACCGCCCGCCACGACAGGTTGAGCGCAGGCGCGAAAGGATCACGGGCATGGGCGAACACCACCTTCTGGGCATCTGCGGCGCGCTTCGGAAAGGCTCGACCAACCGCCTCCTTCTCGCCGATGCCGTCCGCATGTTCGACCCGGCCGTCTATGTCGAAGGCTCGATCCGCCTCCCCCTCTTCGACGAGGATGTCGAAACCGGCCCCGGCATCCCCGAGGCGGTGACGACCCTCCACGCCCAGATCGGCGCCGCCGACGCGGTGGTGATCGCCACGCCCGAATACAACAAGTCGATTCCCGGCGGTCTCAAGAACGCGCTCGACTGGGTCAGCCGCGTCAGGGGCGCGGTCTGGCGCGACAAGCCCGTCGCCATCATCTCCGCCGCCGACGGCCGCGCCGGCGGCGACCGCGCGCAATTCGCCCTTCGCCTCGCGATGGTGCCCTTCCGGGCGCGCGTCCTGCCGGGCCCCGAGGTCATGGTCGCCAGCTCGCGCGAGGCGTTCGACGACCACGGCCGGATGAAGGACGCCCGCTACGACAAGGCGCTCGCCGAACTCATGGGCCTTCTCCATGACGAGGTCCGCCGTTCGGAACCCTGACGCCCCGCCATTCCCTCCCCCGGCGGGGGGAGGGTCAGGGCGGGGGCCTCACCGCGCCTTCCGCAGCGCATCCTCGACCCGGAACCCCGCCGGGATTGCATCGCGCCAGTCGAGGATCAGATCCGCCATCACCTCCGCCACCTTCGGCGCGATCCCGAACCCGATCTTGAATCCCCCGTTCGCCACGAAATGCCCCGGCCGCCCCGGCCAGGCGCCGAGCACGGGCCCCCGCGTCACCGCCTTCGGCCGCACGCCCGCCCAGCGCTCGACAACCTCTGCCCGGGCCAGCGCAGGCACCAGGCCGCGCACCCGCCCGATCAGGTCATCAAGGGCGGGATCCGTCTCTGTTCCGGCCGAATACACATTCTCCGACGTGGATCCGACCGCCACCGTCCCGTCCCCGTGGGGCACGACGTGAAGCGCGTCCACGAAAAGCTGCGGGCTGTTCCGCGCCTCGAACCGCAACACCGCCGCCTGCCCCTTCACGCCGGTCCCGACCGTCACCCCGAAGGCCGACGACAGATCTGCAAGCCCCTGCGGGCCCGTCGCCCAGAGGACGCCCCCCTGTGCCGCGCCCTCCCGCAGGATCTCTCCGCCCGCCGACACGACCGCGCGCGCCAGCGCCGCCAGTGCAGGCCGCGGCGCGATCCGGGCCGACAGCGTGTCGTGCACGACAAGCCCGGTGGGACTGGGCACGCTCCACCCGCCTTCGGGTGCCGGAACCACGCGCCATTCGGCCTGACCCTGCCACAGGCGGCCGGCCGCCCCCGCACGTTCGCGGGCCCTGTCCACCGCCGGCCGGTCGGGCAGGGGCTGGAGCCGTCCGGTCCGCGCGAAGCCGGTCGAAACGCCTGCCGCATCTTCGAGCGCGCCCCACCAGTCCGCCGCCATGAACAGGCTTTCCAGTTGGAACTGCTTCTTCTGGTTCCAGTTCTCCGGCACATGCGGGCAAAGCGCGCCGACGACACCGCCGCTCGCGCCCGCGCCGACCCCGTGCGGGTCGATCACGCGGACCTTCGCCCCGCGCCGGGCCATGGCCCAGGCGCAGGAGAGGCCGAAGACGCCCGCGCCCATGATCGTCGCGTCTGTCATGCGGGCTGCCTTACGGCAAAGCCGACCTCCGGGCCAGCGGCCTCAGAGAATCGACTCTCTCGGGTGCCGCCACCACTTCGGCCGGTCCGCCGCATGAGAATGCGCGACCGGCCTCAGATCAACCATGTTCGGGCGGTCGAATGCGCCCGACACCAGCCCCACGGTCGGCCCGTCATCGATCGCGCCCAGCGTCGAGCCGCAGACCGGGCAGAAGGCGCGCGAGGAGATGCCGGACGACCGCCAGACCGAGGGCGCCCCGCCCGGGCCGGTCCACCGGATCCGGTCCTTGGCGACCGAAACCCAGACGACGGACGGCGCGCCGGAATGGCGCTGGCACATGTGGCACGAGCAGCTGTGCGGCCATTCGAGCGGTCCCTGGGCCACGAAGCGGACGTTCCCGCAGAGGCATCCCCCCGTGAAGCCCTTTGCCGCCATTCCGATCCTCCGCCACCTCGGCTAATGAGGCCAAGATGGGAGGCGGACCGTGACCGGACAAGATCGAAGCGAACAGGTCGCCTTCACCGCCGAAGGCGTCCCCGTCTCGACCCTCTATGACGACCCCTATTTCAGCCTCGCGGGCGGCCTCGCGGAGACCCGGCACGTCTTCCTTTCGGGAAACGGCCTTCCCGACCGGCTCCGCGACGGGTTCCATGTCGCGGAGCTCGGTTTCGGCACCGGCCTGAACCTGACCGCCCTCGCGCTCGCGTGGTCCGCCACCGGGCGCCCGGGCATGCTTCGCTACACGTCCTTCGAAGCCTTTCCGATGGATGCCCGGGCCATGTCCCGGGCGCATGCGTCATTCCCGGAAACAGAGTCTATTTCAGCCGAACTCGTGCATATCTGGGCGACCGGCCAGCGCCGCTTCATGCTCGGCAACATCGGCGTTACTGTGATCACGGGCGACGCACGCCAGACGCTTCCCGCCTGGGCCGGGCAGGCCGACGCCTGGTTCCTCGACGGCTTCTCGCCCGCCAAGAACCCCGAACTCTGGGGACCCGACCTGATGGCCGAGGTCGCGCGCCACACCGCGTCCGGCGGCACCTTCGCCACCTACACCGCCGCGGGTTTCGTCCGCCGTGGATTGCAGGCGGCGGGGTTTCAGGTAGACCGCCTGCCGGGATACGGGACCAAGCGCCACATGTCCCGCGGCATCCTCAACCCCGGCCCCTGATGTTCACCGACCGGATGTGCACCGGATGTGCAAGGGCATCGCGCGCGCATCATCCTCGCGGTGGCGCCGTTCGCCGTAGAGAACGCGGTTTCCCGACATCTCGCCTCCACCGGTTTCGTGATCCTCCGCGCCCTTCGCGCCGCCCGGGCAGCCGATGGCGGGTGCCGGCGGCACGACGGGGCGGAGCGGGATGGACCTCGGCTGTGGCCGCCGTGCTTCCTCCCGAGGCAGACCGCCGGCACGTGTGACCTCGGCGGATTGTGGCCTGCCGGACCGCTGCGTCCGGAAACGACGAAACCCGTTGACCGTCCACAGCGTTGGAAAGGACGCGCAGCTTTGCCCGCTCGGTCACGGGCGGGTCAGGGGGGGGCGGGGACATGAAAGGGAGGGAATCCGGAATGGGGCACAAGCGGTCTGCCGTCCTGGCCTCCGGAAGCGCAAGCGATTTCGGCCGGCCCGCCTTCGCCGACCGTCACGACGCGGGACGGGCGCTCGCGGCGGCGCTCGCGGCGGCGCAGCTTCCACCCGACACACTCGTACTGGCCCTGCCGCGGGGCGGAGTGCCGGTGGCGCTCGGCATCGCGCGGCACCTCGGCCTTGCCCTCGATCTCTGCCTCGTACGGAAGATCGGCCTGCGCGACAACCCCGAGATTGCGGTGGGCGCCGTGGCGGGCCCCGACGGTCAGACGGTGGAAGTGAACCGCCAGGTAGCGGAGCGGGCCGGCCTTTCGGAGGCCGGGGTGCGCGCTCTGGCGGGGCCTGTCCGGGCCGAGTTGCGCCGGCGGCGGGCGCTGTTCACCGGCGGGCATCCGTCCGTCCCGGTCCGGGGCCGAACGGTGCTTCTGGTGGACGACGGCGTGGCCACGGGCGCGACTATGCGCGCCGCCATCCATGCGGTCCGGGCCGAAGGCGCGGCGCGGGTCATCGTGGCGGTCCCGGTCGGCGCACCCGAGGCGGTCGCGTCGCTGACGTCCGAGGCCGACGAGGTTCACTGCCTCCTCGTGCCCCCGGATTTCACCTCGGTCGGAGAACACTACCGCGATTTCACGCAGGTGCCCGACAGCGCGGTCAGCGAGATGCTCGGCGGGCGCACGGCGGCCTGACCTGGGTCTTCCGGGCGGCGAGCCAGCAGGCCGGGAGGATCCCGGGCCCGGACAGGGGCCATGGTTCAGACCCTGATCAGGCCCTGATTCAGGTCCGGAATACCGGTGGCGGAGAGCTTTCGTCCCCCGCGGGACGCGCCTCGATCACGACAAGGGCCTGTGCCCAGGGATGGTCGTCGGTGAGGCTGACATGGACAATCGCCTCGTGGCCGGGGGGCGTCATCTCGGCGAGGCGCCGGGCGGCCCAGCCGGTCAGCTTCATCACCGGCTGTCCCGTCCCGAGGTTCGCGACGCCCATGTCCTTCCATGCGATTCCCATCCGCAGACCGGTGCCCAGCGCCTTCGAGCAGGCCTCCTTCGCGGCCCAGCGCTTGGCATAGGTGCCGGCGACATCCTTCCGCCGGCCGGCCTTGTGCCGCTCGGTCTCGGTGAAGACCCGGTTCAGGAAGCGCTCGCCGAAACGGTCGATCGTCCTTGCGATCCGCTCGATGCTGGCGAGGTCGGTGCCGATGCCGAGGATCACGACCGCGTTCCTCAGGCCCGCGCCCCTGACGCAGGCGCGGCCTCGTCCCGCGCCTCGTCCATCAGCCGCCGCATCTCGCCGATCGCCGGCCCGAGCCCGCGAAAGATCGCCTCGCCGATCAGGAAGTGGCCGATGTTCAGTTCCATGACCTCGGGGAAGGCCGCGACGGGCTTCACGCTGTCGTAGGTCAGCCCGTGGCCCGCATGGACCTCGAGCCCGAGCGAGTGCGCGAAGGACGCCATGGCGCGAAGCCGCTCAAGCTCGGCATCGCGCGCAGCCGGGTCGCCCTCGGCATGGTGGTCGCAATAGGCGCCCGTATGCAGTTCCACGACGGCGGCGCCGATCCGGGCCGCCGCCTCGATCTGGCGGGGGTCGGCGGCGATGAAGATCGACACCCGGCAGCCGGCGTCCCGCAGCGGGGCGATGAAATGTGCCAGCCGGTTCTCTTCTCGCGCCACTTCCAGCCCGCCTTCGGTCGTCCGCTCCTCGCGCCGCTCGGGCACGATGCAGACCGCGTGCGGCCTGTGGCGCAGCGCGATCTTCTGCATCTCGTCCGTCGCGGCCATCTCGAAGTTGAGCGGCAGCGACAGTTCCGCCGCGAGCCGCTCGATGTCGCGGTCCGATATATGGCGCCGGTCCTCGCGCAGGTGCGCGGTGATCCCGTCCGCGCCCGACTGCTCGGCGAGCTTCGCGGCGCGGACCGGATCGGGATAGGCGGAGCCCCTGGCGTTCCGAACCGTCGCCACATGGTCGATGTTGAGGCCGAGTCTCAGGCGGCCGAGGGGCGGGATGGGCATGGTCGCAGTTCCTTCAGTCTCTGCGCGGACCCTAGCCGCGTTCAGCGGGCGTCTCCAGAGGTGCCTTCGGCCCGCGCGCGTGCCGCAGCGAGCGCGCGGAGCTTCTCGATGCGCTCGCGCAGCCTCTTCTGCCGGCGCTTCTTGTAGGCATCGACCAGCGGCAGCGTGAGGTAATGGCCGATGGCGCCGAAGATCAGGCCGGGAATGATGCCGCCCACCATGTAGGGCAGGAAGATCGTGTCGAAGAAACCGGTCAGCGCCGACCATTCGACCGTGCCGGGGCCGAAGACCGCGAAGATGTTGCGCCAGAGTTCGAGTGTCGCCCCCCCGAAGGCCGCCACGATCTCTTCGAAGGTCATCACGCCCTGGCTTCCCAGTATCTTGTGCCCCAGTTCGACCGCCGACCAGGCGATCACCGGCGTCGTGATCGGGTTGCCGAAGAATGTGGCGAGGAGTGCGGCGAGGATGTTGCCCCGGATCGCCCAGGCGATGCCGGCGGCGCCGAGGAAGTGCAGGCCGAAGAACGGCGTGAACGAGATGAACACGCCGGCAAACACGCCCCGCCCGATCCGGTGGGGCGCGTCGGGCAGCCGCCGCACGCGATGGATCACGTATTGCGTCGCGCGACTCCAGCCGCCGCGCGGATAGAAGAACTCGATGAAGGCGCGCATCCACGTGCGTGGCGTGCGGCGTTTGAAGACCACCTTGCGTCCACTCCTCGGCCGACCGGTCAGGGCTTGCGGGTCATGTCCCGGTACCGTTCCACATGTGCAACGTCGCTCTCCGCCTCAAGCGCGGTCAGCACCATGTGAAGGTGTTCGACGTCGCGCAGGTCCACCTCTAGGATCAGCCTGTAAAAATCAGGCTTCCTGTCGACGAAGGTGAGGTCTGAAATGTTCGCCTTCTGCTCGCCGATGATGGTGCAGATCCTGCCCAGGACGCCCGCGTCGTTGGCGATGGTGATGTTCAGGCTGACCGTGTGCACCGGGGCGTGCCGTCCGGAATGCCAGTGCAGGTCCACCCAGCGCTGCGGCTGCTCCTCGAACTCGGCAAGCGCCGGGCAGTCGATCGCGTGAACGACCACGCCCTGGCCGCGGTAGGTGATGCCGACGATGCGCTCCCCCGGCACCGGCTGGCAGCAGTTGGCGCGGCGGAAGGTCTGGTCGGCGGCCAGCCCCGCAACGGCGCGGCGCCCCTCGATCTCTTCGGCGGGCTTGGTGGCAAGCTCGGGATAGATCGCCTCGATCACCTCGCGCGCCGTTATCTCGGCACTGCCGAGCTGGGCGAGCACCTCCGTCTCGTCCGGCAGGCCGAGGGTCCTCGCGGCCGTCCGCAGCGCCTTGTCGGTGGCCTTGCGGCCCACATGCTCGAAGGCCACCCGGGCGAGCTCCTGGCCAAGCTTCACGAACCGCTCTCGGTCTTCCTCGCGCAAGCTGCGCCGGATCGCGGCCTTGGCGCGGCCTGTCACCACGATGTCGATCCACGTCGCCTGCGGTCGCTGTCCTGCAGCCGTGATCACCTCGACCGACTGGCCGTTCTTCAGCCGCGTCCAGAGCGGCACGCGGATCCCGTCCACCTTCGCGCCGACGCAGGAATTTCCGATCCGCGTGTGGATCGCATAGGCGAAGTCGATGGGCGTCGCACCCTTCGGCAACTGCACCACATCGCCCTTGGGGGTGAAGCAGAAGACCTGGTCGGAATACATCTCGAGCTTCACGTTCTCGAGGAACTCGTCGTGGTCCTCGCCCGCCTCGAAGCGCTCGGTCAGGGACGTGATCCAGCGTGCGGGATCCACGGCGAAGGGGTTCTGCGCCCGCTCTCCGTCCCGGTAGGACCAGTGCGCGGCGACGCCGGCCTCGGCCACCTCGTGCATCTGCCGCGTGCGGATCTGCACCTCGACCCGCTTGCCGTCGCGGCCCGAGACGGTGGTGTGAATCGACCGGTAGCCGTTCGACTTCGGCTGGCTGATGTAGTCCTTGAACCGCCCGGGCACCGCCCGCCAGCGCGTGTGGATCACGCCCAGGATGCGGTAGCAGTCGGTCTCCGACCCGCAGATGATGCGGAACCCGTAGATGTCGGAGAGGCGGCTGAAGGCGAGCTGCTTTTCCTGCATCTTGCGCCAGACCGAATAGGGTTTCTTGGCCCGGCCATAGACGTCGGCCTCGACCCCGGCCTTCTCAAGCTCGTTCCGGATGTCGGCGGTGATCGTGTGGATCACGTCGCCGGTCTCCTTCTGAAGCGTGAGGAACCGCCGGAGGATGGAATTCCGCGCCTCGGGGTTCAGCACCTTGAAGGCGAGGTCCTCAAGCTCCTCGCGCATCCACTGCATGCCCATCCGGCCGGCGAGCGGCGCGTAGATGTCCATCGTCTCGCGCGCCTTCTGTGCCTGCTTGGCGGCCGGCAGCGACTTGATGGTGCGCATGTTGTGCAGCCGGTCGGCGAGCTTGACGAGGATCACCCGCAGGTCCTTCGACATCGCCATGAAGAGCTTGCGGAAGTTCTCGGACTGCTTCGTCTCGGTCGAGGAAAGCTGGAGATTCGTGAGTTTCGTCACCCCGTCCACCAGTTCGGCGATCTCTTCGCCGAACCTCTGCGCGATCTCGCGGTAGGTGGACTTGGTGTCCTCGATCGTGTCGTGCAGAAGCGCGGTGATGATCGTGGCGTCGTCCAGCCGCTGCTCGGTCAGGATGGCGGCAACGGCGACGGGGTGGGTGAAGTAGGGCTCGCCCGAGCGGCGGACCTGCCCCTCGTGCATGATCCGGCCATAGTCGTAGGCCTGACGGATCAGGTCTGCGTTCGTCCTTGGATTGTAGTTGTGGACAAGCGCGATCAGGTCTTCGACGTCGATCATGACCGCCTGCCCGACGGGGCCGGGCTCAGCCCTGCCCCTGTGCTTCCATCAGCGCGCGCAGCAGCCGCTCCTCCGACATGTCGTCAACCGACGGACGGTCGATCTCGCCCCCCATCAGAAGCGCCATCGCGTCGTCCTCGGGCTCGTCCACCTCGATCTGCGTCTGGTGGCTTTCGATCATCCGCTCGCGCAGGGCAGAGGCCGACTGCGCCTCGTCGGCGATCTCCCGCAGCGCCACGACGGGATTCTTGTCGTTGTCGCGGTCCACCGACGGCGCGGAGCCGGCGGTGATCTCACGCGCGCGGTGAGCCGCGAGCATCACCAGCTCGAAGCGGTTCGGAACCTTGTCAACGCAGTCTTCGACCGTAACGCGGGCCATCGGGCACTCCGTCCGAGGAAAGATGGAAGCCGCTATCTAGGCCCTCGCAAGGGGCTTGACAAGCGCGGATTCCGCCTCAGACCGGCTCGACGCCGTGTTTCGCGCTTTCGGACAACCCGTCCCGGAGTTCCGCCATCGTCAGCCCGGTCACCGGATGCCGCCAGCCCGCAGCGACCTCGGCCAGCGGCAGCAGCACGAAGGCGCGGTCCTGAAGCCGTGGATGCGGCAGGATCAGCCGGTCCGGCGTTTCGGTCCGCTGCCGCGCCTCGGGAAGCCCCTGCCAGTGTCGCCAGGCCGCCGGGTCGGGCAGGACGGTGTCGCCGTGCAGGAGAAGGTCGAGGTCGATGGTCCGCTGCCCCCAGCGCACGCTCCTGACCCTGCCCAGTTGCGCCTCGATCGCATGCAGCCGGATCAGGCACGCCTCGGGGTCGTGGCCGGTCCGAACCACGGCGCAGGCATTCACGAAGTCGGGCCCGGAACCCGGCGGCCAGGCCGGCGAGCGGTAGAATCGGCTGACCGCGACCAGCCGCATCCCCGCCCGTCCCAGCCGGGAAAGCGCCGAGACAAGCGTCGCGCGGGGAGGGCCCGGGGCGGCGACCTCGTTGGCGCCGAGGCCGATCGCCGCAATATAAAGCATTTGTGTCTACCCCGGCGCTTGTCAGATGCGGCCGTTTGACTAGATTCCGGAATTTAGCGTAACGCAACGGAAGCGGTGTCGCTCCCCGGACGCATTTCGAAAGGATCAATTGATGTTCTACAAGGACGAACGGCTTGCGCTGTTCATTGACGGGTCCAACCTCTATGCCGCAGCCAAGGCACTCGGGTTCGACATCGACTACAAGCTTCTGCGGCAGGAATTCGAGCGCCGCGGCAAGCTTCTGCGGGCCTTCTACTACACCGCACTTCTCGAGAACGACGAGTACTCGCCGATCCGCCCGCTCGTGGACTGGCTGCACTACAACGGCTTCTCGATGGTGACGAAGCCGGCCAAGGAATATACCGACGCCCAGGGGCGCCGGAAGGTGAAGGGCAACATGGACATCGAGCTGACCGTCGATGCCATGGAACTTGCGCCGCGCGTGGACCACATCGTGCTCTTTTCCGGCGACGGCGATTTCAAGCCGCTCGTGGAAAGCCTCCAGCGGCAGGGGGTGCGGGTGTCGGTCGTCTCGACCATCCGCTCGCAGCCGCCGATGATCGCGGACGAGCTTCGCCGTCAGGCCGACAACTTCATCGAACTCGACGCGCTCCGCGACGTGATCGGCCGCCCCCCGCGCGAGACGCGGCCCGACCAGACGGCCGAGGCGGTCGCCGCCCCGCGCTGACGCGGACGGGCGGAATCCGGAAGCGGGGACCAATTCGGCCCCCGTTTTCTTTTCCTGCGGGTCGCGCCACACTCGGATCGATAACCCGGAGTGTGCCATGCCCCATCCCCTCATCACGCAGTCCGACATCGACGCCTACCGCCGCGACGGGGCCGTCGTGATCCGGGGGCTCATGGCGGATCATGTCGAGGACCTCCGTGCCGGAGTCGCGCGCAACATGGCGATGGATACCGGGCTTGCCTTCGAGAACACCCGGCCGGGCGAGCCCGGCCGCTTCTGGGACAGCTACTGCAACTGGCAGTCCATCCCCGAGTTCGGGAAGGTCATCCGCGAAAGCCCTGCCGCCGGGGTCGCCGCCGACCTGATGGGCGCCGATACGGTCCAGGTCTTCCACGACCATGTCCTCGTCAAGGAAGCCGGCACCGCAAAGCCCACCCCCTGGCATCAGGACGGCCCCTACTACTTCGTCGAGGGCGAACACACGATCAGCTTCTGGGTACCGCTCGACCCGGTGAAGGAGGCGACGCTCCGCTGCGTCGCCGGATCGCACCGCTGGCCGAAGCCGGTGCTGCCGAAGCGCTGGCTTGCCGACACGAGCTTCTACCCCGACCCCGAGGCCTACATGCCCGTCCCCGACCCCGACGCCGAGGGGATGACGGTGCTGGAATGGGAGATGGAGCCGGGCGACGCCGTCGCCTTCGACTACCGCACGCTGCACGGCGCACGCGGGAACACCACCGGCCGGCGCCGCCGCGCCTTCTCGCTGCGCCTCGTCGGCGAGGACGCCCACTACGTCGAACGCCCCGGCCGCACCTCGCCGCCTTTCCCCGGCCACGGAATGAAACCCGGCGACAGGCTCCGCGGGGACTGGTTCCCGGTGATCTGGCGGCGGGCGGGGTAAGCCTCAGGCGGCGCTGCCCGCAGCGGAAGCGGCTGCGGCGAGCGCGCGGCCGCGGGTGAGCAGCGGGACGCCACGGCGGAGCGCCAACTCGAGGTACGCAGCGTCGTAGGCGGTCAGGCCGTGGCGGCGGGCAAGCTCCAAGAGTGCATCGAGCGGCCCGCACGGCCGGGTCTCGATGGACAGGCTCAGGAAAGTCTGCACCAACTGGCCATCCCGACCGGCCTGAAGCCGCCCCTTTCTGGCGGACATCGCGATCGAGTTCGCAACCTCGTACCCGATCAGGTCGGGCGCAGTCAGCGTCGAGGTTTCGAGAAGCTGCCGTTCCCGGTCCGTCAGTGCCTCATCGGGGTACAAGTAGGCAAGAATGACCGAGCAATCGACGACCAGATCGCTCAACGGCGACCCTCATTCTTGAAGGCAATCAGCTCTTCCGTGGTGAACGTGCCCGACTCCGCACGAATCGCGTCGCGCAGCTTCCTCACCCGCGCGAACACGGTTTCTCGGCCCGCCTGCCTCGCCGCCGCAGAAGGCACCAGCCGCGCCACTTCCTTGCCGCGCCGCGTGATGATGACCTCTTCGCCCGCCTCGACCAGGTCGAGCAGTTGCGACAGGTGGGTCTTTGCTTCGAAAGCCCCGACATGTTTCATCGCGCACTCCAACAAATCGCGCCCCAACAAACTGGTTTACAATCTAGTTGGTATCTGCCCCTTCCGCAACCTCTCGACAGCCGCACCCCGTGCGCTTACGAACCCGAAGGCAGGAGCATGCGCATGTCCAGTCCCCCCCTGACCCTCTACCTCGCCGCCCCGCGCGGCTTCTGCGCGGGCGTGGACCGCGCGATCAAGATCGTGGAAATGGCGCTCCAGAAGTGGGGCGCGCCGGTTTATGTCCGGCACGAGATCGTCCACAACCGCTTCGTGGTGGACGGGCTCCGGGCCAAGGGTGCCGTCTTCGTCGAGGAACTGTCGGAATGCCCCGACGACCGGCCCGTCATCTTCTCGGCGCACGGGGTTCCGAAGCGGGTGCCCGAGGAGGCGCGGATGCGGAACCTGATCCACGTGGACGCGACCTGTCCGCTTGTCACCAAGGTCCACAACGAAGCGGCCCGGCACCATGCCGACGGTCTCCAGATGGTGATGATCGGCCATGCCGGCCACCCCGAGGTTCTGGGCACGATGGGTCAGCTTCCGCCCGGCGAGGTGATCCTTGTCGAGACGGTGGCGGACGTGGCCGGGATCGCGCCGCGCGATCCGGCGAAACTCGCCTACATCACGCAGACGACGCTGTCCGTCGATGACACGGCGGCGGTGGTCGATGCGCTGAAGGCGCGCTTCCCGTCCATCGTCGGCCCGCACCGGGAAGACATCTGCTACGCGACCACCAACCGCCAGGAGGCGGTCAAGGCGGTGGCCCCGAGGATCGATGCGCTTCTCGTCATCGGGGCGCCGAACTCGTCGAATTCCAGGCGCCTTGTCGAGGTCGGCAAGGCCGCCGGCTGCGCCTATGCGCAGCTCGTCCAGCGCGCCGCCGACATCGACTGGCGCGCCCTGGATGGCATCCGCGCGCTCGGCCTGACCGCCGGGGCGAGCGCGCCGGAGGAACTGGTGGCCGAGGTCATCGACGCCGTCCGCGCCCGCTACGACGTGAGGCTGGAACCGGTCGAGACCGCGGTCGAGACCGTGGAGTTCAAGGTGCCCCGCGCGCTTCGGGAAACGGTGTGAGACTTCCGAAATCCGGTGCCTGGCTGCTTCTTGCGGCCGCGACGTCGCTGCCGGCGATGGCGATGGACCGGGCGGGCCTGCCGGGTGCGGTGGTGCCTTCCGCGATCTCGCCGCGGGTCGCCCGCCGGGTCGCGGACCGGGCCGCAGACCGGGGCGCCTGACCTCTGGTCATGTGCGCCCATGCGCGCTACCGAGAGGCGAGGTCTCCAGCACGCCCGGAAGAATGAACAAGATCCCCCGCCCCGCCCTTCTCCTCGGCCTCGCCGGGCTTCTGCCCTTCCTCTGGGGCGCGGCCAGCGCGCTTTCGCCCGCGCTCACGGACTGGAGCCGCGGAATCGTCGGGCAGCGGCTCGTCGGCCAGCCGGGGCTGATCGCCTATGGCACCGTGATCCTCTGCTTCATGTCCGGCGTCCTCTGGGGCTTCGCCGCGCGGGCCGCGCCGCAGAGGGCGATCCCCTATCTCCTCAGCGTCCTTCCCGCGCTCTGGGTCTTTCTCATGGTCGGCGGCGGCGCCGAGGCGGCGCTTTCGGCGCTGCTCCTCGGCTTCGTCGCGCTGCTCGCCTTCGACCTCCAGTTCCTTCGCTGGCGTCTCGCCCCCGACTGGTGGATGAGCCTCCGCCTGATCCTCACCGCCGGCACCGTCGCCGGCCTTCTGGCCGGCCTCTATGCCTGAGTTCTTCGCCTATACCGACGGCGCCTGTTCGGGGAATCCCGGCCCGGGCGGCTGGGGCGCCCTTCTGGTCGCGCGCGAAGGCGAAACGGTGCTGCGCGAGCGGGAACTGTGCGGGGGCGAGGCGCTGACGACGAACAACCGGATGGAGCTGATGGCGGCGATCTCGGCTCTCGAAAGCCTGTCCAGGCCGGTCCGGATCACCGTCGTCACCGACTCGGCCTATGTGAAGAACGGCGTCACCCTCTGGATCCATTCCTGGAAGCGGAACGGCTGGCGGACGGGGGACAGGAAGCCCGTGAAGAACGTCGAACTCTGGCAGCGGCTCGATCGGGCGGCGTCGCGGCACCAGGTGACGTGGGAGTGGATCAGGGGCCACGCCGGCCACCCCGAGAACGAGCGCGCCGACGCGCTGGCGCGGTCGGGGATGGTACCGTTCAGGCCGGGAAGGCCGACCTTGAACGGCACCGGGGCCGGGTGAGGATCACTGCGCCGGCAGCGGCGGCGTCTCGGGGAACCACCGCAGCGCAAAGAGGATCAGCACCACCAGAACGGCCCAGCCGCCGGGGCGCGAGATCAGCCAGATGGCCAGGGTGATCGCCCAGAAGGCAAGCCGCGACCCCGCCGAGGCCACGCCCGAGACCAGGGGGCCGAGCATCTATGTCCGCGGCCCGTAGCGGTTCCAGAGCCAGATCAGGACCATCGCGCCGAGGACCGCGCCGACGAACCCGGCGAGCCAGCCGGTGATCGTGACAAGGACGCGAAGGACGAAGCTGCCCGCGATGGCACCGAGGACGCCGATCGCCACGGTCGCAACGAGGCCCGTCTCGACCCCCATGAGCCGGGTCGCGAGCAGGCCCGCGGCGGCCCCGATGATGATGAGTGCAACGATGCCCATGCTGGCTTCCCCGGAACGGTGTCCATGTCCGCAACGGTATATGGGGCGTCGGGCGGGGGAAGGGAATGGGCGCCCGTGCAGGGGGGGCAAGGGGCCGTGCGGGCGGTGCTGTCGTGATCCGCGCCATCATCGCCGCCTTCCGCGCCGCAACCCCGGCCTCCCGTCCCGGCCACCTGCCCCCGCAAGAACGCGGTCCTGCGGATCTTCATGCTCGCGCGGCTTTCGGGCGTGGTGGCGGGGCCAGCGGGGCGGCGACCATGCCACCGTTGAGGCGGACCGCCGGCACGAGGGGACGTGGAAGCGGATGCGCCGCGACGGCGCGCGCGAAAACCCGGTCGATGTTCGTTGCGCGCTCGGTGGACTTGCGCTATCTATTGGGCTCAATCCAGATACAGACACGATATGTTGTATCGTCGACTTCCATCATTCATCGCGGAGACCTGCGAATGCCACAACTGGAAGCATGCAGGCAGGGGATCTTAAGCCAGCTTGGGCGAGGCTCTTCCTGCGGCACCTCGACAACCCATATGGCAAAGCTTCTGCCTCGGATTGAGGGCGGGGATGGGGCGGGTTGTCCACTGATCGCGTTTGGGATCAAGCCTTCTCTCTATGCCGAGGACGCCGCAGAATGACTGCTGCCGACGACCTGCTCGCAAAGGCCGGCAAGACAAGATTTTCCACCGTTCTGGCCGACCCGCCCTGGCAGTTCCAGAACCGCACGGGCAAGATGGCACCCGAACACCGGCGGCTGTCGCGCTATTCCACGATGACGCTTCGGGACATCTGCGACTTGCCGGTCGAAGCCATCGTGGCGGAGACGTCCCATCTGTATCTCTGGGTTCCGAATGCCCTTCTGCCCGAGGGACTGAAGGTGATGGAACACTGGGGATTCAGCTATAAGAGCAACGTGATCTGGTACAAGATCCGCAAGGATGGCGGCCCGGATCGGAGGGGCGTGGGGTTCTATTTCCGAAATGTCACGGAAGTTCTGCTTTTCGGCGTTCGCGGGAAGAATGCGCGGACACTGGCGCAAGGCCGGACACAAGAGAACATCCTATCGGCGCAGAAGCGTGAGCACAGCCGGAAGCCGGACGAACAGTACCATCTGATCGAGGGCTGCAGCCCCGGCCCCCGGCTCGAGCTCTTTGCGCGCGGGCCGCGGCTGGGCTGGACGGCGTGGGGCAATCAGGCCGAAGACTATGCCCCGACATGGCCGACCTACCCCAACCACTCACGGGCCGACGTGGTCCGGATTCGCCGGAAGGTCTAGTTTCTCACCCCTCCGGCACCAGGATCTCCCGCTTCCCCACATGGTTCGCCGCCGAGACGACGCCCTCTTGCTCCATCTGCTCCACGAGCCGCGCGGCCTTGTTGTAGCCGATGCCGAGCTTCCTCTGGATATAGGAGGTGCTGACCTTGCGGTCGCGGAGGACCACGGCGACGGCCTGGTCGTAGAGGGCGTCCTCGCCGTCGGCATTCCCCCCCAGCCCCAGCACGAGGTCGATGTCGCCTTCCTTGTCCTCGTCCGGCCCCTCGACCACGCCGGACATGTATTCGGGGGGGCCGAAGCTTTTCAGGTGGCGGACGATCTCCTCGACCTCCTCGTCGGACACGAAGGGTCCGTGGACGCGCGTGATGCGGCTGCCGCCGGCCATGTAGAGCATGTCGCCCATGCCCAATAGCTGTTCGGCGCCCTGTTCCCCGAGGATGGTGCGGCTGTCGATCTTCGAAGTGACCTGGAAGGAAATCCGCGTCGGGAAGTTCGCCTTGATCGTGCCGGTGATGACATCGACCGACGGGCGCTGCGTCGCCATGATGAGGTGGATGCCGGAGGCGCGCGCCATCTGGGCGAGGCGCTGGATGCAGGCCTCGATTTCCTTGCCCGCGACCATCATCAGGTCGGCCATCTCGTCCACGATGACGACGATGTAGGGGAGGGCGACGGGGGTGATTTCCTCGGTCTCGAAGACCGGGTCGCCGGTATCCTCGTCGAAGCCCGTCTGGACGGTGCGCTTGAACATCTCGCCCCGGGCGAGCGCTTCCTTCACGCGGCCGTTGTAGCCCTCGATGTTGCGGACGCCCATCTTGGACATCTTCCGGTAGCGCTCCTCCATCTCGCCCACGACCCATTTCAAAGCGACAACAGCCTTCTTGGGGTCGGTCACGACGGGGGAGAGGAGGTGGGGAATGCCGTCGTAGACGGAGAGTTCCAGCATCTTGGGGTCGATCATGATGAGCCGGCATTCCTCGGGCGTCAGCTTGTAGAGGAGCGAGAGGATCATCGTGTTGATCGCGACGGATTTCCCCGAACCGGTAGTGCCCGCGATGAGGAGGTGGGGCATCTTGGCGAGGTTCGCGACGACGGCCTCGCCCGCGATGTCCTTGCCGAGGGCGAGGGGGAGGCGCTGGTTGCCGTCGCCGAAGTCGCGGGAGGACAGGATCTCGCGCAGGACGACCTTCTCGCGGACGGCATTGGGCAGTTCGATGCCGATCACGGAGCGACCGGGGACGGTCGAGACGCGGGCAGAGAGCGCGGACATGGACCGCGCGATGTCGTCGGCAAGGCCGATGACGCGGGAGGCCTTGAGGCCGGGGGCGGGTTCCAGTTCGTACATGGTGACGACCGGGCCGGGACGGACGGACACGATCTCGCCCTTCACGCCGTAGTCGTCGAGGACGGATTCGAGCATGCGGGCGTTCTCTTCCAGCGCCTCGTCGGAAAGCTGGTGGCGTTCGACGGTCGAGGGGGCCGAGAGGAGCGAGAGCGGCGGAAGGTCATAGGCCGGCGCGACCTCGCCGAAGTTCAGCGCCGGCTGTGCCTCGGCCAGCGCCTTCCGCGAGGGGGCGGACCTGCGCGTGCCGTGCTGGACGACGCGGCGGGCGTCCGGTTCGGGCCTGCGCAGGGCAAAGCCGAAGGGAATGTCGGCGTCGTCCCCGCCCTCGTCCGCGTCGAGATCGGCGAAGGCATTGCGGTCGAAGTCCTCCTCGTCCTCCTCGCCCCCGGCGCCATCGTCCGGGACGGACGCGGGAGGGGTCGTGCGGGGTTCGGGCTTCGATCCGGCCAGCGTCGGCTCGATCCGTCCCGAGACCGGGTCGGATTTGGCGCGGATCGCATCGGCGATGCGGGCCCGCACCCTGTCCGCGCTGGGTGCGCCGGCGCCGAGCGCGGCGGAGGACAGGCGAGGCTCGACAAGCTCCGGCTCGACGCGCTGCGCCGGATCGGCCACCGGGTCGATCATCCGCCGCACGAGCGCGGCCAGGCGGCCAACCGCGCCGAGGCGGGGTGCCGCGGCTTCGGCGGACTCCGGAACCGCAGCCGCCACGGTGCCCGCAACGGCGCCCGCCAGACGCGGTTCGGCGCGAAGGATGGGCGTGCGGGCCCGCGACCCGGGGGCGCCGGCGGCATCCTGCGGATGCCCGGCGGCCACTGACGGGTCACGGCGGGCGGCGGCCGCAGCCATCGACCGCCGCTCGCGCGACCGTTCCGCCACACCCTGCGCGCCGCGCATCGTCGCGGCGGTGCCGCGGCCTGCCGCACCGACGGCCCAGGCATAGGTCATCACGCTGCCGACCAGCAGGAACCGCCAGACAGCCGCGATCTCGCGCCGGTCGAAGCCGGTGACGAAGGCGGTCAGCGCGACCGCCCCGGCCCCGAGGAACACCGCCATCACCTTCAGCCCGAACTCTGCCTGTACCGGCACGATCCCGAGGATCGCACCCAGGACCGTGTCGCCGAAGAGCCCCCCGAGGCCGAAGCTGTGGCCCCAGTCGGGCCCGGCGACATGCGTCGAGGCATAGACCGACATCGCGGCGACGGCGATCGGCGCGAAGATCGCGCGGTTGAGCGCGCGCTCCTCGCCCCGGTGAAACAGGAAGCGCAGGCCCCAGGCTCCGGGCACCAGCGCCACCCCCCAGGCGCCAAGCCCGGCGATCACGAACAGCGGCGAGGCGACCGACGCGCCGAACTTGCCGAGGAGGTTTCGCGCCGGGGTATCCGTCGCCGCCAGCCAGGACGGGTCGTCGGGCGAATAGCTTGCGAGCATCATCGCCGCCAGCAGCGCAACCCCGAGCAGGCAGAGGCCCAGAAGCTCCTTTCCCCGCCGCTCGAGCGCCGCCTGCGTGGACTGGTCCAGAAGCGGATCGCGATGTCTTGCCTGATAGGACGCCACTCTTGCCAACTCCTCAGCCGTATAGGCAGTCGCGGAGCCGGATCAGCCCGCGCCGCATCTCTTCCTTCGGGGCGACCATCGCCACCCGGATATATCCCTGTCCCGGGTTGCCCTTCCCGGCATCGCGGCCGAGATAGGCGCCGGGAAGGACCCGCACGCCCGCCTCGCGCCAGAGCTTCAGCGCCGCCTCCTCTCCGTCGGCCACGGGCAGCCACAGGAAGAAGCCGCCCTCGGGGCCCTGGTACCCCCTCGTGCCTCCGAAGACCTGATCGGCGGCCACGAACTTTTCCTGATAGAGCGCCCGGCTCTCGCCCACGTGCGCCTCGTCCTGCCAGGCTGCGGCCGACACGCGCTGGATCGGCAGCGGCAGCGGTGCGCCGCCGTAGCTGCGGAGCTGGCGGAAGCGCCGGACCGCCTCGGGGCCGCCCGCCACGAACCCGGACCGGAGCCCGGCCAGGTTCGACCGCTTCGACAGCGAGTGGAACACCGCGACCGACTCGGGGTCGGCCCCGAGCGTGCCCGCCACCTCGAGCGCCCCCGGCGGGGGGGCGGTGCGCCAGATCTCGGAATAGCATTCGTCCGCCAGAACCGTGAATCCGTGGCGTTCCGCCAGCCGGATGAGGTCGGCAAGGTAGCCGGCCGGTGCAACCGACCCCTGGGGGTTCGCCGGCGAGCAGAGATAGGCGAGCGCCGCCCGGTCGAGAAGCTCGGCCGGAAGCCCCGCGTAATCCGGCAGGAACCCGGTTTCCGCGGTTGCCGGCACGTAGACCGGCTCGGCCCCGACACTCAGCGCCGCGGCGGCATAGACCTGATAGAACGGGTTCGGCATGAGGACGGCCGGCCGCTGCCTCCGCTTCATCTCGGGGCAGAGCGCGAGGCCGGCGTCGAACAGCCCTTCGCGCGTGCCGTTCAGCGCCATGATCCGGTCCGGCGTGATGTCGGCGTTGTAGCGGTACTTGAGCCATCCGCTGATCGCCGCAAGCAACTCGGGCGACCCCTCGTTCGGAGGGTAGACCCCGAACTCGGCCGTATGCGCGGAAAGGATCGGGCCGACAAAGCCCGGCGGCGCATGACGGGGCTCGCCGATCGTCATGGTGATGACATCTCCGGCCGGACCGCCCGGGGCATGGGCGTCGAGCAGCCTCCGCAGACGCGGAAACGCATACTCCGGCAGGTCCGAAAACCGCTCAGGAAACGCCATGGCTGCCTCTCGCCGGGGTCGTTCCGCCCCGTTTGCGCCGGACTCTAGCGAAGGGTGGCGGCGCGGTCCAGAAAAAGGGACAGGGCAGGCCGGGGCGGAGCGGGGAAATGTGGCTTTTGGGTCAGGGCGATCGCGGCGCGCAGACCGGCGGGCCGCAAGGAGAAGCCGGGGCCGCACGGCCCCGGCACGATGCCGTGCCGCCGCTACTGGAGCCGCTGGCCGTTGGCGTAGATGCCGCCGTCGTCCCTGAATTCGATCTTCGAGGTGAGGATGTCGTCGCCCGAAGGCACCGCGAAGAGACCGAGCATCATGCGCGCGCCCATCGCCTGGTCCTGGGGCAGCAGACCCATCGCCACCAGCTTGTCGAGCAGGGCATTGGCACCCGTCAGCTTCAGATCGACGGCCCCGACCGGCTTCGGCACCCCTTGCGAGTTGTCCACGGTCACAGCCCCGCTGCCGACCAGTTCGGCACCCACGGCCCGGACCAGAAGCTGCGCAAGGTTGACCGACTCGATCTCGCCCGGGGGCGCGGCGGTGTCCGCCAGCGCCGGGTCCATGATGTCCGCGGTCAGTTTGGCCATTCCGCTGAGGTCAACCACCAGCGTCGCCGGATCGCGGGGAAGCTGGTTGCCGGGGTCGATCATGCCCCAGATCGTGTCCGACAGGGTCAGATCGACGACCTTCACCAGCAGCGCGACCGGCTGGGGCGCCTCGCTCTTCATCACCGGCATCACGAGATTGAAGGCCGTTTCGCCATAGCCCATCTCGATCGGGAAGGGGAGCTGCGAGGCGGTGACGTTCATCCGGGTGGCCTTGCCGCCCCCGCCGTAGGTCAGCCCGGCCTTCGACATGGCGAAGTTCAGGTTGCCGCCCTCGCCCTCGACCTTTGCACTCATCGACTGTCCGGGTTCCTGGAGATCGACCGCATAGGTGCCCGAACCCACCGTGAAGCTGCCCGAGGCATCGAAGCCGGCGCCGAGCGCGGCGTTCATGTCGGTCATGTCCACGCCGTCCGGGATCACGGCCTTCGAAGTTCCCGAAATGCCCGAAAGGTTGCCCTTTGCGCTGAACGTGCCGGTCCCCTTCGGATCCTTCGCCGAGAGGTCGAAGGTGACGCTGTCGGTCTTGAAGTCCGACGCGATGGTCTGCCCGCCTTGGGCGGTGACGTTGTAGGTGCCGGTGGTTCCGGTCAGGGCGACGGTGGCGGTCAGCGGCACCTCGGCGCCGTCCACCTTCATGCTGTCCACGCCGAACCGCAGGTCCGGCGCCGCCACGGCGTAGGACATGTTCTCGGGCGTCCCCGAGACGATCATCGACATGCCGGTCTGCGCAACCTTCATCGCCATGTCGACGGTCTCGCCGGACTTGGCCTTGTTGTTGATCGTGACGGGCATCTCGGGCGCGAAGCTCACCTCGACGGTGCCATCGCCCGCGTCCCTCATCCGCACGTCGCCGACCGTGATGTTGAGCGACCCGCCGGGCATCGTCGCGCCGATCGCCACCTGGCCGAGCACGAGCGTGTCGCCGTCGCGCGTCTGCGACCCCGTCGTGATCGACTGGCCCATCGAGGTGTAATAGTCGTTCCAGCTCTGCCAGACCTGTTCAGGCGTCACCTGGGCCCGCGCCGCGGTTCCGAGAAGGAGGGCCGCAATCGCAAGGCCGGCCGCCGTCCCGTGCCGTCCCGCCGGCAGATGGAGATGCAACTGTCGCATGAGAAACCTTTCGTGGTCCAAATCCGTGCGGAAAGCATCCACTGTCCGCGGCGGTCCGGTCAAGGCCGCCACGGCGCGGAAAGTCGCCGCCGCCCGCGCATTCAGCAGCCCCGCGCGGCTTTTTGATGGCACTTGCCCCTGCCGACCGGTCCCCGGGGGGTCTGGCGGGGCCTGGCGGGGTCTGGCGGGGCCTGGCGGACGCGGCGGGGGCGGGTCATTGTCCCCCGGCGGAACGGGCAATCGGAGCGGGGGCATGGGCGAAGACGGGATCGACGCGCTGGTGATCGGGGCGGGGCCGGCCGGCCTGATGGCGGCCGAGGTCCTGTCCGCGGCGGGACTTCGCACCGTGGTGGCCGAAGCCAAGCCCAGCATCGGGCGCAAGCTCCTGATGGCGGGAAAGTCGGGACTGAACCTGACCAAGAACGAGGATCGGGACGACTTCGCGGCCCGGTACGGCGGCAGCGTTCCGCTCGCCCGGGCCGTCGCCGGCTTCGGTCCGCGCGAGGTCGCCGGCTGGGCATCCTCGCTCGGCATCGAGGTTTTCACCGGATCGTCGCGCCGCGTCTTTCCGGTCGGCATGAAGGCGTCGCCGCTCCTGCGTGCCTGGGCGCGGCGTCTCGATGCCGCCGGGGTCGAGGTGCGGACGCGCTGGCGCTGGACCGGGTGGGACGGGTCGGGGGCGGCCGTCTTCACGGCGCCGGGCGGGCTTCGCGCGATCCGGCCGCGCGCAACCGTGCTTGCGCTCGGCGGCGCGAGCTGGACGCGGCTCGGTTCGGACGGTGCCTGGGCGCCGCTCCTTTCGGCGCTTGGCGTACCGGTCGTGCCGTTCCGCCCCGCGAACATGGGGTTCCGCGTCGCCTGGTCGGCGCACATGGCCGCCTTCTTCGGGCAGGCCGTCAAGGGGGTCGCCCTTCGCGCGGGGGGGCTTGTCGAACGCGGCGAGCTCGTCGTCTCGGAGCGCGGCATCGAGGGCGGAGGGGTCTATGCGGTGGCGGCCGCGCTGCGGGATGGTGCCGAGGGTAGCATCGACCTTGCACCGGACATGGACTTCGCCGCGCTGTCCGCCCGTCTCGCCCGGCTGAGGACGCAGGACAGTCTCGGCAACGCGCTGCGCAAGGCCCTGGGTCTTGCCCCTGTGAAGCTCGCCCTTCTCCACGAATGGGGCCGGCCGCTTCCCGAGGGCGAGGGGCTCGCCCGCCTGATCAAGGCGCTGCCGATCCGGCATTCGGGGCCGCGCCCGATCGACGAGGCGATCTCGACGGCGGGCGGAATCGCGGCCGACGGCCTTACCCCCGACCTCGAACTCGCTGCGCTGCCCGGCGTCTTTGCGGCGGGCGAGATGCTCGACTGGGAGGCACCCACCGGAGGCTACCTCCTGACGGGCTGCCTGGCCACGGGCCGCTGGGCCGGGGGGGCCGCCGCAGCGCGGATTGCCGGCCGCTAGCAGGCCCGGGGCTTCGTCGCTGCCCGCGCCAGGGCCGCGGCAAGGGCAGGGCCCTGTCCGGCGACGACCGCCTCGCACTGCGCGAGCCGCCCGGGCGTGAACCAGCCCTCATCGTGCAGCAGGTTCACCGTCCCGACGACCTGCCCCGCTTCATTCCGGACGGGAATTGTCGCAGCCGACCGGCAGCCGAGCGCCATGATCCCGGCGTGATCGGGGAACAGGGCGCGGAAGCCTTCGGGACTGTTCGCGACGAAAGTCCTGCCGCCCTCGATAACCTGCCGCGACCAGTCGTCCTCGACGAGAGGCTTGGTCCCCGGGACCGGATAGATCCCGGGATCGGATGTCCAGACCCGGCGGAAGAGGCGGGCCGGCAGGTCATGGACGGTGATCGTGAAAAGCCGGACCGGAAGCGCGGCATGGAGGGCGGCGAACATCTCGTCGTCATCGCGGGCGGCGGTCATGGCAGGCCGGACGCCCTGATGAAGGCGGGACGCGCGCGCATCCGGGCGTGATAGGCCAGAAGCGCCGTCTCGGCGACGGGGAACCGGGCCGCGACCGCCCAGCCGAGGCAATGGGTCAGGATGATGTCCGGCACCGTCAGGGTGTCGCCGGTGACGCAGGGAGCGTCGCCCATCCTGCGGGCAAGGGTGCGCTGGCTGCGCTCGAACTCCCACTTGAGCGAATCCTTGATGGCCGAATGCCGAAGCTCCTCGGGCAGGATGAAGCTGTGCCGCGCCGCCACCCAGAGCGCGGCGTCGAACTCGTCCAGGAGGAACTGCGTCAGGCTGTCCTGCTGCGCCCGCGCGAGGGTGCCGGCCGGGTGGGTGAACTTTCCGTGCCGGTCGGCGAGATACTGCAGGATTGCGGTCGAGTCGGTGATCGGCACGCCGTCCTCGATCAGGACCGGCACCTTGCCGGCCGGGTTGAACTCGACCACGCCGGGCGAGCGCGGGGCGGCGGGAACGTGGTCGTAGGCGACCCCCAGCTCTTCCAGCATCCAGAGCACCCGCAGGGCGCGGCTGCGGGTGGTGCCGATCACGGTGTACATGCCGGACGCCCTCTCTCGATGACGACTGCGCCAAGGGATGCCCTGCCGCCACCGCCGGCGCAAGATGGGGACGGGGGCCGACAGGCCGCTGCGCGTGCCGCCTCAGCGCGGGGCCTCAGCGCGGGGCGGCCTTCCGGGCATCGCGCCTGACACGGTGCGCGATCTGGACGAGCACGCGTTCGAGCACGGCGGATTCCGGCGCGCGCGACGACGAGCGCAGCGAAAGCTCGGCATCCGTGAGCGCGGCCACCGCGAAGACCAGGCCGTCGGCGGTGGCAATCCTGACCTGTCGCAGGAGCCTGTCGCGGTCCGTGCCGTAGACCGGCGGCCGCAGGCTGCCCACGCCCGCCTCGGGTCCGCCCGGATCCGACCGCGCCGCAAGCAGGCGCCGGAAGTGCTGATTGGCAAGCTGGGCCAGACGGACAGCGTCGCCGCTGCGCGCCCCGAGGCTGCGGAGCGCAGGCGGAAGGTCGGCGTCGCGCCCCTCGGCCGCCGCGGCGAGAACTGCGCCGACTTCGCCCTCGACGGTCGCGGGGGCGATGGCGGCCACGTCCGCCGCAGTCGCGGGCCCGGGTGCGGCAAGCATGAACAGCGCCAGCTTGTCCACCGTCTGCCGGAAGTCGCCCGGATCGAGCGCGGCGGCGAGTGCGACGAGATCGGCCATCGCATCGCGGTCCGCCGTCACGCCCGCCGCGGCAAGGATCCGGTCGATCTCGGCGCGGTCCGGCGGATCGTCGTAGATGCCGATCGCCACGGCGCTCGGATGGCTCTCGAACAGCCTGCGCAGCGCCGAGGTCTTCTTCAGCGGACCCGCCGTGACGACCATCTGGGCGTCGCCCTCGGCCCAGCCGGACAGCGCCGCGCCGATCGCCTCGGCGGACGCGTCCGTGGCATCCTCGACGATCACGACCCGGCGGCCCGGGAAGAAGCCGCGCTCGCGCAGGGCGTCGGCCAGCGCGGCGGGGTCGCGCCGCACGTCGCCACCGGCAAGCCGCGCGATGCGCATGTCGGCCGCGCCCGAGGGTCCGGCAATGGCTGCCACCGCCTCCTGCCGCCTCAGCGCGACGCGCATCGGGTCCTCGCCATAGAGCAGAAGCCCCGGAATGCCGGGACCTGGCCCGGCGACGAGCCGCGCGGCCGAGGCTCCGCCTGCCTTCACGGTCCGGCCTGCGCCGCGACGGTCGCCGCCGACTGCGCGACGAGCCGGATGACGACCTGATCGGCGAGCAGCCGCATCAGCCTCGCATAGGCGTCGTCCCGCTGCGTTGCCGTCGATACCGGGGTGCCCGCGGCCGAATAGGCGGTGAAGGACTGCACCGAACCCTCGGCCACGGCCTTGCCCGACCCGATGTCGACAAGCCGGTATCGGACGGTTCCGTTGACATCGTAGCGGGTTGTCGCGTTCTCGGGCGTGATCGCCAGCCCCTGCACCTCGGTCGCGATCTCGTAGTCGAGCCGGAAGGTCGGCGCCGAGGCCCGGCCAAGCCGTTCCTCGAGCCTCTCGACGAAATCGAAGGCCCGCTTGTCCGCGGGGTCGGCGATCTCGACCCGGTCCACCAGGCCGGTCGCCGCCCCGCCGGTTCCGAGCGCCGGCCTGAACCCGCAGGCAGCCAGGGGAAGCGCCCCGGCGAGAAGGGCGCGGCGGCTAAACGACGACATTGACGATCCGCCCCGGCACCACGATCAGCTTCTTCGGTGCCGCACCCGCCAGCGCCCTGACCACCGATTCGTCGGCAAGGACGGCCCTTTCGACCTCGGGCACGGCCATGTCCTTCGGCACCACGATCTCGGCACGGCGCTTGCCGTTGATCTGGATCGGCAGCGTCACCGTGTCCTCGGCCAGCATCGCCGGGTCGGCCTTTGGCCACGCCGCGTCGGCAATCAGGCCCTGCCCGCCGAGCATCGCCCAGATCTCCTCGGCCAGATGCGGCACCATCGGCGACATGAGCTGCGCCATGGTCAGCATCGCGGTGCGCTTGGTGCTGCGCGAAGCGTCGGACTTCGACACCGCGTTGGCGAAGGTATAGAGCGCCGCGACCGCCTTGTTGAAGGCAAAGCCCTCGATGCCGTCCGTCACGTCGCGGATCGCACGGTGCATGGCCTTCAGGAGGTCGGTGTCGAAGGCCGGGTTGCCGTCACCGCGCGAGTTCACCTCGTCGGCCAGACGCCAGACGCGGGCAAGGTGCCTGAACGCGGCCTCGGCCCCGGAAGCCGTCCATTCCACGTCCCGCTCGGGCGGGCTGTCGGACATGACGAACCAGCGCGCGGTGTCGGCCCCGTACCGGCTTACGATCGCGTCCGGATCGACCACGTTCTTCTTCGACTTCGACATCTTGATGATCGGCCCGATCTCGACCGGGCGGCCGTCCTTCAGGTGCGCGCCGTCCGCCTCGCGCACGACTTCCTCGGGCGCGTGCCAGACGGGCAGGCCGTTCGGGCCGGTCGTCGAATAGGTCTCGTGCGTGACCATCCCTTGGGTGAACAGCGCCGCGAAGGGTTCCTTCGCCTTTTCGGGCAGGTGCCCGGTCAGGATCATCGCCCGGGCGAAGAAGCGGGAATAGAGCAGGTGCAGGATCGCGTGCTCGACCCCGCCGATATACTGGTCGACGTTCATCCAGTAGTCGGCCGCCGCCCTGTCGGTCGGCGTCGCCGCGCGGGGCGCGGTGAAGCGGGCGAAGTACCAGGACGAATCGACGAAGGTGTCCATCGTGTCGGTCTCGCGCCGGGCCTTTCCGCCGCAGGACGGGCAGGCCGCATCCTTCCACGTCGGGTGGTGGTCGAGCGGGTTGCCGGGGCGGTCGAAGCTGACGTCATCGGGCAGCCTGACGGGCAGGTTCCCCGGCCTTTCCGGGACCACGCCGCATCTTTCGCAGTGGATCACCGGGATCGGGCAGCCCCAGTAGCGCTGGCGGCTGATGAGCCAGTCGCGCAGGCGGAATCGCGTCTGCCCCTGGCCGAGGCCCTTCGCCTCGATCCAGCCGATGCTTGCCTCGATCGCCTCAAGCGCCGTGGCGCGGCCCACCCCGGCGAAGTGGTCGATGTACTCCACCACGTCGGTCTTCGGCGGAACCAGCGCCGCGTCCCCGAGGTCCGGCGTTCCGCCCGGCAGGTCGAAGGCCTTTTCCACCGGCAGGCCATACTTCCGCGCGAAGTCGAGGTCGCGCTGGTCGTGGCCCGGACAGGCATAGATGGCGCCGGTGCCGTAGTCCATCAGCACGAAATTCCCGATCCAGACCGGCAGGCGGCGGTCGGGATAGAGGGGATGGCGCACGAACAGCCCCGTATCGAGCCCCAGCTTCTCCGCGGTCTCGACTGCTTCCTCGCTTGTCCCCATGCGGCGGCAGTCCTCGCAGAAGGCGGCCACCGCCGGGTCAGCCCCGGCCAGCGCGCGCGCCACCGGGTGGTCGGCCGAAATTGCCATGAACGTGGCGGCGCGCAGGGTGTCGGGGCGGGTGGAGTAGCAGACCAGCCCCCCCATCCCGGCGACCGGCGCTTCGAGGGGGAACGAAATCTCGATCCCCCGGCTTTTCCCGATCCAGTTCGTCTGCATCAGCCGCACCTTCTCGGGCCAGCCCGACAAACCGTCGATGGCATCGAGCAGCTCGCCCGAAAAGTCGCTGATCCTGAAGAACCATTGCGTCAGCTCGCGGCGTTCGACCACCGCGCCCGAGCGCCAGCCGCGCCCCTCGATCACCTGCTCGTTCGCCAGCACGGTCATGTCCACCGGATCCCAGTTCACGACGGCGGCCCTGCGATAGACGAGGCCCTTCGCCAGCATGTCGAGGAAGAGCCGCTGCTGCTGGCCGTAATATTCCGGGTCGCAGGTGGCGAACATCCGGCTCCAGTCGATCGAATAGCCGAGCGGCTTCATCTGCGCGACCATGGTACGGATGTTCTCACGGGTCCAGGCGCCCGGATGGACCTTCCGCTCCTGCGCGGCGTTCTCGGCGGGCAGGCCGAAGGCGTCGAAGCCCATCGGGTGCAGGACGTTGAAGCCGCAGGCGCGCCGGTAGCGGGCGATCACGTCGCCCATCGTGTAGTTGCGCGTGTGGCCGATGTGGATGCGCCCCGAAGGGTAGGGGAACATCTCGAGCACGTAGTATTTCGGGCGGCCCGGGTCGATCGCCGCGGTGAAGGTTCCCGCCTTCTCCCACGCCGCCTGCCACTTCGGCTCGCTCGCCGCCGGATCGTATCGGCTCATCGGTCCCCCGGAATTCCTGCCCCGAACGTCCGCGCGTTTATACAGGCGCGCAAGCCGGGGTCCAGCCTGCCCCCGCGGCCCTTCACCCTGACGAACCATCTTCGCGCGGGGCAGACGGCCCCCCGGGCCCCGGGTCAGAGCCTGGTGTCGCGGATCCGGAGCTGGCGGGCGCGGGTCAGGATCGCGTCCTCGACGGCGCGCTGGACATCGGCCGAAACCGGCCCCCCGCGCCCGGCGAGCGCAACCTTGAGCGAGCGCGCGTCGAGTGCCGGATCCTGCACGTAGATCGTCGCCCGGTACGATCCGCCGCCGCCGGGGGGCGTGCCGAAGCCGGTCACGATCACCCCCGAGAACGGATCGACCGACTGGATCGGCAGGAAGTTCAGCACGTCGAGGCTCGCCTGCCAGAGGTACTTGTTCACCTCGACGGTCGTGTTCGGGTTCGCGTTGGTGAAGAACAGCGACTGGATCGGCGTGACCCCCCGGTCCTCGCGCTCGCGCCTGCGGCCGGTCATCTGCTGGAAGTCGTCGGCGGCGTCGGCCGCGCGGACCGGGCCGCCGGTGGTGTTGGCCTCGGCCGCATCGACGGTGCGGCCGCGCTTGCCGAACAGGTTGCCGCTGCCGAATCCTCCGCCGCACGCGGAAAGCGCGGCCACAAGCCCGAAGACAAGCCCGATCCGCGCCAGCCTCGCCAAGGTCATGGAATGTCCCGCCCCCCTTGTCGTCTTTCGTCGCTGTCTATCCGAAGGGGCGTTGGGCGACAAGGTCTTTCGCCCGCGCGCGCGGGCCGCGGCCTTCCCTGGCCACGCCGTGCCGCGCTGGTGCGGAGCCCTTGGAATTGCACGGAATTCCGGGGCCGCCCGGATCAGGCCCCGCCCCGCGATCGGGCGTCGGCAGGGCGTCGGCCGGGTGCCGCCCGCGCCAGTGTGGCAAGAACGCACCAACGAAAGCCATCTTCCTCCGGGGCGGGCGCTTTCCGTTGCAAAGACAGGGGCGAGGGCGGAAATAGGGGCACATACCCAATTCGGATTCTCCTGAGTTGGGCACCGTTGACACAACGAGGGAAATCGAAATGAAAAAGGTTCTTCTCGCCTCGACCGCCCTGATGATGGTGGCCGGAGCGGCTGCGGCCGAAGTCACGATCAGTGGCTCGGGCCGCGCGGGTCTCGTCTACACCGACGACAACAATCCGGCGACCCAGGACACCACCGTCTCCTACCGCCTGCGCTTCAACGTCGATGCGTCGAAGGAAACGGACTCGGGCGTCAAGCTCGGCGGCCGTATCCGCTTCCAGGACGGCGGCGGCTCGGGCGAGGCGTCCTTCAGCGCGGCCTATGTCTATGCCGAATCGGGCGGGTTCCGCGTCGAAGTCGGTAACGCGAACACCGCCTACGACTCGGCCGCTCTGATGTACAACTCGGAAATCGGCTACCTCGACCGCTCGTTCGGCGACCCGCAGGGCACGTTCTTCTCGTTCTCGTCGGGCGGCTACACCGGCACCCCGGACCGCGTCGGCGTCTACGTGTCGTATTCGGCGGGCGACCTGAACGTCCAGGCCTCGGCGGTCGACCCTGACCAGACCGCGTCCTCGACCGCGACGACCGAAACCGAAGTCGGCGTGTCGGCCTCGTACAAGTTCGGCGCCTTCACGGTCGCCGCCGCCGCCGCCATGGACGGTGGAGGCATTGCCGGCAACGACAACTACTATGTCGGCGGCGAATACGCCGTGAACGACGCGACGAATGTCGGCCTGCAGTACTTCGACAACGGCGACACCAACGGTGCCGCGCCCGGGGATGTCGGCCAGCAGGTCACGCTCTACGGCAACACCAAGCTCGCCGGCGGCGTGGTTCTCGGCGCCTACATCGCCAACAACGACCAGCTCGGCAACATCCCCGGCGGCCAGGACACGTCCTACGGCATCGGCGCGGGCTATGACATCGGCGGCGCGACCGTCGCCGGCGCGATCCACCAGGGCTATGACGGCAACACCACCGCCGATCTCGGCATCAAGTTCTCGTTCTGACCGGACGGAACCGGACCAGGGAGAGAGCGGGCTTCGGCCCGCTCTTTTCTTTTCCTGCGGCACGGGCCACGACTGGCCCATGAGTCTGCCGCAGATCCTGTCCCGCATCGCCGCCGCCGAAGCCGCCGCAGGCCGCCCGCCCGGCTCGGTCCGCCTGATCGCGGTGTCCAAGGTCCAGCCCCCGGACCGCGTCGAGGCCGTGCTGGGCGCGGGCCACCGCATCTTCGGCGAAAACTACGTGCAGGAGGCGGCCGCGAAATGGCCGGCCTGGCGCGAACGCTTCCCCGGTCTGGAATTGCACATGATCGGACCCCTGCAATCCAACAAGGCCGGGCAGGCGGTGGACCTTTTCGACGTGATCCACACGCTCGACCGGATGGGTCTTGCCGAACGGCTGGCGCGGCTGGCCGGGGCGCGGGGGCGCTGCCCCGACCTTTTCGTGCAGGTCAACACGGGGGCCGAGCCGCAGAAGGCCGGGGTTCTGCCCGCCGCCGCCGAAGCCTTCGTGGCGGATGTCCGTCGCCTGGGGCTGCCGGTCCGCGGCCTGATGTGCATCCCGCCGGAGGCCGAGGACCCCGCCCCGCATTTCCGCCTGCTCGCCGGGCTTGCGGCGGCGGCAGGCCTTGCGGACCTGTCGATGGGGATGAGTGCGGACTTCGAGACGGCGATCGCGCTCGGCGCCACGCATGTGCGCATCGGCAGCGCGATCTTCGGGGCCCGGCCCCGCCCGGCGGCGGGATAGCGGCGGGTCATCCCCTCTCCGGGCGGCCGAGATAGTCCGCCAGCGCCGGCGGCGGATCGTCGAGAAGCGGACCGGTGGGCACCGGGCCCTCTGCGCGCCCTCCGGCCACCAGGATGGTCGCGGGGCAGAGGCGGCGCGCGTCGGCGGGATCGTGGCTGACCATCAGAACCGTCGCCCCGGACTCGGCGGCGATGCCGGCCACGAGGTCCAGCATCTCCCGCTTGAGCGCCGGGCCGAGCGCGGCGAAGGGTTCGTCCAGGAGCAGGACGGGCCGCGCGCGCAGCAGCGCCCTCGCCAGCGCGGCGCGCCCCTGCTCGCCCCCCGAAAGCGTTCCGGGCCGGCGCCCCCCCATGCCGCCGAGGCCGACGCGCGCCAGTGCCGACCCGACGCGCGCCCGTTCCCCGCCGGTCAGCCGGAGCGACGGGCGGAGCCCGAGCGCGACGTTGTCCGCCACCGTCAGATGCGGAAACAGGTTCTGGTCCTGGAACAGGATGGAGAGCGGCCTGTCGCCCGGCGCCATCGGGCCGAGGTCGGCGCCCTTCCAGGTGATCCGCCCCGCGGCCGGCCGCAGGAAGCCGGCGATGGCACCGAAGAGGGTGGACTTTCCCGACCCGGACGGCCCGATCACGGCCACCCGCGCGCCTTCGGCGACGGCGAGGTCGGCCCGAAGCGCGAAGCCGTCCTGTTCGATCCTCAGTCCCTCAAGTCTCAGCACGCCGCCCGCCCCCGATCCGGTCGAATCCCAGAAACAGCCCCAGCCCCAGCCCGACGAGCAGAAGCGACGCCCCGGCCGCCTGGTCCATCCTGTAGGCGCCCATCAGTCTCTGGACCGCGACGGGCAGGGTCGCGCGGTCCGGGTCGGCGAACAGGGCCGCCACCCCGAGATCTCCGGCCGAGATCGCGGCGGCCAGACCGGCGGCAAAGCCGAGCGGGCGGCGCAGCCGGGGCAGGGTGACGTGGCGCGCGCGCGCCAGGCCCGTCAGCGCCAGGCTGTCGGCCAGCCGCCCGAAGGCGGCTTCGGCCTCGCGCGCGGGGGGCGAGAGGATGCGGATGGCGAAGGGCAGTGCGAGAAGTGCGTTCGCCGCCGCGGTGAGGGGCAGCGCAAGCGCGGCCGGGTCGGTCAGCGGGCGCAGCAGCAGGAAAGCGCCGGTCCCGGTCACCAGCGGCGAGGCGACGAGCGCGAGCATCCCGGCCGCCTCGATGCGCCGTCCCGCCCGCGCGGGCATCCTCGCCGCCCCGAGGACGATCGGCAGTGCCAGCCCCATCGCCAGTGCGGTCGCCGCCACGGCCACCAGCGCGGATCGCCCCGCCGCAGCCCAGACGGACGCGGGCAGCCCCGCGAGGTGCGGCGCCCCGGCGGCCGCGACGAACCCGAGGGGTCCCAGAAGAAACAGCGCCGCGGCCGCGATCAGTGCTGCGTCCTGCAGGCCGAGCCAGGGGGACCGGGCGAGGCCGCCGCGGATCGCCGCCCTGTCCAGCCCGCCGCCGAAGCCGGCCGGCAAGGCCACGCCGAGGACGAGAAGCGTCGCCGCGAGCGAGAGCGCAAGCTGGAGCGCGGCCAGAGTGGCGGCGCGGGCCAGATCGAAGTCGAAGCGGAACGCCTGGTAGATCGCAAGCTCGATCGTCGTGGCGCGCGGCCCGCCGCCGAGGATGAGCACGACCGGAAAGCTTGTCAGGCAGACAAGGAAGATGGTCAGGAACGCCCCCGGCGCCACCGCCCGGAGCATCGGCCGGCCGAGGTGCCGCGCCACCTCGGCCGGACCGAAGGACAGGCTCTCTGCCAGCCGGAAACGCTCGGAGGGGATGTCGGCCCAGCCCTGGACGATCAGCCGTATGGCGAGCGGGAGGTTCAGGAAGACATGGGCGAGGATCACCCCCTGCGGCCCGTAGACGGCGATTTCGGGAAGGCCGAGCGCAGCGAGTCCGCGATTGACCGCCCCGGTCCGGCCGAAGACGGCGAGGATCGCCCCCGCGGCGACCACGCCGGGCAGAACGAAGGGCGCCCCGATCAGCGACAGAAGCGCCTTCCGCCCCGGAAACGACCGTCGCGCCAGGGCCCGTGCCACCGGAACCGCGAGCACGACCGACAGTGCGGCCGATGCCGCCGCCTGCCAGAGGGTGAAGCGGAGTGCGGCCCAGTCGGCCGCACCGGGCAGCGCCCCCCCGCCGGCCCGCGCCAGCACGGCCGACAGCGG
>JBMOOH010000011.1:0-10407 GCA_049323795.1 Pseudomonadota bacterium
ATGAGCGGAGCCCCTGCCGGTCCGGCCGGGGAAGGCGATGACCTGGCTGCGGACGGCGCCCAGGACATGCGCCGCTGCCACACCGCCATCATCGGCCGGCAAGCCGCCGCGATCATCCCCATCCGCACCGGCGTCCCGATCAGCGACTGGGCCACCGCGACGACCGTTCCGTCTCTTCCTGCCGCGACGATCGCACCGAACCCGTCGGCGAGGACCCCGCGGACCCTGCGGGCGATGCCGGACCCCGGCGCGCAACGCCGCAGCGCGGCCCCGCCGCCGAAAACGGCCATGGCGACCGCGAACGCCGTGTCGCCCCGGCTGTTCCGGTCCGAAGACGAATTGGCGACGAGACAGATGCGATCCGTCACGCCTGGCCCCCGCCCTTCCGTCACCAACGCCGGCAGGTACCGCCGGTTCCGCCAGACGGCCCGGCCCATGCACATGGTGGCCCGCAGCCGCACCCGCGTCGGGGCACCCTGGCGTATCAGGTGCCGGTTGCGGCGACGGGCAGGCCGGTCCCGGAATGGACACCGGGAAAGGGCGCCCCGAACCGCAGCGTCAGACCGCGCCGGTCGATCCCCCAGAGCGAGGTCGGCCCGAGCGGCCGGTCCGACGGCCAGGCATGAAGCCAGAGGTCGCCGCCGCCATCCGGAGCGAGTCGCAGGACTGCGCCCCGGCCGCGGAGCTGCCGGAGCAGGTCGTGCCAGGAAACCGCCGCAGCCGCGATCCGGCGCAGGTCGTCGGGCGATGGCGGGTCCGGCGGCCTGCGGCCGGTCAGCACGCCGGCGAGCGCGGCGCGGATCAGCTCGGCAGGGGAACAGCGGCGCTGCCGCGCGGCCGCGGTCAGGGCGGCAAGGGTTTCGGCCGGAAGCCGGAACGTGACGGTGCGATCAGTATCCATGCCGCGCAGAGTGCCGGCGACACGGTTAAGGACCGCTTACCCGGATACCGGTCAGACGGCGACGAAGCGGTGCTGCTCGCTGTCGTACTGCTCGAGCCCGCCCTCGCCCATGTCGGCCCAGAGTCCGTGCAGCGACAGCTCGCCCGCATCGACAGCCTCGCGCACGAAGGGGAACGTCATCAGGTTCTCGAGGCTGACGAGCACGGCCTGCTTCTCCAGTTCCTCGATGCGCTGCGCATCGTCGGGGATCGCGGCGACCCGGTCGTAGCCCGGGCGGAGGATGTCCATCCAGCGGCCCACGTAGCTCGACTTCTCCTCGAGCGCGGGCGCCCGGCCGGAACACATGTCGTGACAGCCCTTCACACCACCGCAGCCGGAATGCCCCAGCACGATCAGGTGTGCCACGCGCAGCTCGGTGACGCCGAATTCCACCGCGGCGGAGGTCCCGTGATGTTCGCCGTCGGGCTGGTGCGGCGGAACGAGGTTGGCGATGTTGCGGTGGATGAAGAACTCGCCCTGGTCGGCACCGAAGATCGAGGTGACATGGACCCGGCTGTCGCAGCACGAGATCACCATCGCCCGCGGGCGCTGGCCGTCCTCGGCAAGCCGCCGGTACCAGACGCGGTTCTCGGCGAAGGTTGTGGCCCGCCAGCCGTGGAACCTCTGGATGAGATAGGCAGGCAGGGGTCGAACACGGTCCATTGGCTTACCCTTCGGGGTGTGCGCCTTGCAAAGGCGTGAGATGTGCGCTGAATACGGCGGCGTCGCTTCGAATTCGAGCGGTTTCGGCGCAGCAGCGTCAACACTTTCTTCAGTCGCCGGGGACGAGACTTGGCCGCGCACGTGGGGTGCCTGGGAATGGAGATCGGGGTGGCACGGGTGACAGCATTGCTCCCGGACGAGTCGGTGAGGCTCGACTCCGCGCGACTGATCGAGCTTTACGCCCGCCTCGGCGAAGCCGAGGCCGAGGCTGTCATCGCGCGGGCCATGGGCGAGATCGCCGCACGGATGGGCGAGATGGAGCGTCTCGCGCAGGACCGGCAGTTCCGCACGCTCGCGCTCGCCAGCGCACGCCTCTGCGCGCTGGCGGAGCGGATCGGGATGACGACCATGGCGCGCGTCGCCGCGGACGTGCTGCGCGCCGCGCTGTCCGGGGACCGGCACAGCCGCGCCGCGACGCTTGCGCGGCTTGTCCGCATCGCCGACCGGTCGGTGCTCGCGGTCGGCGACCTGGGGCGCGCCATTTCGTGACGCCCCCTTGCGGCGGCAGGGCAAGCGGCTAGGGTCGCCTCCGACGCCACAGGGGGACAAGCCGATGGGTCTTTCGTTTGCCCGGGACGAGGACGGGGCGCCGCGGACGCTTCACCTTGTCGGTGAGGCCGAGACGGAGGAATTCCTTTCGACCCTCGGCGAGCGGGAAAGGACGTGGCTCGGCCAGACCGGATTCACCGGCGCTCTCGGCCAGCTTGCGCTCCTGCCCGGCCCGGAGGGCGCGGTGGCGGGCGCGGTGTTCGGGACGGGAACCGCCGCCCAGCGGCGGCGCGGCCGGTTCCATGTCGCACAGGCGGCAGCCGAGCTCCCCGCGGGGGCCTGGCGGCTGGCCGGAAGGCTGGACCGCGACGCGGCCGAGGAGGCCGCATTGGGCTGGCTCCTGTCCCGGTACCGCTACGACCGGTACCGGCCGGCCCCGGCGCGGCGCGCCATGCTGGTTCCGCCCGAGGGAATCGACGCCCGCCGCGTCTCGATCCTCGCGGACAGCGAGGTGCTGACGCGCGACTTGGTGAACACCCCCGCGTCCGACATGGGCCCCGCGGAACTCGAGGCTGCCTTCCTTGCGCTCGCGGCAGACTTCGGCGCCCGCACCGAAGTCTGCCGCGGCGGTGAACTGGTCGAGCGGAACCTTCCGATGATCCACACGGTCGGGCGCGCCTCGGACCGTGCGCCGCGCCTGCTCGATATGCGCTGGGGCCGCCGGGGCCCAAGGCTGACGCTGGTCGGCAAAGGCGTCTGCTTCGATACCGGCGGGCTCGACCTCAAGACCGCGCCGCTCATGGGTCTGATGAAGAAGGACATGGGCGGGGCCGCGACGGTCATGGGACTCGCCCGCTCGATCATGGCGCTCGACCTGCCGCTGCGCCTGCGCGTCCTCGTCCCGGCGGTCGAGAATGCCGTCTCGGGCAACGCCTTCCGCCCGCAGGACATCCTGACAAGCCGCAAGGGCCTGACGGTCGAGATCAACAACACCGACGCCGAGGGGCGGCTCGTCCTGGCCGACGCACTGGCCCTTGCGGACGAGGAGCGGCCCGACCTGATCGTGTCGATGGCAACACTGACCGGGGCGGCGCGGGTGGCGGTCGGCCCCGACATCGCGCCCTTCTATACCGATGACGAACCGCTGGCCGCCGCGCTGGCGGCGGCCGGGGCGCGGGTCGCCGACCCGGTCTGGCGCCTGCCCTTCTGGACGCCCTACGAATCCATGATCGAACCGGGGATTGCCGACCTCGACAACGCCCCCTCCGGCGGGTTCGCCGGGTCGATCACGGCCGCGCTGTTCCTGCGGCGGTTCGTGACCGAAGCGCCGCGCTACGTCCATTTCGACCTCTATTGCTGGCAGCCCGTCGCCGCCCCCGCCCGGCCGAAGGGGGGGGTCGGGCAGGGCGCGCGCGCCGTTCTCGATGCCCTGCCCGGGATCCTGCCGCTGTGAGCGTTCCTTCCGCCGCGCCACCCCCTGCGTCCCCGGCTGCGTCCCCGGCCGACCCGCGGATCACCCCGGCCAATGGCCGCGTTGCCCACCTGTCCCTGCGGGGCCGCGTCCCGGCACTGCGCTTCGTTGCGGGAGAACCGGCGCGGATCGCCCGGCCGCTTGCCGACCTGCTCGACGCGCCGGGGGGACGGCGTCAGCGGCAGGTCCTGCGCGGCGAACGCGTCCTCGTGCTCGAGAGAGAGGCGGGCTTCGCCTTCGTGCAGTCCTCGCGGAACGGCTATTGCGGCTATGTTCCCGAGTCGGCGCTCGGGAAGGACACCCCGGCGACGCATTGGGTCAGGGCACCCGCGACCCACCTCTATCCCGAACCCGACATCAAGGCGCCCGAGATCGGGTCCGTCTCGATCGGCGCGCGGCTGGCGGTGACGGGTGCGGCAGGCCAGTTCCTTGCCACCGACGCGGGCGAATACGTGCCGCAGGTGCATCTGCAACCCGTCGGAACCTGGGCGCCGGACCCGGTGGAGGTGGCGCTCGGGCTGCTCGGGACGCCCTATCTCTGGGGCGGGAACAGCCGCGCCGGGCTGGACTGCTCGGGCCTCGTCGAGACGGCGCTGGCGGCTTGCGGACGGGCCTGCCCGGGCGACAGCGACCTGCAGGAGAAGGCGCTGGGCACGCGGCTGCCCGACGGCACCTCTCCCGCCCGGGGCGATCTGGTGTTCTGGCGGGGTCATGTCGCCATGGCGACCGGAGACGGGCGGATCGTCCATGCCACCGCCCACGCGATGGCTGTGATCCTCGAGGATTTCGGTCAGGCCGTGGCACGGATCGACGCTTCGGGCGGGGGAATGCCCACCAGCCTGCGACGCCCCTGAAGGATCCGGGGCAGGCGCCTCGCCGGCCAGGGCGATCCGCGTCAGTCCACGGGTCGGATCAGCTTGCGGTCGAACACGTGCAGGACCGCCGCGAGGTCGTGCCCCCGCTTCAGGATCTGCCCGTCCATGCCGATGACGCAGTAGAGGCCCTGACGGTTCCGCAGGCGGGGATGCTTCTCGATCCGGTAGACCGGGGTTTCCGCGGCGCGCCGGAAGACCGAGAACACCGCAGCATCGCGCAGGAACGACACCGCGTAGTCGCGCCATTCGCCGGCCGCGACCATGCGGCCGTAGAGCCCGAGGATCGACGCAAGTTCGCGGCGATCGAACGTGACCTGCTCGGGCTGCGGAGCCGGAAACGGAAAGAGCGTCGGCGACTGGACCGTCATGCGGCAACCTTCGCGCGCCCCGGCCCGCAAATCAAGAAGCGGCTGTGCCTCGGTCCTGCCACGGAAAGACCTCCAATCTTTCACGGAGCTTTCGCTCAATCGCCGCGTTCGGAGACGAGTGTCTCCCCATAGCGAGAGAGCTAGCTCCGGCGGTGCGGTCAACAGCCCCCACCCAGTTCGTGCCGTCGGAGTTCTCGCTTGTGCCCCGCGCCCGCCGCGGGGCTTTTCCCTTTTCCGACGGCGCAACGCCCCCCCCCGAGTTGCGCGAAACAGCGCCGCCGTGGTTGCCTGAGCGCGGCACGGCGGGCGCGATTCGGGGCCTGCCCGGGGCCTGCCCGGGGCCTGCCCGGGGCTTCCCGGTGGGCGCGCCCCTTGGGCGCGGCAGCCGGGGCGACGGACGGAAGGGACGGACGGAAGGGACGGACGGAGGGGACGGATGACGACACCCGAACGGAGTGCAATCGAGATGGGCCTCGACATCCCCGACTTCGGCCGGACGGGCTACTACGGCGCCGATTACGGCACGATGAAGCCCTGGCACCGGACCGGAAGCCTGCTGTTCCTGTCGGGCCACGTCGCGCAGATCGGCACGACGATCACGCACAGGGGCCGGCTTGGTGCGGACCTGACCACGCAACAGGGCTATCAGGCCGCGCGGCAGACCGGGCTGAACGTCCTCGGGGGCATCCGGCAGGCGCTGGGATCGCTCGACAGGGTGCGGTCCATCGTCAGGACGCTCAATTTCGTGGTGTGCACGGCGGATTACGAGGACGTGCACAAGGTGTCATCGGGTCTGTCGGACCTCTTCGTCGAGGTGTTCGGGCGCGAACGCGGCCTCGGCGGGCGCGCCACGATCGGCGTGATGGCGCTTGCGGGCGGGGTCTGTTTCGAGACCTGGGCCACGGTCGAGGTGGAGGAGTGAGCGAAGCCGCAATCCGCCGACATTGCCCGGGGGGCGGGGGCGCGCCTTCAGGCGATGTCCCTCACCATCATCTGGTTGCCTTCCTTGCGGACTTCGAACCGCTTCGACAGGCGCTTCAAGAGGTCCGAAAGCCGCCCGCTGCCATAGGTACGCGGGTCGAAATCGGGATCGGACCGCACGAGGTACTGTCCGATCTGGCCGAGCGAGTACCATTCGCCATCCGGGTCGATGGCGGTCATCGCCTTGCGGACCAGCGGGATGGCCTCGGTCTCGGGGCGCTTCACCGGGGCGGGCGAGGGGTCCGCCGCTGCTGCGCGCGACGGGGCGGCAGGGGCCTTCGCCTCGGGCCCGGCATCGGCCTCGCCGGTGATATTCTCGATCAGGATGAAGCGGTTGCAGACCTTGCGCAGGCTCTCGGGCGTCTTGCCCTCGCCGATCCCGATGACCTCGAGGCCCTCTTCGCGGATGCGGCTGGCGAGGCGGGTGAAGTCGCTGTCCGACGACACGAGCACGAAGCCGTCGAACTTGCCCGCGTGCAGGATGTCCATCGCGTCGATCACAAGCCCGATGTCGCTGGCGTTCTTGCCCTTGGTGTTGGCCGACTGCTGGTGCATCACGAGGCCCAGATCGCGCGCGGCGGTCTTCCACCCCGAGAGCTGCTGGCTCGACCAGTCGCCGTAGACCCGGCGAAGGGCGGGTTCGCCGATGGTGCCGATCTCCTTCAGGATCGCCTCGGCGTGCCGGGCCAGAACGTTGTCGGCGTCGATCAGGACGGCGAGAAGGGGCGTGTCGCGGGGCACCCTAGTAGACCACCACGGACCGGATGCTTTCGCCCCGGTGCATCAGCTCGAAGCCCCTGTTGATGTCCGACAAGGGCAGGATGTGGGTGATCATCGGGTCGATCTCGATCTTTCCGGCCATGTACCAGTCCACGATCTTCGGCACGTCCGTCCGGCCCCTCGCGCCGCCGAAGGCCGTGCCCTTCCACACGCGGCCGGTGACGAGCTGGAAGGGGCGGGTGCGGATCTCCGCCCCGGCCGGGGCAACGCCGATGATGATCGACTGGCCCCAGCCGCGGTGGGTGCATTCGAGCGCGGCGCGCATCACCTCGACGTTGCCGGTGCAGTCGAAGGAATAGTCCGCCCCGCCGATCTGGTCGAAGGGGGTTTTCGTCATGTTGACGAGGTAGGGGACGAGGTCGCCCCCGACTTCCTTCGGATTGACGAAGTGGGTCATGCCGAAGCGCTCGCCCCAGGCCTTGCGGTCGGGGTTGATGTCGACGCCGACGATCATGTCGGCGCCGGCGAGGCGCAGGCCCTGGATGACGTTGAGGCCGATGCCGCCGAGGCCGAAGACCACGGCCTTGGCGCCGGCCTCGACGTTCGCGGTGTTCAGCACCGCGCCGACGCCCGTGGTCACGCCGCAGCCGATGTAGCAGATCTTGTCGAAGGGCGCGTCCTCGCGCACCTTCGCCACCGCGATCTCGGGCAGCACCGTGAAGTTCGAGAAGGTCGAGCAGCCCATGTAGTGCAGGATCGGGTCGCCATCGGGCGTCGAGAAGCGGCTGGTGCCGTCGGGCATCACGCCCTTGCCCTGCGTCGCGCGGATCGAGGTGCAGAGGTTCGTCTTGCGGCTGAGGCACGACGGGCACTGGCGGCATTCGGGCGTGTAGAGCGGGATGACGTGGTCGCCCGTCTTCACGCTCGTCACGCCGGGACCGACATCGACCACCACGCCCGCGCCCTCGTGCCCGAGGATCGCCGGGAACAGCCCTTCGGGGTCGGCCCCGGACAGGGTGAATTCGTCGGTGTGGCAGATGCCGGTCGCCCTGATCTCGACGAGGACCTCGCCGGGCTTCGGGCCGTCGAGGTTCACCTCCATGATCTCGAGCGGTTTCCCGGCGGCAACGGCGACGGCGGCGCGGGTGCGCATGGGTTGGTCCCTCCCTGTGTTCTTGGGTGCGACCTTCGGCGAAAGCGGGTCGCAAGGCAACTGCAAGACGCAGGCAGGATACGAGGGCCCGGGGGGGGGCCCCGCGGCGCCATCGGATGACGCAGCGAGCGCCGCGCTTGCCTCTCCGGCAGGCCGGACCTAATCTGGAATCATTCTAAAAAGGAGCCACAACCCCATGATTCCCGGTCTCGCCTCGTCCCGCCGCCGCTTCTCGGACCTGAGCGAACAGGAGATCCTCGCGCTTGCGATCTCGTCGGAAGAGGACGATTCCCGCATCTACCGCACCTACGCGGAACGGCTGCGCAAGGAGTTTCCGGCCTCTGCGGCGGTCTTCGACGCGATGGCGGCGGAAGAGGACACGCACCGCCGCTGGCTGATCGAACGGCACCAGGCGCGCTTCGGGGACGTCATCCCGCTGATCCGCCGCGAGCATGTCGCGGGATTCTACGCCCGCAAGCCCGTCTGGCTGGTCGAGAACCTCGGACTCGACCGGATGCGGGCCGAGGCCGCCGAGATGGAGCGCGTCGCAGGCGACTTCTATCGCCGCGCGGCGGCCCGCACGGCCGATGCCGAAACCCGAAAGCTTCTGGGCGACCTCGCCGCCGCCGAAAGCAAGCACGAAAGGCGCGCCGGCGAGCTGGGCGAGGCGCATCTGGATGGCGAAACCCGGGACGAGGAGGACTTCTCTGCCCGGCGGCAGTTCATCCTGACCTGGGTGCAGCCGGGCCTCGCGGGACTGATGGACGGATCGGTCTCGACCCTCGCCCCGATCTTCGCGACGGCATTCGCCACGCAGAACAGCTGGACGACCTTCCTTGTGGGGCTCGCGGCCAGCGTCGGTGCGGGCATATCGATGGGCTTCACCGAGGCGGCCCATGACGACGGGGTGCTGTCCGGGCGCGGCTCGCCGGTCAAGCGGGGGGTTGCGTCGGGCGTCATGACCGCGCTCGGCGGGCTTGGCCACGCGCTGCCCTATCTGATCCCCGACTTCTGGACGGCGACCGGCATCGCCATCGCGGTCGTCTTCGTCGAGCTCTGGGCGATCGCCGGGATCCAGAACCGGTTCATGGAGACGCCCTTCCTGCGCGCGGCCTTCCAGGTCGTGCTGGGCGGTGCGCTCGTCTTCGCGGCGGGCGTCCTGATCGGCGGCGGGTGAGCGGCGGGAAGGCCGGGGGTTTCACACCCCCGGACCCCCGTGGGATACTTGGACCAAGGTGAAGGACGCCCGCGGCTATCTGCCCGCCACCCGGGCGTTGCGTGCCGCGATGAGCCTGAGGCGCAGCGCATTCAGGCGGATGAAGCCTTCGGCATCCTTCTGGTCGTAGGCGCCGGCATCCTCCTCGAAGGTCACGTGCCTCTCCGAATAGAGCGAATGGCCGGACCACCGCGCCACCGTCCGCGCCGAACCCTTGTAGAGCTTCACCCGGACCGTGCCCGTGACATGCTCCTGCGACTTGTCGATCAGCGCCTGGAGCATCTCGCGTTCGGGGCTGAACCAGAAGCCGTTGTAGATCAGTTCCGCATAGCGCGGCATGATCGAATCCTTCAGATGCCCCGCCCCGGCGTCGAGCGTGATCTGCTCGATTCCCCGGTGTGCTTCGAGAAGGATGGTTCCGCCGGGGGTTTCATAGAGGCCGCGCGACTTCATCCCGACGAAGCGGTTCTCCACCAGGTCGAGCAGGCCGACGCCATGCCGCGCGCCGATCTCGTTCAGGCGCGTCAGGACCGTGGCAGGCGACAGGCGTTCACCGTCGACCGCGACCGCATCGCCCCTTTCGAACGAGATTTCGATGTATTCCGGTGTATCTGGCGCCTTTTCGACCGGCGTGACGCGCTGGTAGACGAACTCGGGCGCCTCCTCGGCGGGGTTCTCCAGAACCTTCCCTTCGGACGAGGTGTGGAGCAGGTTCGCGTCCACGCTGAAGGGCGCCTCGCCCCGCTTGTCCCGGGCGATGGGGATCTGGTGCGCCTCGGCGAACTCCAGCAGTCGGGTGCGGCTCGTGAGGTTCCAGAGCCGCCACGGCGCGATCACCCGGATCGCGGGATCGAGGGCGGCAGCCGACAGTTCGAACCGCACCTGGTCGTTGCCCTTGCCGGTCGCGCCATGCGCGACCGCATCGGCACCCGTCTCGTGCGCGATGCGGACGAGGTGCTTCGAGATGAGCGGGCGGGCGATCGAGGTTCCGAGAAGGTACAGCCCCTCGTAAAGCGCATTCGCCCGGAACATCGGGAACACGAAATCGCGCACGAATTCCTCGCGCACATCCACGATGTGGATGTTCTCGGGCCTGATCCCCAGCAGGAGAGCCTTCTGCCGCGCGGGCTCCAGTTCCTCGCCCTGTCCGAGGTCGGCGGTGAAGGTCACGACCTCGCAGCCGTATTCGGTCTGGAGCCACTTCAGGATGATCGACGTGTCAAGGCCGCCGGAATAGGCAAGGACGACTTTCTTCGGGGCCTGCATCGCGATCTCCGTAACGGCATCAGGACGCGGTGCGGATAGCGGAAGCGGTGCCGGCGGGCAAGCGCCTCACGCCGGCGGGACGGCCGGCCGGGCCGTCCACGCTTGTCTGTCGCTCAGAGGCCGAGCTGGGCGCGGAGGTAATCCAGCGCGTCGGACGAAAGCGCGCGGCCGTTCGAGGCGGTCATCAGCGCGGCATCCTCGGCCT
>JBMOOH010000011.1:10417-35086 GCA_049323795.1 Pseudomonadota bacterium
TCGTAGACGGACTGCGTCTCGCCGGCGACGGCCTCGGCATCGGCGAGAGCGGCCTCAAGCGCTGCCCGGTCGCCGTCATAGGCCTCGGCGCCGGCGAGTTCGCCGGTCAGGCCGGCAAGACGGTCGGCATAATCCGCCGCGGCCGGATCGAGCGCGTCGATGTCGGCCTGGATCTCGGCGGCGGTCCGCCCTCCGTAAGCGGCGTCGAGATCCGAGATCTGCCGGTTCAGATCCTCGACCGCCTGCGTCGCCGCATCGAGCGCCTGCTGCGCTGCGGCAAGCCTTTCCCCGGTCTCCGCGGCGGTGACGGCTGCGTTGCGGTAGGCCGCGATGCGGCCGACCTGACTGTTGGGCGCGGCGTTGGCAAAGGCCTGCTCGCTGGCGCGGTAGGCGTTCAGCCCTTTCAGTTCGGACGCGATGGTGCCACGGTTCTTCGGCCCGGCGGTTTCGTCCCCGGCAGCGACATCGGAGGGCCCGACGGCAGCCGACCTCGATGCCGACTTGCCGCCGGATTTCTCGGCAGACCGTGCGCCGCCGCCATTGCCCCCGCCATTCTCCTTCGCGAAGGCTTCGGCAGGGCCGAAGACCGGCACGCCGACGGCGACGGGCGACAGCAACAGGGCCGCCATTCCGGCGGCGAGGGCTGCCGATGCGACAGGGTTCATGTCCGTTCCTCATGCACTGCCCTTCAGGCGGGCAGGTCCACCCCCGGCCTCAACATGAGGCCGCCTTTCGGGCAGCATTGTGGCAGAGGACCGCCGCCGCAACCGGCGCATCGCGGATAATCGGCGTCCTGCGCGCCTTGACATGCCGGACCGCTTCTGGCCCCAAGTCCTCGCAACGAGGAGAAACGGCCCGATGACCGAGTTCAGTTCCGCGGTCGGCACCAGCACGCGCGCGATCCGAGCATTGTTTCCACCCACTCCGCTGCAGCGGAACGAGCATCTGTCGCAGCGATACGGATGCGACCTGTGGCTGAAGCGCGAGGATCTGAGCCCGGTCCGGTCCTACAAGATCCGGGGCGCGTTCAACGCGATGCGCAAGGTGCTCGCCCGGGGCGACGACCGGCGGCATTTCGTCTGCGCGAGTGCCGGCAACCACGCGCAGGGCGTCGCCTTCGCCTGCCGCCATTTCGGCGTGCGGGGCACGATCTTCATGCCGGTGACCACCCCGCAGCAGAAGATCGCCAGGACGCGCGCCTTCGGCGGGGATCAGGTCGAGATCCGGCTCACCGGAGACTACTTCGATCAGGCGCTCTCGGCGGCGCAGTCCTTCTGCTCGGAGCTTCAGGCGCACTTCCTTTCCCCCTTCGACGACGCCGACGTGATCGAGGGTCAGGCCGGGGTCGCCTTCGAGATCGCCGACCAGCTCGGACGGGCCCCGGACGTGGTGATCCTTCCGGTCGGGGGCGGCGGGCTGGCCGCCGGCGTCACCGGGTATTTCCGGGAGACAGCGCCCGGAACCGTCTTCCGCTTCGTCGAGCCCGCAGGCGGGGCGAGCCTTGCCGCCGCGCTCGAGGCGGGGCGGCCGGTGACGCTCCGGCGAATCGACAGTTTCGTGGACGGCGCGGCCGTGGCCCGGGTGGGGGCGATACCCTTCGAGCGCCTCCGCCACGTCAGGCCCGACGAGCTGTTCCTCGCCCCCGAGGACCGGGTCTGCATCACCATGCTCGACATGCTGAACGTCGAGGGGATCGTGCTGGAACCGGCAGGCGCGCTGTCGATCGATGTGCTGCCGGTGCTGGCGGACCAGATCCGCGGAAAGGTCGTGGTCTGCATCACCTCGGGCGGCAACTTCGACTTCGAGCGCCTGCCCGAGGTGAAAGAGCGCGCCCAGCGCTACGCCGGCCTGAAGAAGTACTTCATCCTGCGCATGCCGCAGCGGCCCGGCGCCCTGCGGGACTTTCTGGCGATGCTGGGGCCCGAGGACGACATCGCGCGCTTCGAATACCTGAAGAAGTCGGCACGCAACTTCGGATCGGTCCTGATCGGGATCGAGACGACGCGGCCCGGGAACTTCGGCACGCTGACCGCAAGGATGGACGCGGCGGCCCTTTCCTACCGCGACATCACGGCCGACGAGGTGCTGGCCGAATTTCTGGTCTGACGGAATCAGGCCGAACGGGCGGCGAGGCCCCGCTGCGCCAGTCCGGCGAGGAAGCGGCGCTTCGACTCTGCGTAGACGGCAAGGATGCGGCCGATCCCGACCTCGTCCGGACGGCCGGCTGCGGCCATCGACTCGCCCTCCGCGCAGACCGCGCGGAACCCGTCGAACCCCAGGTTCGAGGCGCTTCCCTTCAGGAAATGCAGGTCTGCCTCGAGCGTGGCGACCGGACCGAGACGGGTCAGCGCGTGCTCGGCCTCGTCAAGGAAGAGTTCGACCACTTCCCCGAGGTTCTCCGCCCCGATTTCGTCCGCAAGCTCGGACACCCGGTTCCAGTCGATCATCCGCCCGCTCCCAGGGAAACCGGACCCGAGGTTAGTCCCGGCCCGTTTCCGGACCCTTAAGCGCTCTGCCATTCAGCCGGCGTTAAAGGGGAACGGCTAATGGGGGCTGGTCGCAACCCGTGCAAGAGGGCGGTGTCGGTGGTCGGTGCGCAGGACGGTCAGGAGGCGGACGCGGGACCGCGCCCGGGGATCGTCCGCAACATCCTTGTGGTCGATGACAGCCGGATGCAGCGCCACATCCTGCGCCGCACGCTCGAACGGCACGGCTATTCGGTGGCCGAAGCAGCCTCGGGCAGCCAGGGACTCGATCTCTGCCGCCGCCATATCCCGGACGTGGTCATCTCCGACTGGGTCATGCCCGGGCTCAACGGAATCGCGTTCTGCCGGGCACTCCGGGCGCTCGGCCTGCCGCATTATGTCTATTTCATCCTTCTCACCTCGAAATCCGGGAAGGCGGACGTCGCCGCGGGGCTCGATGTCGGCGCGGACGATTTCCTCACCAAGCCGGTGAACGGCGACGAACTGATGGCGCGGATTGCCGCCGGCGACCGCATCCTCAAGATGGAACGCGAACTGACCGAGAAGAACCGGCTTCTGACCGAGACGCTCGAGGCGATGCAGAGACTGCATGATTCGATCAACAGCGATCTGGTGCAGGCGAGGAAGCTTCAGCAGAGCCTTGTGCGCGACCGCCACCGCAACTTCGGCACGTCGCAGATCAGTCTGCTCCTCCGTCCCTCGGGCCATGTCGGCGGCGATCTGGTCGGGTTCTTCCCGATCAATTCGCGTCGCGTCGGCATGTTCGCCATCGACGTGTCCGGCCATGGCATCACCTCGGCGATGATGACGGCGAGGTTGGCCGGCTACCTGTCCGGAACCTCGCCCGACCAGAACCTTGCGCTGGTGGTGAACGATCTCGGCATCTACGACGCCCATCCGCCGGCGGACTTCGCCGCGCTTCTCAACCGCGTCGTGGTGGACGAGATGCAGTCCGACAGCTACTTCACGCTGGCCTATGCCGACATCGACCTGATGACCGGGGCAGCGTCGATGGTGCAGGCGGGGCATCCCCATCCGGCCATCGTCCGGACGGGCGGCGAGGTGGAGTTCGTCGGATCGGGCGGGCTGCCGCTCGGCCTGTTCCGCGACGCGGAATTCGATGGCTTCGAGGTCAGGCTGGCCCCCGGCGACCGCCTCTTCCTCATGTCGGACGGGCTGATCGAAGCCCAAGACCCGGCCGGACGCCAGCTCGGCGGGGAGGGGCTTGCACGGCTTCTCGTGCGGCGGAGCGAGCAGTCCGGACAACAGCTTCTGGAAACGCTGGTCTGGGATCTGGCCGAGTACACGGGCGATGAATTCGCCGACGACGTGTCGGGCGCGCTGTTCGAATACTTCGGGCCCAAGGTGACCGACGGCTAGGGCCTGTCCGACAGAAGTGGAAACCGGTCCTGGCGAAAGACAGGCGACACTCAGGACTCCCGAACCTGTCTGACGCTTCTGCCTGCGTCGGGCCGGCTCTGGCGCGGCGCCGCCATGATCGCGGCGAGGAAGTGACGGTCCCCTTCGGACGCAAGCGTGTCGATCGCCAGGCCCGCGGGCATCCAGACGGCCGTGTGGCCCGCTTCCGAAGGCGGACCCCGGCGCACCCCCGGCCGCGCCACGAACACATGACAGACCTTCTCGGCCCAGATGCCGTATTCCGGCATCCAGGTGAACCGCCTGTAGGCGCCGAGCCGTACCGCAGGGGACATCGTCCAGCCGGTTTCCTCCATCACCTCCCGGTGCAGGGAACGGAACGGGGATTCGCCCGGGTCGATCCCTCCGCCGGGCAACTGGAACTCCGGCACGGGCGCCGCCTGGTGGGTCAGCAGGACCTCGCCCCCGCGCAACAGGATCGCGTAGGCGCCCGGCCGGCGCCTGTAGCACCGGCCCGCCTCGGGTCTCCCCCCCAGTAGCGGGATCATCGCTGCGCTCCTTGGTCGGCGGGTTGCCGTTCCTATATAGGCGCGGTATGCAGCGGCCCTTGCCGGAAGGAAACCCATGACACGCCTGGAGCAGATCGCCTGGGACGATACCGTCCTGCCCTTCCAGCTCGACCGTTCCGACATCCGGGGCCGCGTCGCGCGGCTGGACGGAACGCTCGAGCGCATCCTGTCGCAGCATGCCTACCCCGAGGCGGTCGAGGCGCTGGTGGCGGAACTGGCGCTTCTGACGGCGCTGATCGGCCAGACGATCAAGCTGCGCTGGAAGCTGTCGCTGCAGGTCCGCGGCGACGGGCCGGTGCGCATCCTCGCGGCCGACTACTACGGCCCGGCGGCCGAGGGCGGCACCGCGCAGGTCCGCGCCTGGGCCAGCTTCGACGGCGCCCGCCTGGCCGACGCGGCCAGCCCGTTCGGGCTGATCGGCAACGGCTACTTCGCCATCCTGATCGACCAGGGCGCGGGCACGGTCCCCTACCAGGGCATAACGCCCCTGGCGGGCGGATCGCTGTCGGCCTGCGCCGAGACCTACTTCGCACAGTCCGAGCAGCTTCCCACGCGGTTTGCGCTGTCCTTCGGCCGCTCGCGCCTTGCAGGCGAGACCGAACACTGGCGCGCCGGGGGCGTGATGCTTCAGCACATGCCCAAGGCCTCGCCCTTCGCCAGGGGCGAAGGCGGCAGCGGCGAGGGGGGGCTTCTGGCCGCGTCCGACATGCTGGACGGAGAGGAGGGCGAGAACTGGAACCGGGCGAACCTTCTGCTCGACACGGTGGAAGAGTTCGAGCTGATCGGGCCGGGCGTCCAGCCGACCGAGCTTCTGGTGCGGCTGTTCCACGAGGAGGGTCCGCGCGTGTTCGACGCGCGGGCCGTGCAGTTCGGCTGCACCTGTTCCGAGGACAAGGTGCGCCAGAGCCTGTCGATCTACTCGGCCAAGGACATCCGCACGATGACGACGCCCGCGGGGATCGTCACGGCCGACTGCCAGTTCTGCGGGTCGCACTACGAATTCGAGCCGGGGACGCTCGGCTTCGAGGCGGAGGGCGCCAGTGGCCGGCCCGTCTGAGCCGGACACCGACCCGCTCGCCCCGGTCCTGCGGGCCCTCGCCCGGCCGGGGCGCGACAGTTCCGACCACGACCTGAACCCCGGCTTCGCCCCGGCCCCGGCGCGGACGCTGCGCGCGGCCGGTGTTCTCGTGCCGCTCGACGCGCGTCCCGGGGGGATCGCGGTGCTTCTCACCAAACGGTCGTCGCACCTCAAGCACCATCCCGGCCAGATCGCCTTTCCCGGCGGCAAGGTCGGTCCCGGCGACGATGGCCCCGTGGCCGCGGCGCTGCGGGAATCGTACGAGGAGATCGGACTGCACCCCTCGAACGTCGCCATCCTGGGAACGCTGCCCCGGCACGAGACGGTGACGGGGTTCGATGTCACGCCGGTGGTGGGGCGCGTGCTCGGGCCGTTCGAGCCGGTCCCCGAGGCAGGCGAGGTCGACGAGGTTTTCGCGGTCCCTCTGGCGCACCTCGCCGATCCGGGAAACTTCCGGATCGAGACCCGCCGCTGGAAGGGACAGGACCGGCGCTATTACGTGGTGCCCTACGGTCCCCACTACATCTGGGGCGCGACTGCCCGTATCCTGCGCACATTGGCCGACCGCATCGCAGGGGCCGGTCGGGCGGGATAGGGGCATGCGGATCACCGGCGACTGGATCACCGCGGATCACGTCCAGGCAGTGCTGGCCGCGATCGAGCGCGGCGGACACCGCGCGCTGCTGGTCGGCGGCTGCGTGCGGAACGACCTTCTGGGACTGCCCGTGACCGACATCGATATCGCGACCGATGCGCTGCCCGCGCGCGTGGCGGAACTCGCATCCGGGGCCGGCCTGCGCTGCGTCCCGACCGGGATCGACCACGGCACGGTGACGGTGATCGCCGAAGGCAGGCCGCACGAGGTGACAACCTTCCGCCGCGACGTGGAAACCGACGGGCGGCGCGCGGTCGTGGCGTTTTCCGAGCGGCTCGAGGATGACGCCTCGCGCCGCGACTTCACGATGAACGCGCTCTATGCCGATCGCGACGGCGCCGTGCTCGACCCGGTGGGCGGGATCGGCGACCTGCGCGCGCGGCGGGTCCGGTTCGTCGGGGATCCGGCCGAGCGCATCCGCGAGGACTATCTCCGCATCCTGCGGTTCTTCCGGTTCCACGCGGCCTATGGAGATGTGTCGGCCGGGCTCGACGCAGAGGCGCTGGCGGCCTGCGCGGGCCTTGCCGCAGGGATCGACGGGCTGTCGCGCGAGCGGGTGGGGCAGGAGATGCGCAAGCTCCTGTCGGCCTGCGACCCCTCTCCGTCCGTCGCCGCGATGCAGGCGGCGGGCGTTCTGACGCGCGTTCTGCCGGGGGCCGAGGCGGCTGCGCTGCCCGTGCTCGTTCATCTCGAACGCGACCTTCCGGTCCGCTGGCTGCGCCGCCTCGCCGTCCTGGGCGGCGGCCCCGACGTGGCCGGGCGCCTGCGGCTGTCGCGCGGCGAGACCCGGGCGCTGGCGCGGATCCGGGCCGGGGCAGCGTCCGCTGCCGGTCCGGCGGCTCTCGGCTACGAACACGGGGCGCGGGACGGGGCCGACGCCGTCCTCGTCCGCGCCGCGCTGAGCCTGTCGGCCGGCGCCGGCGCGGCCCTGCCCGAAGGATGGGGGGGCGAGGTGGCGCGGGGCGCGGCGCAGACGCTGCCGGTCCGGGCCGCGGACCTGGCCCCGCTCGCCGGCGCGGCGCTCGGCGCGCGGCTGAAGGAGATCGAGGCGCGCTGGATCGCCTCGGGCTTCTCGCTGTCGCGCCGGCAGCTCCTGTCCTGACCGGCGCCGCCGCCGTGCGGCACCCCGCCCGCCCGGCATTTCCCTCGCGCCGGAAGCGGCCTATAACCGGGGATGCATCCGAAAGGCCCGCAATGTTCAGGTTCTTCGAGAACCTCGTCGATCCCTATGTCCGCCCTCCCCTGACGGACACGCCGCCGCGGCGGGTGATCCCGTTCCTTGCGGATTACGCGCGCCCGTTCCGGGGGGTCTTCGCCGTGACCATCGTGGTGACGGCGCTGGCCGGGTTCGCGGACGTGGCGCTGATCTGGTACGTGGGCCGCGTCGTGGACCTTCTGGCCGCGTCCGGCCCGGCGCAGGTGTGGGAGCGGCACGGGACGGAATTCGTCCTGGCGGCCCTGGCCGTCCTGATCCTCCGCCCGCTTCTGACCGGGACCGGCGTGGCACTTCTGCACAACACGATCATGCCGTCCTTCACCGCGCTGGCGCGGTGGCGGGCGCACCGGCATGTCCTGCGCCAGCCGGTAGGCTGGTTCGAGAACGATTTCGCGGGGCGGATCGCCAACCGCGTGATGCAGTTGCCCACATCGGCCACGGATGCCGTGTTCCAGACGTTCGACGCGATGACCTTCGCGCTGACGACCCTGATCGGGTCGCTCTGGATGCTGTCGGCGGCCGATCCGCGTCTCGTCGTGCCGCTGGTGGTGTGGATCGTCCTCTACCTGGCGCTGATCCGCTGGACGATCCGGCGTGCCGGGCCCGCCGCGAAGGCCGCCTCGGATGCGCGATCCGCGATCACCGGGCGCGTGGTGGACAGCTACACGAACATCCACTCGGTCAAGATGTTCGACCATCACGACCTCGAACTGGCGCAGGCGCGCGAGGCGATCGAGACCGGGCGGCAGAAGGTTCACGCCGAGATGCGGATCATCACGCTGATGGACGTGATGCTGACGGCGCTGAACGGCGCGCTGATCGTGTCCGTCACGGGGCTTGCGGTCTGGCTCTGGTTTGTCGGGTCGGCCACGGTCGGGACCGTCGCGGCGGCGAGCGCGCTGGTGCTCAGGCTGAACAACATGACCTACTGGATCATGTGGGCGACGACGACGCTGGTGCAGTCGCTCGGCGTGGTCGCCGAGGGGATGGAGACGATTGCCCAGCCGGTGACGCTGACCGACGCCGAAACCGCGCGGCCGCTGGTCATGGCGGGCGGGCGGATCGAGATCCGGCACGTGAGCCACCACTACGGGCGCGGCTCCGGAGGGTTGTCCGACGTGAGCCTGACGATCGAGCCGGGCGAGAGGATCGGGCTGGTCGGTCGGTCGGGTTCGGGCAAGTCCACGCTCGTGAAGCTGTTCCTGCGCTTCTACGATGTCGAGGGCGGCGCGATCCTGATCGACGGACAGGACATCCGGGAAGTGACGCAGGAATCGCTGCGGGCGGTCATCGGGACGGTACAGCAGGATTCGAGCCTCCTGCACCGCTCGATCCGCGAGAACATCCTCTATGGCCGGCCCGCTGCGACCGAGGCCGAGATGGTGGCCGCGGCACGGCGGGCCGAGGCGCACGGCTTCATCCTCGATCTCGTCGATCAGGAAGGCCGGCGCGGCTATGATGCACAGGTGGGCGAGCGCGGCGTCAAGCTGTCCGGCGGCCAGCGCCAGCGCATCGCCATCGCCCGTACCATACTGAAGGACGCCCCGATCCTCGTCCTCGACGAGGCGACGAGCGCGCTCGACAGCGAGATCGAGGCGGCGGTGCAGGAGACGCTCTACGGCCTGATGGACGGCAAGACGGTGATCGCCATCGCGCACCGGCTGTCCACCATCGCGCGGATGGACAGGATCGTCGTGCTCGAGAACGGACGGATCGCCGAACAGGGCACCCACGCCGGCCTCGTTGCAGCCGGCGGCCTCTACGCCCGGTTCTGGGCGCGGCAGTCGGGCGGCTTCATCGGCACGCAGGGGCGGGAAGAGGCCGCCGAATGAAGGCGCTTTCCCGTCTTGCCGACCGGATCGATGCCTTTGCCCCTGCGGGAAGCGCGCTGCCGCAGCAGCTGTGGCCGTTCTTCCGCTGGTGCCTGTCCGGCGCATGGGGGGGCCTCTGGCTCGCCGCCTTCGCCTCGTCGCTCGCGGGGACGATGGAGGTGATGTCCGCGCTGATCCTCGGCTGGGTGATCGACTCCGCCCTCGCCACCGGGGCCGGGACCTACTTCTCTGCGCATGCGCCGCTTCTCGGGTCGTTCCTTCTGTTCTACCTGGTGCTGAGGCCGCTCGCCTTCGCGGGGTCGTCGGCGATGAGTTCGGTCCTCGTCGGGTCGAACCTTCTGCCGCTGGTCCTTGCGCGGCTGCACCGCTGGACGCTCGGGCAGCCGGTGACGTTCTTCGACAACGACTTCGCCGGGCGGATCGCGCAGAAGCAGATGCAGGCGGCCCGCGCGGTCACGGACGTGGCGACCGAGATCATCAACACCGGGTTCTTCGCTCTGGCATCGGTGATCGCATCGGTGGTCTTCCTGCTTTCGATCAGCGCATGGATGGCGCTCGCGCTGACCCTGTGGATGGGTGTCTACATCGGCCTGATCCGCCATTTCCTGCCGCTCGTGCGGGAAAACTCGGCGGCCCGCGCCTCGGCACGGGCGATGGTGACCGGGCAGGTCGTGGACACGATCACCAACATCAAGACCGTGAAGCTCTTCGCCCATTCCGCCTTCGAGGACCGCGAGGCGCTGAAGGCGATGGAGACGTTCCGCGACAGGTCGATCCGGTACGGCGTCATCTCGACCGGGTTCCGCCTCGCGCTGATGGCGCTGGCGGGCTTGCTGCCGGTCCTCCTCATCGGGGGCACCCTGCTGCTCTGGCAGCAGGGCGGGGCGACGCCGGGCGCGATCGCGGCGGCGGGCGCGATCTCGATGCGGATCGCGCAGATGTCGGGCTGGGTCAGCCTGTCGTTCCTGTCGATCTACTCGTCGGTGGGCGAGGTCGAGGACGGGATGCGGACGCTGTCGTCGCCCTATACCCTCGCCGACGCTCCGGGCGCGGCGGACCTGCCGAAGGCGCGGGGCCTGATCGAGTTCCGCGGCGTCAGCTTCGGCTATGGCCGCGCCCGCGGCGTCGCAGGCATCGACCTGACGATCCGCCCCGGCGAGCGGCTGGGCATCGTCGGTGCGTCGGGGGCGGGCAAGTCCACGCTGGTGTCGCTGCTTCTGCGGCTCTATGACGCCGAGATGGGGGCGGTCCTGATCGACGGCAATGACGTGCGGGGGGTAACGCAGGAGTCGCTCCGCCGCCAGATCGGGATGGTCACGCAGGACACCGCGATGTTCAACCGCTCCGCGCGCGACAACATCGGCTACGGCCGCCCCGACGCGACCGAGGAGGAGATCGTCGCCGCCGCGAAGGCCGCCGAGGCGCACGACTTCATCCTGGGCATGGTCGATCACGCCGGGCGGAAGGACTATGGGGCGTTCCTGGGCGAGCGGGGCGTGAAGCTCTCGGGCGGGCAGCGGCAGCGCATCGCGCTTGCGCGCGCCTTTCTCAAGGATGCGCCGATCCTCGTGCTCGACGAAGCGACGAGCGCACTGGACAGCGAGGTCGAGGCGCAGATCCAGGGCGCGCTGGCCCGGGTCATGAACGGCAAGACCGTCCTCGCGATCGCCCACCGACTTTCCACCATCGCCGAGATGGACAGGATCATCGTCATGGACCGCGGCCGCATCGTCGAGGAGGGCACCCATGCCGACCTTCTGGCGCGCGGCGGGCTCTATGCCCGCTACTGGAACCGCCAGTCCGGCGGCTTCATCGGCACCGCCGGCGCGGCGAGCGAGGCGGCCGAGTGAGGCTCGCGGTCGAACGTCTGGGGCATCTCGGCGACGGTGTCGCGGGCGGCATATTCGTTCCCGGCGCGCTGCCCGGCGAAGTCGTCGAGGGCGATGTCGCCGACGGCCGCATGTCCGCGGCGCGCATCGTCACGCCCTCGCCCGACCGCGTGGCGGCGCCCTGCCCCCATTACCGCGCCTGCGGCGGCTGCGCCCTGATGCATGCGCGGGACGATTTCGTCGGGCGCTGGAAGGCCGGGGTCGTACGCCAGGCCCTGGCCGCGCAGGGGCTGGACGCCGATGTGCGGGTGACCGCGATCTCGCCCCCGCGGTCGCGCCGCCGCGCCACCTTCGCCGGGCGGCGGACGAAGGCGGGGGCGATCGTCGGGTTTCACGGCCGCGCCCCGGGAACCGCCCCGGGAACCGCCCCGGGAACCGCCCCGGGGACCATCGCCGAGATAGCGGGCTGCATCCTGCTTCAGCCCCCGCTGCTCGCCATGCTTCCGGCGCTCCGCGCGCTGACGGCGGCCGGCGCATCGCGGGGTGCGACGCTCGACCTCGCGGTGACGCTGACCGACGGGGGCCCGGATCTGGCGGTCTCGGGCGGAAAGATCCCCGATCCCGCACTCGGAGCCGAACTGGCGGCAATCGCGGCCGGCGCAGGAATCGCCCGCCTGACCTGGAACCGCGAGGTGCTGGCCGCGCCCGGCGCCCCGGCCGTCACGTTCGGCCGCGCCCGTGTCGCCATCCCGCCGGGATCCTTCCTTCAGGCGACGGCCGAAGGCGAGGCGGCGCTGGCGCGCGCCGTGGCCGATGCGGTCGCCGGGGCACGCCGGATCACCGACCTCTTCGCCGGGTCCGGCACGTTCGCGCTGCGCCTCGCCGCCGCAGCCGATGTCCATGCGGTCGAGGGCGATGCAGCGATGCTGGCCGCGCTCGATGCCGCCTGGAGGGCGACGCCAGGGCTGCATCGCGTCACGACCGAGCGCCGCGACCTCTTCCGGCGGCCGCTCCTTGCCGACGAGCTGAGCCGGTCCGATGCGGCGGTGATCGATCCGCCGCGGGCGGGTGCCGAGGCGCAGACGATCGAGATCGCCCGGTCCCGGCTGGCGAGGCTCGCCTATGTGTCCTGCAACCCCGTCACCTTCGCCCGGGATGCCCGCCACCTCTGCGCTGCCGGGTTCCGGCTGGGTCCGGTGCAGGTGGTGGACCAGTTCCGCTGGTCCCCCCATGTCGAACTCGCGGCACCGTTCCTGCGCTGAGCCCGGCACCAACCGAAAGCTTTTCGCGCGTGAAATTCGCGTGTAAGACTCGCTGCAAAAGGCAGGGAAAGAGCGGATGGCATTCGGCAGACGGGCGGTTCTGGCACTGGCACTTGCGCTGCCGGCGGCATGTTCGAAGTTTCGCACCTACGAGGGCCCGCCGGTGACCAGCGTCGTCGTGCGCAAGGGGGATCGCCGTCTGTCGCTGATGAGCGGCGAGACCGTGCTGCGCGACTACCGCATCGCGCTCGGGGCCAGTCCGGTCGGGGCAAAGCGGTTCGAGGGCGACATGAAGACGCCGGAAGGCGCCTATGTCATCGACCGCCGCAACCCCAACAGCCAGTATTACCTGTCGGTCGGGATTTCCTATCCCAACGAGGCCGACCGCGCCTATGCCAGGGCGGCCGGCAAGGATCCGGGCGGCGACATCTTCATCCACGGGACCGCCGGCCAGAACCGCGGCAAGGGGCCCGACTGGACCGCCGGCTGCATCGCCGTGAAGGACCGCGAGATCGAGGAGATCTACGCGATGGTCCCGATCGGGGCCCCCATCTACCTCTACCCCTGACCCGCCACGGCACGCACTGCCGCGTCCCGTCCCCGACGCGGCGGCCGACAGTGAAGGCGCGCCGGCAGCGGCGGGATCAGCTTCCGGTTACCAGCGTCCACCAGATCTTGCCCGACTGTTCCTGGAACCACGAGAACCCGACATTCCGCGCCGCGGGGTCGAGGATCACCGCCCGCGTGTCGGGCTCCGCCATCCAGGCCGAAAGTGTCGTCAGTTCGTCTTCGTAGGTCTCCGAGATGTTCTCGCCCAGCATCCGCCCGGGATATCCCGTCCGCTGGACCCGCAGCACCGGCGACGACCCGTCCGAGCCGAAGTGCCAGGGACGGTTCTGCACCGCCATGTCGCGCGACTGCGTGGCCGCGGCAGCCGTCAGTTGCGCGTTCAGGTCCAGAGGCGCCAGTCCGGCCGCCCGGCGCAACTCGTTGACCCCGTCCACCATCGAGAAGGTCACGCGGCTGACATCGTTCGGTCGGATCATGTACAGCTTGGGCAGGGGCTTCCCGTCCGGACCGAGCGTCTGGGTGGCAGGCGTGCAGGCAGACAGCACGACAAGCAGAAGCGGAAGGATCAGGGCGAAACGTGGCATGGCGGATCCCGTCAGGTGCGCCCGGCTGGCGCATCGGCGGCCCGTGTACCCGCTTGTCGCCGCGGGTTCAAATACCTTCGGCACCGGCGCATTTCCAGACGGTGCACTGCGGCCACATGCCGCAAGCGCCGGGCCGGCGCCCCGAATCCGCTCCGAATCCCGCATTGCGGTTGCGGATCTGGCCGGCAGATCGGGCCTGCCGCCCCGCCCACAGCGCTGGCGGTCGCCCCCCGCCTCGCGGGACCGCGCGGTCCGGGGGCGCGCGGTCCGGGGGCGCGGCCCCGGGGTGTTGCCGATTTGACAATCCGCGGGGGACAATGGCCTGTCCTCCACATCCCTGTTTGCAAACGCTGATTCTTGTTGGATAGTCGTCGGCACGAGGTTCAGCTTAACGACCCCGGCCTCGTCAGCGTTCGGACTGCGCCGGGGCACAGATGGAGAGAGTCAAATGAAGAAGATCGCGCTCGCTGCCGCTCTTTCGGTCGCTGCCAGCTCTGCCTTCGCCGGTGGCCTGGCGCAGCCCGTGATGGAACCAGCCCCGGTCGTGGAACAGTCGTCCGCGCCGTCGGGCGGGTTCCTGATCCCGCTCCTGCTGCTCGTGCTCGTCGCCGCGGCGGTCGCCAGCGACTGACGGCGCCCCGGGCTGCCCCGGAGGTGCAGATCCCGCGCCGCATCCCTGCCGGGCTGCGGCGCGTTTTCCTCGGGACAGGCTGGTTCTGGCCAAGGTGTTGCCAATTTGACGACAGCGGCAAACCTTCACGGGCCGACCCATTTGCCCCGTTGCAAAGTCTGAACCTTGTTGGTTAGTCAGCACCACGAGGTACAGAATGAGAGCCCTGGCCATCCTCATTCCTCTTTTAGCCGGGGCGTAGATGGAGACTAACCTATGAAGAAGATCGCGCTCGCTGCCGCTCTTTCGGTCGCTGCATCCTCCGCCTTCGCCGGCGGCCTGGCCCAGCCCGTGATGGAACAAGCCCCGGTCGTGGAACAGTCGTCCGCGTCGTCGGGCGGGTTCCTGATCCCGCTCCTGCTGCTCGTGCTCGTCGCCGCCGCCGTTGCCAGCGACTGATCGAGGCCGAAGTCCTTAGGAAAAGGCGGTGGTCACCCCACCGCCTTTTTCTTTTGCCGCCGGCGCGGGGCCGACACCGGTCCGGGTTCCGCGCGGTCCCGAGGCGGGAACGTCCGCGCGGAGCCGTATCCGGATCAGGCCACCCAGCCCGCCAGATTGTCTTCGACGATCCGCACCAGCGCGCGGATATGCGCGTCGTCGTCGTTCAGGCACGGGATGTAGGTGAAGCTTTCGCCGCCTGCATGTTCGAACGCCTCGCGGATCTCGCCATTGATCTCTTCGAGCGTCTCGATGCAGTCGGCCGAGAAGGCCGGCGAAATGACGGCGATCCGCTTGCGTCCGGCCCTGGCAAGTTCGACGACGTGTTCGACCGTGTAGGGCTTCAGCCATTCCTCGGGTCCGAACACCGACTGGAAGGTGGTATCGATCGACCCCTTCTCCCATCCCAGCCGTTCGCGCAGCAGCCGCGAGGTCTTCTGGCACTGGCAATGGTAGGGGTCGCCCTCCAGCAGGTACCTTTTCGGCATCCCGTGGTAGGACGCGACGAGGATGTCCGGCCGGTGGTCGATCCCCCCATAGGCGCGCTCGACCGACTGCGCGAGCGCCTCGATGTAGAGCGGATGGTCGAAATACTCGGGCACCACCCGGACCGCAGGCTGGCGCCTTTCCTTCATCAGCGCACGGAAGAACTGGTCGTTCGCAGTGGCCGAGGTGGCGCCGGCGTAATGGGGGTAGAGCGGGAAGAACACGATCTTCCCGCATCCCGCCTCCACCATCCGGCGCACCACGCTCTCGGTGGACGGGTTGCCGTAGCGCATGCAGAACTCGACCATCACCCGGTCGCCGTGAAGCCCGGCCATCGCCGCGCGCAACTTTTCCACCTGTGCCCTGGTGATGGTCATCAGCGGGCTTTCGTTCTGCGCGTGGTTCCAGATCGACCGGTAGTTCGCACCCGAGGTGAAGGGGCGCCTGGACAGGATCACGAGTTGCAGGAGCGGCTGCCACTTCCACGGCGCGTAGTCGATCACGCGGCGGTCCGACAGGAATTCGCTCAGGTACCTGCGCATCGACCAGTAGTCGTAGCCGTCCGGTGTGCCGAGGTTGGCCACGAGGACGCCGACCCGCGGACGCGGGACGTTCGGGTGGTCGGCGGGGGCGTGGGCCGGACGGGCATCCGGATCGGTCGGGGTCGTGTCCTTCATCGGCGCGCTTCCTGTCATGTCGGTCACGACATAAGCCCTCTGCGCCCGGGGTCAAATCCCTCCGTCATGGCGCACCGTCGCCGCCGGGACGCGGCTGCCCCAGCGCATCGGCAAGCCGCATTGCGGCCGAACCGGGCCGCAGAGGCCGCTGCTGGCCGGGTGCGGGTGCCCAGCCGGTCAGGTAGATGACATCGAAGGTGGCCCGGATGCGGCCGCCCGGCGCCGGGAAGGCCTCGGCGCATGTCGCCCCGGCCAACGCGAAGAGCGCGCGTGGCGTTCGGGAGGCGCGCTGCGCGAGCGCGTTGCCCTCGCCGGTGGCCCGCAGGTCGCGCACCAGAGCGGAAAGCGATGCATAGCCCGCCTCGACCGGAGAGGCATCGGCGACGGGCAGGGCGAACCCGGCGCGCTGCAGAAGCCCGCCGAGATCACGGATCCCGCCCATCGGCAGGACCCGCGGTGAAAGCCCGCCGGTCAGCCGGACCTCGGCCTCGGCCAGCGCCGTTCGCAGCTCGGACAGCGTGCGTCCGCCGAGCGTCGCGCAAAGGAACAGCCCGTCCGGCACCAGCGCGCGAAGGCACTGGACGAGCTGGCCCACGGGGTCGTTCGCCCAGTGCAGGGCGAGGGCGTGGACGACAAGGTCATGCGCGCCTTCTTCCAGCGCAAGCCTCTCGTCATCCGCCACGATCCGCGCGGCCGGCCTCCGCGCGGCCCACCAGTCCGGAAATCCGGTCACCACGGCCTCGGACGTAAAGGTCCTGTTAACCTCGGCGAGCCTTTCCTCGATCTCGTCGGCCACGCGGCCGAGCAGGAAGGCGTCGAGCCCCTGCCGGACGGCGCGGGCGCGGTTGCGCGACAGGGCCGCGCGGTCAACCAGAGGGGTCGGATCGGTCATGGCCGGCGACGTTACGTGGCTCCGTGCAGGATTGCAAAGCGCCCTCCGGCTTGCGTTTCCGCCGCGCTGCGTTTCCTGCGGCGCGGCGGTGTCGGAGGATTTCGGCCTCTGCGGACCGTGCTGGCGGGACACGCCCTTTGCGGCGGGCCTCGTCTGCGACCTTTGCGGCGTGCCCCTTCCGGGTCAGGATGCCGGCCGCCCGGAACACTGCGACGACTGTCTGGCCATCGCCCGCCCCTGGGGGCGCGGCCGGGCAGCGCTTGTCTATCGCGACACTGCCCGCGCGCTTGTCCTGTCCTTGAAGCACGGCGACCGGCTCGACCTTGTCCGTCCCGCGGCCGGCTGGCTGTACGCCGCCGCCCGCCCGATCCTGAAGCCGGGGATGATCGCCGCGCCGGTCCCGCTCTGCCGCGCGCGGCTGCTCATGCGGAAGTTCAACCAGTCCGCGGAACTCGCCCGCGGCCTTGCGCGCCTCGCCCGCATCGAGGTCTGCCCCGACCTGCTGGTCCGGGTCCGCAATACCGGTTCGCAGGACGGCCTGTCCCGCGAGGCGCGGTTTGCCAATCTCGACCGGGCGATCCGGGTTCATCCGCGGCGAAAGGACAGGGTGCGGGGCCGTCATGTCCTGATCGTCGATGACGTGATGACCTCAGGCGCGACCTTCGCCGCCGCGGCCGAGGCCTGCCTTGCAGCGGGCGCAGGTCTGGTTTCCGTTGTGGCTCTGGCGCGCGTTTCGAAAGACGCCTAACCTTCGCGCAACAATGTTTCGGTCGGGGGGATCGGACCATGAAGCGCGTCGAGATCTACACCACGCCGTGGTGCCCCTATTGCGTCGCCGCCAAGAGGCTTCTGACGAGGAAGGGTGTGGCCTTCCAGGAAACCGACGTATCGGCCGACATGTCGGCCCGGCAGCGGATGACCCTGCGGGCCGCGGGCAGGCACACGGTCCCGCAGATCTTCATCGGCGGAAGACATGTCGGCGGGTCGGACGATCTCCACGCGCTCGAACGCGCGGGCAAGCTCGATCCGCTCCTGCAGGACGGGGTATGAGGGTCGCGCTCGTCCAGATGACGTCGTCGGACGACCCGCCGGCGAACCTGGCGGCAGCCAGGGATCTTCTGCGCGAGGCAGCGGCCCGGGGCGCGGGGTTCGTCCTCACGCCCGAAGTCCTGAACTGCATCTCGTCGGACCGCGCCCACCAGGCCCGGGTGCTGGCAACCGAGGACGCCGACGCGACGCTGGCCGCGCTGCGGACCGAAGCACGGGATCTGGGGGTCTGGCTCCTGATCGGTTCGCTCGCGCTCCGGACGGGCGATCCCGACGGACGCCTCGCCAACCGCTCGTTCCTCGTCGCGCCGGACGGGTCGGTCAGGGCGCGCTACGACAAGATCCACATGTTCGACGTCGATGTCTCGGCCACCGAAAGCTACCGCGAGTCGGCCGGCTACAGGCCGGGACGGCGCGCGGTGGTCGCCGATACGCCGTTCGGGCGCGTGGGAATGAGCGTCTGCTACGATGTCCGCTTTCCACACCTCTACCGGAGGCTGGCACAGGCCGGCGCGACGATCCTGACGATTCCGGCCGCCTTCAACGACACGACCGGCGCGGCGCACTGGCAGACGCTCGTCCGGGCGCGCGCGATCGAGAACGGGTGCTTCGTGCTTGCGCCCGCACAGACCGGAACGCACGGGATGCATTCGAACGGCCGGCCGCGACGGACATGGGGACATTCCCTTGCGGTCGCGCCATGGGGCGAAATCCTCGCCGACGGCGGCACCGGGGTGGGGGTCACGGTCGCGGATCTTGACCTCGGGATGGTCGAAAGGGCGCGGGGCAGGGTGCCGTCGATCCGCCACGACCGCCCGATCGAGGGCCCCGACGCATGAGCGACACGTCCGATGCCCTTGCCGGTGCCCTTCTGTCCGAGATCTTCATGGTGGACCAGCTTGCGCGGACGCGCGTGTCGCGGGCTCTGCCAAGGGGGATGGAGCTCAGCCACTTCTCGGTCCTGAACCATCTGGCGGGTGTCGGCGACGAACGCTCGCCCGCGCAACTTGCCGCGGCCTTCCACGTCACCCGCGGTGCGATGACGAACACGCTGTCCAAGCTCGAATGGGCCGGGCACATCCACATCCGTCCCGACTGGGACGATGCGCGGCGCAAGTTCGTGTCGATCAGCCCTTCGGGCCGGGCGGCGCGCGACGCCGCGCTCGCCGCCATCGCGCCGGTGATCGCCGAGATGGTCTCGGGACTGGGCGTCGAGCGTGTACGGGCCGTTCTGCCCGTGCTGAGAGAGCTTCGGACGCGGCTCGATCCCGCCTGACCGCCCGTCAGGTCCGCCGCACGCTCGCGCTGACGTAATTGCAGGACAGGTCGCGGTCGCTGACGGACCAGGTCCAGGTGAGGGGATTGAAGACGAACCCCTTCCGGTCCACGGGGTCCAGACCGGCCGACCGCAGCATCCCGTAAAGCTCGTCCGGGGTGATGAACTTCGACCAGTCATGTGTGCCCCTGGGAAGCCAGCGCATCACGTACTCGGCCCCGACGATTGCCATCAGGAAACTCTTCGGATTGCGGTTCAGCGTCGAGCACACCATCAGCCCGCCCGGTTTCAGAAGCGCCCTGCACGTGGTCAGGAACGCCTGCGGGTCGGTGACATGCTCGACCACCTCCATGTTCAGCACCACGTCGAACCGTTCGCCCGCCTCGGCCAGCCCTTCGGCCGTGGTGTGCCGGTAGTCGATGGAAAGTCCCATCTTCTCGGCATGGAGGCGCGCCACCGGGATGTTCCGCTCCGCCGCGTCGGCCCCGACCACCTCCGCGCCCAGCCGCGCCATCGGCTCCGACAGAAGCCCCCCGCCGCATCCGATGTCGAGGATGCGGAGACCGGCAAAGGGTGCCGGCTGCGTGAGGTCGCGGCCGAACTCGGCGGCCACCTGCTGCGTTATGTAGCCGAGCCGGCAGGGGTTGAGCAGATGCAGCGGCCTGAACTTGCCCTCGGGGTTCCACCATTCGGCGGCCATCGCCTCGAACTTCGCCACCTCGGCGGCGTCCACGCTGCTCGTCGCGTTCATCTTTCACTCCGTTCTACCGGCGCTCTTGTGGCAGGCCGTCCCCTTTGCGGTATATAGTCCGGACATGGACAGGTTCGCAGGACAAAAGCGCGCAAGCACGTTCCTCTACCCGCAGATCGAGCCCTTCGATCAGCGGCTGCTCGACGTTGGCGACGGGCATCGCGTCTATGTGGAGCAGTGCGGCCATCCGCAGGGGAAGCCCGTGATCGTGCTTCACGGCGGTCCGGGGGGCGGCTGCTCGCCCGCGATGCGGCGCTACTTCGACCCGTCGGTCTACCGGATCGTGCTCTTCGACCAGCGGGGCTGCGGGCGGTCGCGGCCGCATGCCTGCGTCGAGGCAAACACGACGGCGCACCTGGTCGCCGATATCGAGCTGATCCGCCGCACCCTCGGGATCGACCGCTGGACCGTCTTCGGCGGCAGCTGGGGCGCGACGCTGGCGCTTCTCTATGCCGAGACGCACCCCGACCGGGCGGCACATCTGGTCGTGCGGGGCATCTTCCTGATGACGCAGGCCGAGCTCCAGTGGTTCTACGGCGGCGGCGCGGGGTGCTTCTGGCCGGAACTCTGGCGCGACTTCACCCACATGATCCCCGAGGACGAGCGGAGCGACCTGATCGGGGCCTACAACAGGCGGCTCTTCTCGGGCGACCTGATGGTCGAGACGCGGTTCTCGCGGGCCTGGGCCGCGTGGGAAAACGCGCTCGCCTCGATCGACCACGACGGCCCGCTGGGCGAGGCCCCGGCCGACTATGCCCGCGCCTTCGCAAGGCTCGAGAACCACTATTTCCGGAACGCGGGCTTCCTCGAGGAGGACGGGCAGGTTCTGCGCGACCTCTATCGGCTGAAGGACGTGCCCGGAGTGATCGTGCAGGGCCGCTACGACATGATCTGCCCGCCCATCTCGGCCTGGAAACTGTCGCAGGGGTGGGGCCGGGCCGAGCTCCGGATGATCCCGGCGGCGGGCCATGCCCTGTCAGAGCCGGGAATCAGTGCCGAGCTTGTCCGGGTCATGGACGGCCTGCGGGGGTAGTGTCCCGCCCGCGCGGCAGGCAGGAGGTTCCTGCGGGCGCCCGATGCGGAAGCGAGCGCCCGGCGGCCCTTCCCCGGGGCGCGGCACTTCCGCCGTCATCGCGCTGTCACGGCCCGGTCCTATGGGAGGTGGCGACTGCCGGCCCCGAAGCGAAGGGACCTCTCCCCCTGCTCGGCCATATGATCCGGACAACGCCTGCGGGATCGACGGGCCGGACGAGGCGCGCCGGCTCTATGGCGCCTGGGCGTCCTCCTATGACGAGAGTTTCGGCAGGGGCTGGGGCCATGTCGCCCCGCGCGAGGTCGCGGGCATCCTGAAGTCCGGGTTCGCCGATCCGGTCGACGGCGGCGCGATCCCCGATGCGGGCGCAGGCACGGCTGGCGGCCGGGCATCGGTCCGGCCTCACCGCCGATGCCTTCGACATCACGCCCGAGATGCCGCAGGTGGCCGAGGGCAAGGGGCTTTACCGCAACCTGATCTTGGGCGACCTGACCAGACCCCTTCTGCTGCCGGACGCGGATCATCCGCACAAGGACGATCGCGGGCTGGTGATGGTGTTCAGGACCCGCTGACACAATTGGCTTGCATCTGCGAGGGGGGCTGACTATATCCCCCTCAACAGCGCGGCGCCGGGGTCCAAACCCGGTACCCACCGGGAAAGATCACGGGCCGCGCGGCCCGTTTTTTGTTTCAGGCGCCTGCGACACGAATGACCAACCTCATCGCCAAGACCGCCATCGACCGGCGCCTCGCCGAGATCGTGGCCCCCGCCATCGAGGGGCTGGGGTTCGAGCTTGTGCGCGTGCGGCTGATGGGCGGGAACACCAAGACGCTGCAGATCATGGCCGACCGCCCCGAGGGCGGGATCGACGTGGAGGACTGCGCGAAGATCTCCACCGCCGTCAGCGCGATCCTCGACGTGGAAGACCCGATCGAGGACAACTATCACCTGGAGATCTCGTCCCCCGGCATCGACCGGCCGCTTACCCGGCTGAAGGACTTCGACCTCTGGGAGGGCTGGGAGGCGCGGATCGAGACGTCCGAGCAGATCGACGGGCGCAAGCGCCTCAAGGGCACGCTGCGCGGCACCGAGGACGGCGAGGTGCTGGTCGAGATCGAGAACCAGGGCGCGCAGGTGGTGATCGGGCTGAAGTTCGACTGGCTCAGCGACGCCAAGCTGATCCTGACCGACGCGCTCATCGCCGAGATGCTGCGCCAGAAGAAGGGTCCGGGCGGAAGCACGGACGGCGCGATCGACGAAACCGCCTTCGACGAGATCGTCGAGGAACCCGAGATACCGGAGGAAACCTGACGTCATGGCCATCACATCCGCCAACCAGCTCGAGCTTCTGCAAACCGCCGAGGCCGTCGCCCGCGAAAAGATGATCGACCCGGAACTGGTGATCCAGGCGATGGAGGAAAGCCTCGCCCGGGCCGCGAAGTCGCGCTACGGGGCCGAGATGGACATCCGCGTGGCCATCGACCGCAAGACGGGGCGGGCGAACTTCACCCGGGTGCGCACGGTCGTCGAGGATGACGCGGTCGAGAACTATCAGGCGCAGCTGACCGTGGCGCAGGCGAAGACCTGGCTGAAGGAACCGAAGGTCGGCGACACGATCGTGGACGAGGTTCCCCCGGTCGATCTGGGCCGGATCGCCGCGCAGTCGGCCAAGCAGGTCATCCTGCAGAAGGTGCGCGAGGCCGAGCGCGACCGCCAGTTCGAGGAATTCATCGGGCGCAAGGGCACGATCATCAACGGCGTGGTCAAGCGCGAGGAATACGGCAACATCATCGTCGATATCGGCCGGGGCGAGGGCATCCTGCGCCGGACCGAGAAGATCGGCCGCGAAAGCTATCGCCCGAACGACCGCATCCGCTGCTACATCAAGGATGTCCGCCGCGAGCCGCGCGGGCCGCAGGTGTTCCTCAGCCGCACCGATCCGCAGTTCATGGCCGAGCTTTTCAAGATGGAAGTGCCGGAGATCTACGACGGCATCATCGAGATCAAGGCGGTGGCCCGCGATCCGGGCAGCCGCGCGAAGATCGCCGTCATCAGCTACGACAGTTCGATCGACCCGGTCGGGGCCTGCGTCGGCATGCGCGGCAGCCGGGTGCAGGCGGTGGTGGGCGAGCTCCAGGGCGAGAAGATCGACATCATCCCGTGGAACGAGGATCAGGCGACGTTCCTCGTGAACGCGCTGCAGCCGGCCGAGGTGTCGAAGGTCGTCATCGACGAGGAGGCGGGCAAGATCGACGTGGTGGTGCCGGACGAGCAGCTTTCGCTCGCCATCGGGCGGCGGGGCCAGAACGTGCGGCTGGCGAGCCAGCTCACCGGCCTCGACATCGACATCATGACCGAGGCGGAGGAGAGCGAGAAGCGTCAGGCCGAATTCGCCGAGCGGACAAAACTCTTTGTCGACGCCCTTGACCTGGACGAGTTCTTTGCCCAACTCCTCGTTTCCGAGGGGTTCACGAGTCTCGAGGAGGTCGCCTACGTCGATCTCGACGAACTTCTGGTGATCGAGGGCGTGGACGAGGGCACGGCGCAGGAACTCCAGGCCCGTGCGCGCGACTTCATCGAAGCGCAGAACAAGGCGGCGCTGGAGGCGGCGCGCGCGGCCGGCGTCGAGGACGGCCTCATCGCGTTCGAAGGCCTGACGCCGCAGATGCTCGAGGCGCTGGGCAGGGAGGGGATCAAGACCCTCGAGGACTTCGCGACCTGTGCCGACTGGGAGCTTGCCGGAGGCTGGACGACCGTCAACGGCGAGCGCGTCAAGGACGAAGGCATTCTCGAGAAGTTCGACATGAGCCTCGAAGAGGCGCAGACGCTCGTGATGACCGCCCGGGTGCAGCTTGGATGGGTGGATCCCGACGAGATGAACGCGACGGCCGGCGCGGGCGCTGGAGACGAGGAAACGGCCGGGGCCTGACCGCCCGCGCCGGAGGCTGGGGGGCGGAATGACCCGCGGGGGTGCTGCACGGACATCGGACGATCCAGAGCGGCGCTGCGTCGTCACGGGCGAGGTGCAGCCGAAACGGGGACTGATCCGCTTTGTCGTCGGGCCGGACGGAACGATCGTTCCGGACCTCGCGGGGAAGCTGCCGGGCCGGGGCATCTGGGTGACCGCCGAACGGGCGGTTCTGGAGCGGGCCGGCAAGTCTGCCTTCGCGCGGGCGGCGAAAGCGCCCGTGACGGTGCCGGACGGGCTGGCCGACCTGGTCGAGGCGGGACTGGCGAGACGCGTCGTCGGGCTTGTGTCGCTGGCCCGCAAGGGCGGCCGGGCCGTGGCCGGCTTCGAGAAGGTGAAGGACTGGCTGTCCGATGGCCGGGCAAAGGTGCTGCTACAGGCCAGCGACGGTTCGGAGCGCGGAAAGGGGAAGCTCTGGACCCCTCCCGGCGGGCGGTGGTTCGGGTGCCTGACGGCGGCGGAGCTCGGTCTGGCCTTCGGGCGTGATTCCGTTATACATGCCGCGCTTGCGGCTGGCGGACTCGCGGAGCGTGTTGTAGAGGAAGCCGCAAAGCTGACCGGCTTGCGGCCGGTTGACGGCGGAGATGACGCCGGGAAGGAAACGAAGTCGGCATGAGCGATACGGACGGCAAGAAACCCCTCGGACTGGGCGGACGCTCGGGTCAGGTGAAGCAGAGCTTCAGCCACGGGCGCACCCATGCCGTCGTGGTCGAGACCAAGCGCAAGCGCGTGGTGGTGCCGCAGAAGCCGGTGGCCGCGCCGGTCAAGCCCGCCGGCCCATCGGCCGGTAGCGGCGATCCCGCGCGCCGTCCCGCAGGCATTTCGGATGCCGAGATGGAGCGCCGGATGAGGGCGCTTCAGGCCGCCCGCTCGCGCGAGCAGGCCGAGGCAGCGCAGCGCATCGCCGAGGAGAGCGCCCGCGAGGAGGAACGGCAACGCCGACGCGCCGAGGTCGAAGCGCGCGAACGCGAG
>JBMOOH010000012.1:0-34841 GCA_049323795.1 Pseudomonadota bacterium
CGGCCGATGATGGCGGTGTGGCAGCGGCGCATGTCCTGGGCGCCGTCCGCAGCCAGGTCATCGCCTTCCCCGGCCGGACCGGCAGGGGCTCCGCTCATGCGGCGCGACGCGGCCGGACCAGTCCGTGGTGCGGTAGCCGGGCGGGCGGGGCGTGCCCATACGGCCTCGTCTGACCGCAGGGATGCGCGACTGGATACGGGCGAGCTTGGGTTCGAGGTGTTCTGCCATCCCAAGGACGGAACGACGGTCTATGACGCAGTCTGGGCGCATGGCGAGGGCCTGGGCCTCAGGCCGATGGGACTGGCGGCGCTGGACATGGTGCGGATCGAGGCGGGGCTGATCTTCGCCGGATACGATTTCAGCGACCAGACCGACCCGTTCGAGGCCGGGATCGGGTTCACCGTGCCGCTCAAGTCCAAGGCCGACGATTTTATCGGGCGTGGGGCGCTGATCCGGCGGAAGGAACATCCGGCGCGGAAGTTCGTCGGGCTGGAGATTGATGCCAATACCGATGTGGGGCACGGCGACTGTCTGCACGTGGGGCGGGCGCAGGTGGGGGAGGTGACGTCTTCGGTGCGGTCTCCGATCCTTGGCAAGAACATCGCGCTGGCGCGGGTGGATGTGGCCCACGCCGCAGTGGGTACCGCGCTTGAGGTGGGCAAGCTTGACGGGCAGCAGAAGCGGCTGCCGGCGGTGATCGTCCCCCTATCGCATTACGACCCGAAGAAGACGCGGCCGCAAAGCTGAAGGCCGAGCGCGTGCGTGATGGCGGACGACTCTGTCGCACGAATCGGCTGAGGCTTGGACTTTCCCCTTCCCCGGACGGACTTATCCCACGGCCGTCCGTGACGGGGAGGCCGCGCTCGGGGGCTTGAGCGCTTCGTTGCAGGCAGGCCAGATCAGCGTCTTGTAGGCCGGTGTGTTCGGTCTGCTCGTCCGCCCCGGCTATCAGGCTGGATTCACGAGACGAATCCCCCGCAGCCGATTCGTGCTACAAAGCCCCTTGCCCCCCGCCCCCTTTCCCCCTATACGACCGCATCGCGCGATTCCGCCCCTTCGGCGCTACCTGCGTGACCATCATGGACCCGCCAGGCGCAAGGTGACCCCAAGGGGGCCTTCTGGCGATGTGGAAAGGAACGGACCCGTGAAAGCCACGGACCTGAAGGACAAGACGCCCGACCAGCTGAGGGATCAGCTCGTCGCGCTCAAGAAGGAAGCGTTCAACCTGCGCTTCCGGCAGGCGACCAACCAGATCGAGAACACCGCCCGCATGCGCCTCGTGCGCCGCGACGTGGCGCGGATCAAGACCGTTCTCGGCCAAAAAGCCACCGACGCCGCGAAGTAAGGAGCGACACCCATGCCGAAGCGTATCCTCCAGGGCGTCGTCACCTCGGACAAGAACGAGCAGACGATCACCGTTCTCGTCGAGCGCCGCTACACGCACCCCGTCCTTAAGAAGACGGTGCGGAAGTCGAAGAAGTACCGGGCGCATGACGCGCTCAACAAGTTCAAGGTGGGCGACGTGGTCCGCATCGAGGAATGCGCCCCTATCTCGAAGACGAAACGCTGGACCGTGGTGACCGACGCTACCGCGTAACACCCGCAGTCCGGTTCAATCGAAACCCCGGGGCCGGAAGAGAGGTCCCCGAAGGTCGGGAGAAACCGAATGATCCAGATGCAGACCAATCTGGATGTCGCTGACAACTCCGGCGCGCGCCGGGTGCAGTGCATCAAGGTCCTCGGCGGCTCGCACCGCCGCTATGCCTCGGTCGGCGACATCATCGTGGTGTCGGTCAAGGAAGCCATTCCCAAGGGCCGCGTGAAGAAGGGCGACGTCCGCAAGGCCGTCGTCGTCCGCACCGCCAAGGAAGTCCGCCGCGAGGATGGCACCACCATCCGCTTCGACCGCAACGCCGCCGTCATCATCAACAACCAGATGGAGCCGATCGGCACCCGCATCTTCGGGCCGGTCGTCCGCGAACTGCGCGCGAAAAACTTCATGAAGATCATCTCTCTCGCGCCGGAGGTGCTGTGATGGCCGCCAAGCTCAAGAAGGGCGACCGGGTCGTCGTCCTGACCGGCAAGGACAAGGGCAAGACCGGAGAGATCACCGCCGTCATGCCGAAGGACAACAAGGCCGTGGTCGAGGGCATCAACATCGCCATCCGCCACCAGCGCCAGACGCCGACCGCGCAGGGCGGCCGCCAGCCCAGGGCGATGCCGATCGACCTGTCGAACCTCGCGCTCATGGACAAGAACGGCAAGGCCACCCGCGTCGGCTTCCGCATGGAAGGCGACAGGAAGGTGCGCTTCGCCAAGACGACCGGGGATGTGATCTGATGCTCGACACCGCCACCTACACCCCGCGCCTCAAGGCCGAGTACAGGGCCAGGATGCGGCCCGCGCTCAAGGAAGAGTTCGGCTACAAGAACGACATGCAGATCCCGCGCCTGGACAAGATCGTCCTGAACATGGGCGTCGGCGAGGCCGTCAAGGACACCAAGAAGGTCAAGCAGGCCGCCGAGGAACTGTCCCTGATCGCCGGCCAGAAGGCCGTCATCACCAAGGCGCGCAAGTCGATCGCGAACTTCCGCGTCCGCGAGGAGATGCCGCTCGGCTGCAAGGTCACGCTCCGCGGCGACCGGATGTACGAATTCCTCGACCGCCTCGTCACCATCGCGCTGCCCCGCGTCCGCGACTTCCGCGGCGTCAGGGGCAGCAGCTTCGACGGCCACGGCAACTATGCCATGGGCCTGAAAGAGCACATCGTGTTCCCCGAGATCGACTTCGACAAGGTCGACGAGGTCCTGGGGATGGACATCATCATCTGCACCACCGCGCGGACCGACGCGGAAGCCAAGGCGCTGCTCCGGCACTTCAACATGCCCTTCAGCAACTGACGCGCGAGAGGACCCGACCAAATGGCCAAGAAATCCATGGTGAACCGCGAAGTGAAGCGCGCCAGGCTCGTGAAGCAGTACGCTTCCAGGCGCGCTAGCCTGAAGGCGGTGATCGAAGACCAGGCGAAGCCGATCGAAGAGCGCTTCAAGGCGACCCAGAAGCTCGCCCAGCTGCCGCGCAACTCGTCGGCCGTCCGCATCCACAACCGCTGCCAGCTGACGGGGCGTCCGCACGCCTACTACCGGAAGCTCAAGCTGTCCCGGATCATGCTCCGCGACCTGGCCTCGTTCGGCCAGATCCCCGGCATGGTCAAGTCGAGCTGGTAAGGAGGGCGACCTGCGATGATGAACGATCCGCTCGGCGACATGCTCACCCGCATCCGGAATGCCCAGATGCGCGGCAAGTCGACCGTCCGCACCCCGGCGTCCAGGCTGCGCGCCTGGGTGCTCGACGTGCTGAAGGACGAGGGCTACATCCGTGGCTACGAGAAGGTCTCGGCCGAAGGCGGCCAGCCCGAACTCGAGATCAGCCTGAAATACTACGAAGGCGAGCCGGTCATCCGTGACCTCAAGCGCGTCTCGAAGCCCGGCCGCCGCGTCTACGCGGCCGTCAAGGACATCCCGTCGGTCCGCAACGGCCTCGGCGTGTCGATCGTCTCGACCCCCAAGGGCGTGATGACCGATGCCGCCGCGCGCTCCGCGAACGTGGGCGGCGAAGTCCTCTGCACCGTGTTCTGAGGAGGGGCAGGATATGTCTCGCATCGGCAAGAAGCCCCTCGATCTGCCCGCAGGCGTCACCGCCACCCTGTCGGGCCAGACCATCGAGGTGAAGGGTCCCAAGGGCACACTGAAGTTCACCGCGACCGACGATGTCACGATGGCGGTCGCGGCCGGCAGGTTCACCGTCACCCCGCGCGGCACGTCCAAGCGTGCCCGCCAGCAATGGGGCATGTCGCGGTCGATGGTGGAAAACCTGGTCGCCGGCGTGACCCGGGGCTTCCGCAAGGAGCTCGAGATCCAGGGCGTCGGCTACCGCGCACAGATGCAGGGCAATGTCCTGAAGCTCGCGCTCGGCTACAGCCACGACGTCAACTTCGACGTGCCGAAGGGCGTCACCGTCACGACCCCGAAGCAGACCGAGATCGTCGTCGAAGGGATCGACGCGCAGCTCGTCGGCCAGGTCGCGGCCAACATCCGCGAATGGCGCGGCCCCGAGCCCTACAAGGGCAAGGGCATCAAGTACAAGGACGAGTTCATCTTCCGCAAGGAAGGCAAGAAGAAGTAAGGATCGCGACAGATGGCAAACAGCAAACGGGAACTGTTCCTCAAGCGCCGCCTGCGCGTCCGGAACAGGCTTCGCAAGACCGCCGACGGACGCGCGCGCCTGTCGGTGCACCGCTCGTCGAAGAACATCAGCGTGCAGCTGATCGACGACGCGAAGGGCGTGACGCTCGCTGCGGCATCGAGCCTCGAGAAGGATCTCGGCGTCGTCGGCAAGAACAATGTCGAGGCGGCGGCAGCGGTCGGCAGGGCACTGGCCGAGCGCGCCAGGAAGGCCGGCATCGACGAGTGCTACTTCGACCGCGGTGGATTCCTCTTTCACGGGAGGATCAAGGCGCTCGCCGATGCTGCCCGTGAAGGCGGCCTGAAGTTCTGAGGAGACGGATATGGCAGAGAGAGAAAATCGCCGGGAGCGCCGCGAAGATCGTCGCGAGCGCGACGAGAACCCGGAATTCGCCGATCGTCTCGTGGCGATCAACCGCGTGTCGAAGACGGTGAAGGGCGGCAAGCGCTTCGGCTTCGCCGCGCTCGTGGTGGTCGGCGACCAGCGCGGCCGCGTCGGCTTCGGCAAGGGCAAGGCCAAGGAAGTGCCCGAGGCGATCCGCAAGGCGACCGAGCAGGCCAAGCGGTCGCTTGTCCGCGTGCCCTTGCGCGACGGCCGGACGCTGCACCACGACATGCAAGGCAGGCACGGCGCCGGCAAGGTGGTCATGCGCGCCGCCGTCGCGGGCACCGGCATCATCGCCGGCGGCCCGATGCGCGCGGTGTTCGAGATGCTGGGCGTGCAGGACGTGGTGGCCAAGTCGCTGGGGTCGCAGAACCCCTACAACATGATCCGCGCCACGATGGACGGCCTCACCCAGGAATCCAGCCCCCGGATGGTCGCAGCCCGCCGCGGCAAGAAGGTGGCCGACATCCTGAAGCGTCCCGAAACGGCCGAAGCGGCCGCTGAAGCAGTGGAGGCGTGACGATGGCCAAGAACCCCGCGGCGGCGAAAAAAACCATCGTGGTCGAGCAATACGCCTCGGCCGCCCGCCGCCCGCAGATCCAGACGGCGACGCTCAAGGGCCTCGGCCTGAACAAGATCCGCCGCCGCCGCGAACTGGAGGACACCCCCGCCGTCCGCGGCATGGTGAACGCGATCCCGCATCTGGTCAGGATCGTCGAGGAACGCTGACCCGGCACGATGGGTGGCCGCACCCATCCTGTCCGCGATAGGCCCCGGCCGCCCCCGCGCGCCGGGGCGTCGCTTTTCTCTACCGGCCGCGCGCCCTTGTGCTAGGGTCGCTCAGGCACGCCGAAGACGTGCCGAAGCCCAGGGAGGATACCGATGGCCAAATATTCCGGCGGCTGCGCGCATGTGCATGTGACCGCATCGGCCGAGCCGATCGACAACCACGAATGCCACTGCAACGTCTGCAAGGCGGTGACCAAGCAGCAGCACACGCACGTGGCCTTCTTCAACTACGGTGACGTGAAGGTCGATCATCCCGAGAAGCTGAACCGCGTGCCCTTCAACGCCCAGAACCCGAACGGCCCCCTGGAAATCTGCGTCTGCAAGGACTGCGGCGCGGCGATCATGCTCGACGACAAGCAGAAGCGCATCCGCGTGGCCGTCCCGAACGTCATGGGCTACGACGACGCGAAGTTTCCGAAGGCCACCTACCACGCCTTCTGGGACGAGACGAAGGGCTACCCCAGGCCCAACGACGGCCGCCCGGTCTACGAGGGCTTAAGGCCGGAGTTTCACTGGCCGCAGCCGGCGGCGTGATTCCCCATGGCCTTCGCCCGGGCCTTGTGCCCGGACGGACAGGCGCCCCGTGATCGGCGGACCTTGATCGCCGGGGCACATCCTTCTATACGCCCGCGGGCGGCCCATGGGCCGCAACCCAAGGCAACCAGGAAACGCCGTGTTGACCGCTCCCGTCGCTCAAGGGTCATTCCGGCAAGGAGAAGCGACATGAAACTCAATGAACTCCGCGACAATCCGGGCGCGGCGAAGAAGCAGAAGCGCGTGGCGCGCGGCCCCGGCTCGGGCAAGGGCAAGACCGCCGGCCGCGGCATCAAGGGCCAGTCCTCGCGGTCGGGCGTGGCGCTCGGCGGCTACGAGGGCGGCCAGATGCCGCTCTACCGCCGCCTGCCGAAGCGCGGCTTTTCGAAGCCGAACCGCAAGTCCTTCGCCGTGGTGAACCTCGGCACGATCCAGAAGTTCATCGACGCGGGCAAGCTCGACGCCAAGGCCGAGATCACCGAAGACGCGCTCCTCGCCTCGGGCGCGATCCGCCGCAAGCTCGACGGGGTGCGCGTGCTTGCCAAGGGCGAGATCACGGGCAAGCTGAGGATCGCCGTGACCGGCGCGTCGGCTGCCGCCGTCGCTGCCGTCGAGAAGGCGGGTGGGGCGCTTTCGGTCAAGTCTGCGCCAGCGGCCGCGACAGCCCCAGAATAACCTGTTGTGGGCGCCTCTGCGGGCGCTTACATAGGCTCGGGTTTTCCAGCGCCGCCGACCGGAAGACGGTCTGGCGGCGCTGACATTGGCTGACAGAGGCGAGGCACATGGCATCGGCTGCGGAACAGATGGCGGCGAACCTCAGCTGGGGGGCGCTTGGCAAGGCGACAGAGCTTCGTCAGAGGATAGTCTTCACCGTAGGTCTTCTGATCGTCTACCGTCTCGGGACCTACATCCCCGTCCCCGGGATCGACGCCGTCGCGCTGCAGCGGTTCATGGAACAGGCCTCGAACGGCATCGGCGGGATGCTCCAGCTCTTCACCGGCGGCGCGCTCGGCCGGATGGGCATCTTCGCGCTCGGGATCATGCCCTACATCTCGGCCTCGATCATCGTGCAGCTGCTGACGGCGATGGTCCCCGCGCTCGACCAGCTCAAGAAGGAAGGCGAGCAGGGGCGCAAGAAGATCAACCAGTACACCCGCTACGGCACGGTCCTGCTGGCCGCCGTCCAGGCCTGGGGTCTGGCGGTCAGCCTGGAAGCGGGGTCGCTCGTCCTCGATCCGGGGCTGTTCTTCAGGCTTGCCAGCGTCATCACGCTCGTCGGCGGGACGATGTTCCTGATGTGGCTCGGCGAGCAGATCACGGCACGCGGCGTCGGGAACGGCATCTCGCTCATCATCTTCGTGGGCATCGTCGCCCACATCCCCGAGGCGCTCGCCCAGTTCCTGAGCCAGGGCCGCACGGGTGCGGTGTCGCCGGTCGTGATCGTCGTCGTCTTCCTGATGGTCGTCGTGGTCATGACCTTCGTGGTGTTCATGGAACGGGCGCTGCGCAAGATCCACATCCAGTATCCCCGCCGTCAGGTCGGGATGAAGATCTATGACGGCTCGTCGAGCCACCTTCCGATCAAGGTGAACCCGGCGGGCGTCATCCCGGCGATCTTCGCGTCGTCGCTGCTGCTTCTGCCGGCAACGATCTCGACCTTCTCGGGCAACACGACGAGCACGGTCCTTTCCACGGTCCTCGCCTATCTCGGGCCGGGCCAGCCGCTCTACCTGTTTCTCTACGCAACGCTGATCGTGTTCTTCTCGTACTTCTACACCGCCAACGTCAGCTTCAAGTCCGACGACGTCGCCGAGAACCTGAAGAACCAGGGTGGCTTCATCCCCGGCATCCGCCCCGGCGCGAAGACGGTCGATTACCTCGACTACGTGGTGGCGCGCATCCTCGTCCTCGGGTCGGCCTACCTTGCCGCGGTCAGCCTCCTGCCCGAGATCCTGCGGGCGAACTTCTCGATCCCCTTCTCTTTCGGGGGCACCTCGGTGCTGATCGTCGTGTCGGTCACGATGGATACGATCAACCAGATCCAGTCGCACCTTCTGGCGCATCAGTACGAAGGTCTGATCGAGCGGTCGCAACTCCGCGGCCGCAAGAAGACGGGAGCTCCGCGCAAGTCGCCGGTGCGTCAGTGAAGAACATCATCCTTCTGGGACCGCCGGGCGCAGGCAAGGGCACGCAGGCGCGCAGGCTGGTCGAGAGACGGGCGATGACCCAGCTCTCGACGGGCGACATGCTGCGCGAGGCCCAGACCAGCGGTACCGAGATGGGCAGGAAGGTCGCCGCCGTGATGGCGCGCGGCGGTCTGGTGACGGACGACATCGTGATCGGCCTCGTCGAAGAGAAGATGAAGGCCGGCAGTGTCGGCGGCTTCATCTTCGACGGGTTCCCGCGGACGCTTGCGCAGGCCGATGCGCTCGGGGCGCTTCTTGCACGCACCGGCCGCAGACTCGACGCGGTGATCGAGATGCGCGTGGACGACGACGCGCTTGTCCGCCGCATCTCGGGCCGCTTCTCGTGCGGGAACTGCGGCGAGGTCTACCACGACGAGACGAAGCCCACGGCGCGACCGGGCGTCTGTGACAGATGCGGCTCTACCGATCTGCGCCGCCGGCCCGACGACAACGCGGAAAGCCTCAAGGTCCGGCTCATGGAATACTACAAGAAGACCGCCCCGCTGATCGGCTACTACTATGCGCTGGGCGCCCTGTTCACCGTTGACGGACTGGCCGAAATCGACAGCGTGGCCAAATCCATCGGGGCCGTTCTGGACGAACCCGTGCCCGCTTGACGCCAACCGGGAAACCCACTAGGTCACGGCGTCTCGCAAGAGAATCGTCCTGAATCTGCCTGCCGTTCGGCAGGTATCCGCCAGAACGACAGAAGCGGCCCGGCGGCTTTCCGCCCCTGGGCCAGCGTTGTGAAAAAAGGTTCCGGAACTACGGAACCGCAACGAAAAGGAAGACGACACTTGGCACGTATCGCTGGCGTGAACATCCCGACTGCGAAGCGGGTTCCCATCGCCCTTCAGTACATCCACGGCATCGGTCCGATGTATGCCGACAAGATCTGCAAGGCCGTCGGCATCGACCAGGCCCGCCGGGTCAACGAGCTGACCGACGCCGAAGTCCTCGCCATCCGGGAATTCATCGACGCGAACTTCACCGTCGAGGGCGACCTCCGGCGCGAAGTGACGATGAACGTCAAGCGCCTGATGGACCTCGGCTGCTACCGCGGCCTCCGCCATCGCCGCAACCTGCCCGTCCGCGGCCAGCGGACCCACACCAACGCCCGCACCCGCAAGGGCCCGGCGAAGCCGATCGCCGGCAAGAAGAAGTAAGGGGAGGGTCCGAGACATGGCACGCGACACGAAGGCCGCCCGCGGCAAGAAGAAGGAACGCAAGAACATCGCCTCAGGGGTGGCGCATGTGAACTCGTCCTTCAACAACACGAAGATCCTCATCTCCGACGTGCAGGGCAACGCGATCGCATGGTCGTCCGCCGGCACGATGGGCTTCAAGGGCAGCCGCAAGTCCACGCCCTATGCCGCCCAGATGGCGGCCGAGGATGCCGGCCGCAAGGCGCAGGAACATGGCGTCAAGACGCTTGAGGTCGAGGTTCAGGGCCCGGGTTCCGGCCGTGAATCCGCGCTTCGCGCGCTCGCCGCGGTCGGGTTCTCGATCACCTCGATCCGCGACGTGACCCCGATCGCGCACAACGGCTGCCGTCCGCCGAAGCGCCGCCGCGTCTGACGGAAGACCCTTTCTCCGGCCGCGTTCCGTGACGCGGCCGGACGCACACGCATTTCCTCGGGCGCTTCCGGAAGTCGGACATGGTCCGGAAGCAGGTATGGAGGCAGAAGGCATGATCCACAAGAACTGGGCAGAGCTCATCAAGCCCGCGCAGCTTGATGTAAAGCCCGGAAACGACCCGGCACGCCAGGCCACGATCATCGCGGAGCCGCTCGAGCGGGGCTTCGGCCTGACGCTCGGAAACGCTCTGCGGCGTGTGCTAATGTCGTCGCTCCAGGGTGCCGCGATCACGTCGGTCCAGATCGACAACGTGCTGCACGAGTTCTCGTCCGTCGCAGGCGTGCGCGAGGACGTGACCGACATCGTCCTGAACCTCAAGGGCGTCCGCATCAAGATGGAGGTCGAGGGGCCGAAGCGCCTCTCGATCTCGGCCAAGGGTCCGGGCATCGTCACTGCCGGCGACATCTCGGAATCGAACGGCATCGAGATCCTGAACAAGCACCACGTGATCTGTCACCTTGACGAGGGGGCCGACCTGTTCATGGAACTTGCGGTCAACACCGGCAAGGGCTACGTCGCGGCCGACAAGAACCGCCCCGAGGATGCCCCGATCGGGCTCATTCCGATCGACGCCATCTACTCGCCGGTCAAGCGGGTCAGCTATGAAGTCACCCCCACCCGAGAGGGTCAGGTGCTCGACTACGACAAGCTCACCATAAAGATCGAAACGGACGGGTCGCTTTCGCCCGACGACGCGGTGGCATACGCAGCCCGCATCCTGCAGGACCAGCTCGGCATCTTCGTGAACTTCGAAGAGCCCGAGTCGGCGTCGAAGGCCGACATCGAGGACGGACTCGAGTTCAATCCGCTTCTGCTCAAGAAGGTGGACGAACTGGAACTCAGCGTCCGCTCGGCCAACTGCCTGAAGAACGACAACATCGTCTATATCGGCGACCTGATCCAGAAGACCGAGGCCGAGATGCTCCGCACCCCGAACTTCGGCCGCAAGTCGCTGAACGAGATCAAGGAAGTGCTGTCCGGCATGGGCCTGCACCTCGGCATGGAAGTCGAGAATTGGCCGCCGGAGAACATCGAGGATCTGGCCAAGCGCTTCGAGGACCAGTTCTAGGTGCGTGGTTTCCACGCACCTGCAGCCCGCAGGTTGCGGGGAACGACCGGGCCGCAAGGCCCCAAGGCGAGCGGGGAGACGAGAGCCCCGCCGGACAAAGCAAAACGGATAGGAGACTGACATGAACCACGGTTCCGGCTACCGCCGCCTCAACCGCACCCACGAGCACCGCAAGGCGCTTTTCGCAAACATGGCCGGCGCACTGATCGAGCACGAGCAGATCAAGACGACGCTTCCCAAGGCCAAGGAACTGCGCCCCATCGTCGAGAAGCTGGTGACCCTCGCCAAGCGCGGCGACCTGCACGCCCGCCGGCTCGCGGCTGCCCAGCTCAAGCAGGACGCGCATGTGTCCAAGCTGTTCGGCACGCTCGGCATCCGCTACAAGGATCGCGCGGGCGGCTATTGCCGCATCATCAAGGCTGGGTTCCGCTACGGAGACATGGCCCCGATGGCGATCATCGAGTTCGTGGACCGCGACGCCTCTGCCAAGGGCGCCGCCGACCATGCCCGCACCGCTGAGAGCGAATCGGTCTGACCGATTTCGCGCTCCTTCGCGCGGCCACGTCTGAATTTTCCACAACAACAGCCCCCGCCAAGGTTCTGGCGGGGGTGTTCTTTTAGACTTATTCAGATTCCTCTGGTGCGCCCCCGGCCCTTGCTGAACCGTCTAGTTCGGTTCGGCGCGGGCCTTCCTCCGGTCATTGGACAGAGATTCTGCCAAGGAATCAATCATCTCCGACAGGTGTCCCTCTGCCAGCGGGGTCGCCCCCACCAGTTCAAGCAGGTCAGCGCGCGCGGCGTCCGGAAGTCGCATGAGCCTTGCAAAGAGTCCGGGGTTGATACTACGCACTGGAAAGCGCCCTTGATACAGAGGGTTACGAAACTCAATTTACGGTTGACTGTCCCAAACGCAACTTGTCTAAAAAGACATGTCCTTGAGATCCGGCATAGAACTTCAGCTCCACCGGTTGTCCCTCATGGCACCCGCAGGGTTCTTCTTTGCCCTTCACATCCGGTTCGCCCTGCCGCTTCTCCACCAGACCACCTACGACGAGCGCTGGGTGGACAAGTATACCGAAGAAGCCTTCGCCCTGAGGGACCCGATCGTCGCCTGGGGCTTCAGCACCACCGGTTCGGCACGCTGGAGCGAGATCGCGATTCCGGATCCCTTCGACATTCTCGGACAGGCCCGTGACTACGGCATGATCTACGGCTTCGCCGTGTCCTGCGGCCCGATCAAGTCGCGCACCATCGCCTCGGCGGCGCGGACGGACCGCGAATTCAGCGATGCCGAGATCGACGCCTTCGCGGCGATCATCCGTAATCTGCACGACCTGACCGAGCCTCCCGACAACCTTTCGAAGGCTCAGATCGATGCCCTTCGGCTCATCGCGGACGGCGACCGCCACGCCGCCGCCGCGGCCAAGCTGAAGATTTCCGAAAGCGCCCTCAAGGCGCGACTCAACTCCGCGCGACAGCGCCTGCTCGCGCGCACGACTGCCGAGGCCATCCAGCGGGCCCGGGACTACCGCTTGATTTGACGATCCACCCCATGGGGATGGGGGAACAGTAAGTAAGCTGCCGCTTATCTGGAGGACGCCATGCAGAGTACAACCCTGTCGTTTGAAAACATGCACAATCATGGTGAGCTGTTCGCGAACATCCTGCGAGCGCGGCGGCAGTCCTTCATCGTGCAGAACCGCTGGAACCTGCCAGAGGCTCTCGGGATGGAGTATGACCAGTACGACACCCCGGCCAGCCGCTGGGTGGCCGTTCACGCCTTCGGCGAGGTCATGGGCGGCGTCCGTCTGACGCCGACGACGGCCCGCTGCGGGATCTACAGCTACATGATCCGCGACGCCCAGAAGGGCCTGCTCGACTCCATCCCCCGCGACCTCCTCGACTTCGACGCCCCGGTCGATCCGCAGGTCTGGGAGGTGACGCGCGGCTTCGTTTCCCATTCGGTGCCGGCCAACCTGCGCCGCCGCGTCCATGCGCGCATGGTCATGGAAATGGCGCGCACGGCCCGCGAACTCGGGATCAGCCAGATGCTCGCCCTTCTGCCGACGAACTGGTCGCGCTGGGCATCGCGGTGCAATCTCGACATGAAGGGTGCCGGCCGCGTCATGAACCTCGACGGGATCGACTACCAGGCCGTCACGCTGCGCATCGCCACCCAGTTCCACTGATCCCGTCGCGCTCTTCCGCCGGGGCGCCGGCGGGCCTAGATTGGGCGCATGGCCGACCTTTTCGACCAGCTTCCCCCCGCCACGCCCGACCGGCAGACGCCGGCCGAGGGGCGTCCTTTGGCCGACCGCCTGCGCCCCCGGTCGCTCGACGAGGTCATCGGGCAGGAAAGGATCCTCGGCCCCGACGGCCCGCTGGGCGCGATGCTCGCCGCCGGCAGCCTCTCCTCGCTCATCCTCTGGGGCCCGCCGGGGGTGGGCAAGACCACCATCGCCCGCCTTCTTGCCGACCGCGCCGGCATGACCTTCGTCCAGGTCAGCGCGATCTTCACCGGCGTCGCGGACCTGAGGAAGGTCTTCGACGCCGCCCGCCTGCGGCGCGACCAGGGCCGCCGGACGCTTCTCTTCGTCGACGAGATCCACCGCTTCAACAAGGCCCAGCAGGACGGCTTCCTGCCGTTCATGGAAGACGGCACCATCACGCTTGTCGGCGCCACGACCGAGAACCCCTCGTTCGAGATCAACGCCGCCCTCCTCTCCCGCGCGCAGGTCCTCGTCCTCGATCGCCTCACGCCCGCCGACCTCGAACGTCTCGCCCAGCGGGCCGAGAGGGAACTGGGCCAGGCGCTCCCCCTCCGCCCCGAGGCGCGCGACGCGCTCATCGAGATGGCCGACGGCGACGGCCGCGCGGTTCTGAACCTGATCGAACAGGTCATCGCCTGGAGGCTCGACGCCGCCATCGACCGCGCCACCCTCGCCGCCCGCCTCAGCCGCCGCGCCGCGCGTTTCGACAAGTCGGGCGACGAGCACTACAACCTCATCTCCGCGTTGCACAAATCCGTCCGCGGCTCGGACCCCGACGCCGCCCTCTACTGGCTCGCCCGGATGCTCGAAGGCGGCGAGGATCCGCGCTTCCTCGCCCGCCGCATCACCCGCATGGCGGTCGAGGACATCGGCCTCGCCGACCCGCAGGCGCAGGGGCTCTGCCTGCAGGCCTGGGAAACCTACGAGCGTCTCGGCAGCCCCGAAGGCGAACTCGCGCTCGCGAACGCGGTCGTCTACCTCGCCCTCGCGCCCAAGTCGAACGCGGGCTACGTGGCCTATGCCGAGGCGCGCGACGCCGCCCGCCGCCACGGATCGGAACCGCCGCCGAAGCACATCCTGAACGCGCCCACGCGCCTCATGAAGGATCAGGGCTATGGGCGCGGCTACGCCTACGACCACGATCAGGAAGACGCCTTCTCGGGCCAGAACTACTTCCCCGAGACGATGAAGCGCCCCGTGTTCTACCGCCCCGTCGAACGCGGCCACGAACGCGAACTGAAGAAGCGCGTCGATTGGTTCGCGGACCTCCGCGCCAAGCGGAACCGGGGCGAGTGAGGGACCACCCTTCATCTTGGCCGAAATATCCCGGGGGTGCGGGGGCAGGGCCCCCGCGAGGGTCCCGTCTTGCCCGCCGTTGACATTCGCCCCATCCCGCTCCAACTGAGGCGCCATGGTCCAGACCCTCCTCCAGGTCGCCCTCGGGGGCGCCATCGGCTCGATGGGCCGCTACCTCGTGAACGTGGGCGCCATGCGCCTCATCGGCACCGGCTTTCCCTGGGGCACGCTGGTCGTGAACATCGCGGGCAGCTTCCTGATGGGCGCCCTCGTCGTCCTCTTCGCGCACAAGGACGCGACGCGGCTCGCGCCCTTCCTGATGACCGGCGTCCTCGGCGGCTTCACCACCTTCTCGGCCTTCTCGCTCGACAGCTGGAAGCTCTGGACCGAGGGGCCGCCGCACGTCGCCGGCCTCTACGTCCTTGCATCCGTCGGGATGTCCTTCGCGGCGCTCGCGGCGGGCCTCGTCGTCGCGCGCCTGATCTGGGCCTGACAGGGGTGGCCGGCGTCTCGATCCTGACCGTGGCCGAGGACGAGGGCGAAAGCCGCCTCGACCGCTGGCTCAGGCGCCACTTCCCGCAACTGACGCAAGGCGCGGTCGAAAAGCTCTGCCGCACCGGCCAGCTCCGCGTCGACGGCGGCCGCGTCAAGGCAAGCACCCGCGTCGCCCCCGGAATGCAGGTCCGCGTACCGCCCGTGCCGGATACCCCCGCCGTCAGACCCGCGCCCGAGACCGGGGGCCTCCCCGAGGCCGATGCCCGCATGATCCAGGCGGCGGTCCTCTGGAAGGACGAGCACATCATCGCCCTGAACAAGCCCCCCGGCCTGCCGAGCCAGGGCGGCTCGGGGCAGGGCGACCGCCACGTCGACGGCCTGACGCCCGCGCTCATGTTCGGCTACAAGGACCGCCCGAAGCTCGTCCACCGGCTCGACAAGGACACGTCCGGGGTCCTCCTCCTCGCCCGCACCGACCGCGTCGCCGCGCGCCTGTCGGAAGCCTTCCGCGACCGCACCACCCGCAAGATCTACTGGGCCGCCGTCGCGGGCGTGCCGAGCCCGCGCAAGGCCACCATCCGCTTCGGACTCGTCAAGGCCCCCGGTCACGGCCGCGGGGGCGGGGGCGAGAGGATGCTCGCGATCCACCCCTCGAAGGTGGACCACACCGAAGGTGCCAGGCGCGCCACCACCGACTACGCGGTCATCGACGCGCTGGGCACTCGCGTCGCCTGGGTCGCGCTCGCCCCGATCACCGGCCGCACCCACCAGCTCCGCGCCCACATGGCCGAGATCGGCCACCCGATCGTCGGCGACGGCAAGTACGGCGGCTCGGGGCAGGAGAACCTCGGCGACGGCTGGGGCGCGCAGCTCGGCGGCGAGATCAGCCGCAAGCTCCACCTCCACGCCCGTTCGATCAGCTTCGACCACCCGGTCACGAAGACACGCATCACCCTCACCGCCCCCCTCCCCGAGCACATGGCGCGCACCTGGAAGACCCTCGGCTGGTCCCCGAACGACGCCCCCGCCGACCCCTTCGAGGACGACAGATGACGGAGGGGGGCAGGATCCTCGTCGTCTTCGACGTGGACGGAACGCTGATCGACAGCCAGCGCATGATCTGCGGGGCCATGGCGCTGGCCTTCGACACGGTCGGGCTGCCGCAACCGGATCGCCGGAGCGTCCTGTCCATCGTGGGCCTGTCGCTGCCCCAGGCGATGGAGAGGCTGGTCCCGGACGCGCCGCAGGCGGCCCTGGAGGCGCTTGTGACGGCCTACAAGGCCGCCTTCGGGCACCTGCGGGCCGAGGATGCCGCGCACCTCTTCCCGGGCGCCGCCGAGGCGCTGGCGCGGCTCTCGGCCCGAGAGGACGTGATCCTCGGGATCGCCACCGGCAAGTCCCGCAGAGGCCTCGCCCACATGCTCGACGCCTTCGGGCTGACGGGAACCTTCGCCACCCTCCAGACCGCCGACGACCACCCGTCGAAGCCGCACCCTGCGATGCTCCTGGCGGCGCTGGCGGAAGCCGCCGTGGTGCCCGCGCGCTCGGTGATGGTGGGCGACACGACGTATGACATCGACATGGCACGCGCGGCCGGCATGGCGTCGATCGGCGTCGCCTGGGGCTATCACGATGCCGCGGCGCTCCGTGCCGCCGGCGCCTCCCGCGTGATCGACCGCTTCGACGCGCTCGACCGCGCCCTCGACGCCGCGCTCGGGGCCTCGGTGTGACCGGCTGGGTCCCGAAGCGCTTCTGGACCGAAGCCCGCGCCCTTCCAGTGGCCGGCGGTTTCGGCGTCTCGCTCGATGACCGCCCCCTCCGCACACCCGGCAGGGCTCCCCTCGTCGTGCCGGCCCTGCCGCTGGCCGAGGCGATCGCCGCCGAATGGGCCGCACAGGGTGAGCGGGGTGAGCGCGTCGATCCGCAGTCGATGCCCTTCACCCGCACGGCCAACACCGCCATCGACACCGTCCGCCCGAACTTCGCGCAGGTGGCCGCAACCGTCTCGGCCTATGGCGGGACCGATCTGCTCTGCTACCGGGCCGAGGCGCCCCGCGAGCTCGTCGCGCGCCAGGCCGAAGCCTGGGACCCGCTCCTCGACTGGGCGGCCCGCGCCCATTCCGCCCGGCTCGCCGCCGGGACGGGCATCCTCCACATCCCGCAGGACCCGCAGGCCCTCGCCGGCCTCTCGCATGCGGTTGGCGCGCTGACCCCTTTCGCCCTTGCCGCGCTCCATGAACTCGTCGCGCTTTCCGGGTCGCTCGTCATCGGTCTTGCCGCCCTGAAGGGCGCCTGGCCGGGCGAATCCCTCTGGGCTGCGTCCCGAATCGACGAGGACTGGCAGGCCGGCCTCTGGGGGACCGACGAAGAAGCTGCTGCCAACGCGGCGAGGCGGAAGACCGATTTTCTCTCCGCACAGGTTTTCCACAGGCTCGCCGCCCTGGACTGATCCCGGAAGAACCGTCCAACCGACTGTCATCCAAGAGGATCTGCCTGCCCCCAAGCTTCCGCGCCCCGCAGCCGACGGGTCACTGCATCCTTGACGGGCAGTTTCGAATTGGCCCAGACTGCCGCCCACTGAGGTCGAACCTCACAAGAAGCGCCCGCCACAGGGGCATCACAAAATCCGCTCTTTCGGGGGGCGGAAACTCAGGAAGAGGTAAGCATGAACACATCCGTATTCCTCGGCTCGGTCGCCGCGGTCGGCCTGTCGGCCGGCGTCGCGCTGGCCGGTACGCTGGATGACGTGAAGGCACGGGGCGAACTGAACTGCGGTTCGAACACCGGCCTGACGGGCTTCGGTGCCCCGGACGCGAACGGCAACTGGGTCGGCTTCGACGTCGCCCTCTGCCGCGCCGTTGCCGCCGCCGTGCTCGGCGACCCGAGCAAGGTCAAGTTCGTCCCGACGACCGGCGAAACGCGCTTCACCGCGCTCGCGTCGGGCGAGGTGGATCTGCTCGTCCGGAACTCGACCTGGACCTTCAGCCGCGACACCGAACTCGCCTTCGACTTCGTGGCGGTCAACTACTACGACGGTCAGGGCTTCATGGTCAGGAAGGATCTCGGCGTCTCGTCGGCCAAGGAGCTCGACGGCGCGCGCATCTGCATCCAGACCGGCACCACGACCGAACTGAACCTCGCCGACTACTTCAAGTCGAACAACATGCAGTACAAGCAGGTCACGGTTCAGGACGACAGCCAGGCCCAGCAGCAGTTCCTCGCCGGCGCCTGCGACGCCTACACGACCGACGCTTCGGGTCTTGCCGCAAGCCGCGCGACGATGCCGGATGCGGCGAACTTCATCATCCTTCCCGAGATCATCTCGAAGGAACCGCTCGGCCCGGTCGTCCGCCACGGCGACAACAACTGGGGCGACGTCGTGCGGTGGACCTACTACGCGCTCCTGATCGCCGAAGAGAAGGGCATCACCAAGGCGAACATCGAGGAAGTCGCCGGTTCGACCACCGACCCGGAGGCGCGGCGCCTGCTCGGTCTCGATGGTGACATGGGCAAGAAGATCGGCCTCGACAACGATGCCTTCAAGCGCGCCATCGCCGCCGGTGGCAACTACGGTGAAATCTTCGCCGCCAACATCGGCGAAGGCACCTCGATCGGTCTGGCGCGCGGTCTGAACGCGCTCTGGACGCAAGGCGGCCTGCAGTACGCCCCGCCGTTCCGCTGATCCGATCCCGCGAAGGCGCGCCCCGACCGGCGCGCCTTCGTCCTGCGATCCACGCACATCCTGATCCGCACCCGGCCCGCCCTGGGCCGTGCAACAGGCGCAAAGCCGACGCGGCCAGGCAAGGGGGAGTTCGCCATGGCGATGGCATCCGACACGCCGAAGGACAGCTTTCGGCCCAGCATGCTCATCTACGACACGCGGTTCCGCTCGCTGACCATACAGGTCGTCGTGCTGGTCCTCTTCGCGCTGTTCGTGGCCTGGCTTCTCAACAACACGGTGCAGAACCTCGCCGCCAAGGGGCGGACCTTCGACTTCGGGTTCCTCTGGGTGCGCGCCGGCTACGACATCGAGCAGGCACTGATCCCCTACACCAACGACAGCACGCATTTCCGTGCGCTTCTCGTCGGGCTCGTCAACACGCTCGTCGTCGCGATTCTCGGCTGCGTCCTGGCCACCATCATCGGCGTGATCGCCGGCGTCCTGCGCCTGTCGAAGAACTGGCTGATCGGACGGATCATGACCGTCTACGTCGAGATGTTCCGGAACATCCCGCTGCTTCTGTGGCTGCTCATCATCTTCGTGCCGATGTCGGAGCTGGCGCCGCCTCCTTCAGCCTATCGCGTCACCGACGAGATGATCGCGAACGGGCAGAAACCCGAAGCCCAGATGCGCCTCTTCGGCACCGTCGCCATCACGGCGAGCGGCACGGTGGCGCCGCTTCCGATGTTCGCCTGCGCCATGCCCGAAGGCCCCGACCGGCGCCCCTGTCCGCTCGGCGCGGTGCTGTCGGACTGGCAGGTGTTCCTCGGTCTTGTCGCCGTCACGGCGGGGTCGGTCGTGGCCTGGCGCCTGCTGGTCCGACGCGCCCGATCCGTCCAGGAAGCGACAGGCGTCCGGCCGACAACCTGGTGGAAGAGCCTTCTGATCCTGGTCGTGCCGATCACGGTCGCCGCCTGGGCACTGGGCTTCTACCTCGACATTCCCCGCCTGAGCCGCTTCGACTTCTCCGGCGGGATCCAGGTCGCGCATTCCTTCACGGCGCTTCTGCTCGGTCTCAGCCTCTATACCGGCGCCTTCATTGCCGAGATCGTCCGCGGGGGCATCCTCGCCATAAGCCACGGACAGACCGAGGCCGCCTTCGCGCTTGGCCTGCGTCCCCGCCGGACCATGAGCCTCATCATCCTGCCGCAGGCGCGTCGGGTCATCATCCCGCCGCTGATCTCGCAGTACCTGAACCTGACCAAGAACTCGTCCCTCGGGATCGCGGTCAGCTATCTCGACCTGCGGGGCACGCTCGGGGGCATCACGCTCAACCAGACCGGACGCGAACTCGAGAGCATGCTGCTGCTGATGCTGATCTACCTGTCCATCAGCCTGACCATCTCGTCGTTCATGAACCTCTACAACCGCACCGTGCAGCTCAAGGCCCGCTGAGATGAGCGAGACCGAAGCCTTCGCCCGCTCCGCGATGATCCCCGCCGCCGAACCGCCGGTGTCCGAGCGGGGGGCGATCAAGTGGCTGCGCGAGAACCTGTTCTCGGGTCCTGTCAACATCGCGCTGACGCTGATCGGCCTGTGGATCGTGTGGTCGATCCTCTCCGCGCTGATCCCGTGGCTTCTCAACTCGGTCTGGAACGCGGGCTCGCTCGGCGAGTGCCGGCAGATCGTGCTCGACCGCCAGGGCCTGACCCTGAACGAGGCCGGCAAGACCGTGAACGCGGCGGGCGATCTGGTCGAGTCGACCGGCGGCGCCTGCTGGGCCGTGATCCGCGAGCGCTGGAACCAGTGGCTCTTCGGCTTCTACCCGCGGGATCTCTACTGGCGGCCCACGCTGGCGCTCGTGCTGATGTTCGTCGCACTCGCTCCGGTGCTCTTCCAGTCGGTCCCGCGCAGGCTCTTCTGGTTCACGATCCTCTTCCCCGGGCTCGGCTTCTGGCTGCTCTGGGGCGGGACCGCATGGGTCCCCGTGGGCGCGATGCTGGGCTTCGTCGTCCTCGGGGCGAGCTACCGCGTGCTTCAGGGCTCCCTCGGCGTCCCGGTCGCCGCGGGCCTCGGGATCGTCACGGCCGCGCTCTGGTGGCTCTACCCCGACAAGGCGTTCATCGACATCATGAGCCGCGCCGTCCCGGTCGCGCTCGCGCCGGTCAGTTCCGACGAGTTCGGTGGCTTTCTTCTCGCCCTCGTCATCGGCGTCACCGCGATCTCGTTCTCGCTGCCGCTCGGCATCCTCCTCGCGCTCGGGCGGCAGTCCGACATGTTCATCGTCAAGACCCTGTCGGTCGGCTTCATCGAGTTCATCCGGGGCGTGCCCCTCATCACGCTGCTCTTCACCGCCTCGCTGCTCCTGCAGTACTTCCTGCCACCGGGGACGAACTTCGACATCATCCTGCGCGTCATCATCCTTGTGACCTTCTTCGCCGCCGCCTACCTCGCCGAGGTGATCCGCGGCGGCCTCGCCGCCCTGCCGCGCGGCCAGTACGAGGCCGCGGACGCGCTCGGCCTCGACTACTGGCGCGCGCAGCGCCTCATCATCATGCCGCAGGCGCTGAAGGTCTCGATCCCCGGCATCGTCTCGACCTTCATCGGCCTCTTCAAGGACACCACGCTCGTGAGCTTCGTGGGCCTTCTCGATCCGCTCCGCGGCGTCACGGCCGCCGTCCGCGCCGACATCAACTGGAAGGGCATCTACTGGGAGCCCTACATCTTCGTCGGCGCCATCTTCTTCGTCTTCTGCTTCGGCATGTCGCGGTACTCGATGTACCTCGAGCGGAAGCTCAGGACCGACCGCCAGTAAGGAGCGCCCATGACCGACGCCGAGGCCATCGACCGCACCCGGATGCAGATCGGCGACGAGATCGCCATCCAGATCGTCAGGATGAACAAGTGGTTCGGGACGTTCCACGTCCTGCGCGACATCGACATGACGGTGATGAAGGGCGAACGCATCGTCGTCTGCGGACCCTCCGGGTCGGGCAAGTCCACCCTCATCCGCTGCATCAACCGGCTGGAAGAGCACCAGTCGGGCCGTATCGTCGTCGACGGGACGGAACTGACCAACGACCTGAAGAACATCGACAAGGTGCGCTCCGAAGTCGGGATGGTGTTCCAGCACTTCAACCTCTTCCCCCACCTCACCATCCTCGAGAACTGCACCCTCGCCCCGATCTGGGTCCGCAAGGTTCCGAAGAGGGAGGCCGAGGAAATGGCGATGCACTTCCTGCGCAAGGTCAAGATCCCCGAGCAGGCGCTGAAGTATCCCGGCCAGCTTTCGGGCGGACAGCAGCAGCGCGTCGCCATCGCGCGCGCGCTCTGCATGAAGCCCAGGATCATGCTCTTCGACGAGCCGACCTCGGCGCTCGACCCCGAGATGATCAAGGAAGTGCTCGATACCATGATCGAGCTGGCGAAGGACGGCATGACGATGCTCTGCGTCACGCACGAGATGGGCTTCGCCCAGGCCGTCGCGAACCGCGTGATCTTCATGGACCAGGGCCAGATCGTGGAGCAGAACGAGCCGGGCGAGTTCTTCCGCAACCCCAGGAGCGACCGGACGAAGCTGTTTCTCAGCCAGATCCTCGGGCACTGACGCCAACCCGCCGCCGGCGGCCCGAGGTCTTCGGGAGAGCCCGCACCCGCGCCTTTGCGCCGCCCGGCCTGCGGGTCAGTCCCGCCCCGACGGCACGAAGAAGTCGAGCACCGACCCCATTCCCGGCCGGACCGAGTTCCAGGACGGGGTCTCGAAGTCGAGCACAAGCGTGGCGCCGGTCGGATAGCGGCGGAAATCCTCATGGTTCGGTGTCCGCGCCGGCAGCAGCGCGGCAAAGGCGGCGATGCCGGGATTGTGGCCGATCATCATCACCACGTCCCCCGCCGCACGCCGCAGGGCGCGCAGCATCACGTCCGGTCCGGCATGGTAGAGCCCGGTCAGGTAGTCCACCTGCGGCGTCACCTCGAGCGGGGTCGCCGCGACCCGCGCCCATGTCTCGCGCGTCCTGGCCGCCGACGAGCAGAGCACCTGGTCGGGCTCGTAGCCGCGCGAATGGAGCCACTCGCCCAGTTCCGCAGCCGACCTTCGGCCGCGGCGGTTCAGCGGCCGGTCGTGGTCGTCGAGGCTCGGGTCATCCCAATCCGACTTGGCGTGCCGCACGAGGATCAGTCGGCGGTGACCTGCGGGAATCATATGGCACGCGTCATCGGTGGAACTGCCTCATGTGATAGGCCGACTGTTCCGGCACCCTGCCATAGGCTTGCGAGACCGGGCAAGCGCGACGGACCCGGCAGCCTGCGTCCATGCAGTCCCGACCCGGGTCGGTGTCGAGAAAGCGGTGGCAGGCGGGCACGTCATAGCCCGCCCCGGTCAGGGCGCGTGCCGGGCAGGCCGCGAGGCAGGGCTTGTCTGCGCAACTGTCGCAGGGGCGGGGCGGCGGTCCGGGCAGATCCAGGCGCTCCGGCAGCGCGATCGCGCCCCGGTAGCTCACCAACAGGCCGGCCGTGTCGTGGACGAGAATGGTGACGGGCGAGTCCCAGGCCCGCCCCGACCGCTTTGCCCAGCGGATGAAGGGCTGGTAGGGGGGGCCGCCGAAAGGGAACCGAGCCTTGGCCCCCAGATCGCAGGCCAGCCGCCCGATCACCCGGCGCGACCAGCGGTCCACCGGGTCCGGCCCGCCGTCCTGCCACTCCGGCGATGAGGTCAGCACCGGCCAGAACGCCGGCCCGTCGGGGCCGAGCAGGACGAGCGTTCCCGTCCCCTCGGGCGCCCCGTCCTCGGGGTCGGGATGGAACGCCCCCATCACCGCCAGGGCATGCGGCCGGGCCAGCGCCTCGATATGGTCGGGTGTCATCCCCGCGTGCGGTGGGAAGGGCGCGGCGTGCGCGGTTTCACGCGCGGCGCGGTCGACCGGATGATCGACCCCGCGCCGTGATCGGTGAACAGTTCCAGCAGGCAGGCGTTCGGCACCCGCCCGTCGAGGATCACGACCGCCCGCACCCCCTGCTTCAGCGCCTCGAGCGCCGTTTCGGCCTTCGGGATCATGCCGCCCGAGATCACACCCTTGTCGATCAGGGCCTGCACCTCGTCGGGGTGAAGCTGGGTCACGACCTCGCCGGTTTCGTCCCTGATGCCCGGAACGTCGGTCAGCAGGAGCAGCCGGTCCGCCTTCAGCGCCGCCGCAATGGCCCCCGCCGCCGTATCGCCGTTCACGTTGAAGGTCTCGTTGTCGTTCACCCCCGTCGCCACCGGCGCTACCACGGGGATCATGCCCGCGCGGTAGAGGTCCTGCAGGATCTCGGGGTCCACATGCACGGGCCTGCCCACGAACCCCAGTTCCGGGTCGTCCGGCTCGCAGACCATCAGGTCGTCGTCCTTGCCCGAGATGCCGACGGCCCGCCCGCCCTGATCGTTGATCGCCTGCACGATCCGCTTGTTCACAAGCCCCGACAGCACCATCTCGACCACTTCGACCGTGGCCTTGTCGGTCACGCGCTTGCCGCGCACGAACTTCGATTCGATCCCGAGCCTTCCCAGAAGGTCGTTGATCATCGGCCCGCCGCCATGGACGACGACCGGGTTCACGCCGACCTGCCGGATCAGCACCACGTCGCGGGCGAATTCGGCCATCGCCCCGTCATCGCCCATCGCATTGCCGCCGAACTTGATGACGACCACCGCGCCGGAATAGCGCTGAAGATAGGGGAGTGCCTCCGAGAGCGTGCGGGCGGTGCCGATCCAGTCGCGATTCATGTCCTGCTTCTTCATCCCTCGGGGACCTTCCATCCTGTGACGCCCCTTTATCGCCATTCGCGGGGTGCTTCCACGGGAAATGCCCCATTGCCAAACCCGACTGATTTACTATGCTTTTATGCGGGGCAGGAGTTCCAGCATGGCCGAGCCGAGAAAGACGTTGCTTCTGACCGGCGCCAGCCGCGGCATCGGCCACGCCACCGTCAAGCGCTTCGGGCGCGAGGGGTGGCGGGTGCTGACCTGTTCGCGCCAGCCCTTCGATCCGCGCTGCCCCTGGCCGGGGGGCGAGGAGAACCACATCCAGATCGACCTCGCCAGCCCCGACGCGACCATGGCCGCGATTGCCGGCATCCGGGAGAAACTCGACGGAACGCTGCACGCGCTTGTCAACAACGCCGGCATTTCGCCCAAGGGTCCGGGGGGCGCCCGGCTCGGGACGCTCGACACCGACCTTCGGACCTGGGGCCACGTCTTCCACGTCAACTTCTTCGCCAGCGTCGTGCTGGCCCGCGGGTTGCGCGACGAACTCGCTGCGGCCAGGGGCGCGATCGTCAACGTGACCTCGATTGCGGGCAGCCGGGTGCATCCCTTCGCGGGCGCGGCCTATGCCACGTCGAAGGCCGCGCTGGCCGCATTGACGCGCGAGATGGCGCATGATTTCGGGCCGCTCGGAGTCCGCGTCAACGCGATCGCCCCCGGCGAGGTTGAAACCTCGATCCTGAGCCCGGGGACCGAGAAGATCGTCGAGGGCCTGCCCCTCCGCCGCCTCGGCCAGCCCTCGGAAGTGGCCGACGTGATCTGGTTCCTGTGCTCGGATGCCTCGTCCTACGTGACCGGAACCGAGGTGCAGGTGAATGCCGGCCAGCACGTCTGACGGCAGGGCGCACATCCGCCAGGTCCCCCCCGGTCAGCCCCCGGTCATCACGCCAGGCCGGCGATCACCGCGCGCAGGGTCGCGATGCCTTCGCCCTTCTCCGACGAGGTGACGACCAGCTCGGGGTAGGACGCGGGGTGCCTGGCCAGCGCCGCGCGGACCTGCGACAGCGTTGCCTCCCGCCCTTTCTGGCTCACCTTGTCCGACTTCGTGAGCACCGCCTGGAACGGCACGGCCGAGCGGTCGAGCAACGTCAGGATCTCCTCGTCCGCCGTCTTCACCCCGTGCCGCATGTCGATCAGCAGGAAGGCGCGGCGGAGCGTCTGGCGCCCCGCCAGGTAGGCCTTCAGAAGCCGCTGCCATTGTTCGACCGTTGCCTTCGGCGCCTCGGCGAAGCCGTATCCGGGCAGGTCCACCAGATAGACCCGTCCGCCTGCGTCGAAATAGTTGATCTCCTGCGTCCGGCCCGGCGTGTTGGACGCGCGCGCAAGATTGCGCCGGCCGGTGAGCGCATTGATCAGGCTGGACTTTCCCACATTGGAGCGGCCCGCGAAGCAGACTTCGGGCCGGTCGGGAAGGGGAAGTCCCTCCATCGCCACGACGCCCTTCAGAAATTCCACCTCGCCGGTGAGCAGCCTTCGCCCCGCCTCGGCGGCCTCCGGCCCCGGCTCGGTGCAGAGCGGGTACTCCAGGCGTGGGCCGGGGTCTGGCTGGCCCTCGCCGACGCGGCTCACTTCGTCTTCGCCTCGGCCTCTGCGGCCCGTTTCGGACGGATGTTTCCGAACACGTCCGGCCGCTTCCCGTGCATCGTCATGATCGTGTACTGCTGCGCGAACGTGATGAGGTTGTTGGTGATCCAGTAGAGCACGAGCCCGCTGGCGAAGCCGCCCAGCATGAACATGAAGATCCAGGGCATCCAGGCGAACACGGCCGCCTGCGCCGGGTCCGTCGGGGCGGGGTTCAGCTTCTGCTGCAGCCACATGGTCACGCCGAGGACGATCGGCAGGAGGCCGATGAAGATCAGCGCAAGCACCGAGCCGACCGGCGGCGCAGCCCAGGGCAGGAGGCCGAAGAGGTTGTAGAGCGACGAGGGATCCGGCGCCGACAGGTCGCGTATCCAGCCGATCCACGGGGCCTGCCGGAGTTCGAGCGTGACGAAGATCACCTTGTAGAGCGAGAAGAAGATCGGGATCTGTATCAGAATCGGCAGACAGCCCGATGCGGGGTTCACCTTTTCCCGCTTGTAGAGCTCCATCATTCCTTTCTGGAGCTTCTGGCGGTCGTCGCCGGCCGCTTCCTTCAGCTTCTCCATCTCGGGCTGGAGTTCCTTCATCCGCGCCATCGAAATGTAGGATTTCCGCGCCAGGGGGAAGACGAGCGTCTTGATGATGAAGGTGAGCCCGATGATCGCCCAGCCCATGTTTCCGATCACGCTGTGCAGCCAGTGCAGAAGCCAGAACATCGGCTTGGTCAGGAAGAAGAACCAGCCCCAGTCGATCGAGTCGATGAAGCCCTTGATGCCGCCCCGGTTCTGGTAGTCGCGGATCGTCTGCCATTCCTTGGCGCCGGCGAACAGCATCGTCGTGACTTCGGCCGTTGCGCCAGGCGCGACCTCCATCACGGGCAGACGCGCCTCGGCCTGATAGATCTCGCCCTGCGGCACGTATTTGATGACGGATGAGAAGGCCTGGCCGGGGGCCGCGACCAGCGTGGTCATCCAGTAGATGTCGGTCAGTCCGACCCAGCCGTCGGTTGCCACGTCCACAAGCTTGGCTTGGCCTTCGCGCTCGACCGGATCGAGCTTGGTCATGTTCTTGTAGGTCGTCTCTTCGAGACGGCCGTCGGACATCCGCACCGCGCCTTCGTGCCGGACGAAGTAGGCAGGCGTCGTCGGACCGCCGTGGCGCGCGATGATGCCGTACGGCGCGAGGCGGACCGCCGCGCCGGTCCGGTTCTCGACCGATTGCGCGACGGTGAAGAGATAGTTGGCGTCAACCGATATCTTCCTGCGGAAGACCAGCCCTGCGCCGTTGTCCCATTTCAGGGTAACCGGCGTGTCCGGTGTCAGCGTCGTTCCGGACTCGAGCGACCACAGCGTGCGGGCGTCCGGGACAAGCTTCGGATCGAGTCCACCCGCGGGGGACCAGCCGTAGACGGCGTAGTAGGGGCGCTGCGGGTTCACCTCGGTTCCGCCGACAGGCGACAGCAGGCGGACGAGGGGCGAGTCCTTGGCGAGCGTCTCGCGATAGCCCTTGAGCAGCAGGTCGTCGATCCGTCCGCCGAGAAGCGAGATCGACCCGGTGAGCCGCGGCGTCTCGACGGCGATCCGCGGGGCCGCGGCAACCTCCTGCGAGGTGGCGGCGCCGGTGTCGGGGGCGGTGCCCGTCCCGGCCGCCGGCTGCGCGACGGACGCGGTCGTGCCGCTGCCTGCCCCGGTCGTGCCGACGGCCACGCCTGCGGGCGCCCCGGTATCCGCCGGCGGCGGAGGGGGAGCGAAGAGCGTGTACCACACGAGGATCACGAGGAAGGAGAGAACGGTCGCGAGTATGAGGTTTCGGTTCTGATCGTCCATATCGGACACACCATCGTCCTGCCGGGATTGCAGAGGTTCAATAGAAGGGGTCGCCAAAGGTCAAGCGGTTTCAGGTCACGTTCCGAGGCCCCTGACCGAGGCCCCTGACCGGGGCTCCTGACCGGGGCTCCTGACACGGCCCCTGACCGTCACGCCTGCCCGACGCGCCAGCCCTGTCCCGGAGTCCCGATGCCACCGGCCCCCGGTCCGCAGCGTCTGACTCGTGTGGCCTGCCGGTATCCCTGTGCCCGTCCTGCACCCGCAGGCCGTGTCCCGGTCCCTGCCCAGGAATTCCGGTCGGTTTGCACCTCCCCGGAGTCGGCGTCCCTGTCTGCGCCGGTTTCCCTGTCCGGCATTCGTGGATGCCGGTCCCGCGCTCCTGTTGCCGGTCGATGGCTCCGGTTCGGTTTCCGCCGCCGGTCCTCCACGGCCCGCGGCCGGGCGAGGGTCGGGAACAGGGGCGGGATGATCGCGGCGCCGGGATGGGCCCGTGGCCGGGCCGGATGCCGGGGCGCTGCCGAGGACGGGCGGACTCGCGGCGGGGCGGGAGGGGTTTCGCGCCGGATCGGCGGGGCGGCGCGGCGGAGGATCCTCCGGGACCGGGTTTCCCGGGCGGCCCCCGGTCCTTCCGGTACCGGGTCAGCCCGCTCTGCGGCCGATCCGGGGCGCCTCGGCGAGCTTCGCGGCGTGCCGCTGGAGCCAGGCAAGCGTCTCGTCGTAGGGCATCGGCCGTGCGATGCCGAAGCCCTGGACGAAGGTGCAGCCGAGCTGCGCGAGGATGGCGTGTTCCCCGAGGGACTCGACGCCTTCGGCGACGGTCTCGAGACCGAGCTGCTCGGCAAGCGACAGGATCGCTGCGACCATCCGCCGCTGGCTCTGATCGGTATCGACATGGGTGACGAAGGACCGGTCGATCTTGATGCGGTTCACGGCGAATCGCCGGAGCTGCGCGATCGACGCCTGGCCCGTCCCGAAATCGTCGAGATCGATGCGGCAACCCAGTCCCGCAAGCGCCGCCACGTTGTGCACGATCACGTCATCGCCCGACTCGGTCACGACGGTCTCGAGCACCTCGATCGTCAGACGATCGGGCTGGATCTCGAACCGGTCCAGTTCCCACTTGATCCGGTCGGCGAGCCGCGGATTGCGCAGCTCGTCCCGTGACAGGTTCACGGCCACATGCGGGATGGGCCAGCCCTTCCGTTCCCATCCGCGAAGCGCCGACAGCGCCTGGTAGATCATCACCTCGGCCAGGCGTTCCGAGAGTCCGGCGGCGTGGATGGCGGGCAGGAAATCGGCCGGGACGAGCGTTCCGCGGGTCGGATGGTTCCACCGCACCAGCACCTCGAAGCCCGCGACCTCGCCTGTGTCGGTGGAAAGCTGGGGCTGGAAATGGGCGACGATCCGGTCCTGTTCGAGCGCCTCGGCCACGGCATCCCGAAGCGAGGAGCGGTCGGCTGCCGCACGTGCGATTTCGGCCGTCCAGGCGCGGATCGCTCCGGGCCCGTTCCTCAGCGCCTCTTCCGTCGCCTGCTCGGCCGCGGTGAGAAACGCCGTGCCGGTGCGTTCGGGGCTGCGCGAGGACAGGCAGAAGCCGCAGGACACCGTGACGTAGATCGACGTCGAGTCCAGGCTGACCGGCTCGGAGGCCGCCGCAAGCAGGCGCGAGGCCACCTGCAGCACGGATTCGAGGTCGGCCCGCCGCACCGGGCGGAGAATGACCGCGAGGCGCGTATCCTCCAGCCGCAGGACCTGATCGTCCTCGCGCAGTGCACCCTCGACCCGTTCGGCGATGCGGGACATGACCGTTTCCTGCGCGCCGCGCCCGTGGCGTTCGACGAGGTCGCCCGGATCGTCGAGCGCAAGGATCAGGCAGGCGGTCCCCCGGCCCGTCGCGGCCGCACCGGCCAGCGCCGTTCCCGCCGCGGCACCGACCGCGGTGCGGAGCGGGTTGGCCGCCGATCGGGCATGTCCGGCCGTCCCCCGCGCCTGGGCCAGCCGGAACATCGCCATCCCGATGGTTACGGGAACGAGCACGGCGGCGCTGACGGCCGCCCCGGCCGCGCCGAAGGCTGTCGCGCCGAGCGTCAGCGACAGGAGGACGAGAACCAGTTCGATCGGCCTGACCGAGCCGGCGCCCTCGGACAGGCCGAAGGCCAGACTGATGATCGCGCGTCTCGTCATTCGCGGCCTGCTCTTCCCGACTTCTCGCAGGAAGGCTAGGCGGCCATGCTGACCACCGCGTTAACCCGCGGGGGGAAGATCCGGAGCATTTTCGCCATCCGCGGCGCGGCTTCCGGGCCACATTCCAGGCCACAGGCCGGTGAAGTCGAAGAGCGCCGGATCGAGCAGATGCGACGGCCGCGCGTTCATCAGCGCCCGGAACATCACCTGCCGGCGGCCGGGCGTCCGCGCCTCCCAGCCGTCGAGAAGCTGCTTCACCTGCATCCGCTGGAGCCCCTCCTGGCTGCCGCAGAGGTCGCAGGGAATGATCGGATAGCCCATGCCGCGCGCGAACCTCGCGCAATCGGCCTCGGCGACGAAGGCGAGCGGACGCAGAACCGTCAGGTCGCCGTCCTCGTTCACGAGCTTCGGCGGCATGGTGGCAAGCCGCCCGCCGTGGAAGAGGTTCATGAAGAAGGTCTCGAGGATGTCGTCGCGGTGGTGGCCGAGGACGACCGCCGAACACCCTTCCTCGCGCGCGATCCGGTAGAGGTTTCCCCGGCGAAGCCGCGAGCAGAGGCTGCAATAGGTCCGGCCCTGCGGAATCTTGTCCATCACGATGGAATAGGTGTCGGCATACTCGATCCGGTGCGGCACGCCCATGCGGGTCAGGAACTCCGGCAGCACTGTCGCCGGAAAGCCCGGCTGTCCCTGGTCGAGGTTGCAGGCGAGGAGGTCCACGGGCAGCAGGCCCCGCCACTTCAGCTCGTGCAGGACGGCGAGCAGCGTGTAGCTGTCCTTGCCCCCCGACAGGCAGACGAGCCAGCGGTCGCCGGGGCGGACCATGCCATAGGTCTCGATGGCCGCGCGCACGTCCTGCACCAGGCGCTTGCGCAGCTTCCTGAACTCGGTCGATTTCGGCGCGCCGGCCAGAAGCGGATGGATGTCGTCGCTGTCGTCCAGCATGCAAGCCTGTCCGAAAGGGTCGTGCCCCTGGCTTTGGGCCGGACAGGGGGGGCGCGTCAACCGGGGATTTTGCAGTTTCCGCCGTGACTGCGGCATGCTCGGCGCATCCGGACGGCATGCCGGACCGTATCACCTCGGAGCACCGGAGATGCCATGCGCCACATAGCCCCTGTCGCCGCCCTCTTCTCGGCGGTCGTCCTGTCCGCCTGCACCGGCCGCCCGTCGCTGGACCGGCCCGCCCTCAGCACCCGGTCGCTGAACCTCGAGGAGTTCTTCCAGGGGCAGGTCGTCGCCTACGGTCAGTTCCAGGACCGCCTTGGCCGGGTGTCACGCCGGTTCGACGTGCGGATGAACGGCGTGTGGGACGGCAAGGTCCTGACCCTGACCGAGGACTTCACCTACGAGGACGGCTCGACCGAACGCCGCGTCTGGATGCTGCGCAAGACCGGCCCCGACACGTGGGAAGGCACGGCCCCCGGCGTGATCGGCACCGCGACCGGGCAGGAGAAGGGCGACACCTTCAACTGGCGCTACACGATCGACCTGCCCATCGGCGGGGGCCGGACCACGCGGGTCGGCTTCGACGACTGGATGTGGCTTCTGACCGACAGGCGGGTACTCAACCGCGCCTGGATGCAGAAGTATGGCGTGAACGTCGGCGAAGTGACGATCTTCTTCGAGAAGCGCTAGTCGGGGACGTTGTCCACGCCCGATCCGCCCCAGGGGTGGCAGCGCAGGATGCGCCGCGCCGCAAGCCATGTGCCCCGCAGCGCCCCGTGCTTTTCCAGCGCCTCGAGCGCATAGGCCGAGCAGGTGGGCGTGAAGCGGCAGCCGTGTCCGACCCAGGGGCTCAGGATCAGCCGGTAGGCCCGGACAGGCAGCGCGACGACATGGGCGAGCGGGCTCATTTCCGGTGCACCCGGTCGAAGGCGCGCGCAAGCTCGGCGCGCATCTCGGCGAAAGGCAGGGTGACGGTGGCGGCCGGACGGCCGACCAGCACGTAGTCCCAGCCGGGCAGCCCGCAGCCGGGCACGAGTTCCCGCGCCAGCGCCCGCAGCCGCCGCTTCGCGCGGTTCCGCGTCACGGCGTTGCCGATCTTCTTCGAACAGGTGAACCCGATGCGGATGGCCCCGGCATCCGGCTCGCCCTCGGCCCGCCTCCGCGCCTGAAGGGTGAAGCCCGGCATGCCCTGCCGCCGCGCCTGCGCCGCCCGCAGGAAATCGGCGCGGTGCCGCAATGTCAGGATGACCGAAGCCGCCGGGCGGTTTCCCGCGTCCGGCCCGACCCGGCCTTCCGCGGTAACCGCCGGCGGCTGCATCGCCCGCCCCGCTCCGGGGGACTTATGCCGAAAGGACCTTGCGGCCCCGCGCGCGGCGCGCGTTCAGGACCTTGCGGCCGCCCTTGGTGGCCATGCGCGCGCGGAAGCCGTGGCGACGGGCGCGGACGAGGTTCGAGGGCTGGTAGGTGCGCTTCATCGCTTCCATCTCCGTCTTGCGGACCCTGACCGGCGGGGAACGCTTCGCCGCACGGGATTCGGGCGCCCGCGCTTGTCGAGGCCCGGCTGATAGACCGGGTTCCGGGGCAAGTCAACCGATCCGCCCGCTCCTGCCCCGCTCCTGCCGGTTGCCGCTTTTGACAAGCTCGACCACGCGGGGCATAGAACACAGGTCGCAAGGGAAGGTCCGTGCGAAGCGGGCGGCGAAAGGCAGTGATGTTCCTGAACTCGCTCTCGGGGCGGTTCCTTATCCTGACGACCGTGTTCGTCATGGTGGCGGAGGTCCTGATCTTCGTCCCGTCGGTCGCGCGCTTCCGCGAGGACTACATCCTGTCGCGCCTCGCACGGGCGCAGATCGCCTCTCTGGCGCTTCTGGCGGCCGACCGCATGATCGATCCCAAGCTCGAAAGCGAACTGCTGAGGAATGCCGAGGTCTACAACGTGGTCCTGCGCCGGGACGAGGTGCGCGAGCTTGTCCTGTCCTCGCCGATCCCGCAAACGGTCGATGCCACCTTCGACCTGCGCGAGGCGCCGGCCTGGGTGCTGATCCGCGATGCGATCCGCACCCTTCTCGATTCGCGTGAAAAGGTGATCCGGGTGATCGGCGACCCCGTGAAGCAGGCCGGCCTGCTGATCGAGGTCACGATGCCGACCACGCCGCTCCGGACGGCGATGATCGACTACGGCCTGCGCATCCTCGCGCTGTCGGCGGTGATCTCGATCGTGACGGCGAGCATGCTGTTCCTTGCCGTCCGGCGGCTTCTCGTCGTTCCGATCAAGCGCGTGGTCGCGCACATGAGCGCCTATGCCGAGGCGCCCGAGGATGCGCGGCTGTTCATCGAGCCGCGGGCCGGGGTGCGCGAGTTGCGGGATGCCGAAACTGCGCTCCAGACCATGCAGCGCCAGCTCACCGCCGCCCTCAAGCAGAAGGAACGCCTGGCTCAGCTCGGCGGCGCCGTGGCCAAGATCAGCCACGACCTGCGCAACATCCTGACCACCGCGCAGCTCTTCGCGGACCGGATGGAGGAAAGCGACGACCCGGCGGTGCGGCGCGCGGCGCCGAAGCTCGTGGCCTCGATCAGCCGGGCCGTCAACCTCTGCGAGTCGACGCTGGCCTTCGGCAAGGCCGAGGAGCCCCCGCCCGCGCTGATGCGCTTCATGCTCAAGGGCCTCATCACGGAAGTCGCCGAGAGCGAAAGGCTCGCCGCCCCGGAGAACATCGAGATCGTCGTCGATGTCGCCCCGAACCTTGCGATACGGGCGGATCACGAGCAGCTTCACCGCATCCTCACGAACCTGACCAGGAACGCGCGCCAGGCGATCGAGGGCACCGGCAAGGGCGGGACGATCGAGCTTGGCGCGGGCGAGGCCGAGGCGGACTGGTGGATACGGGTGGGCGACACCGGTCCCGGCCTGCCGCAGCGCGTGCTCGATCACCTCTACGAGCCGTTTCACGCCGGAACCCGCAAGGGCGGAACGGGCCTCGGGCTCGCCATCGCGGCCGAACTCGTGCGCGGTCACGGCGGGCGTCTCGAACTGGTCCGGACGGGTGCTGACGGCACGGAATTCCTCGTCCGCATCCCGAAGGATGCCGCTCCGGCCGATGCCCCGGCGCGGCCCTGACCGGCCGCCCGGTGCGGCCTTTTGCCCTTGCATCGGCGCTTTCCGGCGGCTAAATGCCCATCGCACGACGGACCCGTAGCTCAGCTGGATAGAGCATCAGACTACGAATCTGAGGGTCGGGCGTTCGAATCGCTCCGGGTCCGCCATATTTTTCAAGATGTTAGCTGGCGGTACTGGGTGCGGCGAGTCGCCCGTCATAGCCGTATGCTAGCAGCCGCCGTGGTCGCTGCTCACAGGTTGTCTGGGAAGCAGCCCTTGAAGGTCGCAAAGAACGAAGCCGTGGCGGCAACGCGCATCAACGAGAAGCTGATGATTGCGAATGTGCACACGTAGATCGTGTACTTCAGAGCCAGCCTCCACGTACGGTCAGCTTTGAAGAAGCGCTCGTCAACTACCGTCACGTAGAACACTTGCACGCCCAAGAGCTGCAAACCCAAACCGATTGCGGACGTGACCATCGCAAAAATGGCCGGGCCTGCCTTCTCACAATGATAATGGATCAGTGCCGTAGCCAAGAGGTACTGACCGACCCCGAACAGTGCTACCGCCTTCAATACGCCATCTGCGATGGCAATTGACTTCGGCTTCTGATCGTCCCCGGCCATGGCCAACCCCGCTCTCTTCGGCAGGTGTCGATGATGACATGTCAGCAAAGCACCCCCAGCTCGCGCTGAGCGTGCTGAGGGCAGGTCGTGCTCTGCTCCCTGAGAACTGGATCGTTTGAAGCTGGAGTTTTCCGCTACGTTTCCCTGGCTGGGAGAGGAGTGGAATCGGATGAAGGCATCGAAGTTCACGGAGGCGCAGAAGGCGTTCATTTTGA
>JBMOOH010000013.1:0-33633 GCA_049323795.1 Pseudomonadota bacterium
ACGAATGTCCATCGAAAGGGGTTTCGTCATGAGGGCTGGCCTCCACACCCAGACCCCATCGTGAACCAGAAATCCCAACGCATGGGAATCCCCAAACGATTCACTCAAGCGTCATCACGCTCTAGCCTTCTGCGACGAGCCGCGCGAGGTAGTCTTCGACGGTCTTGCCGGGCTCGGGCAGGAACGCCCCCCCGTCCGCCTGAAGCGATACGATAAGATCGACGCGGAACACGCGGAAATCGCCACTGGTTTCGCACCAGGCCGTAAGCGTCCAGGCACGCCCCCAGAATTCGAGCTGCAGCGGGCGCACGCGGCGCCGGCTGGTCTGTCCGCGGAGATCGCGGTAGTGCAGCGCGAGCGTCAGATGCTCGCGAAGAGCGCGGCGGATCAGGCCGAGATGAGGGGCGGCCTGTGCCGCCTCGGGGCTGGAGAAGACGAAGGTGTCGGCGCCCGCCTCTTCCGTGCCGCCGGGCGTGACGGCCGCGATCTTGGCCCGCAGGCTCGCCGCCGCGCGGGCGAGCGAGGGGTCCGCGGCGCTGGCGACCAGAACCACGCCCAGGCGCAGCGCCTCGAGTTCCTCGCGGGTCAGGGCGACCGGAGGAAGCGTGATCGGCGCCGAGAGCATGTAGCCGACGCCGCGCTCGCCCTCGACCGGCAGGCCCGACGCCATCAGCGTCGCCATGTCGCGCCAGATCGTCCGGACAGACACCTCGAGATTCCGGGCGAGATCGCTGGCGCGATGGAGCTTTCCGTCGCGCAGGATCTGGATCAGGTCGAACAGACGGTCGGTGCGGCGCATCGTCCGGCAGGCTCACGTGCCGCACCCATCCCGTCAAGCGGCCTTCTGCGCGACCGATCCCCTCGGCCGCGCCCGAAACGGGCCGGGCGCTTCCACGGTCCGCCGGATGGCGTCGCCGGAAGCGCCGGGCAGGCCGCGGCGGGCCGCGGCCCCGGCGGCGAGGATCGATTCGGTTCGCCCCCCCCGATCGCCGGTGCTGGTTGCGCTGCATTCTCCTGTCTGCCGGGGCAACTGACAACTAGCTGTCAGCAATCTGGTCCGCGAAGCAGTGTCGCGGGGCGCGCGGGCCCTGTTTCGGTCGCCCGAACCCCTATAGTGTCGGCGGGTGCCCGGTCAGCGGGCGTCGGGTTATGGAGAGCAACCATGCAGATTGGACCTTGGCAGATCCTCGTGATCGGCATCGTCGTCCTGGTCCTGTTCGGGCGGGGCAAGGTGAGCTCGCTCATGGGCGAGGTCGGAAAGGGCATAACCGCCTTCAAGAAGGGGATTGCCGACGGGGCCGCCGAGGCCGAGAAGGCCGTCGAGGCAGAGCCGCGCGACGTGACGCCGGCTGCCAAGGAAACGGACAAGGCCTGAGCCGCGGGCGGCAGCTCCGACGTGATGGCCACCGGAAACCGGGGGAAGGGCTGAGGCATGTTCGATATCGGCTGGACCGAACTTCTTCTGATCGGGATCGTGGCGCTGATCGTGATCGGGCCGCAGGATCTTCCCGACATGTTCCGCCAGCTCGGCCGGTTCACCGGCAAGCTGCGGTCGATGTCGCGCGACTTCCAGCGGGCGATCGACCAGGCGGCGCGGGAGTCGGGCGTCAAGGACCTCGCCAAGGACATGAACGATCTGACCTCGCCCAAGAGCCTCGGCCTCAATGCCGTCAGGGAAGCGGCGGACAGGTTCGAGAAATGGGATCCGCTGAAGCCGGTGACGGCGGCGGCACAGAAGCCGCTGACGCCCGCCGCGATGCCGGCGAGCCCGGCTGCGGAGGCGGCGAAACCGACGCCCGAGGAACTGGCCGACGCGGAACCCGAGCCGGTCCTCGGCCCCGAGACGAAGGCGCTCTACCAGAAGAAGGCGCAGGTCAGGGCGGAGCGCAAGACCGCCCGTGCGACGGCAGATGCGCCGGCATCGCCGGCGGCAGCGGCAGCCGAACCGGGCAGGCCCCGCAGGCGGACCGCGAAGGCCGCCGCCGTGGCACCGGAAGCGGCCGCTGCCGAAGCGGCGGACCGGACGCCGCGCGCGCCGCGCCGCAGGAAGGCTGATCCCGCATGACCCGGGCGGAGGACCATATCGACGACAGCTCCGCCCCGCTGATCGAGCACCTCAAGGAGCTCAGGACGCGCATCCTCTATGCCATGGCGGCCTATGTCGTCTTCTTCATCGTCGGCTACATCATCTGGCAGCCGATCTTCTCGTTCCTCACCTACCCGATGTGCGAGGTTCTGGCCGAGCGCGGCCAGCCGTGCCAGCTCGTGCTCATCAAGATGCAGGAAGGTTTCTTCGTCGCCATCCGAATCGCGCTCTGGGGCGGCTTCGCGATGGCGTTTCCGGTCATCGCCTTCCAGCTCTGGCGCTTCGTCGCGCCCGGACTCTACCGGTCCGAGAAGAACGCCTTCCTGCCGTTCCTCATCGCCTCGCCGGTCATGTTCCTGATCGGCGCCGCCTTTGCCTATTACATCATCCTGCCCTTCGCCTTCTCGTTCTTCCTCGGGTTCCAGGACAGCTTCCAGCAGGCCGTCGAAGCGGGCGGCAGCCTGGCCGCCCCGCCGGCGGGGGTGGTGTTCCAGGGTTCGATGGAATCCTACCTGTCGCTCACCATGACCTTCGTGCTGGCGTTCGGCCTGTGCTTCCAGCTTCCGGTGCTGCTGACGCTGATGGGACGGGCGGGCATCATCTCGGCCGCGGGCCTGAGGGCGACGCGGAAATACGCGATCGTGGGGATCCTGACCGTGGCGGCGATCGTGACCCCGCCCGACGTGCTGTCGCAGGTCATCCTGTTCTCGGCGATCTATCCTCTCTATGAAATCTCGATCTTCCTCATCGCCCGGTTCGAGCGCCAGCGCGAGGCGCAGATGCGGGCGGACGGGACGTGGGTGGACGAGGACGGGGAAGGCGCCGCGTGACGGCCGATGCCCTGACCCGGATCGCCGAGGCGCTGGAGCGACTGTCCCCGCCCGCACTCCGCTCGCCGGATTTCGACGCGGCGGATGCATTCCTCTGGCATGTCGCGCCGGACCGTCTCGACCCGGTGCGGGTGGTGGCGCACGTGGAGCTGGGCCTGCTTCTGGGGATCGACCGCGCGCGCGACACGCTGCTCCGGAACACGCTGCGCTTCGCGCAGGGCTTTGCGGCCAACAACGCGCTGCTCTGGGGCGCGCGCGGGATGGGAAAGTCGAGCCTCGTCAAGGCGGTCCATGCCGAGGTGAACCGGCGCGGGCACGATCTCAAGATCGTCGAGGTGAGCCGCGAGGACCTGACATCGACGGGACGGCTGCTCGATCACTTGCGCGCCGCCGCCGCACGCCGCTTCGTCCTGTTCTGCGACGACCTCTCCTTCAGCCACGACGACCAGCACTACAAGTCGCTCAAGGCGGTGCTGGACGGCGGCATCGCCGGGCGCCCGGCGAACGTCGTCTTCTACGCCACATCGAACCGCCGGCACCTGATGCCGCGCGACATGATCGAGAACGAGCGGCAGAGCGCGATCAGCCCCTCCGAGGCGACCGAGGAGAAGGTGTCGCTGTCGGACCGGTTCGGGCTGTGGCTGGGGTTCCATCCCTGCACGCAGGACGAGTATCTGGCGATGATCCGGGGCTATTGCGACGCCTGGGGCATCGCCATCCCCGAGGCCGAGCTGCGCGCCGAGGCGATCGAGTGGCAGGCGACGCGCGGCGCGCGGTCCGGGCGGGTGGCGTGGCAGTATTTCACCGACCTGGCCGGACGCCGGGGCGTGGCGCTCGGCACCGGTAGCGCCGGCTGAAGCCGGCTGCCCTGGCGCATGTCCCGCAGTGGCCCCCGCACATGGCCCGGCGAGGGCGCCTATTGCAGGTAGGGCATCGGGTCCACGCTGTCGAAGCCCTGGCGGACCTCGAAGTGGAGGAAGGGCTTGTCGCCCGCCCTCACCTTGGCGATCGCCTGCCCGCGCTTGACCCTGTCGCCCTTCGACACGGTGATCCCGTCGATGTTGGCATAGACCGTCAGCAGGTTGCCCTCGTGGCGCAGGACGAGGATCGGCACCTGTTCGGTGTCCTTGGTGATCGCCGCGACCGTTCCGTCCGCGGCCGCCGAAACGGTCGTGCCGGCGGGGGCCGCAATGTCGATCCCCTCGTTTTTCTTCTTCTGGTAGGTGCTGATGATCTTTCCCTTGACGGGCATGGCCATGCGGGCGCCCGAGGCGGCGGTCTTGGTGGCCCCGAGATCGGGTGCGGGCGCCGGCTTGGGCGCGGCGGCGGCGGGCTTGGTCGTTTCGGCGGGCAGCGGTTCCGAGGCGGACGGCGGCGGCGGCAGCGTCCCCTCGCCGGGGGCCGGGGCGATCCCGGCCGGGGCCGGCGGCGCCGAGGCGCTGGTCACCGGAATGAGCAGGAACTGCCCTTCGCGCACCGCAAGGTCGGCGCCGAGCCCGTTCCACTCGGCCAGGGAACGGACGTTCACGTTGTAGAGCCGCGCGATCGAATAGGCGGTCTCGCCGCGCACCACCTGGTGGCGGACGGGTTCGGTGCCGGAGGGCCGGATCGCAGGCGCCGAGGCCGGGGGCCGCCCGGTTCCGCCTGCCTCGGCCCGGTCGATGGCCGACGAGGCGATGGTGGCGACGTCGATGCCGCCGCCCGGCGCGGCCGGCTGGCCCGGAAGGGTGCCGAGCGGTGGCGCGCCGCCGGCCACGCGCGGCGGCAGGGCGAGCACCTCGCCGCCGCGGAACTGGGTGCCCGCGGGAATGGCGTTGTAGTTTCCGAGCTCCCCCGGCGTCTGGCCGACCCGGAGGGCAATCGCCTCGAGGGTGTCGCCCGGCCGCGCCACCGCGACCTCATAGGTCGGGTAGGAGATGACGCCGCGCGCGTCCGGCGTCGGCCGCGCCTGGGTCGCGCCGAGCGCCGCGGCGCTCGTGTCGAGGCCGCTCTGGCCGAAATTCCGCAGGTCCGGGTCGAAGGCCCCGTTCGGCTCGCAGGCCCCGAGCAGGACGAGGCTCGCCCCCGCGACCACACCGTTCCTGAGGCGTCCCAATCTCGTCACTGGCATTGCTCTCGTCCTCGCTTGTCGGCCCTGTTCGCCGGGCCTTTTTCTATCCGTCACGGGCAAAAGCGCCCCTCAATCCGCGGCAAGCCCCTCGACCAGCGGCACGAAGCGCACCGGGCGAAGTTCCTCGTACTCATATCCCCGGGACGTGCGGCGGACCTTGATCAGGCTCTGCACCGCATCCGACTGCCCCACCGGCAGCACCATGATACCGTTTTCGCGCAACTGAGCCAATAGGGGGCCGGGCGGGTCCTCGGCGGCGGCGGTGACGAGGATGCGGTCGAACGGCGCCTGTTCCGGCAGACCGCGGCTGCCATCCCCCGCGATGGCGGTGATGTTCGGCAGGTCGAGTGCGGCAAAGACCGCCTCGGCCTCGCGGACAAGCCGCCGGTGCCGGTCGAGCGTGTAGACCCGCCGGGCAAGGCGCGACAGGACCGCGGCCTGATAGCCCGATCCGGTTCCGACCTCGAGCACCTTGTCCCGCGGCGTCACCTCGAGCGCCTGCGTCATGATGCCGACGACCGAGGGCTGGCTGATCGTCTGCCCGCAGGCGATGGGCAGCGGCACGTCCTCGTAGGCGCGTTCCGCGAAGACGCCCCGGACAAAGGCGCCCCGGTCGACGGATTCGATGGCCGAAAGGACGCGGGCGTCGGTTACGCCGTGCGAGCGCAGCGCAAAGAGGAACCGCATCCGCCGTTCCGCATCGTCGCTGTTGGTCCCCTCGGTCATCCCGGTCTGGCTTCCCTGACGCTCTATTCCAGCCTCGTCCGCAGCGTCTCGATCGCGTCATGGGCGGTCAGGTCGGCCCGCATCGGGGTGACCGCGATATAGCCCTCGAGGTTCACCGCCACATCCGTGCCCGGCGCGGTCGGCAGGTGCTGGGGTCCGCCCGTGACCCACAGGAACCGCCGCCCCGAAGGAGAGATGTGCGGCTCGACCCCGAAGCGGGTGTCCGCCCGGAAGCCCTGGGCCGCGACCTTCGTGCCTTTCACCGACCCGGCGGCGGTGGGCGGGAAGTTCACGTTGTAGAACAGCCGGTAGTCCCGGTCATCCCAGGGCGCCTTGGCGAGGAGCGTCCGGACGACGCCTGCCCCGTGGACACGCGCGGCCTCGAACGGGTCGTCCAGATCCTCGGTCTCGGGGCCCATGAACTGGCTGAGGGCGATCGCCGGAAGGCCCTGCAGCGCGGCCTCCATCGCTCCGCCGATGGTGCCCGAATAGAGGACGTTCTCGCCCGCGTTGTTGCCCCGGTTGACGCCCGAGAGGACGAGATCGGGCACCCCGCCCTGGAGCACGTCGTAAAGTCCGGCGAGGACGCAGTCCGCCGGGCTGCCCTCGGCGGCGTAGCGGCGGGGCCCGAGCCGGGCGATCATCGTGGGATGGGTGTAGCTGATGCAATGCGCCACGCCCGACTGCTCGAAGGCGGGCGCCACGACCCAGACCTCACCGTCCGGCCCCGCGATCTCGGCCGCGATGGATTCGAGCACGGCGAGGCCGGGGGCGTTGATGCCGTCGTCGTTGGTGATGAGGATGCGCATGGACCGGACCGCTGTTTCGGCCCTGATAGACGGAAACCGGGGCGGGCGTAAAGCGATGGTGGCGGCCACCGGCCAGACTGCCAGACGTTGTGGCAGGGGCGCGTCTGACGCAGGCCCGGCCGGGGCGCGTCAGAGGCCGTCGAGCAGCCGTTTCGCTTCCGATCTGGGGTCTGCCAGCGCGCCGCGGTCCTCGCCCGGGAAGAAGCGGGCACGGGTCGCCGTCGGCATCGGCGCGGGCGCGGCGATGACGACCCGCGGCCCGATCCGTTCGTTCTCGGCCGCCCAGCTCCGCGCCAGGGCGATCTGCGCGGCCTTCGTTGCCCCGTACGAGCCGAAGAACTTCCGCCCCGCGCAGGCGTCGTCGAGAAAGAGCGCGGTTCCCCCGCCGGCGCGGAGAAGGGGCTCGATCAGCGGAATGAGGGTCGCGGTCGCGGTGATGTTTCCGGCGACCGACTTGGCGAAGTCCTTGGCGTCGATATGCCCTGCCGGGGCCAGCGGCGCGGCATGGACGGCGGCATGGACCCAGAGCGACAGGCCGCCCCATCGCGCGCCGACCATCTTCGCCAGATGCTCCATCGCCTCGGCGTTCGTGACGTCCATCGGGGCGAGCGTCGCGCTGCCGCCCTTGCCCGTGATCGCATCGTCCAGGTCCTCGAGCCCCCCCACGGTGCGCGCCACGGCGATGACATGGGTGCCGCGCGCGCCGATCTCTTCGGCGAGGGCGAAGCCCAGTCCGCGCGAGGCGCCTGTGACGAGTGCGGGGTAGTGGCGAAGCGTATCGGTCATGCGTGCCCAGATCGCAGGGGCGGGGCCGGGTTTCAAGGGGGCACGTTGACATTGCCCCGCCCGCCCGCGACAGTGCCGCCCAGACCGCGGCGCGCCCGGCGCGACCGCCCGGAAGGGACAGAAGAAGGGTTTCGCAGAGATGACGCTCGCCAAGGCACTCGCCCCGTCGCAATCCTTGCCCGTCAAGGTGGCCATGGTGGTCCTCGGCTCGGCCTTCATCGCGCTCGCCGCGCAGGTGAGCGTGCCGATGATCCCGGTGCCGATGACGCTTCAGACGCTGGCGATCCTGATCGTCGGCTTCGGCTTCGGCGCGCGGATGGGGGCGGCGACGGTGATCGCCTACCTGGCCGAGGGCGCGATGGGCCTGCCGGTCTTTGCGGGCGGCATGAACGGCATCGCCTTCGCCGGTCCGACGGCGGGGTTCCTGATCGGCTTCGTCGGCCTCGCCTGGCTTGCCGGCTCCGCCGCCGACCGCGGCGTGACGGGCGTCCTGCCGACCGCGCTGGTCGCGCTTCTCGCCTCGGCGCTCCTCTATGTCCCCGGAGCGGCCTGGGCGATGCTGGCCGACACGATTCTCGGCTTGGACGCCTCGAAGTGGGGGGCGGACGATCTCTCGATGATCTGGACCTGGTACGTCGCGCCGTTCCTGCTCGGAGACGCCGTGAAGGCCGTCATCGCGGCGCTCGCCGTCACCGGCGGCTGGGCGGCGGTGAAGGGCCGCAAGGTCTGAACCGGGATGCCGGAACCGCATCTGGCGCCGCCCCCGGAGGGCGGTTTCCAGTCGCCGGACCTGCGATATGCGGGGCCTCACTCTTCGCGGGGTGCGGCTTCGCATCTCGAAGGCGTGCCCGGCCGGCAGGCTGGGGGCGTGACCGCGAAAGGGAGTGCCGCCCATGCCGACCACCTTCGTCCTTGTCCACGGCGCCTTCGGCTCGCCGGCGGAACTCGCCCCGGTCGTGCCTTACCTCGAGGAACTCGGGCACCGGGTCGTCAATGTCGATCTGCCCTGCGGGCGGGCGGGGGCGACGCTGGAGGACTACGCCGCCGCCGTCGTCCGGGCGATGGACGGGATCCCACACCCGCGCGTCCTCGTCGCCCATTCGGCGGGCGGGGCGACGATTCCCCTCGTCGCGGCCCAGATCCCCGCCAAGCGGCTCGTCTACGTCGCCGCCGTCGTGCCGGAACCGGGGCAGTCGATCTCGGCGGCCCTCGGCCCGGAGGCCGTGGAAGCGATCGGGGCGGTCACCATCGACAACGGCGACGGGACGCGGTCGTTCAACATCGACCTGCTTGCCTCGTTCGCGCCGCCGGAGGAGCGGGAGGCCTACGTCGCGTTCCTGAACGGAACCCAGCGCCGCCAGGGCTGGCCGGCGGTGAACCAGCCCTGGCCGGGGGGCGCGATCCCGGACCTCCCGCGCGCCTATGTCCTCTGCACCGAGGACACGATCATCCCCCCCAAACGGCAGCGGGCCTTCGCGGCCCTCCTGGGGGTGAGCCCGATCGAGATAGCCTCCGTCCACGCGGCCTTCGCCTTCAAGCCGAAGGAGCTTGCCGACATTCTGGCCACCCTCGCCGCCTGACCGGGCCGCCTGACCGGGCCGCCTGACCGGGCCGCATGGCACCGGATCGCCAGACGGCGGGTGGCCGGTCAGCCGCTGCCGGTCAGCCGCCACCCCTGTGCAGCCGGGCCAGCGCCGCCTCGCACATGCCCCAGGGTTCCCATTCGCAGCCCGCGCAGAGCCGCTTCAGGCTTCCCGGCGGCACCTCGGCAAGGATGCGCGCCCTGGCCTCGCCCCAGGTGAGCCGGTCGCCGGGATTCAGCCCGAGCGCCCCGGCATGGGCCGCGTCCAGCCGGTCGATCTTCGCCTGAACCTCGCAGGCATGGCCGCGGTTCTTCGGGCAGGGAGCGCAGATGTCGTCGAGCCCGGCCGCGACCTCGATCACCGTCGCCTCGCCCCCCGCCGCGCGCAGGCGGCCCATGACGATGGCGTCCATGTTGGCGGTGAAGCCCGGGGAATAGCCCTTGCCCTCGAAACCGAGCGAGCAGAGGAAATGGTGCGGGCGGTAGCGGACCAAAGCCTTGTCGGCTGTACCGCTCACTCCGCCGCCTTCATCTCGAAGCCCATCTCGATCATGTCCGAGGGGGCGACCGGGTACTGGCCCGAGAAGCAGGCATCGCAATACTGCGGGCGCTTGTCGTTCCGCCCGGCCGCCTCGCCCGCGGCGCGGTAAAGCCCGTCGAGCGAGACGAAGCGGAGCGAATCGACCCCGATCCAGTCGCGCATCTCGTCCTCGGACATCGTCGCGGCCAGCAGTTTCGACCGCTCGGGCGTATCCACGCCGTAGAAGCAGGGCCAGGCGGTGGGCGGCGAGGCGATGCGGAAATGCACCTCCGCCGCGCCGGCCTCGAGGATCATCTCCTTGATCTTGCGGGAAGTTGTCCCGCGCACGACCGAATCGTCCACGAGGACAACCCGCTTGCCCTTGACGAGCGCCCGGTTGACGTTGAGCTTGAGCCGGACGCCCATGTTGCGGATCTGCTCGGTCGGCTCGATGAAGGTGCGCCCGACATACTGGTTCCGGACGATGCCGAAGGCGAAGGGGATGCCCGACTGCTGGGAATAACCGATGGCCGCCGGGGTGCCTGAGTCCGGCACCGGACAGACGAGATCGGCCTCGACCGGGGCCTCCCTGGCCAGCTCCTCCCCGATCTGGCGCCGCGTCTCGTAGACCGAGCGGCCGCCGATCAGGCTGTCGGGGCGCGAGAAGTAGACGTGCTCGAAGATGCAGAAGCGCGGTGGCGCCGGCGCGAAGGGGTGCGAGGAGTGGACCTCGCCCCGCTCGATCACCACCATTTCGCCCGGCTCGATCTCGCGCAGGAACTCGGCCCCGATGATGTCGAGCGCACAGGTTTCCGAGGATAGCACGTGGCCCTCGCCAAGCCTGCCCAGCACCAGCGGGCGGACCCCCAGGGGATCGCGGACGCCGATCAGCTTCGTCCGCGTCATCGCGATGACGCTGAACGCGCCCTCGACCGCGCGGAGCGCGTCCTTGATCCGCTCGGCGAGCGTCTTCTGCATCGAGCGGGCCATCAGGTGGATGATGCATTCGCTGTCGGAGGAGGACTGGAAGATCGCCCCCCGTTCGATCAGTTGCCGGCGGAGTGCGGCGGCATTGGTGAGATTGCCGTTATGCGCGATCGCGCAGCCGCCCACCGAGAATTCGCCGAAGAAGGGCTGCACGTCGCGGATCGCCGTATGGCCCTTCGACCCTTGCGTCGAATAGCGGACATGCCCGATGGCGAGCGACCCCGGCAGGGTCTGCATTACGTCGGGTTTGGTGAAGTTGTCCCGCACATAGCCGAAGCGGCGGGCCGAGTTGAAGCCCTCGGTCGGGTCGTGACTGACGATGCCGCCGGCCTCCTGCCCGCGGTGCTGGAGCGCGTGCAGGCCGAGCGCGACGAAGGAGGCGGCATCGGAGAGCCCGTTCACCCCGAAAATCCCGCATTCCTCCTTCAGCTTGTCGTCATCGAAGGGATGGCTCAGGAACGGCTTCATCCGTGACCCTTTCCGGTGCGGCGGCGCGTCCGACGCAGGCGCGACTCGACGGGGTCCATTTAGTCCGAAGCCGCGGGAGAGTCACGGGCGGCCGCAGCCGGCCGCCCCGCTGGGGGGCTGGACCGGCCCCGCCCGGACGCGAGGCATCAGCCCCCCGTTGCGCCCCCCGTTGCGCCCCCCGTCGCGCCCCCCGTCGCGCCCCCCGTCGTGCCGCCGGGGGTGGTGCCCGTTGTGCCGCCCGTGGATGACGGCCCGCCGGTGATCGGCGGCGCGCCGCAGGTGCCCACGAGTTCCTCGTAGCGCGCCACGACCCAGCCGGGGGCATCCTGGGGCATCGCTGCGTTCAGGCTGGCCTGCACCGAGGAAAACACCTGCGCCGAGCGGGAGTTGTCCACCATCGGGACGGTCTCGTTGACGAGGACGCGGTCGTAGACGACGAAGGCGATGGCGACGAGGATGATCCCGCGCAGGACACCGAAGAGGAAGCCGAGCCCCTGATCGATTCCTCCGACGGCCGACCGCTGGACGGCCGAGGCGAAGAGCGGGGTGAAGATCGAGACCACCACGAGCGACAGCGCGAACACCGTGGCGAAGGCGGCGATGATCGACAGCTCGCAACTGTCGCCGAGGAAGTCGTTCAGCACAGGGATCTGCTTGATGAGGGGCTGGGCCTGCGGAGCGAAGAGGAACGCCAGCACCGCCGCGGCGATCCATCCCCCGATGGCGAGCACCTCGCGCACCAGTCCCCGGCTGTAGGCGAGGATCGCCGACAGGATGATGACCACCGCTACCACGGCGTCTATGATCGTGAAGCCTTCCATGCGCCTGCTCCTCGCGCCCGTCAGCCCGCCCCGAACACCTCGCCCACGAGCGTTGCGAGATCGGGGATCTTCCGGACGCGGACCGTGTCTTCGCCGGCCCTGTTTCCCGCATCCGGCGCTATCGCCTGTGAGAAACCAAGTTTTCCGGCCTCTTTCAACCGGTTTTCGGTCTGACCTACCGGCCGGAGCGCACCCGAGAGGCTGATTTCGCCAAAAACGACACAGTCTGCGGGCAGCGTCACGTCCTCGCGCGCGGAGAGAAGCGCGCAGGCGACCGCGAGGTCGGCGGCCGGTTCCGTCACCCGCAGGCCGCCGGCGACGTTGAGGAACACGTCGAGCCCGCCGAACGGGATTCCGCAGCGCGCCTCGAGCACGGCGAGGATGGTCGAGAGCCTGCCGCCGTCGAGACCGACGACGGTGCGGCGCGGGGTGCCGAGGGGCGAGGGCGCGACGAGGGCCTGGATCTCGGTGAGGACGGGGCGCGTACCCTCGATCCCGGCAAAGACCACCGATCCGGGGGTCGGCGACCCGCGCCCCGAGAGGAACAGGGCCGAAGGATTGACCACCTCGGACAGGCCCGCGCCCGTCATCTCGAAGACCCCGATCTCGTCGGAGGGGCCGAAGCGGTTCTTGACGGCGCGCAGGATGCGGAACTGGTGGCCGCGCTCGCCCTCGAAATAGAGGACGCAGTCCACCATGTGTTCGACCACGCGGGGGCCGGCGATCTGTCCGTCCTTGGTGACGTGGCCGACGAGGACGACCGCCGCGCCCCGGCGCTTGGCGAAGGTGACGAGGTCCTGCGCCGACGCGCGCACCTGGGCGACCGATCCCGGCGCGGCCTCGACCGTGTCGGCCCACATCGTCTGGATCGAGTCGATCACCACGAGACCGGGACGCTCGGCCTCGAGCGTGGCGAGGATGTCGCGCAGGTTCGTCTCGGCGGCGAGCCGGACGGGCGCGCCCGCGAGTCCGAGGCGCTGGGCGCGCATCCTGACCTGTGCGGCGGACTCCTCGCCCGAGACGTAGACGGTCCGCAGCCCGGTGGCGGCGAAACTGGCCGCGGCCTGGAGCAGGAGCGTCGATTTCCCGATGCCCGGATCTCCGCCGAGGAGGATGGCGGAGGCCGGAACGAGGCCCCCGCCCAGCACGCGGTCGAGCTCGGCAATGCCCGACGCGGCGCGGGGCGGAGGGCTTTCGGCAGAGGCGAGGTCGGTGACGGGCACCACCCGGCCCTTCGCGCCGTCCCGCCGCGCGGCCCCGGAGAGGCCCTGCGCGTCCTCGGCGATCGTGTTCCAGGCGCCGCAGGCATCGCAGCGCCCGGACCACTTGGACTGGACCGAGCCGCAGGCGGTGCACGAGAACTGTTGGGACGGGGCGCGGGCCATGATGGCGGCCTTGATGCCCGAGCGCGGAGCATCCCGCAAGGCGCGGGAAGGCCCCTATGGCCGCGCGCCGCGCTGCGCTCGGGTCAGCCGGGGCGGTGGCGGCGTTGCGTTGCCCAGCCGAGGGCGAGGCCGGCGAGGATGCAGCCGGTGAAGAACCAGAGGCCCCAGGCGGTTTCCACCCGGCCCACTCCGACCCCCTTGGCCGCGACGACGTAGAGCGCGATCAGGAAGACATCCGCCATGGCGAGCCGTCCGATCAGCCGAAGCGCCGGCAGCAGGCGGGGCGAGGCGATGCCGAACTGGACGAGCGCGAGGCCGAGCGTCTTGGCATAGGGCGCGAAGAGCGCGAGGAAGCCGACCAGCAGCGCGAGCAGCGGATCCTCGCCCCAGAGCGACTGAAGCCCCGTGACCACCGAGATCGAGTCGAGGCCGAAGAGCGGCAGGAGGCCCGCGCGCAGAAGCGGAGCGAACCACGCCAGCGGATAGGCGACGAGAAGGCCGAGGGTCAGGGCGCGCAGCATCCTGCGGTTCCTACTCCATCCGGCGCCGCCGGCCAGGCATCAGGCGGCCGTTCGGCGGCTCGGGCGCAGGACCGTCGACAGCACGACCCATGCCCAGAAGCAGAGCCAGGACACGGTCAGCCCCGCCAGGCTGAGGCCGGTCAGGCGGAGCGATCCGTCCGGCAGCCCCCTGAGCGTGGGCAGCACCACCGCGAGGTTGAACGCAAGCGCGACGGCCGCGACCGCCGCCCCGATCAGATGGACGCGCGGGCTGCGTCCGGGCGGGCGCGCACGGAGCCCGCGCCGCAGGCAGAGGATGAGCACGAGGAGAGGCGGTCCCCCGTAGATCGCGGCGAAGGTGGCCATCGCGGGCATGACGATCCCAGCCGAAGACATATGTTCAGCCTCCTGCCCCCCCGGAACCGGAAGAGTATGTGCCGCGGGACGCAAGTCAAATCACGTCGGCGGAACCTCGCGCCGGCGCTTCCTGTTCCGGCGCCTCAGCGCACCGTCTCGATCGGGCCTTCGGCGCGGCCGTGAATGAACTGCTGGACATAGGGATCGGCGGCCGCGTCCATGTCCGCGACGGGACCGACCCAGCGGATGACCCCGCCGTGCAGCATGGCCACGCGATCGGCGATCCGGCGGACCGACGACATGTCGTGGGTGATCGTCATTGCCGTCGCCCCCATCTCGGTCACGATCTCGCGGATCAGGTCGTTGATGACGCCCGCCATGATCGGATCGAGGCCGGTGGTGGGCTCGTCGAAGAAGATGATCTCCGGCTCGACCGCGATCGCGCGGGCAAGGCCGACACGCTTCTGCATCCCGCCCGAAAGCTCGGCCGGGAAAAGGTCCGCCACCTCGGGCTTCAGGCCCACCCGGGCGAGCTTGGCGACCGCGATCTCCCTCGCCTCGGCCTTCGTCCGCTTCTGCGGGCCCCGGAGCAGCCTGAATGCGACATTCTGCCAGACGGGCAGCGAATCGAACAGCGCGCCGCCCTGGAACAGCATCCCGAACCGCGACAGGAAGCCGTCCCTCCCGCCCGCGTCGGCGGGCCGCCCGTCCACCTCGATCGTTCCCCGCTCCGGTGTCACAAGTCCGAGGATGCACTTGAGCAGCACCGACTTGCCGGTTCCGGACCCGCCGATGATCACCATGCTCTCGCCCCGTGCGACGTCGAGCGTCACGCCCTGAAGGACGCGGTTCGCCCCGAAGCTCTTGTGAAGATCGCGAAGCGAGATCATGCCGAGAAGAACATCTCCGTCAGGAGGTAGTTCGCCGCCAGGATCAGGACCGAGGCCGACACCACCGCGGCCTTGGTCGCCCGGCCGACGCCCTGCGCCCCGCGGCCCGAGTTCATCCCGTGGTAGCAGCCCATCAGCGCGACGAGGAAACCGAACGCCGCGCCTTTCACCAGCCCCGATCCCACGTCCCAGAACTCGAGGAAGTCGGCGGTGTTCCTCAGGTAGGCCGCGGGGTTGAAGCCGAGCCGGTTCACCCCCACCAGATAGCCCCCGAATATGCCGATCGAATCCCCCACGGCGACCAGGACGGGCACCGCGAGCGTCGCGGCGAGCACGCGCGGAACCGCAAGGTACTTGAAGGGGTTCGTGGACAGGGTGACGAGCGCGTCGATCTGTTCGGTGACCTTCATCGTCCCGAGTTCGGCGGCGATCGACGAGGCGACGCGGGCGGCGACCATGAGCCCCCCGAGCACCGGCCCGAGCTCGCGCGCCATGCCGATGGCGACGATCGAGGGAACCACCGCCTCGGCGTTGAACCGTGCCCCCCCGGCATAGATCTGGAGCGCCAGCGCTCCGCCGGTGAAGAGTGCGGTCAGACCCACCACAGGCAGGCTGAACCAGCCGATCTGCATGAGGGCGGCCGCGAACTCGCGCGGATAGAAGGGCGGGCGGACGAGGTGCGACAGCACCCCGGCGGCGAACAGCGCAACCCGGCCCGTCGCGGCCAGCGCCGCGAGCGCGAGGCGCCCGAGGGCGGCGAGGGGCGCCAGAAGGAATCTCACGGCACCGCCCCGGCGTAGGTGCGTCCGTAGCGTCGCCCGAGCTGGGTCAGAAGCTCGTAGCCGATCGTGCCGGCCGCGCGGGCAAGGTCGTCGATCCCCTGTTCGGGCCCAAGCACCTCGAGGCGGTCCGGCACGACGTCCAGTCCGGTCACATCCACGGTGATGAGGTCCATCGACAGGCGGCCGACCGCAGGGCAGGGTGTCCGGCCGGTCCAGAGCCTCAGCCGTCCCGCCAGCCGCCGATGCAGCCCGTCGGCATAGCCCGCAGCAACCGTCGCGATCCGCGAGCGCGCCCCGGCCGTCCATCCGCAGCCATAGCCTACGATTTCCCCCGGCTCCACCCAGCGGGTCTGGATGACCGGCAGCGACAGCCGAAGCACCGGGCGCGCCGCCGTGAAGGGCGCCCCCCCGTAGAGCCCGACGCCGGGCCGCACCAGATCGAAGCAGAAGCCGCGGCCCAGGAGTATCCCCCCGGTCGCCGAGAGCGAGCGGCGGACCGGCATGTCGGCCGTCAGATCGCGAAACAGCGCGGCCTGCGCGCCGTTCGCCGGGTGCCCCGGCTCGTCCGCGCAGGCGAGATGGCTCATGACAAGGGCCGGCCTTGCGGCACGCAGCCTGTCCTTCAGCGCCCGCCAGTCTTGCGGTTCGATCCCGAGACGGTTGAGCCCCGTATCGAGATGGACCGCGAACCCGTGACCCGGCAGCGCGGCAAGGTGCCGCTCGACCTGCCCGGGCGAGTTGAGCACGGGGTTCAGCGCGGATCCGGCCAGCGCGGGCGCATCGCCCTCCATATGCCCTGCCATCACGAAGATGGCCGGCCCCGGCCCGACGGCGGCCCGCACCGCCGCGCCCTCCTCGGCGACCGCGACGAAGAACGTGCGCACCCCTTCCCGCGCCAGTCGGCGCGCCACCGGTCCGGCACCGAGCCCATAGGCGTCGGCCTTGACCACCGCCGCCGTCTCGCAGCCCGCGCCGGCCAGCGCGGAAAGCGCCCGCCAGTTCGCGGCAACCGCGTCGAGGTCGATGTGAAGCGTGCCTGTGCCCAACCGGAAGCCCCGTTTCGTTCGCGACCCCTTCTGACAGGCAGTGTCCGGCCCGGCAAGTGGCAAGACCCCGGCGCCGCGGGGCCCGCCGGGTCAGACCGTCTCTTCCTCGCGCCGCCGCGTGACGAGTGCCGCAAGATCGATCATCACGCGCGGAATCGACAGTGATCCCGGGCAGGTCAGGTAGTGCGGGCTCCAGACCGGGTCGAACTTGTCCTTGAAGGCCCGCAGCCCCTCAAAGCTGTAGAAGTCGTCCGCCTGCCGGTAGACGAGCGCCCCGATCCGCGACCAGAGCGGCGCGAGGCGGTGGTCGGCGAGACCGGACAGCGGGGCCGCGCCGAGGCTGAACCAGGCATAGCCCTCGGCCCTGGCGTAAAGGAGGATCTCGGTCATCAGCGCGTCCATCAGCACGGGGGACTGACCCGGCAGATGCCGCATCAGGTCGACCGACATCTCCTCCTTCGCCCCCCGGAAGAGGTTGGCAAAGGCGACGATCCGCCCCTCGCGGCGCATCACCGCAAGATCGAACTGGGCCAGGTAATCCGGATCGAAGAACCCGAGCGCGAAGCCCTTCTCCCGCCCCTTGCGCGTCTCGAGCCAGGCGTCCGACACCATGCGCAACCGGTCGATGGCCCCCGGCACCCTGGATGCGGGCAGGATCGAGAACTCCAGCCCGTCGCGCGCCGCGCGGCTCCGCGCATAGCGGAGGTCCTTGCGCTGCGGTCCTTCAAGCGAGAAGGCCTTCAGATCGACCCGCGCGGCCTCGCCCATCTTCACGATCGCATGGCCGAGGTCGAGCAGCATCCCGATCCGCTCGCGCGGCACCGCCGCAAAGACGGGCCGCCCCGCCGCCCGGTCGGCCGCTTCCAGAAAGGCCCAGATCAGGCGCTGGCTCTCGGCCTCGTCGCCGACCGGGCCGCCGAGGCAGATCCAGCTTTTCCGCGACACCGCGTACATCAGGAACGCGTTGCCCTCCGGCGAGACCATGAATTCCTTGTCCCCCAGAAGCGCCAGATGCCGCGCGCTGATCGGGCACTCGGCCACCAGCCGGCGCACCGCATCCGGGACGGCCCGCCGCGCCCGCCCGTGGGGCTGCGGCCCGTTCATCAGATGATCGAGCGCGAGCGCCGCCACCACCACGGCCAGCGCGAGCGAGGCGCGCATGAATCTCGGCGCGTCCCCCGACCATGCGAAGCGCCACCAGAACTCGTTCCCGAACCCGGTGCTGGAGTACACGAAGAGTCCGATCGCCGTCACCGCCGTCACCGTCAGCGCGACGATCGCAAGCCAGGTCCGTCCCGGCCGGAACTCGCGCCAGTCGCCCTTGCGGAAGAACTCGCCCCGCGTGACCGTCAGGACTGCGGCGATCGCAAGGAGCAAGAGCGCGTTTTCCCAGTTCAGCCCCTTCACCAGCGAAAACACCGCCCCGGCGACAAGGAGGCCGGTCGCGGCGATCCGCGCCAGCGCCATCCTCCGGTAGAGCCCGCGCGCGATGACGAGGAGCGCCAGTCCGGAAAGGCTCGCCGAAAGGTGCGAGGCCTCGGCAAAGGGCAGGGGGAGCACGTCGCGCAGGATGCGCGTCCGGCTGTCCGTCTCGGGGAGGGAGCCCGAGAACATCAGGGCGAAGCCCCCCGCAAAGACCAGGACCGACATCACGAAGGGCGCGAAGGGCCGGACGGCGCGGGCAAGGTCCTGAAGCGTCTCGGCCCACTCGGGCAGGTCGAGCGCCCTTTCATCGGCCGCACGCCGGCTGCGGAAGCCGCCCGGTGTCCTGTTCATCCGCGCAGCATCTCCGGGGGCGGGCGCAGGGTCATCCGAACCCGCCCCCAGCCCCGGCCTGCCAGGGCCTGACGAGGTTCCCGAACCGCGTGAAGCGGCCTTCGAAGCTCAGCTCCACATGGCCGATCGGGCCGTGGCGCTGCTTGCCGATGATGACCTCGGCGCGGCCATGGACCTTCTCCATGATTTCCTGCCACTTCGTCATGGCCTCGAGGTCGTGGTCGCCGGGCTTCTCGCGCTCGCGGTAGTATTCCTCGCGGAACACGAACATGACGACATCGGCGTCCTGCTCGATCGACCCCGATTCCCGCAGGTCGGAGAGTTGCGGCCGCTTGTCGTCGCGGTTCTCCACCTGCCGCGAGAGCTGGCTGAGCGCGATCACCGGGACATCGAGTTCCTTGGCGATGGCCTTCAGCCCCTGGGTGATCTCGCTGACCTCGTTCACCCGGCTGTCCCTGGCGGTCGCGGGGCGGACGAGCTGGAGGTAGTCCACGAAGAGCGCGTCGAGCCCGCGTGTCCGCTTCAGCCGCCGCGCGCGGGCGGCAAGCTGACTGATCGGCAGGGCGGGCGTGTCGTCGATGTAGAGGGGGCAGGCTTCCAGCGCCTTGGCGGCTTCGACGAAGCGGCGGAACTCGGCCTCGGTCATGTCGCCGCGGCGGATCTGCTCGGAGGACACTTCCGACGCCTCGGACAGGATGCGGGCCGCTAGCTGCTCGGCCGACATCTCGAGGCTGAAGAACCCCACAACCCCGCCATTGACCGCGCCCTCGCCTCCGTCCGGCAGGCGGCCCTTGCGGTAGGCCCTGGCGATGTTGAAGGCGATGTTGGTGGCGAGCGCCGTCTTGCCCATCGAGGGCCGCCCGGCGAGGATCAGCAGGTCGGACTTGTGCAGGCCCCCGAGCTTCTTGTCGAGATCGGCAAGGCCCGTCGAGATGCCGGCAAGGCCGCCATCGCGCTGATAGGCCGCGTTGGCGACATTGACGGCGTCCGTCACTGCCTTGAGAAAGCTCACGAAACCGCGTTCGGCCTGGCCCTGTTCGGCAAGGCTGTAGAGCGCCTGCTCGGCCGCAACGATCTGCTCTTTCGGGTCGTCCTCGACCGTCACGGCCTGCGCCCGGGCGGAAATGTCCTGGCCGAGCCGGATCAGTTCCCGCCGCACCGCGAGGTCGTAGATCATCTGCGCGTAGTCGCGCGCCGCGAAGGACGAGCTCGCCGCCCCGGCGAGCCGCGCCAGATAGGCCGGCCCGCCCAGTTCCTTCAGTCCCGGATCGTCCTCGAGGAAGGCCTTGAGGGTGACAGGAGAGGCGAGCGCGTTCTTCTGGATGCGCGCCACCGCGATCTCGAAGATGCGCGCGTGGACCGGGTCGAAGAAGTGTTCCGACCTGACGAGCGAGGCAATCCGGTCGTAGATGTCGTTGTTGGTCAGGATCGCGCCGAGAAGCTGCTGCTCGGCCTCGATGTTGTGAGGCAGGGCTTCGGAAACAGATTCACGTTCCGGTGCATCGCGCACCGGGCGGATCGTCGCCACGTCGTTCATGTCGTCCCCCGTTTCGGGGACCGGGTATGCGCCAACCGCGTCGCCGGCGCAAATTGTATATCCATGTGGATGACCTGTGGACAAAGTGCCCGTCGCACATGTTGCGCCTGCCCGGTGCCGCCCGTCAACATCTGGCGTCGCGGCAGGTCGCCGCCGGCTGCTTTCGGCAGGCGCGCGCGGGCTTCAGCCCTTCTGCCGCGCCTCCTGCCAGGCGTGCGGCGCGGCCAGGAAGCGCTCGACCTCGCCCAGGGTGGCCTCGCCGAAGCTCCTCGATTCGCGGGCCGCGGCCAGCACGTCCCACCAGGTGCAGAGGTGGTGAAGCCGGATCCCCGCCCGGGCGAGGTTCGGCAGCGCATCCGGGAAGATGCCGTAATAGAAGATCACCGCCGTATCGGCGCAGGTCCCGCCGACCGCGCGGATGGCGTCCACGAAGCTCAGTTTCGACCCGCCGTCGGTCGCGAGATCCTCGATCAGGAGAATCCGGTCGCCTGCGCCGATCACGCCTTCGATCCGGGCGTTGCGCCCGTAGCCTTTCGGCTTCTTGCGCACATAGCTCATCGGCAGCGCCAGTCGCTCGGCCACCAAGGCCGCGAACGGGATGCCCGCGGTCTCGCCCCCGGCGACACCGTCGAAGGCCTCGACGCCGGCCTCGCGCATCACCGTGACGGCGAGGAAGTCCATCAGCACCGACCGGACGCGCGGATAGCTGATGATCCTGCGGCAGTCGATGTAGGTGGGCGAGGGAAGGCCCGAGGCCAGCGTGAACGGCGTCTCGGCGTTGAAGTGCACCGCCTCGATGTCGAGAAGGGCCCGCGCGGTCAGGCGGGCGATCTCGGCGGCGGGCGGGAAGCTCGATGGGATCATGGGGTCCTCGTGCGGGTTGCCGTCAGGCGTCCACCCGCCAGTTGAGCGGCATCATCGGGTCGAAGACCGTCACCGGTCCGGCGCCGGTCCCGATCTTCGCGGGATAGCTGACAGGGTCCTCCTGCCGGACCAGCGTGACCGTCGCGCCGCTGACGGGCAGGCCGTAGAACCGTGCCCCGTTCCGCCCCGCGAAATCGCCCAGCCGGTCGAGCGCGCCGTCCTGCTCGAAGACCTGCGCCAGGATCGACAGGGCGTTCGTCGCGGTGAAGCAGCCGGCGCAGCCGCAGGGATGTTCCTTCAGGCGGTCGGGGTGCGGGGCGGAATCGGTGCCGAGGAAGAAGCACGCCTCGCCCCCCGTCGCCGCACGCCGCAGCGCGATGCGGTGGTGTTCGCGCTTGGCGACCGGCAGGCAGTAGTAATGCGGCCGGATGCCGCCGGCGAGGATGTGGTTGCGGTTCAGGATCAGGTGGTGGACCGTGATCGTGCCCCCCATCTCGCGCGCGTTCCCGCGCACATAGGCCACGCCCTCGGTCGTGGTGATATGCTCCATGACCACGCGCAGCCCCGGCGTCCGCCGCCGCATCGGGTCGAGCACCCGGTCGATGAACACCGCCTCGCGGTCGAAGATGTCGACGGAGGGGTCCGTCACCTCTCCGTGCACGCAGAGCGGCAGCCCGATCCCGGCCATCCGGTCGAGCACCGCCTGAACCTTGCCGAAGTCGCGGACGCCGGACTGGGAATTGGTCGTCGCCCCGGCCGGGTAAAGCTTCACCGCCGTGACGAGCCCCTCGGCATGGGCGGCCGCCACATCCTCTGCTTCGGTCGCCTCGGTCAGGTAGAGCGTCATCAGCGGTGCGAAGGCCGCGCCCTTCGGCAGCGCCGCCAGGATGCGGTCGCGATAGGCCCGCGCATCGGCCGGCCGCACGACCGGCGGCACGAGGTTCGGCATCACCAGCCCGCGTCCGAAGTGGCGGGCGCTCTCCGGCAGCACCGCCGCCAGCATCGCGCCGTCCCGCAGATGCAGGTGCATGTCGTCGGGCCGGGGGATGGCGAGCCTCTCCATGGTCCGCGCCTCTACACCGTCAGGGCGCGCCTTTCCAGCCGGGGCTTGCGCCGCCGTTCCGGTGGCCTGTTCGCCGGCCGCCCGGAAGAAGCCGCCGCCGCCCGGTGGGGCATCGGCCCCGCGCCGAACCGCGGACCTGCGGCCCAACCCCGGTCCGGGTGAACGACCTCCCGAGACTTCAGACCTAGACCCGCGCCTGCGTCCTGAGGATCGTCACCGCGAACACCGCGAACACCCCTGCGAAGGCCCAGTCGATGGCCCTCAGCACCGCCGGGTTGCGCTTCAGCACGCCCACGAAGCGGTCGGCGAAGATGATCGCCGGAACGGCCAGCGCGAAGTTGACGACGACGAAGTAGAGCCCGAGGAACAGCAGCTTTCCCTGCACGTCCGGGTCGGACGCGCTGACGAAGCCCGGCAGGAAGGTGATGAAGAAGATCAGGACCTTGGGGTTCGTCAGATTGGTCAGGATGCCGGTCACGAGCGTCCCCCAGAAGGGCACCTTCCGGGGCCCGCGCCCGTCGTCCTCGACCAGGAGCACCGTCCCGTGCCGCACCATCTGGATCCCGAGCCAGAGCAGGTAGAGGGCGCCGGCGGCCTTCATCACGTTGAACGCGACGGGCGAGGCGTTGATGAGCGCCGAGATGCCGAGCGCGGCGAGGAGCGAATGGACGCTGCACCCGATCAGCGTGCCGGCAAGCGCGGACATCCCCGCCCTGCGCCCGCCGAGGAACGTCCGCGCAAGCCAGAGGCTCATGTCCGGGCCGGGCGTCAGGAACAGGATCAGCGAGGCCAGGGAATAGGCCACGAGGACGGGAAGATCGGGGATGAAGGACATGTGACGCGACCCGCCGGACGATCTCTGGCTTCCTGCTAGCCCCCGTCCGGCCGTCCCGCAATCCCCGAATGCGCCGTCGGGCCCGCAGCGGTCCTGCCTGTGGCAGGCGCATGGCACCGGCAGCACGCGGTCGGTGCCGTTCCGCCGGTTTGCCCGCAACGTCGCGGGTCTGCCCTTGCGCCCCGCCGGTCCGACCGGGCATCATCCGCCGCATGACCGGCGGGGAAACGCCGGCGGCAGGAGGCAGGACATGACAGGATTTCCGGCATGGCGGACGGCGCTCTTCGGGGTGTCCCTCCTTGCGGCGTGCACCGACCCGGGATTCACCGGTGTCGCGGGGATGCGCGAGGCCGAGGCGAACCAGGTTGCGGCCTGCCGATACGTCTCGAACCTCCGGATGAGTCCCGGTGTCTACGGCCCGCTCGCCGACGAGGGGCTGAGATACACTCGCAACAAGATCATGGCCGACGCGCGGTCGATGGGCGCCAACACGGTCGTCTTCGACAAGGTGACGCCGGGCCTGCCGGTCGGCGAGGTCACGGCGGTCGCCTATACCTGCTGACGGACCTGCCGGGAAAGGTCGCGCCCGGGCCGTCGGCCGCAGGCATTCCGGGGGCGGGGCGTTCCGCCGCCTTGGCCTGGCCCCGGCGCTGTGGCAGGAATCGTCCGAAGACGAAGGAGAGGCCCCATGTCCGAACCGCTGCCGCGCGCTGTCGCCGTGCTTCATCCCGGCGCATGGTCGGGGGCGGCCGATGCCGTGTCGCTCGACTATGCCGGACGATTCCTGCGCCGCCGCCGTCTGACGACCGAGGCCGGGCGCGACATCCTCGCCGACCTGCCCGAGACGGTCAGCCTGGAAGAGGGCGATGCGCTGCGGCTCGAAGATGGCGGGGTGGTGGCGGTCCGGGCCGCACCCGAGGATCTGGTCGAGGTGCGGGGGGCCAACCTGCCGCGCCTCGCCTGGCACATCGGCAACCGTCACTTCCCCTGCGAGGTCGGGACGGACCGGCTGGTGATCCGCCGCGACCCTGTGATCGAGGCGCTGCTCATGCATCTCGGGGCCGTCCTGACTCCGCTGTCGGCCCCGTTCCGGCCGGAGGGCGGCGCCTACGGGCACGGGCCGGCGGAGGCGGATGGCCACGATGCCCGCGAGCATGGGCACGACCATGGGCATGGGCACCTGCGGGTGCATACCCACGTCTCGCACGGATACGCCGACGAGGAACCGGACGGCGAGGCCTGACCGCATGGGCGCGGCCGCGCTGCTGACGCCGGCCATCCTCGCCATGCAGAGGCTTGCTTCAGCACCGCGGGAACCAGCCGCACGACCCTCGCTCGACCTGTCGGCATCAGTCGTGCATGCTCGTCGACGTGCATCCAATCCCCCGTGAAGCGGCTGAATCCCCGTAACTCCAGCCTTCTTCCCCGGGATCGGATGAACAACCTGTGGAACCCTCACAGCTAGGGCCGGCTCCGGGGCCTGCCCTCGGCCTTGCTGGGCGGAAGCGCCACGCCGGCCCGCCCGAGCTGGCGCTCCAGATCGGCCAGCCGTGCGCCGAATTTCGGTGCGTTCAGCCGCTGCACGGCGTTGCGGCAGAGGAGCGCGTTCAGGAGCGGTCGGCCATCTGCCTCGAGCCGGCCCGAGAGGCCGCGGAGATAGGGCGGGAAATTGCGTCGTGCCCGGTAGAAGGTTCGGAAGAGCGTCGCGTCGAGCGCGCCCGTGCAGGCGGCGGCGAGGACCGAGGGCAGGACCCGCATCCCGTCAAGGGCGCCGGCGACATCCCTGCCAAGGTTCCGGCACGGCAGGAGCGTTGTCCATGGCCGCCTGAAGAGCGCCGCGTGCATGGCGTCGAGTTGCTGCTCGGGGTCGTAGATGACGAAGACGGGGCCCGCGCCCTCGGTCATGTCGGGGGCGTAGCCGTAGCGGTCGGTGAAGCACAGCCTCCGGCGCTCGGCAAAGCGCGGATCCCAGCCGGCCACCAGCGGATCGAGCGTCGCCTGGGGCTGGACCGCCACCACCGTCGCGCCCGGCGCGGTGACCGAGAAGGCGGCGGCGGCATAGCCGCACATGCCCGCGCCGTAGAACACGACCCGGTCGAAATCCTCGAAGAACGCGTCGTCCACGAGGCGGTCGAAGTAGCGATAGACGGCGGGGTCGCGGAACCAGGTGGCACCGTCGGCCACGACGGAGAGGAGCGACCAGCCCCGCGGCCGGGTGATCGCGAAGCCATAGGGAAGCTGCTGCGGCGTCGCCCTGCGGATCGAGTCCCGTGTCTCGAAGGTGACGAGGAGCGTGGGGCCTTCGTCGGCAAAGAAGGCGAAATGCGATGGACCGAGCCTTTCGAAGGACCCGGCCTCGTCGCCGATCGCGGCGATCCTGGCCACCCAGTCGGCATCGCTCAACGACCTGAGGTCGTCGTGCTCCACCCTGTTCGCGGACATCGCTTGAACCGCCCACCCACACTCACCCGATCGCACACTGCCCCGCACCGCGAGACTTGCGCAAGCTGTCTTGAAGGACAGGACGGACAACGGATCGTTGCCGGAAACGGGATTGTCCGTTGCGGCTCTCCGGCTGCGTCAGCCGGGCTGCGTCAGCCGGGCTGCGTCAGTCGGGCTGCGGGCTGCCCGGCGGGCCCTCGGCCGCGCCATCCCCCACAGCCCCCGGGACAGAGCGCAGCCCGGTGGCGCGCAGGGCGAAGGCGGTCAGCCGCCGGGTGCCCTCGGGCCCGACGGGATGGCTCGGAGGAACCATCAGGAGGCGCCCGAAGAGCGACCGGAACGGCTCTTCGAGCATCAGGGCCTCGAACCGCGCGCACCGCCACGCGACGGCGTGGCGGTGGAGCGGGCCGAGGACGGGATCCGCCGCCAGCATCGCGCGGATCGGGTCCGACACCGGCCGCATCCGCGCGATCGACCTGTCCTCGTCCGAGCAGAGATTGCGTTCCACCCAGTAGGACATGTCGAAGGCCGGCCCGTCGCGGTTGGCGCGGCCGCGGTCCACCTTGACGATGTAGCTCTCCATCGCGCCGAGCGCGTAGTGGTTGAGCTGGACGAGGCCGAAGTTGTCCTGCCCGAGCGGCGCGAAGATGCGGGCGGTCCTGAAGGCGTCGGGCAGGGGGCGGCCCGATCCGTCGTGCCAGCGCGCCGCGGCGATGCGGGCCGGGTCGGGCCGGCGGGGACGGTGGACGCCGAGGCGGGCATAGGTTCCGTCGTTGCGGAAGAGCGTCTTGAAGAGCGAGGCCCGCCAGGGCCAGCCGACGATGGCGGGGGCGGCGCGGGTGAAGACCTCGGTCACCGGGCGGTCCTCGAAGGCGACGACGCCGGCGTTGCCGAAGAGCCGCCAGGTCATCGTGATGGCGGTCGCGCCGGGGAGGGCGCCAAGGAGGGCCGGGACGGTGCCGTCGCCGGCGTGGATGTTCACGTATTCGTCGATGTCGAGGGTGACGATCCAGTCGGCGGCGGCCCGCAGGGGGTGGCTCTCGGCCCGGGCGAGCGCGTCCCACTGGGCGCTCCTGCGGTGGGGGCCGTCGTTCCGGACATGGCTGAGCCAGCCGAGCCGGGCGAGGCGGTCGAGCATCGCATCGGTGCCGTCGGCGCAGTCGTTCGAGAAGACGAGGAAATCGGTGACGCCCGCGGCGCGGTGGTGCGCGAACCAGTCGAGGAGGAACGCCCCCTCGTTCCGCACCGTGAGGATGGCGAGGATGCGGGTCATGGCGCGCGCCGCGGGATGACCGCCCCGTGTCCGGCGGCAGGTCCGGGGCGGGGATAACGACGCCAGCGGCCCCAGCCACGGGCAGCGCCCGCCCCGGGGGGACGGGCGCCGCCCTTTCCGCGGGATCCACGGCGGTCGCGCCGAAGCGGCGTGGAGGTGCGCGGCGCCCGCCGGGGTGTGAGATCAGTGCTCCGCATCGCCCGCATGGTCCACCGTGAAGAGGAAGTCCGGCGGCAGGTCCTGCCGGTGCAGGTCGTGCGGGATCACGGCGGGCCCCGCGTTGAACACCGACGCGCCGAAGACGTGGAGCATCCGGCTCAGGGTCTGCATCCGCTCGCCGGTCAGCTCGGCGTGGAAGGCCGCCTGATCGGGACGGGCCTTGATCTCGGCGATCCGCGCGCGATGGGCGGCGACGGCGGCGTCATGCGCCGCCCGGACCCCGGGATCCGACGCAAGACGGTCGTATTCGGCCCGTGCCGCCGGGATCATCCGCTGGATCGACCGGTCCTCGACGGCGTTGTGGTTCATCCGGAACCAGTAGTTCAGGCCCTGGTCGCGGTCCACGTGGTTCACCCGGCCCCGGTCGCGCTTCACAAGGAAGCTCTCGGCCGACCGGACGGCATAGTGGTTGAGGCTGACCCAGTCGTAGCCGTAGGTTTCGGTCGAGGACCGCCAGCCGTTGCGGAATATCCCGCGCGGCATCGGCCGTCCCGACCCGTTCAGCCATCTCACCTGGTCCCAGAGGTCGGGGCGCAGGCCCTTGGGACGGTGGACGCCGAGTTTCTTGTAGATCTCGATGTTGCGGAAGAGCGTCTTGAAACCCCAGGCCTGATGTGGCTTGCGGACAAGCTCGGGCGCGCAGAGGGCGAACTGCTCGGTGACGAAGCGGTCCGCGTAGCCGTCCACGTCGGCATTTCCGAACAGCCGCCACGTCAGCGCGATCATGTTCGCCCCGGGCATCGCGCCCTCCATCGCGCCGCGCAGATCGGCAAGCGTGCCGTCGCCGAGGCGGATGTTGATGAACTCGTCCACATCCATGCAGATGACCCAGTCGGCCCGCTGCACGGCGGGTTCGGATTCGGCCGCCTGAAGTGCCGCATGCTGGGGCCTGAGGTGCATGGCGCGGTACGGGTTGTCCCGCCGCTCGACCACGCCCCGCGCGGCGAGGGCGTCGAGCAGGCGGTCGGTGCCGTCGGTGCAGTCGTTGGTGTAGACGAGGAAGTCGGTCACGCCGATGGCGCGGTGATGGGCGATCCATTCCAGGATGAAGGGGCCTTCGTTCTTCATGGTCGTCACCACCGCCGTGCGCACCGTCGCCGGATGCCCGTCGGGGCTGCCGAAGTCGTCGAGGTCGGAGAGCGGCGCGTAGACCGGGCGGTGGGCGAAGCCGTGGACGGCGAGCGCGACAAGCGCGGGATCCTCGACGAGCGAGGTCTTGGGGACGAGTTCCGACGTGCGCCGGCCGGGCACGCGCAGCGCCATCGCACGCCAGAACGGAACGGCGGCGTCGGGCTCGGGCCTGGCATAGGCGACCCGGGTCGCCCTCCAGGTCCGGTCCGGATCCGAGAGGGCCGAGGCGACGCCCCAGCGCGCGATCCCGCGCCGGCCGTCGAACTGGCGGCAGATATGGTCGCCGAAGCGCTCCGGCTGGCCCTTGCGGATGCGCCAGGGATAGATGCGCCGCCCGACCATCAGGACGACGCCGTCCTTCGCCGCGGTGCAGAGGTCGAAGGCGGTGGGCGCGCCGGGGGCGCGTTCGGCCAGAAGGTCGCTCACGTCGAGCGTGAGGACCGCGCGGGCCGGGCGGAGGAAGCGCCATTTGGCGATCTCGTGGATCAGCCCCTCGCCGAGGGGCGCGAGCCAGGGATCCGGCGCCGGGGGCTCCATCCGGTCCTTGCCCGGCGCGTCGGGGGCGAGGAACGGGTGGCTTTCGGGGCCGAGGCCGGGCTTGCCGAGGGGGATGGGCGCATCGAGGACGACGATGCGCACGTCAAGGCCGAGGAGGCCGGCTTCGGCCAGGACTTCGTCCGCGAAGCCCTCCTGCCCGGTTCCGGCGCGGTTCACGATCAGGGCGGCATCCATCCCGTGCGCCGTCGCGTGATAGCGGACCCAGTCGGCGACGGTGCGGGGCGTCTCGACCGTGCGGAAGGCGAGAATCGCGTTGCGGCCCGCGAAGATCTCCCATTCGGGGGCGCTGACCCTGACCTCGACTGCCCCGTCCGGACCGGTCAGCGCCACGGGCGATCCGTCGGGCCTGCCGTCGGCCCCGAGGACCAGCACCCCGCCCGCCACCTCGCGCCGCTCGCGGATGCAGGGATCGCCGGGGGCCACCGTCCCGGCCCGCGTTCCGGCCGCAAAGAAGAGCCGGAACTGGCGCATCCCGCCCTCGCACCAGGCCACGGCGTCGAGCAGCGACAGCCCGCCCGCCGTCTGTGCGGTCAGGCTCCGCCTGAGGACGCTGCCTTCGGGCGGCGCGGTATCGGGCATCGTCGGGGTCTGCTCTTCCCTGGTGTTGGGGGCAGGCTAGCACAGAGCTGCGGCCCGATAAACACGGCGGCGCGTCGCGCTTCGACCCCGTTGCGGGAAAGGCTGGCCATGTGGCGCGGGCCTCGGCAGAATGCCGGGCGAGCGCGGGGCCAACCGGCGCCGGGCAGAGGCGGGCAGGGACATGAACGGCAAGGTTGGCACGCGCGGCGGCAGCGACTGGCGTATCGGGATGCTGTGGATCGGGGGGCCCCTGAGCTTTCTCGAGCAGCTCTGCATCAAGTCCTTCCTCGACGCGGGCCACGAGACGATCCTCTATTCCTACGAGGAGATCCCGAACGCCCCGGCGGGCACCGTCCGCGCCGACGCGAACGCGATCCTGCCGCAGGCGAACGTCCTGCGCCACGAGCGCACGAACAGCCCCGCGCTGCATTCCGACCTCTTCCGCTATCACCTGCTTTCCAGGGAAGACCGGATCATCTGGGCCGATACGGACGCCTATTGCGTGAAGCCCTTCGTGACCGGGACGGGGCATTTCCACGCCTGGGAATCCGACAAGGGCATCAACGGCGGCGTGCTCGGCCTGCCGAAGGACAGCCTGACGCTGAAGGCGCTTCTCGACTTCACCGCGGACGAATTCGCGATCCCCGAATGGTATGCCGGCCACCGCCGGGCCGAGCTTCAGGCGAGGAAGGAGGCCGGCACGCCCGTCCACGCGGGCGAGATGCCCTGGGGCGTCTGGGGGCCGCACGCGCTGACGCATTACCTGAAGAAGACGGGCGAGGTGCGCCACACGATGCCCCGCGCCGCGCTCTATCCCTTCGCCTACGAGGACCGCCGGCTGATGCTGCGCCCCGGGCTCGACCCCGCGCCTTATGTGACCGGCGAGACCTTCTCGATCCATTTCTACGGGCGGCGGATGCGGAGCCGGATCGTGGCGAAGGAGGGGGGCGTGCCGAAGCCCCGGTCGCTGATCGGGCAGCTGCTGAAGAAGCACGGCATCGACCCGCTCGCCGCCCCGATCCGCAGCAGGCCGATCGACGACGACGAGGCCGGGGATGACTGAGGCCGCCGGCCGGGCCGAGGCGGCGGCGCTGCTCGCGGCGGCGGGACTGGCGCAGATCGACCGGGCGGGGACGCTGACCGGGGCCGGGGTCGCGGCGCTTCGGGCGGCGTGGGAGCGGTTCGACTGCCGGATCGACCTGATCGACCTGACGAGGAAGGGGGACTTCGGGGGCGCCGGCTGGGTCGGCCCGGCGCGCGCGGCGCTTCTGGCGGCGGGCGTGCCCGAGGACCGCCTGCGCGTGGTTTCGCGCGAGGCCGACCTGAAGCCCTGCGATCTTCTTCTGAACCTCGACGGCTTCGGGGACCGGCACAAGGTGAAGCATCTCGGCCCCGTCCTGCCGCGCGCGCTTCATGCGGATGCGCGGATGGTGATCGACATCCGGCGGGGGGCGGGCGCCTATCCGTTCCTCAGGGACTTCGGGACGACCGAGACGCTCGCCGAGCGGGACGAGGGCGGGGCGCATCTCACCCGCGCCCTCTTCGCGCCGAAGCCCCCGGCCGAGGCGCCCGTGCCGGGCGGCTGGGCCGCGGTCGCGCGGTCCCTCGCGGGTCCGGACGGGTTCTACACCGGGAACGGGACGCACTCCTTCCTGTTCGTGCCGCGAAGCCCGGACGTTCTGGTCGTGACATTCGACAACCTCGACATCGCGATGGGCAAGCGCGAGGACCGGCGCCCCTGGGGCTATGCCTTCATCGAGGCGCAGGGCTGGTCGATGCTCGGCGTCATGGCCGACGGCTGGACCTGGTACCGCGATCCCTGGGTGGCGGCCGAGTTCGACCGGCTGCGGGACGAGGGATTCTTCGCGCGCTTCGGCCGCGTGGTGTTCTACGGCGCCTCGATGGGCGGTTATGCGGCCTGCGCCTTTGTCGGCGCGGCGGACGGCGCGGACGCCGTGGCGATCTCGCCCCAGTCCACGCTCGACAAGCGGATCGTGCCCTGGGAGACGCGCTACAGGACGGCCTGGGACAGGGACTTCGGCGGGCGCTACGGGGATGCCGCCCGGGCGTCGAAGGCGGCGCGGCAGGTGACGATCCTCTACGACCCCTACGAGCCGCTCGACGCCGGCCATGTCGCCCGGTTCGACGGGCCGAACGTGGTGCGGCTGCGGACCCCGCTCTTGGGCCACCGGCTCGGGTCGTCGCTGTCGCAGATGGGGATCCTGTCCGGCGTGATCCTCGCGGCGCTCGACGGAAGCCTGAGCGAGGTCGGGTTCTACCGGGTGCTCCGGGCGCGGCGGGGATTCGCGCGCTACCAGCGGGAACTCTTCCAGCGGGCGGTCGCGCGGGGCCGGCCGGCGCTGGCCCGGCGGGTGGGCCGCTGGGTGCTGGCGCGGGGCGACAACCGGGCGATCCGGGCGGCGATGCGGGAACTGGGGGAGGGGTGACGGGCGGACATGTCCGCGCCGCCCCGATCTCTCCGCCGTGCGAGCATCCCCACGGTGCCGGCCCGCTTTCCGTCTGCCCGCCGACGGTTGACGGGCCGTCGACCGCCGCCCGTCACGCCCGCTTCAGAAGCGCCGTGAGGGCCCCCATGCCGATCAGGGCCGTCCCGCCCGCGCGGTTCATCCAGACCATCGCCGAGGGCCGGCGCAGCCGCTCGCCCATCCGGTCGGCAAGGAGCGCATAGGACAGCGCGTTCGCCGCCGCCATCGTCACGAAGGTCGCGATCAGGATCGCGAACTGCGGCCAGAGCGGCGCGTCGGTCCGGATGAACTGGGGGACGAAGGCGACGAAGAAGGCGATGGACTTCGGGTTCAGCGCCGTCACCAGCGCCGCATGGCCGAAGACCTGCCGCGCCGGCAGGATCGGCGTGTCGGCCGGGGCGTCGGCTGGGGCGTCGGCTGGGGCGTCGGCCGGGGCGAGGGGCTTGGGGTCTTGCGCTGCCCGGAAGAGCTTCACGCCCATCCAGGCAAGGTAGACCGCCCCGATCCATTTCAGCATGGTGAAGAGCGTCGCCGAGGCGAGGACCAGCGCGCCGAGGCCGAGAAGCGATGCGGTCATCGCGAGGAAGTCGCCCAGCGCCACCCCTGCCGCCACCGCCACCGCCACCCGCCGCCCCTGGCTCACCGCATAGGACAGGACGAGGACGATCGTCGGCCCCGGGATGACCAGAAGCACAAGCGAGGCCGCGACGAAGGCGAGCCAGAGGTCGAAGGTCATAGAGGGTCTCCCCGGGCAGGGCACTGCGCACTGCCGATGCGGCGCACTCAGCCGGCGGGGTTGAGGGCTTGTCAAGCCGGACCCTCCGGCGCCGCGATGGCGCGGGTGAGTCTGACCTGGGCGCAGTTGTTCGGGGCCGCGCGCCCGTCGGCACGCGGCCCCGCTTGTTGCGGGAAAGCCTTCCCTCAGTCGGCCGCCACCTGCCGGAGGAGGTCGGTGATCCGCCGCACCGTCGCCCTGCGGTTGGCGCGCTCGGCGCCCTGCGTGTCGACCTTCAGGAACTCTTCGCCATAACCCTGCACGACCAGGTTCTCGGGCGGAATGTCGAAGTATTCGGTCAGCGCCAGCGCCACCGACTCGGCGCGCCTGTCGCTGAGCGCGAGGTTGTAGGCGGCGTTGCCCACCGCGTCGGTATGGCCCTCGACGAGGAACACCTCGTTCGGGTTCGCGGCGACGAGATCCTCGATCACCCGGCCGAGCGTCGAGAGTACCCGCGCCTGGTCGGGCCGGATCGCGGAGGAACCCGTCTCGAAGGTGATCTCGCGGAGGTCGATCGCCGGTGCCAGGGCACGGACCTCGGGGATGCCTCGCACCTGTGCCAGGCTGAAGCGCCGCCCGACCCTCGGGGCATCCTGCTCGAGCGCGAGGCGCAGGGCCATCTCGTCGTCGAGCGACACCTCGCGCGGCTTGCGCGGCGGCGGCAGTTGCGACACGACCACGGGATCGTAGGCGGCGGTGTCGTCGATGAGCACGGTCTGACGCCCGTCGGGGTCGATGTGCACCCGCCGCAGGACGCGGTATCCTGCGTCGCGGATGGTGACGATCCGGCTGCCGTCCGAGCGCGTCACGGTCGTCCGCACCGAGCCGTCGCGGAAGCGTTCGGTCCGCACGGCAGATCCCGGCTGGCGCAGGAGCGCGTCGTCGTCCTTTATGACCTCGTAGCTGCCGTCCTGGCGCTCCACCACGACGCGGTCGCCCGAATTCGCCGCGACCCTGCGGTTGTTGGACAGGATCGCGCCGACGGCCACGGCACCGAGACCGATGAGAACGGCCTTCTCGAAGTCGGACAGGCCCTTCTTCTTCCGCGCGGTGGCCGTGGCCGGCGCGGCTGCGGCGGCCGCCTGCTCGGCGGTGAGCGGCTGGTTCACCTTGTTGGCGAAATCCTCGCTCGACGAGCGCACCGAACCCTCGGTGACCGTTTCCTCGACGACGGTGGCATCTGCAGGCACGCCTTCCGCACCGCCCCCCGTCGCGTCGGGGGCTGCGGCGGCGGCGGCGGTAGCGGCCGGCGCTTCGCCGGTGACGGCGTCGGGCTGGACCGGAAGGTCCGGGACCACGGTGTCCCCGGCCGCGGCCGCTGGCTCCGTCGCGATGCCCGTCTCGGGGTTCGGGTGGTCGCCGCCCCGGGCCGGCGCGGCGGGGGCGGCGGTTTCAGGCGGCTGCTCCTCT
>JBMOOH010000014.1:0-32056 GCA_049323795.1 Pseudomonadota bacterium
CGCGTCCGACATTGCGGCCCATGCCATCTGGCTGGCGGCCTACATCGCCGTGTTGGCGATCATCCTCGCGCCGCAGGGGAGCTTCCTGACGACCGGGAGCGCCGGGGTTTCCCTGTCCGACCCCTGAGGCCGCAGCCGCGCGTCGCCTGCGCAGGCCGCTTCGCCCCGCCGGCTTTGCCGATGGCAGTCGCCGCCCCGGCATGGCGGACGGGCCGGACATCGGACGCACCTGCGCCGGGTCAGATGTGCAGCGCGCGGCCGTAGGCGTCGAGCACGGCCTCGTGCATCATCTCGGAGAGCGTGGGATGCGGGAACACCGTTTCCATGAGCTCCGCCTCGGTCGTTTCCAGCGTCCGCCCCACGACATAGCCCTGGATCAGCTCGGTGACTTCCGCGCCGACCATGTGGGCGCCCAGAAGCTCGCCGGTCTTGGCGTCGAACACCGTCTTGATCATCCCCTCGGGTTCGCCGAGCGCGATGGCCTTGCCGTTGCCGATGAAGGGGAAGCGGCCGACCTTGACGGTGTAGCCCGCTTCCTTGGCCCCGGCCTCGGTCAGGCCGACCGAGGCCACCTGCGGGTGGCAGTAGGTGCATCCGGCGATCGAGTTCGGCCTGATCGGGTGCGGGTGCTGCCCGGCGATCAGTTCGGCGACCATGACGCCTTCGTGGGATGCCTTGTGGGCAAGCCACGGCGCGCCCGCGATGTCGCCGATGGCGTAAAGCCCCTCGACCCCGGTGCGGCAGTAGGCGTCGGTGACGACATGGGTGCGGTCCACCTTCACGCCCAGCGCCTCCAGCCCGAGGTTCTCGACATTGCCGACGATGCCCACGGCGGAAATCACGGTGTCGAACACCTGCGTCCCGACCTTGCCGTTCTGCTCGATATGGGCCGTCACGCTGTCCCCGGCGCGGTCGAGCCTCTTCACGACCGCCTTCTCGAGGATCGTCATGCCCTGCTTGACGAACTGCTTCTTCGCGAAGGCGCTGATCTCGGCATCCTCGACCGGCAGGATGCGGTCGAGCACCTCGACGACGGTCGTCTTCGCGCCGAGCGTGTTGAAGAACGACGCGAACTCGATCCCGATGGCGCCCGAGCCGATGACGAGCAGGTTCTGCGGCATCCGCGGCGCGACGAGCGCGTGCTTGTAGGACCAGACGCGGTCGCCGTCGGCCTCGAGCCCCGGCAGTTCGCGGGCGCGGGCGCCGGTCGCAAGCACGATGGACCTGGCTTCAAGTTCCTCGGTCCCCTTGTCCGTCCTGACGCTGACCTTGCCCCTGGCGGCAAGCGTCGCGGTGCCCATGAAGACGGTGATCCGGTTCTTCTTCATCAGGAAGCCGATGCCGGTGGACAGCTGCTTGGCCACCCCGCGCGAGCGGGCGATGACGGCGGGCAGGTCATAGCCGATCCCGTCGGCCTTCAGCCCGAACTCCCCGGCGCGGTGCATCAGGTGGAAGACCTCGGCCGAGCGCAGCAGCGCCTTCGTCGGGATGCAGCCCCAGTTGAGGCAGATGCCGCCGAGATGCTCGCGTTCGACGATGGCGACGCTGAGGCCCAGCTGTGCGCCCCGGATCGCCGCGACGTAGCCGCCGGGGCCCGCACCGATCACGATCATGTCGAAGGTCTTGGCCGCCATGCTTCCCTCCCGCAGAGACTGGTTTGGCATTAAACTGTTTCCGCCGGTCCTGCCAGCCAGCCCGGCGAAGCCCTGTCATGCGCTGTCTTCATGACGCGCCTTCACCTTGCGGACCATGGCCCCGTAGCCGCCTTCGTCGATGAACGCCCGCTCTGCGGGCGTCGTGTTGCGGCCGAGCGCCGCGTTGCGAAAGGGGAACCGGCCGAAGATGCGGATGATCTCGCGGTGCGCCTCGGCGTGAAGCCGGTTTTCCCTGTCGGTCAGCCGGTCGCGCATCAGGGCGACGCTGCGGTCCTGGTCGGCGGGGTCCTCGCTGTGCTCGAAGGGCAGATAGAAGAACTGCCGCTGGGGTTCGGGGATCCTGAGGTCGTGGCCGGCCGCGATGGCCCCGGTTGCCATGGCCCGGGCGGCGGCGTCGGTGGCGAAGGACCGCGGATCGCCCCGGAACATGTTGCGCGGGAACTGGTCGGTCAGGATCAGGTAGGCGAGCGCCCCCCCGGGCGTCGCGCCCCAGTCTGTCAGCCCGCCTGCCCGCGCCTTTTCCCACAGCGCCAGAAAGCGGGCGCGGCAGTCCTCGTCCACCGCCGCGACAGGGGTGTACCAGCCGTCCTCGCCCACCGTGTCGATCCAGAACGACAGGATGGCGCCGATCTCGTCCATCGCGGTGTCCTCCTCGGCGGGCAGCGTGGCAGGATCGGACCGGGTTGGCTAGGGGGCCCGTCAGGCGCCCTGGGCGGGGCGCGGATGTGTCCGGTTCTCCATCGCCGCCTCGACGGCGAGCGAGGAGGCGGCGGGCGAAAGGATGGCGGTCGAGCACGGCTCGACCATCGCGTCCTCGACATTCCGTCGGGTCATCCGCCACGCCGCGTAGAGCGCCAGAAGGCCGAAGAGGACGGCGATGACGAGGAAGAAGCCGTTCGGCCCGACCCGTGCCATCGCCCAGCCGGTGACGATCGGTCCGCCGATCGCGCCGAGGCCGTTGATGAAGATGAGCCCGGCCGAGGCCGCGGCCATCTCGCGGTTTTCGAGGAAGTCGTTCGTGTAGGCGAGGAGGAGCGAGTAGAGCGGGTTCGAGATGCCGCCGGTGATCGCCCCCACCGCGCAGAGGAGCACGAAGTTCCAGCTCAGGAAGGGCAGCAGCGTCACGACGGCGCCGACCGCGGCAAGGACGAGGATCAGGGGGCGGCGGCCCAGCCTGTCCGAGGCGAAGCCGAGCGGGTACTGGAAGACGAGCCCGCCGACATAGACCGCGGCCACGAAGATCGAGATGCGGGTGACGGAGAGGCCGATCTCGGACCCCCAGACCGAGGCCATGCCGAACTGCGCGGAGAACACCCCGCCAAGCAGGAACATCCCCACGCAGCCGAGCGGCGAGGCGCGGTAGAGCTTGGCGAAGGACAGCCTCTCGGTGCGCTCGAACGCGGGGGCGGGCGCGTCGGAGAGCAGGATCGGCATGAAGGCGAGCGAGACGAGGACGGACGGTATGGCAAAGAGCGTGAAATCGCCGGGATCGGCCGTGTTGAGAAGCCCCTGCGCTGCGATGATCCCGAGCATCTGGACGATCATGTAGAGCGACAGGGCCTGCCCGCGGGTCTCGTTCGTCGATGTGTTGTTGAGCCAGCTCTCGGTCGTGATGTAGATGCCCGAGAAGCAGAACCCGATGACAATCCGCAGGACGATCCAGGCCCATGGGTCGGGGGCAACGGGGTAGAGTACCAGAACGGCTGAAATCAGCGATCCCAGTGCCGAGAAGACGCGGACATGGCCCACCCGGCGGATCAGTTCGGGCGTCATCCGCGAGCCGAACAGGAAGCCGATGAAATAGGCGGACATGACGTAGGACATCTCGGTCGTCGAGAAGCCCTCGATCCGGCCGCGGATGCCCAGAAGCGTGCCCTGGATGCCGTTGCCGAGCATGAGGAGCATGACGCCGAGCAGAAGCGCCCATGAATTTGCGAGAACCCTGAGCATGACGCCTCCGACCGAATCCCTGCCCGTCCCTGGCGCCTGTCAGACAAAAGTGGACTCCGGTTTTGTCGAGAGACAGGCGGCCACCAGGAAGCTAGAGCGTTTCCGACGCTTCTGTCTGCGTCGGAAACGCTCTAGCGCCCCGCCGGCGGATCCCGCAAGGCGGGATGCGACCCTTGGGCGTGGTCGCGCGTCAGGGTATCAGAAGCGAGCCGTCGCCGTAGGAAAAGAAGCGGTACCGCTCGCGGATGGCGTGGTCATAGATCCGCAGGATGCGCTCGCGGCCCATCAGCGCCGAGACGAGCATCATCAGCGTCGATTTCGGCAGGTGGAAGTTCGTCATCAGGGCGTCCGCGACCCGGAAGCGGAATCCGGGATAGACGAAGATGTCGGTGCGTCCCTCGAAGGCGGCGATCCGCCCCGAAGAGGCGGCGCTTTCGATCAGCCGGAGCGCGGTCGTGCCGACCGGAATGACGCGCCCGCCCGCGGCCTTCGTGCGCGCGATCTCCGCCGCCGCCGCGGGCGTGACGCGACCCCATTCGGCGTGCATCCGGTGCGAGGTCACGTCCTCGACCTTCACCGGCAGGAAGGTGCCCGCGCCGACATGCAGCGTGACCTCTGTGAAGGCGATTCCCGCCTCCGTCAGTGCGGCAAGCAGCGGGGCATCGAAGTGGAGAGAGGCGGTCGGAGCAGCGACCGCACCCGGGTGGCGGGCGAAGACGGTCTGATAGTCCGTGCGGTCCCGCTCGTCGGGGGCGCGGAGGCGGGCTATGTAGGGGGGAAGCGGCATCTGTCCGGCGCGCTCGATCGCATGGTCGAGCGCGTCGCCGCCGAGGTTGAAGGACAGCTCGACCCCGCCCTCGGACAGGCTCTCCACCGTGGCGGCAAGGTCGTCGTCGATGACGATGTCGTCCCCCCGCGCAAGCTTTCTCTGCGGCTTCACGAGCGCCGACCAGCGCCCGTCCGGACGGGGATCGGTCAGCGTGATCTCGATCCGCGCGACGGCGGGCCCCTGGCCTGTCGCCCGCGTCCGGCGTCCGGTCAGCCGGGCGGGGATCACGCGGGTGTTGTTGAGGATCAGCCGGTCGCCGGGGCGCAGGATATCGGGAAGCTCGCGCACGATGCGGTCCGCGATCCGGTCCCCTTCGGCCAGAAGCAGGCGGGCCGAACTGCGCGGATCGGCCGGCCGAGTTGCGACGAGCTCGGGCGGGAGGGCGAAATCGAAGTCGGAGAGCTTCATGGCGTCAGTTTCGGCGGCGGGGCCCGGAAAAGCTCCCGGAACAGCCCGGGCGTAAGGATCGACAGTGGATTGACCGAGATCTTCGGACCGTCGGTCGGCCCCGAGATGCGGTAGTTGAACCCGAACAGGCCCTCGCGGCTTTTCGAGAAGATGCGTCCCAGTCCGTTGAAGAGGTAGACGGGCGAGATCGTGCCGCGCAGGTCCACCATGCCGCGTGCGGTGTCCACAAGACCCGCCGCCGACACCCCGAGCGATGCGCCGATCGCCGATCCCTGGGTGATTTCGACCGCGCCCGGCTGGACACGGAACTGCCCTGCGACATCGGAGAAGACGATGCCGCTGCCGTTGAGCTGCTCGATCAGGCCGACGACCGAGACCGCGCCCAGAAGCTCGGCGAGGACCGGCGCGTTGACCACGCGGATATTCTTGACGGTCAGTTCGCCGTCGTAGCGTCCGGCTTCCCCGGTCGGACGCAGGGTCGCCTCGAGCCGGCCCCCGCGGGCACGGGTGAAGATGCCGCCCGCCCGGAACACCGCGCCCGCATCCTCCGAGCGAATGCGGAAGCCCGTTCCGTTCGTGAGCGGCGCCGCCGTTCCGGTGATCGGGGCCTCGGCGTTCACCAGCGCGCCGAAGGTGCCGCTGAAGCCGCCGGCCGTCGAGAAGCTGCCGCGGAAACCGGTCAGATCCAGACCGTCGGTGATCGTCAGCCGGTCGAGCGCCACATCGAGCGGAATGCCTCTGCCGGCGCCGCCGAAGTCCGCCCGGCGCAGGTCGGCGCGCCCGCCCAAGACCGAAAGCTTAACGCCTTCGCCGGGGGCGCCGGCGAGGAGCGCCGCCGCGCCATCGAACCAGCCGCCGACGCGGATCTGTGGAAGATCCACACGGTCGAGACGCCCATCCTCGGCGAGGGTGACGCTTCCCGTCAGCGCCAGCCCCGGCGCATCGAGCGTCATCTCCTCGATCTTCGCCGGCCTGCCGAGCGTGCCGTGCGCGGTGAACCGGGCCTTAGCGGTGGCCGGCTTCGTCCATCCGAGGCCCGGGATCGCCAGCGTCACCCTCTCGAGACCGGACACGAGCGAGAACCGCGTCGCCTGCCCGCGGGCGAGGTCGAGCACCACGTCGGCTATTCCCTCGCCCCGGAGCGAACCGGGCGGCAGCAGGATGGAAAACGCATCGAGGAACCTCTGCGACAGCTCGACGCCCGCCTCGACACGGCTGCGTCCGGCCGAGCCGGGGCCGAAGTCCTGACGCCACGTGCCACGGAAGCGGACACCCGACAGGGTGCCCTCGCCACCGATCTCGATGCCGCCCGGGTTGGCGCGGACCGTCAGGCTGCGCGCCGCGAAGGGCCGTCCCGGCACCAGCGTTTCGCTCGTCACGTCGGTCAGTTCGCCCTCGACGTCGAAATCGACGTCGCCCGGGGCGATCCGGCCGTCAAGCGCAAAGCCGAGCCGCGTGGCGATCCGGGCACGCCCGGCGGCCGCTGTCACCGGCTGCCCGGCCCGGGTCAGGAAGCGGAACGGCGGTTCGTCGAGCAGGGCGAGCGCGGCGGTGATCGAGCTTTCGGTGCGCAGATCCACCTTGGCCATCGCCGGTTTCCTGCGGATGTCGGGAACGGTCAGGACCGAGCCGGCCACATTCACCGGTCCGCCCTGCGGCGCGTCCAGCCGGCCCTCGTCCAGCACCATCGTGTAGACGTTGTCGAAGATCGTCGCGCGCCCCGCCCCGGCCCGGACCGGCGGCAGGGTGCGCAGGACCGCCACATCCGCATCGCGGAAGTCATAGCCGAACGCAAGGCGCGGTTCCTGCCCGGGTGCGGTGCGGACAGCCCCGTGCACCTCGGACAGAAGGCCCGCCGAGACGTTGCGCGCGAACCACTGGCGCGTCTTCGGGACAAGCCCGAGCGGCCAGAGCGCCAGAAGGCGGCTGCTCTCGATCCTGTCCACCGACAGATCGAGGGCCAGCGTCCAGCCGCCTTCGCCCGCCGAGGCGGTGCCCTTTCCGACGATCCGGCTCTGGCTGTCGGACAGCGAAACCTGGCCGATGCGTATCCTGAAGGGAGCGAAGTCCAGCTTGAAGTCGAGCGCGCCCCGGGCGAACTCGACCGGGTTGTCGAACAGGCCGGCCGGGTCGGCGCGGATGCGCGACAGGGCCACCTGGCCGACGAGCGCTGTCGGAAATCCGGTCTCGAGTCCCTTCAGCCAGGCCTTTGCGGTGGCCGAGACCTTCAGCGTGGTGCTGTCGATCTCGAGCCCGTCGAGCGCCAGCGCGCCCGTCACCGGGTCGTAATCCATGGCGAGCCTTGCGCGCTCGAAGGCGAGCGGCTCGGCCGACGCGTCGGGGCGGAGCGCTCCGCGCCCGATGTCGAGCGTCGCCGCAAGACGGTCGACGCGGCCTTCGGCAGTGACGCCCGAGCGGAAAGTGCCCGAGATCGGCGCGTCGAACACACCGAGCCAGGCGAAACCCGGCGACTGCGCGGCCAGCGTCCTTGCCCGGATGCCGGTGAGGCGGGCATCGAGCCGCGCCTCGGGCGAGCCCTTGAAGGTCGTGAAGTCAAGCTCGGCCCGGCCCGGCGCAGCCCCCGGCGCCGCCAGGTTGAAGCCCAGCGCGAAATGGAGCGCACGCCCGGTCTGCTCGAACGTCATCGATCCGTCCGCGATCTCGACGGACTGTCCGGCACGTTCGTCGTCCAGACGGATGGCCAGGCCCGTCACCTCGATGCGCGCGAGCGCGGCCAGCCCCGGCGTCTCGAACGCCTTCTCGACGGCGGCAAGCATGTCCGAGGGAGTGAGCGCGGCAGGCAGGTCCCCCCCGCCCGCTGCCGGGGGAATGTCGAGCCGCCCGTCCGGCAGCCGCCGCAGGGCCACCGATACGCCGGCGACACGCACCACCCTCGGCTCCAGCCGGCCCGTGAGAAGCGCCGCGGGACCGAAGACGGCGCGCACGTCCGGCAGCAGGGCAAGCCGTGCTCCGGACGGAGAATAGAGCGTCACGTCGGTCAGTCGGACGCGCGGCACGAAACTGTCGTCCACGATCGCCCGGATGCCGCCGATGGACAGGCGGACCCGTCCGCCGAGTGCGGCGTTGACCCGCTGTTCGATCTGCGACACCACCCACTGCGGGGCGGGCAAGGGCCGTCCGGTCACCGCAAGGCCGGCGAAGACGGCGGCCGCCAGCACCAAGAGCGTTGCGACGAAGAGCCGGAGCGGGCCCGACCACCACCTCGGCCGGCGCCGGTGACGGCGCGCGGCCCGCCGCGCCGGCCGCGTCGGCGGGCCGGGGGGATCCTGCTGTTCGTCGGTCTCGGTGCTCATGCGGTGCGATACTGGGTCCGGGTCCGGAGGCCGCTCCTGCCGGGCGGGATGCCGGACGGCGTCCTCCCTGCTCCCTTTAACTTTGTGCGCGACGGATTAAAACACCACGAGGACCTCAGGCAGGAAGGACGCTTCACATGATCGACGTCGGCGGAAAGGCCCCGGACTTCACGCTTCCCCGGGACGGCGGGGGCACGTTCTCGCTGTCGGGAGCGGCGGGATCCAAGGTCGTGCTCTATTTCTATCCCAGGGACGACACACCCGGCTGCACGACCGAGGCGATCGACTTCACCCGGCTGAAGGACGGATTCGCCGCCGCGGGCACCGTCGTCGTCGGGGTCTCGAAGGACAGCGTGAAGAACCACGACAGGTTTTGCCGCAAGCATGGGCTGGGCATCATCCTCGCCTCGGACGAGAATTCGGATGTCTGCGAGCGCTATGGCGTCTGGGTCGGGAAGAGCATGTACGGCAAGACCTACATGGGCGTCGAACGGACGACCGTGCTGATCGATGCGGCCGGCAGGATCGCCCGCATCTGGCCCAAGGTGAAGGTGCCCGGCCACGCCGACGAGGTTCTGGCCGCCGCGAAGGCGCTGTGACCGCCGAGACGCTCGCGGAAATGGCGGTCGAGGTCCTCTCGACCGCCGACGGACGCGAGAAGTGCCGGGTATCGCGGGCCCATGCGGCACGCTGGTTCGCGGCGCGGGAAAGGGGCGACCCCCTGCCGCGCGGAACCGCGACGCCCCCTGCCCGTCCCGCGCGGCCGGAAAAGCCCGTCCTCCTACCCCCGCGCGACGTGCCGCGCCGGCGGCCGGGGACGGCGGCGGGGCGCATCGCGCTGCTCCACGCCGTCGCGCATATCGAACTGAACGCGGTCGACCTGCACTGGGATATCCTCGCCCGCTTCGGCGACGTGCCCTTCCCGCCCGGCTTCTGCGACGACTGGGTGAAGGCCGCGGACGAGGAATCCAAGCACTTCACCCTGCTCTGCGGCTGTCTCGAGGCGATGGGCAGCTTCTACGGCGCGCTGCCTGCCCATGCCGGAATGTGGCGCGCGGCCGAGGACACCGCAGCGGACATCCTCGGACGTCTCGCCGTCGTTCCGATGGTGCTGGAGGCGCGGGGCCTCGACGTCACACCGGACATGATCGCGGTGTTCGAGCGGTCCGGCGACGCGGCGGCGGCCGCCGCGCTGCGGACGATCCATGCCGAAGAGGTCGGGCACGTCGCCTATGGCTCGAAGTGGTTCCACTTCCTCTGCGGACGGCACGATCTCGACCCGAAGGATACCTTCCACACGCTTGTGAGGACCTACTTCCACGGGGCGCTGAAGCCGCCTTTCAACGAGGAGAAGCGGGCCGAGGCAGGACTGCCGCCCGACTTCTACTGGCCTCTCGTGGAAGGACACGGCCAAGGGCGCGGCGCCCCGCCGGACGGTTCGGGCTGAGGAGTCCGCGTTGCCACAGGCAGTTTTCGGCGGGAACCTGCCCAAGCGGGCGGCGTTGCGCCTGCCTTTGCATTCCGTTCACCAAAAGATGTTGCGGTTCCCGCCCGGCCCTTGCTAGGCGGTGGGCCGGCCCATCGGGGGATGGGGCCGGACGCTGCGCCGAGGCGCATTTCCGGACGCTGCACGGGACGCACAGATTGACTGCTCGCATACTGCACCGAATGAGCGCGGCGCTCGGCCGCCGATTGCCGGAACAGCGGCTGTTCCTAAAGTCCGACACGTCCACGCGCTTCGTGCGGGTCAGTCCGGTCACACAGGCCGTCGCGCTGGGCGGGGCGGGACTGGTGCTGATCTGGACGATCGTGGCGTCCTCGATCCTGTTCATGGACGCGATCGGTTCGGGCACCGTCCGCGAACAGGTGCGGCGCGCCCAGGAGGTCTACGCGGCACGGCTCGACGCGCTGTCGCGGGAACGTGACCTGCGCGCGGCCGAGGTCGCCGCCGCCCAGGCGCGCGTCTCGACCGCGCTGCGACAGATCTCCTCCATGCAGTCCTCGCTGCTGACCTCCGAGGAGCGCCGCAGGGAACTCGAGACCGGAATCGGGGTGATCCAGGCGACCCTCCGCCGCACGATGAACGACCGCGACGCAGCGCGCGCAGCGCTCGACGCAGGGCGCGCCCTCGCCGCGGGGGATGCGCCGCCGGGCGAAACCGTCGCGCCCGGCGATCTCACCGCGACGGTCGATTTTCTCACCCTGGCGCTGGCGCGGAGTGCCGATGCACTGGACGCCGCCAGGAAGCGTGCCGCCGACGCGACGACCGCGGCCGAGGAGACTGCCTACGAGCTTCGCCTGACGACCGAGCGCAACGACAGGATCCTGAGCCGGCTCGAGGATGCGGTGACGGTCTCGATGGCGCCGCTGGACAAGATGTTCACCGCAGCCGGACTGGACCCCGATGCCCTGCTCGCCGAAGTCCGGCGCGGATACTCGGGCCAGGGCGGCCCGCTCATGCCGGTCATGCCCACATCGGTGTCGACGAAAGGCGAATCCGCCGCCCTTGCCGACCCCGCAACGATGCGGGCCTCGTCGATCCTCAACGGACTGGACCGGATGAACCTGTACCGGATCGCGTCCGAGAAGGTGCCCTTCGTGCTGCCGCTCAGGACGGCCTTCCGCATGACCTCGGCATTCGGTCAGCGCTGGGGGCGGCTGCATGCCGGACTCGATCTGGCGGGGTCGTACGGATCTCCGGTCTATTCCACGGCCGAGGGCGTGGTGATCTCTGCAGGATGGGATGGCGGCTATGGAAAGTCCGTGACCATCCGCCACGCCTTCGGGATCGAGACGCGCTATGCGCATCTGTCTGACATCCGGGTGAAGGCGGGCCAAAGGGTCTCGCGCGGGGACCGGATCGGTGATATGGGGAACTCCGGCAATTCCACGGGCACCCATGTCCACTACGAGGTCCGTGTGAGCGACGATCCAGTCAATCCGATGACGTTCATCAAGGCAGCGAATGATGTTCTCTAAGAGCCGAATAAACGAACCCGGGCCGAAGGCGGCCGAAGCGGACAGACCGAAACTGCCAGAACCGATGAGCCAGCGTCCCGTGACAGATTTCTCTCCCGTATCGCCGAAGTCGAAGCCTCCGGCGTCCGTCCTTTCCGCCGATCTCACCGTGGTCGGCAACCTCAAGACCACCGGCGACATCCAGGTCGAAGGCACCGTGGAGGGCGACATCCGCGCGCATCTCCTGACCGTCGGCGAAAGCGCGACGATCCGGGGCGAGATCGTCGCGGACGACATCGTGGTGAACGGGCGCGTCGTCGGCAGGGTCCGCGGGCTGAAGGTCCGTCTCACCTCGACCGCGCGCGTCGAAGGCGACATCATCCACAAGACCATCGCCATTGAATCGGGTGCGCATTTCGAAGGATCGGTGCAGCGCGCCGAGGATCCGCTCGCCGGGGCCGAGCCCCGGGCGCTTCCCCCGATGGGCGGATCGACCCGCCTGACCGCGGCGCCTGCCGGGTCCGAGAAGGTGGGCGGCTGACCCGATTTCCGGTGCAGGTCCGTCGTGACGGATAGGGCGCGGGCGCCGGATGAAGAACCGGCGCCCGTGGCCCATGGGCGCCTCTGATCCGCAGAGTCGCGCCGGCTGGTCCTGCCGGCGGCGATACCTGACCCGTCGATGGGCGTCATCGACAGTTCCCTCACGGGCGGTCGCCCTGCCTTCCATGCGCAACTCGCTCGGTGCCGGGATCGCGGGCGCGCAGCGGTTCGGGGCCGCCTGTCTGCCCGCCCTGTCTTCGGTCATCCCGGCGGGCGGCGCACTCGGCGACCGCCTCGGGGTGGCGCGGCGGTTCCGCGGGGTCATCGTGCCCTTCGCCGAAGCCGGGATCGGCACCGATGCGCACAGTCTTCAGGCCACCCGCGCTGCCGTCGCCGCAGTGGCCGGCATCGCGGCCGCCTGCGCCCTCCTCGGCGCGGCCATTGCCGCCTTCGGGATGCGGCGTCCCCCTCAGGCCAGCGCGCGCCGGTAGACATGCCAGGTCGCATGTCCGAACACGGGCAAGGCGACGAAGAGGCCGAGGAACATCGGCAGCATCGAGGCAAAGAGCCCGGCGGCGATGATCGCCGCCCAGGCGGCCATCACGACCGGGTTCAGCATCACCACCGAGACCGAGGTGATCATCGCCGACACGACATCGACCTCGCGGTCGAGGATGTGGGGAAGGCCGGTGACCGTGGTGCAGTAGATCACCCCCGCGAAGCCCGCCCCGATGACCGTCCCGACGACCAGCATCAGCGGCCCGTTCCCGGTCAGAAACAGCTCCGCAATGCCCGTCCCGGCCGAGAAGGCCCGAAGCCCCATGAAGAGCGCGAAGACCGCGTGGGCGACGAAGACCCAGAACAGGAAGATCACCACGATCAGGGCCGAGGCCATCGGCACCTGCCGGTCCTTCTGCCGGATCACCACCCCGAGGACGCCCGACCAGTCGAGTGTTTCGCCCGCCTCGATCCGCCGGCTGACCTCGTAAAGCCCGACAGCGGCGAAGGGCGCGAAAAGCGGAAACCCCACCGCGACCGGCGCGAGCCACCATTCCTGTCCCGCCGCGGCAAAGACGAGCCAGAGAAGGATCCCGCCCGCCACGTAGACCGAGCTGAAGAAGAGCCCGAAGAGCGGTGCGCGCAGGAAGTCCCGCAGTCCGAGCTTCAAGGCAGCGCCAAGATCGGCCAGCGTCAGCACCTGCGGCACGGGCAGGGGCGACGGGGCCACCGTCGGGTCAGCCAATCCCTCTCCTCCTTCCCACGCGCGGGTGGAAGGCTAGGACAGGGTCACCCCGAGGGGCAAGACCCTTCGCGCGTCAGCCGTCCGCGGCGGCTTCTGCCCGGCTCTTGCCGGACACATCCATCGCCAGCGTCGCGGCCATGAAGGCATCGAGGTCGCCGTCGAGCACACCCTGGGTGTCGCTCGTCTCGTAGCCCGTCCGCAGGTCCTTGACCATCTGGTAGGGCTGCAGGACGTAGGACCGGATCTGGTTGCCCCAGCCTGCGTCGCCCTTGTTGTCATGCGCCTCCTGGATCGCGGCGGTACGCTTTTCCAGCTCCATCTGGTAGAGCCGCGATTTCAGCGCCTGCATGGCGACGTCGCGGTTCTGGTGCTGGGACTTGAGCGACGAGGTGGTGACGATCCCCGTGGGGAAGTGGGTGATCCGCACCGCCGAGTCCGTCTTGTTGACGTGCTGCCCGCCCGCGCCGCTGGCGCGGAACGTGTCGATGCGGATGTCCTTGTCCAGGACCTCGATCTCGATGTTCTCGTCGATGACCGGATAGACCCAGACAGACGAGAAAGACGTGTGCCGCCGCGCCGCCGAGTCATAGGGCGAGATGCGGACGAGGCGATGGACACCCGACTCGGACTTCAGCCAGCCATAGGCATTGTGCCCTATGATCTTGTAGCTGACCGACCGGATCCCCGCCTCTTCGCCCGGGGTCTCGGACTGCATCTCGACCGTGTAGCCCTTCTTCTCGGCCCAGCGGACATACATGCGCGCAAGCATCGCCGCCCAGTCGCAGCTTTCGGTGCCGCCCGCGCCCGCGTTAATCTCGAGGAAGGTGTCGTTGCCGTCCGCCTCGCCGTTCAGCAGCGCCTCGAGTTCCTTCTCGGCGGCGAGAGTCTTGAGCTGCCGGAGCGCGGCCTCGGCCTCGGCCACCACGCCGCCGTCGCCTTCCGCCTCGCCCAGTTCGATCAGTTCGACGTTGTCCTTCAGGTCGCGCTCGATCCGCTGGTAGGTCTCGATCTGGTCCTTGAGCGACTGGCGCTCTCGCATCATCTTCTGCGCCTTCGCCGGGTCCGACCAGATGTCGCCCGCCTCGATCAGCGCCTCGATTTCCTCAAGCCGGTGGGGGGCCGTCTCCCAGTCCATCCGCTGGCCGATCAGCTTCAGCGACTTCGCCACGTCCTCGGCGATGTTCTGCATTTCGGTGCGCATGGGGTCTTCGCGTCCTTCAGGAATTCCGGTTGCGCCACTTAGCCCAAGGCAGGTGACGCGGCAAGCGGCCGGGCCGGATCAGTAGAGCCCGCCGGAACTGACGGTGCCGAAACCGGCCTTCTTCGGGATCACCCTGGTCTCGCCATCGACCGTCGTGACGGTCGTCCCGCCGGTGTCCGTCTCGCCATAGCTGAAAAGCGGCAGGTTCTGCCCCATCCCGAAACCGCCGTCCACCATGGCCCCGATCCCGAACGGCGGCTCGATGCCGTCGCGGAAGTACTCCGCCTGCACGAAGTCGCCGGTGACCCCGTCGGGCAGGCGCTCGCCGGTGAAGCGGTTGATGTTGATGAAATAGCCGCCTGGCGGAATGCGGAACTCGCTGCCGCCGTATCGCTTGATCGCTTCCTGCATGAAGGCCTGGAACACCGGAACGCAGAGCGTGCCTCCGAAAGCCCCCTCTCCGAGCGTCCGGGGCTGGTCATAGCCCATGTAGCAGCCCGCGACGACGTTCGAGGTGAACCCAATGAACCAGACGTCCTTGGCGTCGTTGGTCGTGCCGGTCTTGCCGGCGACAGGCACCGGAAGCCGGACCCCCGACCCCGATCCCCGCAGAACCACTCCCCGCATCATCGAGGTGAGCTGATAGGCGGTGATCGGGTCCATCATCCGCTCGCGGTTGGACTCGATCGTCGGCGAAACTGCGGGGGGAAGCGTCTCCTGCGCGCAGTCCCTGCAGATCCGCTGGTCGTGGCGATAGATCGTCTTGCCAAAGCGGTCCTGAACGCGGTCCACGAGGGTCGGCTCGACCCGCTCGCCGCCGTTGGCGAACATCGCGTAGGCGGCCACCATCTTGTAGAGCGTCGTCTCCTGCGCGCCGAGCGCGTTGGCGAGGAACGGCTCCAGATAGTCGTAGACCCCGAACTTCTCGGCGTATTTCGCCACCGTCTCCATCCCGATTTCCTGTGCTATCCGCACCGTCATCAGGTTCCGGCTCTGCTCGATCCCCGTACGCATCGGCGTCGGCCCGTAGTACTTGTTCGAGGCGTTCCTGGGCGTCCAGAGTCCCTGCGGCGTGTTCACCTCGATCGGGGCATCGATGACGATGGTGGCCGGGGTGAACCCCGAATCCAGCGCCGCCGCATAGACGAACGGCTTGAAGGACGATCCTGGCTGCCGCATCGCCTGCGTGGCGCGGTTGAACACCGAGGACTGATAGGAGAACCCGCCCTGCATGGCGAGGACCCGGCCCGTGTTCACGTCCATCGCCATGAAGCCGCCCTGCACCTCCGGCACCTGGCGGAGCGACCAGCGCACGAAGTCGCCGGTCTTGTCGTCCGTCACGGCACGGACCATCACGACATCGCCGACGCCCACCAGGTCGGACACCCGCTTCGCCCTGGGCCCGAGCGATCCGTCCGCGTTCTTCCTGCGCGCCCAGGTGACGTCCCCGGCAACGATCACGTCCTTCCCGCGATCGGCGGGCTCGCCCTCGATCCCGATGCGGGCATCGGACCCGCCCAGGTCCAGAACCACCGCCGCGCGCCAGCCGGCCACGTCGCGCGGCAGGTCCGTCACCTCGGCGAGCGCGGCGCGCCACTCCTCTTCCGAGCCGAGCCTGCTTGCCCCTATCGTCTTGCCGGTGCCGCGCCACACCCCCTGCTCGCGGTCGTATTTCTCGAGCGCGGTCTGGAGCGCCTGGGCCGCCAGGGTCTGAAGGTCGGGGTCGATCGTCGCTCGGATCGTGAGGCCGCCGCCGAAGAACTCCTCCGCCCCGAAGCTCCGGGACAGCTGGCGGCGGATCTCGTCGGTGAAGTAGTCCCGCGGGGGCAGGCTTTCGCGGAAGGCCGGGTAGTCGCCGTTCTGAACCGACCGGAGCGGCTTTGCCTTCTCGGCCTCGTAGGCCGCCTCGTCGATATAGCCGTTCTGCCACATCTCGCGCAGGACATAGTTGCGCCGCTCGGTCAGGCGCGCCTTGGCGCGGACGGGATTATAGGACGATGGCGCCTGCGGCATGGCCGCCAGCGTCGCGGCCTCGGCGACGTCGAGCTGGTCGAGCGTCTTGTTGAAGTAGGTCTGCGCGGCGGCGGTCACGCCATAGCTGTTCTGCCCCAGGAAGATCTCGTTGAGGTAGAGCTCGAGGATCTTCTCCTTGCTCAGCGACTGTTCGAGCCGCGTCGCCAGGATCAGTTCCTTGATCTTCCGCTCGCCCGTCCTGTCGCCGGACAGCAGGAAGTTCTTCGTCACCTGCTGCGTGATGGTGGAGGCGCCGCGGACGGTCTGCCCGCGCGACGCGATCGCCTCGATGCCGGCCGCGATCATGCCGCGCGCGTCGAACCCCTTGTGGAGGTAGAAGTTCTTGTCCTCGGCCGAGATGAAGGCTTCCTTGATGATTGCCGGGACGTCCTCGATCGGCGTGAATATCCGCCTCTCCTCGGCGAATTCGTCCATGATCCTGCCTTCGCCCGAATAGACCCGGCTGATCGTCTTCGGCGCGTACTGGGCAAGGCTCTCATAGCTCGGCAGGTCGCGCGAATACATCCAGAAGATCGCCCCGACCGTGAGCGCGGCAAAGAACATGGCCGTCACGAGCCAGCTGAAGATGGCACCGAAGAACGAGATGACGAACCGGACCAAGCGAAAATCCCCCGAAGACGCCGCAGTCTATACCGCGCGGCCGCAAGCGGGTCAAAGCGGCAAGGGGGGAAACGCCCGGCCGCCCCGGCGGGTCCTTGCCCGCGCCGCGCCCGGCTCCCGGGAACGGACCCGGACTAGCGGCGCAGGCGACGGGCCTCCTCGGCATCCGCCACGGCCCAGGACCGCAGGGCGGAAAGGATCGCATCCTGCATCCGCGCGCGCCACGCCGGATCGGCGAGCCGCTGCCGGTCCCGCGCCGAGGACAGAAAGCCCACTTCCAGCAGGAGCGAGGGGATGTCCGCTGCCTTGAGGACCGAGAAGCTGGCGTCCTGGATCGGCCGGCGGAGCATCTCGAGACCTGCCCCGCCGATCGCCAGGCGGAGCTCCTCGGCCAGGCGGGCCGCCCGCGGCCCGGTCTCGGTCCGGGCCAGATCCATGAGGACATCCGCCACCATGTCGTCATGGCCGGACAGGTCGATCCCGGCGAGAAGGTCGGCACGGTCGTGCCGCTCGGCAAGCTGCTCGGACGCCGCGTCGCTCGCCGACCCGGCCAGGCGGTAGACGGTCGCGCCGGACGCCTCTCCCTCGGCGAGCGCGTCGGCATGAAGCGACAGGAACGTGTCGGCGCCGGCCGCCCGGGCCACGCTGATCCGGGTTTCGAGAGGGACGAACACGTCCTCGGTCCGTGTCATCTCGACCGTCATCCCGGCGCGGCGGAGCACGTCCGCCAGTTCGCGCGCGAAGGTCAGCGCGACAGCGGCCTCGGTCGTGCCGCCATACTCGGCGCCGGGATCGATGCCGCCATGGCCGGGATCGAGCACGACGACAAGCGGCCCCGTGCCGGTCTGGCGGCGCTTGGGACGGTCCACGCGGGCGGGCGGAGGCAGGGCCCAGATGCTCCCCGAGGTTGCCGCCTGAGCAGCATCGAGGCGGACGAGCCGGTCGAATTCCGCCGCCGAGGCGGGCTCCAGCCGCAGGGCCAGGGTGGCACCACCGTCGGGGGCCCGCCTCTCCTCGGCGCTCGTCAGGCGGAAGGGCCCCGACAGCTCGGCCACCAGGCGCGACCAGCCGGCGCGGAACCGGCCCCATGACACCGAACGCACCCCCGCGGCGGCGTCGATCGCGGCCGGGGGCGAGGGGCCGAAATCCACCTCGCGGAAGTCGATCACCAGCCGCGGCGGATTGGCGACGAGGCGGACGCGGTAGGGCACGGGCTGGCTGAGCGACAGGGCGAAGGCGATGCCTGTCCCGGCATCGGAAACGCGGGACGCCGCGGGATCGAGCCGTGCCAGGGCCGCAAGGTCGCCTCCGGCAACCGCCGCGGCACCCGCCATCCAGAGCGCCGCCACCGCAGCCGCAACTGCCCGCACAAAACCCACGTCCGCCCGCCCGCCTCAACTGCCCGCTTTGCCTGTCTTCAGTCCAGCATAGACGGTCCGAATGCCCGGGTCATGCGCGAAACCGGGGCCGGCACCCGGCACGTTTCCAGCGGCACGTTTCCTGCGGCACGTTTCCTGCGGCACGACAGGGCGGACATGTCCGCCGCAGGGAAGGAGACGCAATTCCGGCTATCCGGCCACGCCGGCAGCCTCGATCTCTGCCGCCTTCCGTTCCACCAGTTCGACGATGTGTTCGATCATCTGCTCGTTCGAGAGGGTGTGACTGGTCTTGCCGGCCAGATAGACCATGCCCTTTCCCGCCCCCCCGCCGGTGAAGCCGATGTCCGTCATCAGCGCCTCGCCCGGTCCATTGACCACGCAGCCGATGATCGAGAGGTTCATCGAGGTGGTGATGTGGGCCAGGCGTTCCTCGAGCGCCGAGACCGTCCGGATCACGTCGAAGCCCTGCCGCGCACAGGACGGACAGGAGATGATGGTGACCCCGCGGTGACGCAGGCCCAGCGACTTGAGGATCTCGTAACCGACCTTCACCTCTTCCACCGGATCGGCCGAAAGCGACACCCGGATCGTGTCGCCAATGCCCATCCAGAGCAGGTTGCCCAGTCCGATCGCGGACTTGACGGTCCCCGACACCAGCCCCCCGGCCTCGGTGATCCCGAGGTGGATGGGCGCGTCGGTCGCCTCGGCGAGGTGCTGGTAGGCGGCGGCGGCAAGAAAGATGTCGGAGGCCTTCGCGCTAATCTTGAAGTCGTGGAAATCGTTGTCCTGCAGAAGCTTGATGTGGTCGAGGCCGCTTTCGACCATGGCCTCCGGACAGGGCTCGCCGTACTTCTCCAGAAGATGCTTCTCAAGACTTCCGGCATTCACCCCGATGCGGATCGAACAGCCGTGGTCCCTGGCCGCCCTGACCACCTCGCGCACGCGGTCCGCGCTGCCGATGTTGCCGGGGTTGATCCTCAGGCACGCCGCTCCCGCCTCGGCCGCCTCGATGGCGCGGCGGTAGTGGAAATGGATGTCGGCAACGATCGGCACGGGACTTTCCGCGACGATTTCGCGCAGCGCCCGTGTCGAGTCCTCGTCGGGGGTCGAGACACGGACGATGTCGGCCCCGGCGGCGGCACAGCGCTGGATCTGCCCGATCGTCGCTGCCACGTCGGTGGTCGGCGTGTTCGTCATCGTCTGAACGCTGATCGGCGCATCGCCGCCCACGGCAACCTTACCCACCCGTATCTGGCGCGACTTGCGGCGGTAGATGTTTCGCCAGGGACGGACGTGATTGAGGGACATGGGTTCAGGCCTGCCTGCGGAGGACGACACTCCTAGATACGTCGCCCCCGACCGGAGGGCAACGCGCCTCAGGGCGTGGTGGCCGGCGCCGGCGCGGTTCCGGCGGGAACCGACTCGGGAAGGATCTCGGACGGGGATGCCTCGGCCACAGCGACGAAGCGGGCAAGATCCTGATCGCGCGACAGGTCGGCGAGCGCGTATTTCGACGTCAGCGCCTCGGGCGAGAGGGTCAGGTTCTTCGTGACCGAGCCCCGGTCGCCCGCGGGCCCGTAGGTCTGCCCGTTGACCGCGAAGTAGAGCGAACCGGACTCGCCCACGCGCAGCGTCGGCGGCTCTTCGGTCTTTGGAAGCGCCCAGCGCTCGCCGGCGTCCAGGATCTTCTCGAACAGGACCGTTCCGTCGGCGGACTGGACCCTGACCCAGGCGGGCCTGACCGCAAGAAGCTCGACCTCCGGAGCATCGGGCGTGACGACCTGCACCGGCGTCGCGCCGAGCGTCGGGACAGAGAGCGCCACCGACACCGCCGCGATCGCGGCATCGGCCTCGGCGTCCACGCCGGTTCCGGCCAGAGCGCCGATCGAGTTGGGATCTATCGCCGCGATCGGGCCGTCCCGCGGAACAAGGACGGGCGTGTCGAGGGCCTGCGGACGATAGAGCCGGTCGAGCGCCTCGGCCGTGGCGGGCGCGTCCTCGCCGGAAATCGACAGTCCGCTGTCCGTCGTCTCGGTCTGGGCGGCGAGCGACTGCGCCGCCCCTTCGAGCGGGTCGAGCTGCGCCACCACCCCCGGGGCCTGATCCACGGGGGCGACGCTCACGCGCTGGAGTTCCCGGAGCACGGCCCAGCCGCCATAGCCCAGGCCGGAAATGAGCAGAACGAGCACGAGGATCGAGCCGATCGCTCCGGGCTGCACGCCGGAAAGGAAGGCTTCCCCCCGCGGGACAAAGGGCGCCCGCGGATTGGAGAAGATGTCGTCCGCCTCGACCAGCCGGGGCACGGGCTTCGGCCCGGAGGCCGCGGCCGACATGCCATGCGCGACCGAGAACCCCGATTCCTCGCAGAAGCGGCGGAACGCCCAGTCGGGATCGAGCCCGAGATAGCGCGCGTAGGACCGGACGTAGCCGGCGATGAAACCCGGCGTCTCGAAGGCCGAGACGTCGGCGTTCTCGATGGCGGCTATGTAGCCCGCCTTGATCCTGAGTTCGCGCTGGACATCGAGCAGCGACCTGGACAGAGTGGCACGCTCGCCCCGCATGATGTCGCCGAGCTTGAGCTCGTATTCGTCGAATCCCCTGGGCTGGTCCGTGTCATCCGCCGAAGGTTTGCCCTTCCGCCCGATCATGCCCTGCCCCTGATCCCTAGCCGGACGGCGATTCGCCCCTGTTTCCGCCGTCCTATTGAGCATTTCTTAACATACGGCAAGCTGCAATGCGACCGCAGATGGCCTCACGCAGAGACTTGCGCGCGATTCAGTGCGCAATGCGCCCACAAGATGTCCAGCGCCGAAACAAGCCGGTCGATGTCGGCCGCCGAGTGGACTGGCGAGGGGGTGAAGCGCAGCCTTTCGGTGCCGCGCGGCACGGTCGGGAAATTGATCGGCTGGACATAGAGCCCGTGGCGCTCGAGCAGCATGTCCGACAGAATCTTGCAGTGCACCGGATCGCCGACATGGACCGGAACGATGTGGCTGCCATGGTCGGTGATCGGCAGGCCGAGCCCCCGCAGGCGCATCTTCACGATCCGTGCCTTCATCTGGTGCAGGTCGCGCAAGCCCCGGTCTGTCTTGAGGTGCCGCACGCTCGCCGCCGCGCCCGCGGCGACGACGGGCGGCAGCGAGGTGGTGAAGATGAACCCCGGCGCGTAGGACCGGACGGCATCCACCATCCTGGCCGAGGCGGCGATGTAGCCGCCCATCACGCCGTAGCCCTTGGCGAGCGTCCCGTTGATGATGTCGATCCGCGGCATGAGCCCGTCGCGCTCGGCCACGCCGCCGCCGCGCGGTCCGTAGATGCCGACCGCGTGGACCTCGTCGAGATAGGTCAGCGCGCCGAATTCCTCGGCAAGGTCGCAGATCGCCGAGACGGGGCCGAAGTCCCCGTCCATCGAATAGATCGACTCGAAGGCGATCAGCTTCGGCGCGGCCGGATCATCGGCCGCCATCAGCGTGCGCAGATGCGCGACGTCGTTGTGGCGGAAGATGCGCTTCCCGCCGCCGCCCCGCCGGATGCCCTCGATCATCGAGGCGTGGTTCAGGGCGTCCGAATAGACGATGAGGCCCGGAAACAGCTTCGGCAGCGTCGACAGCGTGGCGTCGTTGGCGATGTAGGCGCTCGTAAACAGCAGTGCGGCCTCCTTGCCGTGCAGGTCGGCAAGCTCGGCCTCGAGTGCCCTGTGCCAGACGGTGGTGCCCGAGATGTTGCGAGTGCCGCCCGATCCCGCCCCGCCCGCGTCAAGGGCCTCGTGCATCGCGGCGAGCACGGCCGGATGCTGGCCCATTCCGAGATAGTCGTTGCCGCACCAGACGGTGATCTCGCTCTCGCTTCCGTCGGGGCGACGCCAAACCGCCTTCGGATAGGTCCCGCAGATGCGCTCGATGTCGATGAAGGTGCGGTAGCGTCCCTCGTCGTGCAGGCGGGCGATGGCCCGGTCGAGTGCCCCGTCGAAATCCATGGGACGCATCCTTCTCTGCGATTCCAGGTCGGACCTTACGACCGCGAGATGCGCCCTGACTTGATCGAGGTCAACACCCGCCGGACCGGGGCGGCCAATTTGTCGCTGCTCCGGCGGCGTCTGGACAGCCGCGCCGCGGCTGCTAGGGTCGCCCGGCAGCGCACCTGGACCAGATCGCCAACGACGGAGTGACCCGATGAGCCTCGATGCCGTTCTCGCCCGGATCGACGAAACCCTGCCCGAAGCGACAGCGCGGCTCTTCGACCTGCTCCGCATCCCGTCGATCTCCACCGACCCCGCCTACAGGGCCCACTGCGCCGCCGCCGCCGAATGGCTGGCGCGCGAGCTGACCGGCCTCGGCTTCCGCGCCGCCGCGCGCCCGACGCCGGGTCATCCGATGGTCGTCGGGCATTGCGACGGACCCGGCCGGCATATCCTCTTCTACGGCCATTACGACGTGCAGCCCGTCGATCCGCTGAGCCTCTGGCACCGCGATCCCTTCGACCCGGCGATCGAGGACGGACCGAAAGGCAAGGTCATCCGCGGGCGCGGCGCGTCCGACGACAAGGGCCAGCTCATGACCTTCGTGGAAGCCTGCCGGGCGTGGGCGCATGTCCACGGATCGCTTCCCGGACGGCTCACCATCCTCTTCGAGGGCGAGGAGGAATCGGGCTCGCCCTCGCTGCTCCCGTTCCTGAGGGAGAACGCCGGGGAACTCTCGGCCGACCTCGCCCTCATCTGCGACACCGGGCTCTTCGAGGATGCGGTCCCCGCGATCACGACGATGCTCCGCGGCCTCGCCAAGACGGAATTCACGCTCCGCGCCGCCGACCGCGACCTGCATTCCGGCATGTATGGCGGGTTGGCCCGGAACCCGATCCACGTCCTGGCGCGGATCCTCGCGAACCTCCACGACGACCACGGGCGCGTCATGGTTCCGGGCTTCTACGACGACGTGGCCGAGCTTCCCGACATGCTCCGCAGCCAGTGGCAGGCGCTGTCCTTCGACCATGCAAGGTATCTGGGCGACGTGGGCCTTTCGGTTCCCGCCGGCGAAGACGACCGCACGCCGCTCGAGATGATCTGGTCCCGCCCGACGGCCGAGGTGAACGGCATCTGGGGCGGCTACAGCGGCGCGGGCTTCAAGACCGTCCTGCCGGGAGAGGCCCATGCCAAGGTCAGCTTCCGCCTCGTCTCGAAGCAGGACCCCGAAAGGATCCTGACCGCGTTCCGCGCCTGGGCCGAGGCGCAGCTTCCCGCCGACTGCGGGATCGTCTGGCACGACGACATCCAGGGGAGCCCCGCATCGGTGATGGAGATCGGCGATCCGGCCTTCGACGCCGCGCGGATCGCCCTGACCGAGGAATGGGGCCGCCCGGCCGCCTATGTCGGGTCCGGCGGGTCGATCCCGATCGCCGGGCACTTCAGGACCTGTCTCGGGATGGACGCGATGCTGATCGGCTTCGGCCGCGACGACGACCAGATCCACAGCCCGAACGAGAAGTACGACCTCGACTGCTTCCGCAAGGGCATCCGGAGCTGGGCGCGCATCCTCGCCAAGATCGCGGGCTGAGACATGGAAACGGGGGCCGCCGGCCCCCGTCCCGTCATGCTGCGCCGGCCTGCGGGGGTGGTGCCGCAGGCGGGTGCGGCGCCGTCACGACGCGGGCGTGACCGCGCTCGCCACGTTCTTGCCGTTCTGCAGCTCCCACTTCACGGAAACCTTCTCGCCGACCTTCAGGGTGTTAACCTTGAATCCCTTCGGCAGCATGAAGGTCTTGCCGTCCACCAGGGTGATGCTGCCGGCCTTGGCGTCGATCGCCTTGATCGCGCCCACGTCGGGGGCCGTCGCCGCGAAGGCAGCGCCGGAGAGGCCGACGGAAAGGGCGAGGGTGGCGGGGATAAGCAGGTTGCGCATGATCTCAAGCTCCAGGATGCGGCTGCGGGTCTGATTGTGCGCCGCAAGGATTGGTTCGAAGCCGTCCGGGCCTGTCGTGTCGACGGGATCACCCCGTCCGGCAGGACCCCGGCTTCGAACAACACATTGCCGCTAAAAGGAAAATTTTAAATCCACCCGCACCCGCTGCTGAACCTCCGTGAGGCGTGATCGCGCTCTGCGCGCAGCGTCACATGCGGAAAAGGCGGATTGTCGTGGCATTTCAGGCCGCTTGCGCGGGGCGTTACGGCCTCTCGCGGGCGTGACGGGAGGTGATGACCGGAGCGCGCCCGTGAAACACGCCCCGTCCGCGCGCCCTGAGGCCGGGTCGGCGGGCGCCGATCGGCACCGCCGACACGCCCGCCCGCGCGGGCCAGAGCGGAAATGTGGATCGGACTGCCCCCGGATTCGCGATCACGGCGCGTCGGACAAGGCCGGCCGGCCCCCCTGATCGGCGCAGATCGCCGTCCATCAGGTCGTGCTCGAAGGTGCGGCCGAACGCAACCGGGGCCAAGGCCCGCGGAGACCGCGGACCCTGCGCCCCAACCAGCGGGCGCGTCCGATAGCGACTGACCTGCAGAGGGTCTGGGCTGGCGCGGTGGACGGGGCTCGAACCCGCGACCCCCGGCGTGACAGGCCGGTACTCTAACCAACTGAGCTACCACCGCGCGCCCGGATCGGACCACGAGGGCCCGACGTGGGGGGCTTCATAGGGGGGTTCCAAACCCGCGTCAAGCTTCCCGATCAGACCTTTTCGCGGGCTTCGGGGATCGGCGCGACGGGCGGTTGGCGGATCCCCCCGCACCCCCTATACTGGGGCGCGTGAAGGTCCGGGCAACAAGGACCGCAGGGCAATTCGGGCGGGGGCGCGCACCACGGCGGCGGTCCTGTCGAGCGGAGACAGGCATGGCACGCGCGACGACGGGCGGACTCCTCCAGAAGCGGCGGTCGGGATCGGCGCAGCTGAACTTCCAGACCACAACCAGGGCATCGACCGAGTTCAGGACGTGGTTCCGGGGCGAGCACACGCATTACAACCCCACCGTCGCGCGCCTGATCGACCCCGACGGCGTCAGGAAATACGTCCTCGACGGCTGGATTCCGAAGGCGCCCGTCATCCGGCCCGAAACCCAGATCACCGCCTTCGGGTCATGCTTCGCCGCCAATATCTCGAACTGGCTGTCGAAGCGGCACTTCCGCGTCCTGAACAGGGATCCGAAGGCCCGGAACGCCTATGTGGTGGCCTGCGGCGAGGGCATGGTGAATTCCTTCGTGATCCGCCAGCAGTTCGAATGGGCCTGGGAGGGCAAGGTTTTCGAGGGCGAGCTCTGGCACGGCTACAAGGCCGAGAGCTACGGCTACGACCCCGGGGTGCAGGCCGAGACGAAGCGCATCTTCGACGCGACCGATGTCTTCATCCTGACCTTCGGCCTGTCGGAAGTCTGGTACGACGAACCCACCGGCAACGTCTTCTGGCGGACCATTCCCAAGGATGCCTACGACCCGGCCCGCCACAGGTTCCGCGTCTCGACCGTCGAGGAGAACCGCGACAATCTCCGCGCGATCTACCGGCTGATCCGCAAGCACCGCCCCGAGGCGCGCATCCTCTTCACGCTGTCGCCGATCCCGCTGATCGCGACCTTCCGCGACAATTCCTGCCTGACCTCGAATTCCGTCTCGAAGGCGATCCTGAGGGTTGCGATCGACGAGGTGGTGCGGGAATTCGCGGACGAGGGGATGCTGTCCTACTGGCCCTCCTACGAGATCATCACGGACGTCTTCCGCCTGCCCTACAAGGCCGACCGGAGGCACCCCAGGGGGGCGACGCTCGACTACATCATGACGCTCTTCGAGCATGTCTGGTGCGTCGAGGGTCCGGCCCCGCGCCCGAACCTGACGCTCGCCTGGGCCCGGGCCGCCTCCGAGGCGGACCTGCTGCCGCCGATCATGGCGCGGGCGATCCTGACGCAGCGTCCGAAACGGCTCAGGGCGGTCGCCGAACAGCCCGGGGCGCTGCACGAGGAGCCGGCGGTGGACAAGGCGCTGCGCAAGCTCGCGCTCGACGTGATCGGGGCCTGGCGGACCGACGGGACGGCGAGCGTCGGCCTTGAGGACGTGGAGCAGCAGGAGGACGCGGACTGACGCGCGGGGCGGCGGCAACGCTTCGTTGACCCGCCCGCCCTACCCAATCACGTAAAGAGGAACGATCTTCCGCACGAAAGACCGATCCGGTTCCTCTCAGAGAAATCAAGGGATTCCGCACGCAGGGGCGGGCAGACCCTCCGTGATCTGCCTATTGCTCCGGTGCGGGGATGAACTCCGAATCGTCCCCCGGCGGCAGCCGGAAGCGCCCGTGCTCCCAGTCCCCCGCCTTCCAGGCCTCTTTCGCCGCCTCGATCCGTTCCTTCGAGGACGCCACGAAGTTCCACCAGATGTATCGCGGCCCGAGCGTCGCGCCGCCCAGAAGCATCAGACGCGCCCCGCGCCCGCCCGCACGCAGGCTAACCCGGTCGCCCGGACGGAACACCATCATCTGTCCGGTCTCGAAGACCTGCCCCGCGACCTCGACCGACCCTTGCGTGACATGGGCGCCCCGGTCCTCGTGGTCGTCCGGCAGCGGGATCGCCGCCCCCGGCTCGAGGATCGCATCGGCATAGAACGTCTCGGACAGCACCCTGGCCGGCGCCCGCTCCCCCCAGGCCCGCCCGAGGATCAGCCGCACCGTCTTCCCTTCGCCCTCGAGTTCGGGCAGCTCGCCCGCCCCCGCGTGCTGAAAGCTCGCCGCGACATCCTCGGCGCCGTCCGGAAGCGCCACCCAGGTCTGGATGCCGAAAAGCGTCTTCGCCCGGTCCCGCTCCTCCCCGTCGGTCCGCTCGGAATGCGTGATCCCCCGCCCCGCGACCATCCAGTTGACCGCCCCGGGCTCGATCCACTGGTCGGTGCCGAGGCTGTCGCGGTGGTGCATCCGTCCGCTGTAGAGATAGGTGACCGTCGCCAGCCCGATATGGGGATGCGGGCGCACGTCGATCCCCTGTCCGGACAGGAACTCGGCCGGACCGAACTGGTCGAAGAAGATGAACGGGCCGACCATCTGCCGCTGCGGCGCGGGCAGCGCGCGGCGCACCTCGAACCCGCCGAGGTCGCGGGAGCGCGGCACGATCACCGTCTCGATCGCATCGACGGTGGCGCCGGTCGGGATATGCGGATCAAGCGCGGGGTTCCAGCTCATCTCTACCTCACGGGTCAACCTCACGGGTTTGCCCGCAGGGTGCGCCTTTTCCTGCCGGCGCGAAACCCGCTTTCCGCGCGCGCCCGCCCTGCGTCTCCGCACAGGTCCGGGTCGTGTCCCGGGGGGATGCGGCCCGATCCGGCGACGCCGCCCGCACACTGCCCTCAACGGCGCCGCAGCGCGCGGCCGGCGGAGCGGGTCGGCGCCCGACAGCAGCCCCGCATCCGCGCGCGGGCCGTGGTGGGCGGTGAGGGACTCGAACCCCCGACATCCTCGGTGTAAACGAGGCGCTCTACCAACTGAGCTAACCGCCCCCCCGCCGGCAGGTCCGCTTCTTAGCCGCAGCGACCCCGACGGGCAAGCACGCGGGGACGGAGTGACCTCCCGAGACCGCCGCTCCGGCGGCTCACGACGCCCTGGGCCCGAAGGACGGGCAGGAAGCGGTCCTGACAGGCGATGCGAACCCGGTCGAAGATCGTTGACAGCCCCGGCCGCGCCCCCCCACCCTTTCCCAGATCGGCGCGCCCGCGCGGGTCAGTTCCTCCCACACGCGGCGGTCGGGGATGTGGGCAGCGGACCCCATCATCTGCGTCGCCATGTGGGCGCGGGCCTGCCGCGACGGTAGCCGGGCCGCCTGCGCCTTGGCGCCGGGGGGCGGGCCCTTCGCCTTGACCAGATCGTCGAGGGTCAGCATATCGTTGCGGGCGCGAAGGCGAGAAATGGTGTCCGCGAAAGCGGAAGCGTTACGGTCTCCAATGCCGATACGTTCATATCCGTCGCCTTCGCGTTTGCCTCCGACGAACAGAACGTCCTCGGGCTGACGCGCAGCCTTGGCCAGCACATCCTTCAGCCTGTCCAGGCCGTAGGTAGTGATCGCAACGGTCGCGGGACGGTTCTGAGCATCGACGCCCTGGCTCTTGATGGCCACGACAACTTGGCGTCCGTCCGGCAGCGTTTCCCTGGTCAGATCCCTGAGATCGCCCGAGCGCTCAGCCGGATTGCCCCGAAGGATCATTTCGGGATTGGCGATAAGCTGCGGCAGACGCAGCCACACGTCTTTGGTGACTTCCGGGTGGTCCTTGCGCACGATCATGGCCTTGCCCGCAGGCATCAGAAGCACATCGCCCAAGAGCCGGAGTTTCTTTGTCCTCGCCGGAAGGAGGCGCAGCGCACGCGGCAAGAGGCCGAAGTCCATCATCGGCGGCAGGCGCTTTCCGGCGAACAGGTCGTCAACCTGCCGTACCCAGCGCGGGGGCGGCGCGGCCTGATAAGCTTCTTGCGCCCCCACCCCCTCGCCGCGTCCCGCCGCTTCGTGATGTCGCCCGCGATGGCCCGGTCGAAGACGCTGCGCGCGAGTGCATTGCGGTCGCCGGTCACGGTCGCCCGAAGGATGTGGACGAGCGGCACACGAGGCAGCGCTCACCGGGAATGTCATCGAATATGGCGGGAAGCCTGTGCGATCCATCCGCAGGATGTTCACCCGCACCGTGGAGAGAGACGACTTCAAGGCGTATCGCCTGACGTCCTTCGCCACATGGCGGCCGGTCACATGGCCGACGCGGCTGTGCCGATGACCCGGATGCCGGCGTCCTGGGGCATGCAAATGCCGGGGTGACAGCGCGGGGTAATGCTGGGTTCGTCCAGAGCGTCTGCCGGACGCGATCGAAGTGCAGAACTTCGTCAGCGTGCAAAAGGTCCGCTGGACCATGTTGCACTTCGCGGATGGCCATCAAGTCGCTGAAAGCAATGGTGGGCGATGACGGATTTGAACCGCCGACATCTTCGATGTGAACGAAGCGCTCTACCGCTGAGCTAATCGCCCGTGGGCCGGTTCCCTAGCTTCATTCGCGCGCCCGCGCAAGAGCGTCGGCGGGAAAGGCGCGGCGCGGCGGGCGGGAGGGACGGAGTGGCGCGGGAGGGGGCCGTGGCAGACGCCTCCGCTGGCCGGTCCCTGCCGCGGCGCCGGCGTCCATCCGGCGCGGAGGCGCAGCCTGCACGTTCCGGTTGACGCACGCGGCCCCGCCGCGATCGCCGGAAACGGAAACCGCCCGCGGGGTGCTCCGCGGGCGGCTGAACGACGCAACTGCGCCCGGCCTCAGTGCGCGACGGCTCCGGTCCCGCTGTCCTTGGCGGCCATCGCCGCCTTCGCCGCGGCTTCCTCGGCCGCCTCGTCCCACACGACCGGTTCCGGCTGGCGCACCAGCGCCCGGGCCAGCACCTCGCGGACATGGGCGACGGGCACGATGGTCAGCCCCTGCTTCACGTTGTCGGGGATCTCCGTCAGGTCCTTGGCGTTCTCCTCGGGGATGAACACCGTCCTGATCCCGCCCCTGAGCGCCGCGAGCAGCTTCTCCTTCAGCCCGCCGATCGGCAGCGCGTTGCCGCGCAGCGTCACCTCGCCCGTCATCGCGATGTCCTTGCGGACCGGGATGCCGGTGATGACCGAGACGATCGACGTGACCATCGCAAGGCCCGCCGACGGCCCGTCCTTGGGCGTCGCGCCCTCGGGCACGTGGACGTGGATGTCCATCTTCTCGAAGGCCGGCGGCTTCACGCCGAGCTGCGGGCTGATCGACCGCACGTAGCTCGACGCGGCCTCGATCGACTCCTTCATCACGTCGCCGAGCTTGCCGGTGGTCTTCATCCGGCCCTTGCCCGGCAGCTTCAGCGCCTCGATCTGCAGAAGATCGCCGCCGACGGAGGTCCAGGCGAGACCGGTGACGACACCGACCTGATCCTCCTTCTCGGCAAGCCCGTACCGGAACTTCTTGACCCCGAGGTATTCCTCCAGGTTCTCCGGCCCGATCACCACCTTGGCGACATCCTTGCGGACGATCTTGGTCAGCGCCTTCCGGGCGAGCTTGGCGATCTCGCGCTCGAGGTTCCGCACCCCCGCTTCGCGCGTGTAGGTCCGGATCATCTCGTTCAGGGCCTCGTCCGTGATCTCGAACTCGCCCTTCTTCAGGCCGTGGTTCTTGACCTGCTTCGGGATCAGGTGGCCCTTGGCGATCTCGCGCTTTTCGTCCTCGGTGTAGCCCGCCAGCGGGATGATCTCCATCCGGTCGAGCAGCGGCGAGGGCATGTTGTAGCTGTTGGCCGTGGTGATGAACATGACCTGGCTCAGGTCGTATTCGACCTCGAGGTAGTGGTCGGTGAAGGTCGCGTTCTGCTCGGGGTCGAGCACCTCGAGCATCGCGCTCGCCGGGTCGCCGCGGAAATCCTGCCCCATCTTGTCGATCTCGTCGAGCAGGATGAGCGGGTTCGTGGTCTTGGCCTTCTTCAGGGACTGGATGATCTTGCCGGGCATCGAGCCGATATAGGTCCGCCGGTGGCCGCGGATCTCGGACTCGTCCCGGACACCGCCGAGCGAGATGCGGATGAACTCGCGCCCCGTCGCCTTGGCGACCGACTTGCCGAGCGAGGTCTTGCCCACGCCGGGCGGGCCGACGAGGCAGAGGATCGGGCCCTTGAGCGCCGATGACCGCGCCTGCACGGCGAGGTACTCGACGATCCGCTCCTTCACCTTCTCGAGGCCGTAGTGATCGGCGTCGAGCACGTCCTGCGCGGCGCGCAGGTCCTTCTTGACCTTCGACTTCTTCCCCCACGGCAGGCTCAGAAGCCAGTCGAGGTAGTTCCGCACGACCGTCGCTTCCGCCGACATCGGCGACATCGACTTCAGCTTCTTCAGCTCCGCCTCGGCCTTCTCGCGGGCTTCCTTCGAGAATCTGGTCTTCTTGATCTTCTCGGTCAGCTCGTTGAGTTCGTTCTGGCCGTCCTCGCCGTCGCCGAGCTCCTTCTGAATGGCCTTCATCTGCTCATTCAGGTAATACTCGCGCTGGGTGCGCTCCATCTGCGACTTGACGCGGGTCTTGATCTTCTTCTCGACCTGGAGGACCGACATCTCGCCCTGCATCAGCCCATAGACCTTCTCGAGCCGCTCGGCGACTTCCAGCGTCTCGAGCAGGTCCTGCTTCTGGGCGACCTCGATCCCGAGATGCCCCGCGACAAGGTCCGCCATCCGCGCCGGCTCGCGCGTCTCGGCCACCGCCGACAGCGCTTCCTCAGGAACGTTCTTCTTGATCTTGGCGTATTTCTCGAACTCCTCCGCGACCGACCGGATCAGCGCCTCGATCGTCGCGCGCTCGCCCATCGTCTCGTCGAGCCGCTCGGCGCGGGCCTCGAAGAAGCTGTCGTTCTTCAGGAATTCCGTGATCCTGACGCGCGCCTTGCCCTCGACCAGCACCTTCACGGTGCCGTCGGGCAGCTTCAGGAGCTGCAGCACGTTGGCGAGCACGCCCGTCCTGTAGATCCCGTCGATCTTCGGGTCGTCGACCGTCGGGTCGATCTGCGAGGACAAGAGGATCTGCTTGTCGTCCTGCATCACCTCTTCGAGCGCCCGCACGGACTTCTCGCGCCCCACGAAGAGCGGCACCACCATGTGTGGGAACACCACGATGTCGCGCAGGGGCAATACCGGGTAGCTCTGGATATGAGATTCTTTCATGCGCGTTCCTCAGTTGGCAAGACGGCCATCGGCCCCGGCAACGGCGGCACTGGGACCGTCCCCTTCAGGTTGCTATATCTGGTGCTCGACCGGCCAGGGTTCAACCAGAACCGCGAACGAAAGCGCGCCAAACGCAGCGCCCGCATCATCGCGCCAACCTGCGCGGACGGCAAGCATGGTTTCGGACAAGTGAGCCAGCGCAGCGGGTCGGGCCGGAAGGCGGCCGATCGTGCACGATTTGGAAGCGGTTGGCCGCCCCGACCGGCTACCACCCCGCGACCCCCCCCCCCCCCCCCCCCC
>JBMOOH010000015.1:0-31920 GCA_049323795.1 Pseudomonadota bacterium
ACCATCGCGCCGATGGGCGACGATCCCGCCATCAGCCTGCCCGCCGTGGCATCCCGATCAAGCAGGCCCGCGCCGAACATCACGGTGACGATCAGCGCCAGCTACACCACTCAACGGGACAGCATCTAGCGCATCGTCAAGACGCCCAAGCTGCATTTCCTTGATTCCGGCCTGCTGGCGACCGCGCGCGGGCTGACTTTCGATCGGATCAAGGCGGATCGGGGGACGTTTGGCGCGCTGCTCGAGAGCTTCGTGTTCTCGGAAGTGCTGAAGCTGATGACGGCCTCAGACCTGCGTCTGACGCCACACCATTTTCGCGACCGGGACATGCGCGAAGTCGACATCGTGCTCGAGCGTGACGATGGCATGATTGCCGCCATCGAGGTGAAGGCGAGCGCAACGGTCAAGGCCAGCGACTTCTCGGGCTTGCGAGCCTTGGCGGAGGCTTGTGGGGACCGCTTCGCGTTTGGCGCGGTCCTCTACGACAGCACGGACGTCGTGCCGTTCGGAGACCGCCTGGCGGCCGCGCCGCTTTCATGTCTCTGGGCGTGAGGAAAAGCCGATGAAGATCATCGACAACACCTCACTGCTTCTCGTATTGCTCGCGGATCTCCAGCGGGTTCGCCCGCAGAGCATTCTCCCTCCCCCGCTTGGCGTCATCGACCCAGCCTTCGATCTCGGAGGGCGAAAGGTCATAGGCCCGACTGGTCTCCGCCACCGTCGTCTTGCCCTGGATGATCTCCACCACCAGAGCCGTCTTACGCTTCGCCGTCCACCGCTTGATGCTGTCGTCCATCGTCACACTCACGCTACCTTCTCCTTTGTAGCATGAGCAGATTTTCACTGGGTCGATACATGCTTCCGTACGCGCGGCGGGTCGTGGGGCTGCTCGACGCGGCGGCGACAGCGCTGCGCGTCATGCCGCTTTCGGACCCGGTGCGCATCGGCAGTCCGCAGGAGTATTGCGAAACCATCCTGCCGCGCATCCTTGCGTCCTTTGCAGAGCGCCAGCCGGAGGTCGAAGTCAGTGTCCGGTGCGACTATTGCTGCCGCAGATTGCGGCGCCGGAGGCGGGCGAATTGGACCTCGCGGTGGTATTCGCCACGCCGCCGGTCACCGCCGGCGAGGTTCTGGGGGTCGAGCCGACCGTCTGGGTGACGTCGCGCGCGCATGGCCTGCACCTGCAGCGTCCGCTGCCGATAGCTGCTTATTTCCGGTCCGACTGGTGCAGCACCTATATGCTGACCTCGCTTGAACGAATGGGGATCGACTATCGGATCGCCTTTGAATGCGACACGGTCGGCGGGTTTTGGAGCGCGCTGCGCTCGGGCCTGGCCGTCGTGGCGCTTTCGCGCAGCACGGTGCCGCCGGACTGCCGGGAACTGACGGCGGCAGACGGCTTTCCGGTGGTCGACTCCGCATGTGTTGTTCTGCGCACGAGCCTTCGCGGGTCGTCACCCGCAGTCGATGGCCTCGCCGAGTTGATCCGCGAAGCGTTCCGGCCCTCCGGCCTTGTCGCGGGTGCTGCAGCATGAAGAGGCGGGCAAAGTTCCGAGGTGCGGACCGACCGGCCCTGCCGATGTGACCGCCCCCGACGGCATCGATGTGCCAGGCAGGGCCGCGTGTCCCGCAAAGGGGACACGTTCCGCCGTGCCCGGTTCAGGCGTGCGCGTGCGCCGGATTGCGCGCCTGCCGGTCCCTGCTGATCCGCTCGGCATCGCGGCCGTAGATCTCCTCGTAATGGTCGAACTCCGTCTCGTGCCAGGCCGACCCCTGCGTCGCCGAGCCGAGCGCCATCACCAGATCGTCGATGCAGGCTGCCGGCAGGAGCGCGCGGAAGACGTCCCAGCCGCGGTGGTCGGGGTCGCGGTCGAAGCCGAGCACCTGCCCCGACAGGGTAGAGACGAGCGAGACCATCGCCCCCGAGAACACCGACGGGACATGGATCGCCACCCTCAGGACAGGCTGGAGCAGCACGGGGCCCGCCTTGGCCAGCCCCTCGCGCAGGGCCATGCGTCCCGCCGTCCGGAAGGCGAAGTCCGAGGAGTCGACCGCGTGGTGCTTGCCATCGGTGAGTGTGACCGACAGGTCGGTGACCGGGAAGCCCAGCGGACCGCGCTGCAGCGCCTCGCGCGCGCCCTCTTCCACGGACGGGATGTAGTTCCGCGGCACCGCCCCACCCTTCACCACCTCGTCGAAGGCGAAGCCGGTTCCGCGCGCGCGCGGCCGGATCGTCACGGCGACGTCCGCGAACTGGCCGGCCCCCCCCGACTGCTTGCGGTGCCGGTACTGCTCGTCCACCGCCGCCGAGATGGTTTCGAGATAGCGCGGCGCAGGAAGCTGCGTGTCGACCTCGACCCCGAAGTCCTCGGAGAAGGCGTGCAGGACCTGCCGGAGATGCATCGGCCCCTGGAGACCGAGCACGGCGTGACCCGTCTCTTCGTCCTGCGAAAGCGTCAGCATCGGATCTGCCTCGACCATGCGGGCGAGCGCGGCCGACAGGCGGACCTCGTCGCGGTCGTTCACAGGCGTCACGATACGCGTCAGGGCGGGCGGGAAGCCCCGCGACCAGGCCGGTGCTTCCGCCGCGCCGCCCGCGGTGAAGAGCCTGCCCGCCCCGAGCTGGTCCGACTTCACCGAGACGGCCACCTCGCCGGCCGACAGTTTCTCGACCCCGGGCTTGCCCCCCACCTCGACCAGACCGCCAAGGCTTGCCCCGCCGACCTGCGCGCCCACCGAGACGCCGTCCGCAAGCGCACGCAGGAACACGCACTTGCCGAGGTGCTTGCGTATCTGGGCATGAAAGCCGACCGCCAGCGCCTTGTCCTGGCCAAGGCGCTTCTTCAGCACGCCGACATGTGGCGCCTCGTGGCGGAGCGCCTTCATCAGCCTGAGGCATCCGTTCGCGTGCGAGGCCGACCCCAGGAACGCCGGGATCAGCACCGCGTTCTCGGTCTCGCGCCGCGCGATGGCGAAGAGCGCAGCCGAGGCGGGCGTCCGGTCCTCGATCAGTTCCTCGAGCAGCTTGTCGTCGAAGTCCGACATGTGCTCGAGGAGTTCCGCCCGGGCCTCGTGCTCGCGTTCCACCGTGTCCGCTGGCATCTCGACCAGGGTCGAGGTCTGGCCGTCGCGGTATCGCCATGCGCGTTCCGAGATCAGATCGACGGCGCCCACGACCTGCCCGCCCTCGCGGATCGGGATCTGGCGCAGGACGATCGCGTGGCTCGCATAGGACTGAAGCGCGGCGACGATGTCGCGCACGCGGCCCTTGGGTTCGTCCATCCTGTTGATGAAGAGGAAGGTGGGTGTCTGCGAGTCCTCGACGGCGCGCAGATAGGGCGCCGCGAGGACGGCTTCGTCCGGGTCCGGCGGAACGCAGAGGACCGCGGCATCCGAGGCAAGCAGCGCCGCCCCGGCCATGCGCGCGAATTCGGGCCCGCCCGCAAGGTCTATGGCGGTCCAGGCTTCGTCCATGAAGGCGAACCGGGTCAGCGTGAGGTGCCCCGCCGTCTCGGACCGGGGGTGACCGCCCTCGAGCCCCGCAAGTCGGCGGACCAGTTCTGTCTTGCCCGATTGGGACGGGCCCAAGACGGTGAACGTTCGCATGGCGGTTCCTCCCCTGGCGCGGCGTTGGGCTGGCTGTCGTGCGGGCCTGACGAGGCGGTCCGGCGCCGTCGGCCTCGCGCCCGTCCTGTGCCGACTGTCAGTCGGGGGACAGCGCCGCGTCAAGCCTTTGCGCGGAGAAGGGGCACCCGCGGATCCCTCCCCGGCGCCCCCGCTTCCCCCCCTCACTCGCCCGTCAGACGCGGGGCGCTTGCCGGGGAATGCCGCGATGACGGGAACCGGGCAGTCATGGATTGCCCGCGTCGGACAGGGCGCAGATCGCGCCGTCCGCCAGGGTCAGTCCCCGAGGATCTGCCGCAGCCGCGCATCCTCTTCGGCCGACAGCGGCGCGGGCGGGGCCTCCCCGCCACGACGTCTCAGCGCCGCTGCCGCAATTCCCGCCCCGACGAGCAGCATCGCCGGCCCGGCCCACCAGAGGATCAGGTTCGCGCCGGACTTCGGCGGGTCGAAGAGGACGAATTCCCCGAACCGGTCGGTCACGTATTTCAGCACCTGCTTGTCGCTGTCGCCAGCAACCAGCCGTTCCCGCACCAGGAGCCGGAGATCCCGCGCGACGGGGGCGTTCGATTCGTCGATGTTCTCGCCCTGGCAGACCGGGCAGCGCAGCGTCTGGGTGATTGCGCGCGCCCGCGCCTCGAGCGCCGGATCGGGCAGCACCTCATCGGGCAGCACGGCGGCAGCGGGCAGGGCCGCGAAGGCGAGCACGACCAGAAGGGCAAGGCGGCGCATCCGGGTCATTCCGCCGGCTGGACTCGCGCGGCCGGGGCGCGGCGGGCTCCGGCGGCGACGCGGTAGCGGCGGTCGGTCAGGCTGACGATGCCGCCGAGCGCCATCAGGATCGCCCCGGCCCAGACCCAGTTGGCGAAGGGCTTCACATAGGTCCGGACCGCCCAGCCGCCCGCAGCCTGCCGGTCGCCGATCACGACATAGAGGTCGCGGAACACGCCGTTCACGATCGCCGCCTCGGAAGTCGGCATGCCCGCGACAGGGTAGAAGCGCTTCTCGGGGCGGAGCGTGGCGACGGGCTGGCCGTCGGAGGTGACGGCGATCGTTGCGATCGTGGACAGGAAGTTCGGCCCCCTGACCTTCTCCTCGACCTTCTCCAGCGTGAAGGTGTAGGCGCCGAGATCGTAGCTTTCCCCGACCTGCGCGGAACGGATGTCCTCGACCGTCCAGGCGAGCATCAGGGCGATTCCGACGAAGGAAATGCCGAGCCCGCCATGCGCGGTGGCGCGTCCCCAGTCGGCCCGGGGCAGCCGGAGAAGGCGCCCCGGCTCCCGACCGGCGCGGATCCAGAGGTCGGTCGCGGCACCCGCGATCAGCCATCCGCCGAGCGCCACGCCGACCGGCGCAAGCGCCGACCGCCCGGTCTGCACCGCGTAGACGAGCGCGCCGAGCGCCAGCGCGAAGGCGAGCGCTCCCGACAGCGGAAGCATTCCGCGTCCGACCGAGCCGCGTTTCCAGGGGATGACGGTGCCGATCGGCAGCAGGACGGCGAGCGCCACCATGAAGGGCGTGAAGGCGGCGTCGAAGAAGGGCGGGCCGACGGACAGCTTGCGCCCCAGGAACATTTCGGCCGCGAGGGGCCAGAGCGTGCCGACGAAGACCACAAAGCCCGCAACCGCCAGAAGGACGTTGTTCGTCACCAGCGCCGTTTCCCGGCTGACGAAGCCGAAGACGCCCTTCGTCTCCATCGCACGGGCGCGGAAGGCGAACAGGGCGAGGGCGCCGCCCACGAACACGGCGAGGATCGCGAGGATGTACATCCCCCGTTCGGCATTGTTCGCGAAGGCATGCACCGATGTCAGTATGCCCGACCGGACGATGAACGTCCCCAAAAGCGAGAAGCCGAAGGCGATGATCGCAAGAAGGATCGTCCAGCTCTTCAGCGCCTCGCGCTTCTCGACGACGATTGCCGAATGCAGCAGCGCCGTCGCGAAAAGCCATGGCATGAACGAGGAATTCTCGACCGGATCCCAGAACCAGAAGCCGCCCCAGCCGAGTTCGTAATAGGCCCACCACGAGCCGAGCGCGATCCCGACCGTCAGGAACAGCCAGGCCGCAAGCGTCCACGGCCGCACCCAGCGTGCCCAGGCCGCATCGACCCGCCCCTCGAGCAGGGCGGCGACCGCGAAGGAGAACGACATCGAGAGGCCGACATAGCCGAGGTAGAGGAACGGCGGATGCAAGGCGAGACCGGGATCCTGCAGCAGGGGGTTGAGATCGCGGCCGTCGAACGGAGGCGCGGAGGTTCTCAGGAACGGGTTCGACGTCAGCAGGATGAAGCCGTAGAACGCCACCCCCACGGTCGCCTGCACGGCCAGCACGCGCGCGCGCAGCCGCTCGGGCAGGTTGCCCCCGAACCAGGCGCAGGTGGCGCCGAAGCCCGCGAGGATGAGGACCCAGAGCAGCAGCGAGCCCTCGTGGTTTCCCCATACGCCGGCGATCTTGTAGAGCATCGGCTTCAGGCTGTTCGAATTCGAGACCACCAGCTGGAGCGAGAAGTCCGAGGTGACGAAGGCGCGCGTCAGGGCGGCGTAGGACAGGGCGACGAACACGAACTGGAGCGTCGCGGCGGGGCCCGCGATCTGCATCCACGTCCGGTTCCCGGTCGAGGCGCCGATCTGCGGCAGGGTTGCCTGGACGACCGCGATGAACGCGGCCAGGATGAGTGCGAGATGTCCGTATTCTGCGATCATGCCGGCAAGCATAGTGGGCTCGACCGGCAAGGCCAACCATGCTCGCAAGGCTGCGCGCGGATGTCGCGCCGAGGGCGCAGAGATGTGACGGCCGGCCGCGACCGCCACGCACGTCCCCGCCGGCCTGGCGCCGGAAACTGCCCCGGCCCGCAGCGGGCGTCGATCCGGCCTATGGCTGGCGGCCGGCCGCCGAGTTGCGCCAGTCGTCGAGCGCTGCGTTCCCCTCGCCGGCCCCGGCGCCCGGGAACGGGGGCGGCGCCGCATCGTCGGGACGGGTGCCCCCGGCCAGCGCGACCGGACCCGTCGGAACAGGCGGGACGCGCGACCGGAAGTAGTAGGCCTCGCGCGCACCGAAATAGAAGCCAACGATCGCCGCGAGCAGCCACCAGAGCGGCTCGGGCACATAGTTCAGTCCCTGCATCCGGACCGAGAACCCGGCAGGGTCCGCCATGGCGTAGGCGAACAGCCCGAACGTGCCGAACGCCAGGAGCGGCCGCGGCAGGCGGTTCAGCCCGTCCACGAAACGGTCGAACGTGCCGGTCCGGGCCAGCCGGAACTCCTCGCCGAACTGGGTCACGGCCGAGGTGTAGGCGTCGTAGGACCCCTGCATGCGCTTCGTCGCATTCGGGACGAAGACCTCGGCCACATCCGCGGCCGCCTTGCCGATCGAGGACGTCGCCGCGGGATTTCCGAAGATCGCTCCGATCAGGCCCATCCGGCGACCCTCCGCGCGTGCTCGGCGTCGGTCAGGCGGTAACGGGGCGACATGAAGCTTTCCGCCCGGACGATCCATCCGCCCTTGCCCCCGTCGCGGCGCCGCGCGAAGCGGCGGCTTTCGGGTCGCTGGTCGGCGAGCGCATAGTAATAGTTGCGCCTTGCGATGGCATAGGCGTCGGCAAGGTGCCCGGGGGCGACCCGGTAGGCGTGGTCGGCGGCCGCGGCCGTCTCGGGCCCGATCGCGCCGTCCACCGTGACCGAAAATCCCATGTCGGTCAGCAGCCGCTGGAGAATCTTCACGGCATTCGCGCCGGAGTTCACGTACATGTCGAAAACCGAAGACTGGAGCGCTTCCGGCAGGCGGTCGATCCCGGGCCGCCGGAAGAAGTTCTCGATGTAGATGTCCACGACCTGCCGGCGGGTCAGCCGCCTCAGGTCGGCCTCGGTCACGCGCCCGTCCTTCGTCAGGTCGAGTCCGAGCCGCCGCAGGGTGGCGAGGGTGATACCCATGTTCGTCGGCCCGCCCGGATCGGCGGGATCGTTCGCGTATCCGCCCTCGCGGGCGACGATGGCGTCGGCGATCTGTTCGACGGTCTGCATCTGTGCCTGGGCCTCCTGTCCGCTTCCGGGCGGCAGAAGGTTTGGCGCGAAGCGTTAATTCGTCGCGGGGGCTGCGCCCGCTGCGTTCGGATCGACATAGGTGCCCTGTTGCTTGAGCGCGTCGATCACTTCCCTCGGCATGTAGCGTTCGTCGTGCTTGGCGAGGATCTCGGTCGCCTCGAAGGTGCCGTTCACCAGCCGCCCGGTGGCGACGGTCCCCTGTCCTTCCTTGAACAGGTCCGGCAGGATGCCGACATAGGTGACGGGAACGCTCGCGGCGCCGTCGGTGACGCTGAACCTGATGGTGCTTCCCTGGCCCCGCACCAGCGTTCCGGCCTCGACAAGACCGCCGATGCGGAACGTCTCGGCCTCGGACGGCGGCGCGGCGAGGACCTGGCTGGGCGAGCGGAAGAGGTTGATGCCGTCCCGCATCCCGTAGCCGATCAGCGCCGTCGATACCGCGACCGCCGCCGCGAGAACGGCAAGAACCTGGATGCGGCGGCGCTTCTTCAATCCCTTCATCGCTCTGGCCTCACGGAAAGACCGGGGCGAGCATCAGCCCCGCCGTCTCGTCGAGCCCGAGCATCAGGTTGGCGTTCTGGATCGCCTGACCGGCCGACCCCTTGGTCAGGTTGTCGAGCGCGACACCGACGACCGCGCGGCCGGCGATGCGGTCGCCGATCACGCCGACATGCACGAAGTTCGAGCCCGCGACCGAGCGGGTCGAGGGAAGCCGGCCGAACGGCAGGACGTGCAGGAACGGCTCGTCCCGGTAGGCCCGCGCGAGGGTCTCGTGCACGGCCTCGGCCGACCCCCGCACGTAGGCGGTGGCGAGGATGCCCCGGTTCATCGGCAGCAGGTGCGGCGTGAACTGGATCGTCACCGGCCGGCCGGCGAGTTTCGAGAATTCCTGGTCGAACTCGCCCAGATGGCGATGCGTGCCCCCGGCGGAGTAGGCGTGCGTCCCCCCGGACAGCTCGGCATGGAGGAGGCTCTCCTTCAGGCTTCGCCCCGCGCCCGACACCCCGGCCTTGAGATCGATCACGATGTCGTCGAGGTCGATCACGCCGGCCGGGATCAGCGGCCGGATCGCATACTGGCCGGCGGCGGCGTTGCAGCCCGTTCCGGCGACCAGGCGGCCCCGGCGGATTTCGTCGCGGTAGAACTCGGTGAGGCCATAGACCGCTTCTTTCTGGAGCCCGGGCGCGGCATGGGGCTTGCCATACCATTTCTCGTAGGCGGCCGGGTCGCGCAGCCGGAAGTCCGCCGACAGGTCCACGACCTTGATCTCGCGCGGCAGGTCGCGGATGACCTCCTGCGAGGTGGCGTGGGGAAGCGCGCAGAAGCACAGATCGACCGCCGCCATGTCCGTGTCCTCGATCCTCGAAAGGACGGGCAGGTCGAGATGCGCGAGGAACGGAAACACCTCCGCCATCGTCATTCCGGACTTGCGGTCGCCCGTCAGCGCGGCGATGCGCAGGCCGGGATGGGTTGCAATGAGGCGGACGAGCTCGGCCCCCGTGTAACCCGAGGCACCGAGTATGGCGACGGAACGGATCATGGCTCTCAGGTCCAGACAGGGCTTCGCCGCGGTCTTAGGGCAAGCGGGCCCTGCGGGCAATGGCGCTGGCGGAGTTGTGTGCGGCACGGGGACCGAAGGGATCCCGCGCGCGTCGCGCCCCGCCACTCCGGCCCCGCGCCATGGCCTCCGTCGGTTTCAGCCCGGTCCCAGCGCATAGCGCTCGAGCCGCTCGTGGCGGGCTCCATGACGGCCGAGGTGCGACCGGAAGAGCGCGACGTCGGCGGCGATGAAGTCTGCAATCGTGACCCCGCCCCAGGCGGAAAGGAAACCGGCCAGACGGTCGATCTCGCCCGGGGCAAGCCCTGCCCGGAACCGCGCGAGCGTGACGTGGGGGCGAAACCTTTGCCGGTCGGCGGCGATGCCGGCCACGTGCAGCGCGCCGCGGACCGAACGGTGGAGCCGGGCGAGGCCGGCCCCTCCTTCGGCATTCGTCCAGAGCAGGTGCGGCGCAGGCTGCCCGATCGCGGCGAGTCCCCTCAGGACGACGGCCACCGGGGCGCAGGACACATCCGAGAGAGCATCGTGAAGCGCCTCCGCATCGCGCGGGTCCACCTCGCCGGCGAAGGCGAGGGTCAGGTGCAGGTTGTCGCGCGGGATGACCTGGCCGCAGGGGATCCCGGACTGGAGCGCCTCGATGCGGTCAAGCACCCGGTCCGGCGGGGTGATGGCGACGAAGAGGCGCATGCGGCGAGGTCCCGGCTTGGCCCCCGACGGATAGCCGAAGCGCCGCCGGAAAGCGATTCCCGGACCGCGGATGCGCCCTTCCGCCCTTCCGCTCTGCCGCCATCCCGCCTATCGCTTGTCGGGAAAACCGGGAGACTGCGGACATGGAAATGGCTGTCGCGGCGATGCTCTTCGGGGCCGGACTGGTCGGAGGCACCGCGAACGCCATCGCGGGCGGTGCCACGCTCGTCACGTTTCCGGCGATGATGGCGGCAGGGCTCACGCCCATCGTCGCGAATGCGTCGAACGCGCTTGCCGTGCTGCCGGGCGCCCTCGTCGCGGCCGTGGCGGACCGGACGCGCCTGCCCCCGGCGGGCCGCATGCTGGCCGGCGTGCTTCTGTCGTCGCTCGTCGGCGGAGCGGCCGGAGCGGTGCTGCTGATGATCACCTCGGAGCGGGCCTTCGCGCTCATGGTGCCGGCTCTGATCGGCTTTGCGACGCTGATCTTCGCCTTCGGCAGGCGCATCCAGTCGGCCGTCAGCGGGCTTGCCTCGGGCGCGCCCGGCCTGCGCGCGGCCCTGGTCTTCCCTGCGACGGTCTATGGCGGGTATTTCGGGGCCGGCCTCGGCGTCATGCTCATGGCGGTCCTCGCGATCACGGGGCGCGAGGACATCCGCGCCGCGAACGCGCTCAAGAACCTGTGCTCGACGGTGGCGAACCTCACCGCCGTGACCGTCTTCGTTCTGCGCGGGCTCGTCTCCTGGCCCGAGACGCTGGTGATGCTCACCGGGGCGGTGGCCGGCGGATATGCCGGAGGGCGGCTCATTTCCGTCCTGCCGCCCCAGGCGGTCCGCTGCGCGATCATCGTCATCGGCACGCTCGTGACCCTGGTCTACGCCTGGCGGACATGGGTCTGACGCCCGGGGGGTGGCGGTCAGGCCGCCTCGAAGCGGATCCGCCGGCGCAGGAACTGGGTGGCCTTGGACGACACGTTGACCGGATCGCCGGTGGTGAGGAGCCGCGCCGTCCTGCCCGGCCCGAGCATCCCGGGGCGCCGGTCGAGATAGTCCGACAGGCTTTCCGCGACGAGTCCGGGCTGCGAGAGCACCCGCACCTCCGGCCCGAGGGCGGCGCGGAAGGCCGCCTCGACCAGGGGATAGTGCGTGCTGCCGAGGATTGCGGCTTCCGGACGCGGCATCCGGCGCTTCAGACTCTCGACATGCGACCGCACCAGCGCCTCGGCCAGAATCTCGTCGCCGAGCTCGATGGCGTCCACCACGCCCGCGCAGGGCTGCGCCTCGACATCCACGCCGATCGCCCGGAAGGCCAGTTCGCGCTGGAAGGCGCGCGAGGCGACGGTTGCCGGCGTGGCGAACAGTGCGACATGCTTCACCGCAACCTCGCGCGGCGGGCTGTTGTCGCCCCAGTGCCGTTCGGTCAGGGCCTCGATGAGGGGGACGAAGACGCCGAGAACGCGCTTGTCCTCGGGCACCCAGGTCTCCTGCATCCGTTTCAGGGCCACGGCCGAAGCGGTGTTGCAGGCAAGCACGACCAGATCGCACCCTTCCTGCCACAGCCGTTCGACGCCCTCGCAGGTCAGGCGGAAGATGTCCCCGGCGTCGCGCACGCCATAGGGCGCGTGGGCGTTGTCCCCGAGATAGACGAAGGGCACATGCGGAAGCCGCTTCTGAATGGCGTCGAGGACCGTCAGTCCGCCCAGCCCCGAGTCGAATACGCCAACCGCCATGTCTGCAATCCCTCCCGAGCGTCCGCCCCCGGACCGCCGCACCTGCCGCCACTCCGGGGTCATACGGCGCCGGACGCGGGAAATCCACCGCCCGCATGCGGGTGCGCGGACCCGGCCCCCCCGAACGCGGATACGCGGCGGATGCGCGCAGGACATGCCGCAATCACCGCGCCGCGAGGCCCGGAACCAATTTCCTCACGCCAACTTATTTGCTTCACGCATGGCTCCTATGTAACTGACGCAGTGCAGGCCCTACGGACAAGTGACATGAACAACATGGACTGGGACAAACTCAGGATCTTCCACGCCGTGGCGGATGCGGGCAGCCTCACCCACGCGGGCGATGTGCTTCGTCTGTCGCAGTCGGCCGTGTCGCGGCAGATCCGGGCGCTCGAGGAAATCCTGAACACCACGCTCTTCCACCGGCATGCACGCGGGCTGATCCTTACCGAGCAGGGCGAACTGCTGTTCGACGCAACCAGCGCGATGATGAAGCGGCTCGACGCAGCCTCGGCGCGGATCCGGGACAGCGAGGAAGAGGTGTTCGGCGAGCTTCGCGTGACCACCACCACCGGGTTCGGGACGCTCTGGCTGGCGCCGCGGCTGTCCAAGCTCTACGAGAAGTATCCCGATCTGAAGATCGACCTGATGCTCGAGGAGAGGGTGCTCGACCTGCCGATGCGCGAGGCGGATGTCGCCATCCGCATGAAGGAGCCGAGCCAGGCCGACCTGATCCGCCGCCGGCTCATGAACATCCGCATGCGGCTTTATGCCAGCCCGTCCTACCTGGCGGCGCGCGGCACCCCGGTCCGGTTGCCCGACATCTCGGGACACCGCCTGATCTGCCAGAACCCGGCGACGCCCCAGGTCGCGGCGGGCGCCATGCTCGTCCAGAGCCTTCTGTCCTACGACGTGTCCTCGACCCTCACCGTCAACAACTACTTCGGCGTCCTCCAGGGGGTCCTGTCCAATCTCGGGATCGGAGTCCTGCCGGATTACCTGACCGACGACTTCCCGGATCTTGTCCGGGTCCTGCCGGACATCGAATCGGCCGAGGTCCCCGTCTTCCTCGCCTATCCCGAGGAACTGCGCCAGTCGAAGCGCGTTGCCGCGTTCCGCGATTTCGTGACGGAGGAGATCATGGCCTACCGCAAGCGACAGGCGCCCGAAAATGCAACTTGACGTTGAACTGCGGCATGAGCGCAACGCATGGCGGCTATGTTGCACATGCGGCATGATTCAGATTGAACAACGGGCAGCTTGTTCATAGATCGGATCGTGAAGGCAGCAGTCGACGCAAGTCCTGATGCCTTCTACCTCCCTGTTGGACTTTGGCCGAGCTCAGTCTCGGCCTTTTTTTGCGCCGGCAGGCAGGCGGGCGCACAGCACGCCTTCCCCGGCGCGCCGGACTTCCGCCCCGTGCCGCCTTGCCCTATGGAAGGCCGCGACAGGCGCATCAGCCCGCAGGGGAACGGCATGCAGGAACCGAAGATCACGCCCGAACTCGTCGCGGCCCATGGCCTCAGGCCCGACGAATACGACCGCATCCTCGACATCATCGGGCGCGAGCCGACCTTCACCGAACTCGGCATCTTCTCGGCGATGTGGAACGAGCACTGCTCCTACAAGTCGTCGAAGAAATGGCTCAGGACGTTGCCCACGACCGGCCCGCAGGTCATCTGCGGCCCCGGCGAGAACGCCGGCGTCGTCGATATCGGCGACGGCCCGGATGGCAAGAAACTGGCCGTGATCTTCAAGATGGAGAGCCACAACCACCCCTCCTATATCGAGCCCTACCAGGGCGCGGCGACGGGCGTCGGCGGCATCCTGCGCGACGTCTTCACCATGGGCGCGCGTCCGGTCGCGGCGATGAACGCGCTCAGCTTCGGCGACCCCGCGCACCCGCGCACGAAGGCGCTGGTGAAGGGCGTCGTCGAGGGCGTCGGGGGCTATGGCAACGCCTTCGGGGTGCCCACGGTCGGCGGCGAAGTGCGCTTCCACCGCAGCTACAACGGCAACTGCCTCGTCAACGCCTTCGCCGCCGGCATCGCGCGCGCCGACGCGATCTTCTATTCCAGGGCCTCCGGCGTCGGCATGCCGGTCGTCTATCTCGGCGCCAAGACCGGGCGCGACGGCGTCGGCGGCGCGACCATGGCGTCGGCCGAATTCGACGACAGGATCGAGGAAAAGCGCCCCACCGTCCAGGTGGGCGACCCCTTCACGGAAAAGCGCCTGCTCGAAGCCTGTCTCGAACTCATGGCCTCGGGTGCCGTCATCTCGATCCAGGACATGGGCGCGGCGGGGCTCACCTGCTCGGCCGTCGAGATGGGCGACAAGGGCGGCCTCGGCATCCGGCTCGACCTTGACCGCGTGCCGCAGCGCGAAACCGCGATGACCGCCTACGAGATGATGCTGTCAGAAAGCCAGGAGCGGATGCTGATGGTCCTGAGGCCCGAGAAGGAGGCCGAGGCGAAGGCGATCTTCGACAAGTGGGACCTCGATTTCGCGGTGATCGGCGAGACGATCCCCGAGGACCGGTTCCTCATCCTCCTCGGCAATTCGGTCAAGGCCGACCTGCCGCTGTCGAAACTCGCATCGAGCGCCCCGGAATACGACCGTCCCTGGGTGCCGTCCCCGGCCCCTGCCCCGGTCGGCCCGATCCCGGCCATCGACCCGATCGACGCGCTCAAGACGCTCATCGGCTCGCCGAACTACGCGCGAAAGTCATGGGTCTGGGAACAGTACGACGCCCAGGTCGGGGCCGACACCCTCCGCGCCCCCGGCTCCGGTGCCGGAATCGTCCGGGTCCACGGCACCACGCAGGCGCTCGCCTTCACTGCGGATGTCACCCCCCGCTACGTCGCTGCCGACCCCGTTCAGGGGGGCCGCCAGGCGGTGGCCGAGGCCTGGCGGAACCTCGTGGCCGTCGGTGCCCGTCCCCTCGCCGCGACCGACAACCTCAACTTCGGAAACCCCGAGAAACCCGAGATCATGGGCCAGCTCGTGGGCGCCATCACCGGTATCGGCGAGGCCTGCCGCGCCCTCGACTTCCCGATCGTGTCGGGCAATGTCAGCCTCTACAACGAAACCGACGGCCGCGCGATCCTGCCCACGCCAACGATCGGCGGCGTCGGACTGATCGGGAACGCCGGCGACCGCATCGCGGCCCGGCCGCGCCCCGGCGACGTGGCCGTCCTGATCGGCGAGACCAGGGGCCATCTTGGCCAGTCGGCGCTCCTCGCCGAAGCCTTCGGGCGCGAGGAAGGTCCGCCGCCGCCCGTCGATCTGGCGGCCGAGCGGCGGAACGGAGACTTCCTTCTGGCCCAGCGCGGGCACGTCGCCGCTGCGGCCGACCTCTCGGACGGGGGCCTCGCGCTTGCGGCCTTCGAGATGGCCGCGGGGGCCGGGATGGGCGTCACGCTCGACGCGGGCGACGTCGCCTCGCTCTTCGGCGAGGATCAGGCCCGCTACCTGATCGCGGCGACACCCGAAGATGCGGCGGCGCTGGTCGCGGCCGGCAGGGCGGCGGGCGTCCCCGTCACTCCCGTGGGACGTTTCGGCGGAGACAGCGTGCGGCTCGGCGCCTCGGCGGCCTCTTTCGCGGACCTCGACGCCCTCTACCGGACGGCCTTCGAACGCGCGCTCTGCTGACGCCGGCTCAGTCCTCGACGATCCTCCACTCCTGCTCGATCGTCGCGGTCTTCCCGAACATGGCCGAGGCCGAGCAGTATTTCTCGTGACTGAGGGCGATGGCGCGCTCGACCTTCGCGGGATCGAGGTTCCGCCCCCGGACCGTGAAGGACATCCTGACCCTGGTGAAGACCTTCGGATCCTCGGCGGCGCGTTCGCTGTCGAGCTCGATCTCGCATCCCCGCACATCCTGCCGCCCGCGCTGAAGGATCAGCACCACATCGAAAGCGGTGCATCCGCCGAGTCCCAGAAGCAGCATCTCCATCGGGCGCACGCCGATGTTGCGCCCGCCGGCCTCGACGGCGCCGTCCATCACGACCGAATGGCCCGACCCGGATTCGCCCAGAAACGCCCGCCCGTTGATCCACGTCACCTTCGCCTTCATCGGCCCGACTCCCTTGCCCTGCGCTTGCCTGTGTCGAACGGGCGGCGGCAAATGTCAAAGCGCGGCGCGGCCTTCGGGTCTTGCGGCCCCCCGCGGCGCCCCTTAGATTCGGACCCGTACCAAGGAGGCGCCCATGCCGATCGAAGGCAAGGACATCGAAGCCCTGATCCGGGCATCCTTTCCGAACGCGCGGATCACGATCACCGACCTTGCCGGCGACGGAAACCACTGGGCGGCCGAGGTCATCGACGAAAGTTTCAAGGGCATGAACCGCGTCCAGCAGCAGCGCGCGGTCTATGCAAGCCTGAAGGGCAAGATGGACGGGGCGCAGGGCGAACTGCACGCGCTCGCCCTCACCACGAAAGCACCGGAGTAACGGCCATGAGCGCCATCGACACCATCCGCGACACCGTCACCACGAACGATGTCGTGCTTTACATGAAGGGGACCAAGATGATGCCCCAGTGCGGTTTCTCGAGCCGCCTCGCGGGCGTTCTCAACTACATGGGCGTGGATTTCGTGGACGTCAACGTCCTCGCCGACCCGGACATCCGGCAGGGGATCAAGGACTTCTCGGACTGGCCGACGATCCCGCAGCTCTATGTGAAGGGCGAATTCGTCGGCGGCTGCGACATCGTCACCGAGATGACACTGTCGGGCGAACTGGACCAGCTCTTCGACGCCAAGGGCGTCGCCTACGACAAGGCCGCGGCCGAAAAGATCCGTCAGGCGAACGCCTGAGCGGCCACTCCGCCCGGCAGTCCGACGGGAGCGGCGTCCAGATCCCTGCCGCGACCGGGCGCCACCGGGGCGCCACCGGGGCGCCCTCGTGGCCCCGGAGCCGATGCAGGCGACCTGCGACTCGACACCGCGCGCAGTTTCAGCGCGCCATGATCGGCTCGCGTTCCGCCAGCGCGGGCAAGCCCGCGGCGGTCCGGCCGCCCAGGATCACCCCGCCGCCCGCCTCTCGGCATCGGCCGCGATCGCCTCGGCCCGCTCGGCGATCTCGGCATAGGCCTGGATCACCGCGCGTGGCAGGACCGGAACCTCGACCCGGTTCTGCGAGGCGCGCGCGCGGTCGAGCGCATTCTCGGCCATGATCGCGCGTTCCTCGGCGATGCGAAGCTGGTCCTCGAGCCCTGCCGACCTGTCGGCAAGCATGAGGCCGGCCATCAGCAGCATCCGCACCTCGGGCATCCGTCCCATCTGGCCGATCAGTGTCATGGCCTCGGCATTCAGCATGTCGGCGGCCGCCGTGAGGAAATGCTCCTCGCCCTCCTGGCAGGCGACATCGAACTCGCGCCCGCCGACAACGATACGTACTTCGGGCATCAGGCGACTTCTCCGATCAGGGGTTTCAACTCGGACAGGATCTCGTCCATCTCGGCGATCTCGGCCGCCCGCGCGGCCCTGAGCGCCTCGAGCTCGGCCGCAAGGGCACGATTCACCGACCCGGCGTCGGGAGGTCCTGCCTCGGCGGCGGCCGCAAGCGCCCGGCTGGTTTCGGTCAGGCCGGCGTTCGCCCGCTTCAGGCGGGCGAGTTCCCTGCCCTGCGCATCGAGCTGCTGGGACAGCCGTGCCACCGTCCGTTCCAGCGATGCCACGACCGTCTCCTGCTTCTCGCGGATCGCGCGGACCCGTTCGGTAAGCTGGGCATTGGCGGTCCGTTCGGCCTCGAGCGCGTCGCGCAGAGCCGCGATCTCGCCCGCAGCGCCGCCAAGGCCCGTCCCCGCATCGCCGCCCGTGTCGCCGGCAGGGCCGCCGGACCTGCCGGAGCCGGGCAGTCCGGGCGCGGCTGCGAACGCAGCCATCTGCGCCACGATGCGGTCGAATGCCGCGGCGATCCGCCGTTCGTAGTCCTTGATCTCGTCCAAGCGAACCCCTTCCGCCGGTACCTGCCGCCTGCCCGCGTTCCCGCTGCCCGCCGATGCACGGCCGAGGCCCGAATCGCGCCGTCCGGCACTGTTTCCAATACTAGCCCATGACCGGGGGCCTTTTCTTCCCCCTTCCGCCGCATCCGACACCGGCAGGCGGCCGCCCGCGCTTGATCTTCGGTCCGGGACTGCTATCAAGCGCGCGACCCGCGTTGAGCGCATTGCCAGAGGAGCAGACCCGTGGACATCGCCACTCTCCGAGACAGGCATCCCGCGCACTGGCGGAAGGCCGCGGCTGTCAGGATGCTTGCCATTGATGCGGTTCAGGCGGCGAATTCCGGCCACCCCGGCATGCCGATGGGCATGGCCGACGTTGCCACGGTCCTCTTTTCGAAGTATCTGAAGTTCGATGCGGCCGCCCCCCGCTGGCCCGACCGCGACCGCTTCATCCTTTCGGCCGGCCACGGCTCGATGCTGCTTTACGCGCTTCTCCACCTGACCGGCTACGGCGACATGACGCTCGACCAGGTGAAGAGCTTCCGCAAGTGGGGGTCGATCACCGCGGGACACCCCGAATACGGCCACGCGACCGGCATCGAGACGACGACCGGACCCCTCGGCCAGGGCATCGCCACCGCGGTCGGCTTCGCCATCGCCGAAGAGTCGATGCGGGCCCGCTGGGGCGCGAAGATCGTCGACCATCGCACCTGGGTGATCGCCGGCGACGGCTGCCTGATGGAAGGCATCAGCCACGAGGCGATCGGCCTCGCCGGGATGCAGAAACTCAGGAATCTCATCGTTCTGTGGGACAACAACTCGATCTCGATCGACGGCAAGGTCTCGCTCTCGGACATCACCGACCAGCGCCGGCGGTTCGAGGCGGCGGGCTGGACGGTCCTTCACTGCGACGGCCACGACCCCGACGACATCGACCGCGCGCTGACCGAGGCGAAGTCCTCGGACCGCCCGGTGATGATCGACTGCAAGACCCACATCGGTTACGGCAGTCCGAAGAAGCAGGACAGCAAGGATGCCCACGGCTCGCCCCTCGGGTCCGACGAGGTCGCCAAGGTCCGCGAGATCTACGGCTGGCCCCATGCCCCCTTCGTGATCCCCGACGACGTGATGAGCGACTGGCGCGCGACCGGAGCCCGTGGCGCCGCTGCGCGCAAGGACTGGCAGGCGCGGCTCGACGCGCTCTCGCCCGCAAGGCGCGCCGAGTTCGAACGGCAGATGTCGCTCGGCATCTCGAAGAGGCTCGGCCAGGCGATCAAGGCCGTGAAGGCCGCGCAGGTGGCCAATCCCCAGAAGGTCGCGACGCGCAAGGCCTCCGAAATCGTGCTCGAAGCCGTCAACGCGGCGATCCCCGAAACCGTCGGCGGCTCGGCCGACCTGACGGGGTCCAACAACACGAGGACCGCCGCGCTCGGCACCTTCGACCCCGCGAACCGCAAGGGCCGCTACATCCATTACGGGATCCGCGAACACGGGATGGCCGCGGCAATGAACGGCCTCGCGCTCCACGGCGGTGTGCGCCCCTATGGCGGCACCTTCCTGTGCTTCACCGACTACGCCCGCGGCGCGATGCGGCTTTCCGCGCTCATGGGCGTTCCGGTCGTCTATGTCATGACCCATGATTCGATCGGCCTCGGCGAGGACGGCCCGACCCATCAGCCGGTCGAGCATCTCGCCATCTGCCGCGCGACACCGAACACCTGGACCTTCCGTCCCGCCGACGTGGTCGAGACTGCCGAAGCCTGGGAACTCGCCCTGTCGTCAGCCACGACCCCGTCGGTCCTGGCCCTCAGCCGCCAGAACCTCGCGCCGGTCCGCACCGCGGCCGCGCCGAGGAATCTCACGGCCTTCGGCGCCTATGTGCTTGCCGAGGCGACCGGGCCGCGCCGGGCGATCCTCATGGCCTCGGGCTCGGAGGTCGAGATCGCTCTCAAGGCGCGCGCGCTCCTGCAGGACAGAGGCGTCGGAACGCGCGTCGTCTCGGTTCCCTGCATGGAGCTTTTCGCCGCCCAGCCCGAGGCCTACCGGCGCAAGGTCCTTCCCGCCGGTCCCGTCCGCGTCGCGGTCGAGGCGGCGGCACGGATGCCCTGGGACCGCTGGCTTCTGGGCGAGCGCGGCCGCGAGGGCAAGGCCGCCTTCGTCGGGATGGAGGGCTTCGGCGCCTCGGCCCCGGCGGAGCGCATCTACACCGAACTCGGGATCACCCCCGAGAACGTCGCGGCCCGGGCGGAATCGCTGCTCTGATGTGACCGGCCGGAAGAGCCCTGCCCCTCCGGACACGGGTGAAGTTCCGGACACGGGCGAAGACCCGGGGCTCAGTGCGGGCGCGGCCGGCCCGTGGCCGCGGCAAGGACCGGGCCGACGACACGCGACGCGAGCGGGATCAGGACGAGCCCGAGCGCAAGGCCGAAGACCAGCCCCGCCAGCGCCCCGACCAGCCATTCGACCGAAGGGGACAGCCGCTCGGGCAGCGCAGCGGCCGCGGCGGCGGCGGCCTCTCCGACCCGGGAGGCGATCCAGCCCCAGCCGAGCTCGGCCAGCTCCTTGATCACGATCGCGCCGCCGACCCAGAGCATCGCCGCGGTGCCGAGCGACGAAAGCCCCGCGAGCAGCTTCGGCATCGCCCGCACCAGTCCTCGTCCGGACCGCCGCCCGAACCCGGTGCGGCCTGTGCGGGCGAGGTGGAGGCCGACGTCGTCCATCTTCACGATCAGCGCCACCGCGCCGTAGACGAGCGCGGTGATCGCGATGCCCACGAGTGCCAGGGTCGCCGCTTCGGCAAGCAGGGCGTCCTTGGGGATCGCGTCCAGCGCGATGGTCATGATCTCGGCCGACAGGACGAAGTCGGTCTTGATCGCGCCTCGGGCCTTTTCTTCCTCGAGATGGGCGGGATCCTTCGTGTCGAAGTCCTCGTCGACATCGTGATCGGTGTGCGGCAGGAGCCAGTGCCAGATCTTCTCGGCTCCCTCGAAGCAGAGGTATGCGCCGCCGATCAGCAGCAGCGGCGCGATCGCCCAGGGCGCGAAGTTCGACAGGACCAGCGCGGCCGGCAGAAGGATCACGAGCTTGTTGAACAGCGATCCCTTGGCGATCCGCCAGATGATCGGCAGTTCGCGGCTGGCCTCGAACCCGTGGATATAGCGCGGGGTGACGGCGGTGTCGTCGATCACCACGCCCGCCGCCTTCGCCCCGGCCTTGACCGAGGCTGCCGCGATGTCGTCCACCGAGGCGGCGGCAACCTTCGCGATCGCGGCCACGTCGTCGAGAAGCGCCAGTAGTCCGCTCATCCTGCCTGCCCTTGCTTGGTCGCCGAACCCTAGCCGAATGGTCGCGCCGGGCAAGGGCGGCTGGCCTTAGCGGCCAGGTCGGATATGGTCGCTCCGTTCCGGCCGGAGATCCCGAGGATGACGAATCGCATCGCGCTTGGTCTTGCGCTCGTCATTGCCGTGGCCTTGGCCGGAGACCTGCTCGGCAACAACCTCCGGGGCAGCCTGTTCCTGGCGCGCAAGCTCTTCGTTTTCCTCGACTACATCGCCTTCTGGCGCTGAGCCGCCGCCGGGCGGCGGTTGACGGCGGGGCCGAAACCTGTTGTCTGCCGTAGCAAATCGCTCACCCCAGCGGGAGACAGGCGCATGGCAGTGAAAGTCGCAATCAACGGATTCGGTCGCATCGGGCGCAACGTCCTGCGGGCCATCGTGGAGTCGGGCCGAAGGGACATCGAGGTCGTGGCGATCAACGATCTCGGGCCGGTCGAGACGAACGCGCATCTCCTGCGCTACGACAGCGTCCACGGCCGCTTTCCGGCAACCGTCACCGTCAGGGGCAGCGCCATCGACGTGGGCCGCGGGCCCATGGAGGTCACGGCGGTCAGGAACCCCGCGGAACTGCCCTGGGGCCATGTCGATGTCGTCATGGAGTGCACGGGCATCTTCACGTCGAAGGAAAAGTGCCTGGCGCATCTGGAGAACGGTGCCCGGCGCGTCCTCATCTCCGCCCCCGGCGACGGCGCCGACAAGACCATCGTCTACGGCGTCAACCACCACACGCTGACCAGGGACGACCTCGTCGTCTCGAATGCTTCGTGCACGACCAACTGCCTCGCCCCGGTGGCGAAGGTGCTCCATGACGCCATCGGGATCGAGAAGGGTCAGATGACCACGATCCACAGCTACACCGGCGACCAGCCGACGCTCGACACCATGCACAAGGATCTCTACCGCGCCCGTGCCGCAGCCCTGAGCATGATTCCGACCTCGACCGGTGCGGCCAAGGCCGTGGGTCTGGTTCTGCCCGAGCTGAAGGGCCGGCTCGACGGCTCGTCGATCCGGGTGCCGACGCCGAACGTCTCGGTCGTGGACCTCAAGTTCATCTCCCGGCGCCCCACCTCGGTCGACGAGGTGAACGCCGCGATCCGGGCGGCGGCGGACGGGCCGCTGAAGGGCATCCTCGGCTACACGACGGACAGGCTCGTCTCGACCGACTTCAACCACGATCCGCATTCGTCGGTGTTCCACATGGACCAGACCAAGGTGATGGACGGCAACCTCGTGTCGATCCTGTCCTGGTACGACAACGAATGGGGTTTCTCGAACCGCATGTCCGACACGGCGGTGGCGATGGGCAGGCTCATCTGAGCATCGCCGCCCGGCGGCAAGGAGGCTGGCGCGGCTTTCCGCAGACACCCAGTGGGTGCCGGTTTTCCGGTTTAGCCATGCAGCCAACGCATGGCTAAACGGCGGAATCACCCGTTGTTTGCGCTAACAGGCATACCCATCTTCTGCAGTGCAGCACGGAAACGTGCCGCAGCGGAATGAAAGGAAACGCACATGCTCTCGATCCTCGACACCCTCGCGCTCCGCCTGAGACGGCACGCCGAGTACCGTCGCACGGTCGACGCGCTCGAAAGGCTGCCGCTCGACGTGGCGCTCGACCTCGACATCGTCCCCGGCGACGCCCGCCGCATCGCGCGGCAGGCCGTTTACGGGAAGTGACCCAAGGCTTCAGGCGGCCGCCGCGACGCGGCCCGCCGCACGGCCCGGACCGGTGACGGTCCGGGCCGTTTGCGTCTCCGGATCGGGCGACGGATCGGGAACGCCGCGGCACCGGAACTCCACCTCGGCGGACGTGCCGCCGGTATCGCGGCGGCAGAGGCGGATGCATCCGCCGATCTGCGCCGCAAACCCGCGGGCCACGGTCAGGCCGAGCCCGCTTCCGGACTCGAGATCGAACCCCTCCGGCAGTCCGCGCCCATTGTCCTGCACCGTGAGGCGGCCGTGGTCCGGGCCGATCCGCTCCACGGCAATCCCGATCCTGCCCGGCATGCCGTCTGCAAACCCGTGTTCGACCGCGTTCGCGATCATCTCGGTTGCGATCAGGCCGAGGGGAATGGCATCCGCCGCCCAGACCCGCACATCCGCATCCTCGACCGTCAGCGTGATCCGCCCGGCGGCCCCCGCCGCCGCGAGCATCTCGGCCGCGGCCTTCGCCATGAAGCAGGACACACGCACATTCTCGTCGGACGGGTCATGCAGCAGCCGCTGCAACTGCGCCACGACCGAGATCCGCGCATTCGCCTCTTCGAGCGCCTGCCGCGCCTGCGGGTCGGACAACCGCCGCCGCTGCACCGAAAGATAGCCCGCGATGACCGAGAGGTTGTTCGAGATCCTGTGCTGAAGCTCGCGGAACATCAGGTCGCGCGACCGGGCGAGGCGCGCCGCCTCGGCCCGCGCCGCCTCGGCCCGCCGCAGCGCGCGGTGCATCAGGTCGACGGCCGCCACGCACAGGCCGGCGATGAGGACGAATGCGGCAAGGGCGGTCGCATAGAGGACGGGCCCGCCCAGCCCGCCGGGTATCCCGAACAGCCAGAGCCCGAGCACGCCCAGCGCAAGGGACGCGACCGCGCCCGCTCCGGCGCCGCAGAGCATCGAGATCAGGATGACCGAGGGAAAGTAGGTGATGAACGGCAGACCCGCCGGCAACACGGGATCGAGGGCATATCGCAGCCCCGTCGCCAGCACCGAAATGGCAACGGCAACACCGACCTTCCGACCCGGCGGCAGACGCGCCGGATCCAGCAGTTCGAGACCGTCCAGCATGCGTCGGTAGAACAAGAGCAACCGCACCGACCTCCCTGGTTGCAGGACCGTCATACACCCCGCCATTTCGCGGGGAACCCCGGCCGCACCTCCCGACTTGGCGTCATGCATGTGTAGGCTAGCACCGAATGTTGTGTCAGGCCAGCGGCCAGCCTGTCCGCGTGCTCCACTGTCAGCGGAATCGCGCCTCGAGACGTGCCAGCACGGCCGGCGGCACGAAGCTTGACACGTCGCCCCCGAGCCGCGCGATTTCCTTCACCAGTTTGGACGCGATCGACTGCCGCCTCACGTCGGCCATCAGGAATACCGTCTCGATCGACGAATCGAGCGCCCGGTTCATGCCCACCATCTGGAACTCGTATTCGAAGTCCGCGACCGCCCGGAGGCCGCGCAGGATGACGGTCGCCCCGACATCGCGGGCGCAGTCGATCAGGAGGTTCTCGAACGGATGCACGACGATCTCGCCCGTTTTCCGGGCACGGACCGACGACGCTTCCTCCTCGATCATCGCCACCCGTTCCTCGAGCGAGAACAGGGGGCCCTTGTCACGGTTGATCGCCACCCCGATGACCAGCCGGTCCACAAGCGCCAGGGCCCGCTCGATGATGTCCGTATGTCCAAGCGTGAGGGGATCGAAGGTCCCCGGATAAAGACCGATGCGCACCCGTTCCTCCCGTCCGTCCGGCGACTGCGCCAAGGACAACAGAAACGACGCGGCGAATGCAACCCCGCAGCGCTGCGGCGTCAGTTGCCCATGATCATGCCGGTCAGCGCTTCCTTCTCCATCGCCAGCTCGGCCAGCCGCGCCTTGACCACGTCGCCGATGGAAATCAGCCCGACCATCTGCCCGCCGACCACCACCGGCATGTGCCGGAACCGCCCTTCGGTCATCCGTTCGAGGACCGTGTCCGCCCGATCGTCGGGCGCGCAGGTGACGAGGTTCTGCGTCATGAGCTGCTCGACACGTTCGGACAGGACCGCCCCGCCGCGCTTGCCGAGTTCGCGGACGATGTCGCGTTCGGAGAGGATCCCTTCCACGCGCTCCCCGTCCGGCGACACGATCACCGCGCCGATCCGCATCGACGACAGAAGCTCCGCTGCCGCCGCGACCGTCGAGCCGGGCTTGACCGTCACGACACCGCCGGCGCCCTTGGACCGCAGTATCTGGGACACAGAAATCACGCGAACCTCCCTTGTCACGGGCATCGAGGACGAAGCGTCGGCGCGACAGCGGCACCTGTCAAGCGAAACTCCCGGTCAGGCCAGGCTTTCGAGCCGCGCGATCTCCGCCCTCAGGCCCTGGACGAGGACTTGCGCGAAGCGGTTCATCCGGTCCACCCGGCGGTCGTCGGCGTGGCGTATCAGCCAGAACGCCCGCGAGAGCGCAAAGGTTTCCGCGAGGATCCTCTCGACCCCCCTCGCCGAGGGAATTGCGAAATCGTGAACGATGGCGATCCCCGCCCCGGTCCGGACCCAGTTGAACTGGACCGAGACCGAGTTCGACGCGAGCGGTACGACATCGGCCCCGATCTCGGCGAGGTAATCGAGTTCCCTGTCGAAGATCATGTCCGGGATGTAGCCGATGATCCTGCGGCCCTTGAGCGCCGTCAGGTCCGGCGGCGCCCCATGCCGGTCGAGGTATTCGCGCGATGCCGCGAGGTGCAGGCGGTAATCGGCGATCTTCTGAACCGACAGGCGCCCCGTCGCGGGCGGCGACACGGCGATCGCCAGGTCGGCCTCGCGCCGGGACAGGTTGAAGACCCGCGGCAATGCGACGATCTGGATCTCGAGACCGGGATTGGCGTCAAGGATCGCCGCGCAGACCTGCGGAAGCAGGTAGTTGGCGCAGCCGTCCGGCGCGCCGATCCTGATCTGGCCGGTCAACCCGCCCGTTCCCTGGCTCAACTCGTCGATCCCGCCCTGCACCGCCAGTTCTGCCGCCTCGGCATGTGTCATCAGCCGCTGGCCCGCCTCGGACAAGGCATAGCCCTGCGGCGATTTGGCAAAGAGCGGCGCGCCGAGCGACTCCTCCAGCCGGGCGATCCTCCGCCCCACGGTCGCAGGGTCGAGCTTCAGGGACTTGCCCGCGGCCGACAGGCTTTCCGTCCGGGCAACGGCGAGGAAAAGCCTGAGGTCATCCCAGTCCGGTTCACGCATCAGGCAATCCCTCCTCCGAAAGCGGCCGAGGGGCCGCTGTCCGTTTATTCCGGTCGCGGCCTGCCAGAGCCTTGACTGCCGTCTCGTGGGGCTTCGCCGCCGGCCGTGGCCTCAACGCCGCCCTCATGCTGGCTGCCCTCGGGCTGATCGTCCGCTTCCGCCGGACCGCCCGAGAGACGCGGTAACGCCCTGGGGTTTTGCAATTCTGCAGGACGCATTTGCCAAACTATGCCTTTTCCCAATAAAATTGCAATGCTATTGCCCCTCCAGCACAAAGGGAGGCTCCCATGAAAGAGATCGGTCACTGGATCAACGGCAAGCCCGCCGCAGGAACGTCCGGGCGTTTCGCCGACGTGTTCAACCCCGCCACCGGCGAGGTGCAGGCGCGCGTGTCGCTCGCCACGAAGGCCGAGCTTGATCGGGCCGTTGGCCTTGCGGCCGAAGCGCAGGCCAGGTGGGGTTCCACCAACCCGCAGCGCCGCGCCCGCGTGATGATGGCCTTCGGGGCGCTCATCAACCAGAACATGGACAAGCTGGCCGAACTGGTCAGCCGCGAGCACGGCAAGACCCTGCCCGACGCGCGCGGCGACGTGCAGCGCGGCCTCGAGGTCGTCGAGGTCTGCATGGGCGCGCCCGCGCTTCTCAAGGGCGAATACACCGACAGCGCCGGGCCGGGGATCGACCTCTACTCGATGCGCCAGCCGCTCGGCGTCGTCGCGGGGATCACCCCCTTCAACTTCCCCGCGATGATCCCGCTCTGGAAGATGGCCCCCGCCCTTTCGGCCGGGAACGCGATGATCCTGAAGCCCTCCGAGCGCTGCCCCTCGACCTCGCTCTTGCTTGCGGAACTTCTCCGGGAGGCGGGCCTGCCGGACGGTGTCCTGCAGGTCGTGAACGGTGACAAGGAGGTCGTGGATGCGATCCTCGACAACGAGGTGATCCAGGCCGTCGGCTTCGTCGGCTCGACCCCCATCGCGCAGTACATCTACGGCCGCGCCACGGCGAACGGCAAGCGCGCGCAGTGCTTCGGCGGGGCGAAGAACCACATGGTCATCATGCCCGACGCCGACATGGACAAGGCGGCGGACGCGCTGATCGGCGCGGGCTACGGCGCGGCGGGCGAACGCTGCATGGCGATCTCGGTCGCCGTTCCGGTCGGCGACAAGACCGCGGATGCACTGATCGAGAAGCTTGTGCCGCGGATCGAGAAGCTGAAGGTCGGCCCCTACACTGCCGGGAACGATGTGGACTTCGGCCCGCTCATCACCAGGGCGGCGCAGGAGCGGGTGAAAGGTCTCATCAGCTCGGGCGTGGACCAGGGTGCGACGCTCGTCGTCGACGGCCGGAACTTCCGCCTCCAGGGCTACGAGAACGGCTTCTTCGTCGGCCCGACCCTCTTCGACAACGTCACGAAGGACATGGAGATCTACAGGCAGGAGATCTTCGGGCCGGTCCTCTCCCAGGTCCGCGCCAGATCCTACGAGGACGCGCTGAGGCTGACCATGGACAACGACTACGGCAACGGCACCGCGATCTTCACGGCGGACGGGGACACGGCGCGGGACTTCGCGAGCCGGGTCAACGTGGGCATGGTCGGGATCAACTTCCCGATTCCGGTCCCGCTCAGCTACTACAGCTTCGGGGGCTGGAAGAAGTCGGCCTTCGGCGACCTGAACCAGTACGGGCCGGACGCGTTCCGCTTCTACACGCGCACCAAGACCGTCACGGCGCGGTGGTTCTCGGGCATCAGGGAAGGCGCGGCGCTGAACTTCAAGGCGATGGACTGACGGCGCCCGGGAGGACCCGGAAGACGGCCGATCGTCTCACCGCCTCCGCGCAAGAGCAGAAAGGCGGCCCGCACGGGGCCGCCTCGGGATTGGCTTCGGACGTGCCGGACCGGTCAGGCCTTGCGGCGACGCAGCGCCGCGAGGCCGCCCAGCCCGCCGGCAAGGAGCAGCCCGGCCGCCGGCAGAGGAACCGGAGCCGGCACCTCGGCCAGCTGACCGTAGAGATTCGCGTGCGAAAGTCCCTGACGGCTGATCGCCCACGTTCCGCCGGTCACACCCGCCGGAAGGCTGAACGCCGCCCAGGTGGGCGAAAGCTGTCCGACGCCGCTCTTGAGCGCAAAGACCAGATTCGCCCAGGAGAACCCGGTCGGCGCGGTCGGCAGCGCGAAGCTCCACGAGCCGCTGCCCCCGCCAAGGCCCGTCAGGGCGATCCTGCTCCCTCCGACATCGCTCTTGTCGATGAGCGCATAGCCCGACCCGAGATAGAGCGGATCGTTCGGGTTCAGAAGCGGGTCAAGTCCGTTGGGATTTCCCGCAGTCGTGTTTCCGTTGATGTTGCCGGTCCCGTAGCGCAGACAGGCGGAGGCAGTGGACGTCGTCAGGGAAAATTCCCGGTCGGTCGTCGCACTCGTTCCGGGACAGTTGACGGTCACGGCTGATGCGACCGTCGCCGACAGAGATAGGGCCGCAGAAACGGCCAAGGCGCGCAAAAACATGATCCACCCCATTTCGACCACACGGTCGCCTTCCTGATGCCGCCATCTGCCGCCCGGCTCAACCATCTCCCGCAAAATACAACCGGAGAGGAGGCCGATTGAAACCCGGCGCGGATCAGTGCGCCGTCAGTTTCGCAATTGTCATGGAATTGGAAATGATGCCTGCCCGACCGGATAACCCGGCACGCAGGAAACCGATCCGAAGCCGCCCGCCCGGCGCCATCTGCGGCCGCAGTCGAGGCGTACCTGCACGTCGGTCATCGCCCTATTCCGCTGCCACCCGCCGGGGCGCCAGCATCGGCCGCAGGTACCGTCCGGTATGGCTCGCCTCGACCTTCGCCACCTCTTCGGGCGTGCCGGTCGCCACGATCCGTCCGCCGCCGTCGCCTCCCTCGGGGCCGATGTCGATGATCCAGTCGGCGGTCTTGATCACATCGAGGTTGTGCTCGATCACGACGACCGTATTGCCCTGATCGACAAGCGCATGAAGGACTTCGAGAAGTTTCTTCGTGTCCTCGAAGTGCAGGCCCGTGGTGGGTTCGTCGAGGATGTAGAGCGTCCGGCCCGTCGCGCGGCGGGAGAGTTCCTTCGACAACTTCACCCGCTGCGCCTCGCCGCCGGAAAGCGTCGTCGCCTGCTGGCCCACCTTGATGTAGCCAAGGCCGACCTCGACCAGCGCATCCATCTTCTCGCGGATCGCCGGAACCGCCGAGAAGAACTGCTGGGCGTCCTCGACCGTCATGTCAAGAACGTCCGATATGCTCTTGCCCTTGAACCTGACTTCCAGCGTCTCTCGGTTGTAGCGGTGGCCCTTGCAGGTCTCGCAAGTCACGTAAACATCCGGCAGGAAGTGCATCTCGATCTTGATGACGCCGTCGCCCTGGCAGGCCTCGCAGCGGCCACCCTTGACGTTGAAGCTGAAGCGGCCGGGCTGGTAGCCCCGGGCCTTGGCCTCGGGCAGCCCCGCGAACCAGTCGCGGATCGGGGTGAAGGCCCCGGTATAGGTCGCCGGATTCGACCGCGGCGTCCGCCCGATCGGCCGCTGATCGATGTCGATGACCTTGTCGAGGTGCTCGAAGCCCCTGATCGTCTCGCAGGGCGCCGGGGTTTCGCGGGCCCCGTTCAGCTTCACGGCGGCATTCTTGAACAGCGTCTCGACGGTGAGGGTGGACTTGCCGCCGCCCGAGACCCCGGTGACGCAGACGAACCTGCCGAGCGGGAAGTCCACCGTCACGTCCTTGAGGTTGTTCCCGGTGGCTTTCACCACGGTCAGCCTCTTGCCGCTCCCCGTCCGGCGAACCCTGGGCACGGCGATCTTCCGCGTACCGGCGAGGTACTGGCCGGTGATCGAGGCCGCATCGGCCGCGATCTCGGCCGGCGTGCCGTGGCTGACCACCTGCCCGCCATGAACGCCCGCGCCCGGCCCGATGTCGAAGACGTAGTCCGCCTCGCGGATCGCTTCCTCGTCATGCTCGACCACGAGCACGGTGTTGCCCTGGTCACGGAGGTTCTTGAGCGTGCCGAGCAGCCGGTCGTTGTCGCGCTGGTGCAGGCCGATCGAGGGCTCGTCGAGGACGTAGAGGACGCCGGTCAGACCCGACCCGATCTGGCTGGCCAGGCGGATTCTCTGGCTCTCCCCTCCGCTTAATGTTCCGGCTGAGCGTGAGAGCGTAAGATATTCCAAACCAACGTTGTTCAGGAAACCAAGCCGCTCGCGGATTTCCTTCAGGATCGTCCGCGCGATCTCGTTCTTCTGGTTGGTGAGCGAGGCCGGGACGCCCTCGGCCCAGGCGAGCGCCTCGCGGATCGACTTCTGCACCACCTCGCCGACATGCAGCCCCGCGATCTTGACCGCCAGCGCCTCGGGTTTCAGGCGGAAGCCGTGGCAGGTGCCGCAGGGGCGGTTGTTCTGATAGCGCTCCATCTCCTCGCGCGACCAGGCGCTGTCGGTCTCGCGGTAGCGGCGCTCCATGTTGGGGATGACACCCTCGAAGACGCGGGTGACCTTGTAGACGCGCCCGCCCTCGTCGAAGGTGAACTCGATCTCGTCCTCGCCGGAGCCGTAGAGAAACAGCCGTTGCGCGCTTTCGGGCAGGTCCTTCCAGGGCTTCCTGGCGTCGAAGCCGTAGTGCCGGGCGAGCGCGTCGATGGTCTGGATGACGTAGGGCGACTTCGACTTGCTCCAGGGTGCCAGCGCGCCGTCCTTGAGCCTGAGCGTGACGTCGGGCACCACGAGGCGTTCGTCGAAGAACAGTTCCACCCCCAGGCCGTCGCAGGCCGGACAGGCGCCGTAGGGGGCGTTGAAGGAGAAGAGCCGCGGCTCGATCTCGGGGATCGTGAAGCCGGACACCGGGCAGGCGAACTTCTCGCTGAAGGTCGTGCGAACCGGGTCCTGCCCCTCGTCCACCGCCGTCTCCAGGATGGCGATGCCGTCGGCCAGGTTCAGCGCCGTGCGGAAACTGTCGGCCAGCCGCGTCTCCAGCCCCTCGCGCACCACGATCCGGTCCACCACCACGTCGATGTCGTGGCGAAACTTCTTGTCGAGCGCCGGTGCGTCCTCGATCTCGTGGAACTGCCCGTTGACCTTGACGCGCTGGAAGCCCTGCTTGCGCAACTCCAGGAATTCCTTGCGGTATTCGCCCTTCCGGTCCCGCACGATGGGGGCGAGCAGGTAGGCGCGCGTCCCCTCGGGCATGGCCATGACCGCATCGACCATGTCCTGCACCTGCTGCGCCTCGATCGGCAGGCCGGTCGCGGGGGAATAGGGCGTGCCGACGCGGGCGAAGAGAAGGCGGAGGTAGTCGTAGATCTCGGTGACGGTGCCGACGGTCGAGCGCGGGTTCTTCGAGGTGGTCTTCTGCTCGATCGAGATGGCGGGCGAGAGGCCGGAGATGTGGTCCACATCGGGCTTGCCCATCATGTCGAGGAACTGGCGCGCATAGGCCGACAGCGACTCCACGTAGCGCCGCTGCCCCTCGGCGTAGATCGTGTCGAAGGCGAGCGAGGACTTGCCCGATCCGGACAGGCCGGTGATCACCACCAGCCGGTTCCGCGGGATGTCCACATCGATGTTCCTGAGGTTGTGCTCGCGCGCGCCGCGAACCTCGATATGTGTCTGCTCGGCCATGGCTCGCCCGCCCCTCGGATCAGGAGCCTAGAGATAGAGCAGGACGGCGGGCGTTCCAACCGGAAAATGTGAACGGAAAGTGAACGTCGCGCGGTGCACGCCTTGCCGCACGACGGGCGCGATTGCGGGCGCCCGGCATGTCCTTCCACACGTGACCGACAGGGAGTCGGTCCTGCCACTCCCGTCCCGTTGGCCGGATTTCGCCGCTCATCCGGGAATCGGACCCGGACAGGCGGCAGATGTGATAGGGATCCATCCTGTTCCGGGGGGAATCACGATGACCGTTGCCTTGACACGTCCCGGCCGCAGACATCCCCGCCGCGCTGCCCGGCGGGCCTACGGCGCGTCCGACATTGCGGCCCATGCCATCTGGCTGGCGGCCTACATCGCCGTGTTGGCGATCATCCTCGCGCCGCAGGGGAGCTTCCTGACGACCGGGAGC
>JBMOOH010000016.1:0-31648 GCA_049323795.1 Pseudomonadota bacterium
ATATTTGCGGACCGAAAATGAACCTCTTGTTTACCTTGACCCCTCAGCCTGCTCCGGCGGTACAGGCTGGGAAGCCGATGACCGCGGCCGGAAATGGCGCGCCGTTCGGGGATACCGGGCGGCGCGTTCCCTTTTTCGGTCCGCAAATATCCCGGGGGCGCGGGGGCAGCGCCCCCGCCCGGACCGGCGCACCGGAGGCGCGGCGATGAGGAACCTGTCGCGACTCCTGCGCCCGAAATCCATCGCGCTCTTCGGCGGCGGCTGGGCGGTGAACGTCGCGGCGCAGCTGAAGAAATCCGGCTATGACGGTGCCATCTGGCCGGTGAACCCGAAGCGTGCCGATATCCTCGGACTGCCCTGCTACCCGTCGGTCGATGCGCTTCCCGCGGCACCGGATGCGGCCTTCGTGGGGGTGAACCGCGAAGCCTCGGTGGAGGTCGTCTCGGCGCTGGCGCGGATGGGCGCGGGCGGGGCCACCTGCTTTGCCTCCGGCTTCGCCGAGAGCGAGGCCGAGGGGACCGGCGGCGCGGGGCTGCAGGCGCGGCTCGTCGCGGCGGCGGGGGACATGCCGATCCTGGGGCCCAACTGCTACGGGTTCCTCAACTACCTCGACAACGTGACCTTCTGGCCCGACCAGCATGGCGGGCGGCGGGTGGAGAGCGGGATCGCCATCGTCGGTCAGTCGTCGAACATGGCGATCAACATGACGATGCAGGCGCGGGGGCTGCCCATCGCCTACATCCTGACGGCCGGGAACCAGGCCGCGGTATCCCTCAGCGACCTTGGCGCGGCGGCGCTGTCGGACGACCGGGTGACAGCACTCGGGCTGCACATCGAAGGGTTCGGGGATATCCGCGCCTTCGAGGCGCTCGCGGCGTGTGCCCGCGCGAAGGGCAAGCCGGTCGTCGTCCTGAAATCCGGGCATTCCGACGCCGCGCAGGCGGCGACGATGACGCATACCGCCTCGCTCGCGGGCTCGGCGGCGGCGTCCTCGGCGCTGATCGAGCGGCTGGGGATGGTCGAGGTCCGTTCGCTCGCCGTCTTCCTCGAGACGCTGAAGCTTGTCCACCACGGCGGACCGCTGCGCGACGGGGGCATCGGCTCGGTCTCCTGCTCGGGCGGCGAGGCGAGCCTGATCGCGGACGTGGCCCTGGGAACGGCGATCGAATGGCCTGCCTTCACTCCCGCAGGCAGGAAGCGGCTGAACGACATTCTCGGACCGATCGTGACGGTCGCCAACCCCCTGGACTACCACACCTTCATCTGGGGCGACGTGGGCCGGATGACCGACTGCTTCGCCGCCGTCATGGCCGAGGACCGGGCGCTGACCGTCTTCATCCTCGACCTGCCGCGTGCCGACCGCTGCGACCCCTCGGGGTACCAGTGCGCCTTCGACGCGATCCTCGGGGCGCAGAAACGGACCGGCGCACGGGCCGCGATCCTGTCATCGCTCGTCGAGAACTTCCCCGAGGACCGGACGGCGGCCTGCGACGCCGCGGGGGTCGTGGTGCTGCACGGCCTCGACGAAGGGGTTGCGGCCATTGATGCGGCGATCCGCGCGGGCCGGTCGCGGGATCGCATCGGGTCGGCGCCCCCTGCCCCGGTGCTTCTCTCCGCCGATCCGAAGGGCGGGCGCGTGCTGACCGAGGCCGAGGCGAAGGCCGCACTCTCGGCCCGGGGGCTGGGCGTTCCGCGCGCGGTGACGGCGGAGACCCCCGAGAAGCTCGCGGCGGCGGCGCAGGGACTGGCCTTCCCGGTCGCGCTCAAGGGCCTGGGGGTCGCGCACAAGACCGAAGCCGGGGCGGTGAAGCTGAACGTCCCGTCCCCCGGCGCGCTCGCGGGCGCGGCACAGGGGATGACGGGGGCGCGCGGCTTCCTTGCCGAGGAGATGGTGGCGGGTGCGGTGGCCGAGATCCTGGTCGGCATCACCCGGGATGCGACCGGGCTCATGCTGCTGACCGTCGGCGCGGGCGGGATCTTTGCCGAGATGTGGGCGGACACCGCCTCGGTCCTGCTGCCGGCGACGGACGAGGACATCCGTACCGCGCTGTCGCGCACGAGGATCGCGAAGGCGCTGGCGGGGTGGCGCGGCCGTCCGGCGGCGGACATGGGCGCGGTCGTTGCCGCGATCCGCGCCATTGGCGACTTCGCCTTGGCCGAGCCGCGCCTGATCGAACTGGACGTGAACCCCCTGATCGCGACGCCGACGCGCGCCGTCGCGGTCGATGCGCTGATCCGGCTGAGCGAGGAGTGATCCCATGACCGAGATGACCATGCTGACCGAAGGCCCGGTCCGGACCCGCCGCGAGGGGGCGATCCTCGAGGTCACGCTCGACCGGCCGAAGGCGAACGCCATAGATCTGGTCACCAGCCGGATCATGGGCCTTTGCTTCCGGGCCTTCCGCGATGACGACAGCCTGCGCGTCGCGATCCTCAGGACGCCGGGGGGCAGGTTCTTCTGCCCGGGCTGGGACCTGAAGGCGGCGGCCGGGGGCGATGCGGTCGATGGCGACTATGGCGTCGGCGGTTTCGGCGGCTTGCAGGAGCTTCCGAACCTCAACAAGCCGGTGATCGCGGCGGTGAACGGCATCTGCTGCGGCGGCGGGCTGGAACTCGCGCTCTCCTGCGACCTGATCCTTGCCTCGGCGAACGCGACCTTCGCCCTGCCCGAAATCCGGTCGGGCACGGTCGCGGATGCCGCCTCGATCAAGCTGCCGAAGCGCATTCCCTACCACGTGGCGATGGACCTGCTGCTCACCGGGCGCTGGTTCGACGCCGGCGAAGCCTTGCGCTGGGGCCTCCTGCGCGAGATCACCACCGAGGAAGACCTGATCCCCAAGGCATGGGATCTGGCGCGGACCCTCGAAAGCGGGCCGCCGCTCGTCTATGCGGCGATCAAGGAAGTGGTGCGCGAGGCGGAGGACATGCGCTTCCAGGACGCGCTGAACCGGATCACCAAGCGGCAGATGCCGACGGTGGACAGGCTCTATTCCTCCGAGGACCAGATCGAGGGCGCGCGGGCCTTCGCCGAAAAGCGCGATCCGGTCTGGAAGGGACGGTGAAGGACGGGAACCCCGGGGCGGCGGGCGAGGGCGGGGACTTGCGGCACCGGACGGATGCCCCGTCCGGTCTGCCGGCCAGGGGCCGTGGGGAGGCCCGTTCCGCAACCGCCGCGCTTCGGCGGGATGGCTGGCTTTGGCGGGCGAAGTGACCCGCCTCAGCGCCGCAGGATCCGCTCTGCCCCGAGCCAGCCGACGAGGATCGCCGGGGCATTGGTGTTGCCCCCCGGCAGGGTCGGAAAGACGCTCGCGTCGCAGACGCGGAGGCCCTCGGCGCCGTGGACCTTGAGCTCGGGCGAGACGACCGAGCTCGCAGGGTCCGGGCCCATCCGGCAGGTGCAGGACGGGTGATAGACGGTGCCCGAGCGGGACCGGAAGTCGGCGATCAACTCGTCGTCCGACTGCACCTGCGGGCCGGGCCGCAATTCCTCGGCGATGAGTGACTTCAGCGGTTCCTGCGCGGCGATCCTGCGGATGAACTTCACGGCCGCCAGCATCTCTTCGACGTCGGTATGCGTCGAATAGGCGTTCGCCACGATCCTCGGATGCATGAAGGGGTCCGCCGACTTCAGCGTGATCTCGCCGCGCGAGGTCGGGCGGCAGTTCGAGAGCCCGAGCGACATGCCCGAGAACGGGTCGGGGCTGAGGATCGGGCGCTCGCCGGCCTTCGGCAGAAGCGTCGAGAAGGCCTGCATGTACAGCTGCATGTTCGGCCGGTCGAGATCTGCCCTCGTGCGGAAGAACCCGCCGCCCTGGTTGATCGACTTCGAGAGCGGCCCGCGCCCGAGGAACATCCATTGCATCCCCACGAGGAGCTTGCCCCACCAGGGGCGCAGGATGTCGTTGAAGGTCGGGACCGTCATCCGGAAGGTGTAGTTGAGGCCCTGATGGTCGTTCAGGTTGCGGCCGACGTTCGGATTGTCGATGACGGGCGCGATGCCCGTCCCGCGCAGGTGCGCGGCGGGGCCGATCCCCGAGAGCATCAGGAGCTGCGGCGAGTTGATCGCGCCCCCGGACAGGATCACCTCTTCCGCCCTTGCGGTCCTTGTCGTGCCGTGCTGGCGGTACTCGACGCCGACCGCGCGTCGGCCTTCCATCAGGACGCGCGTGACATGGGCGCCCGTCTCGACACGCAGGTTCGCGCGCTTCATCGCCGGGCGAAGGAACGCCCGCGACGCGGAGTTGCGCCGCCCGCCCCTCACGGTGAGCTGGTAGAGCCCGACGCCTTCCTGCGTCTCGCCATTGAAGTCGGGGTTGAAAGGCAGGCCTGCCGCCTCGGCCGACTTCACGTAGGCGTCCAGAAGCGGGTGGTTGTCGCGGGTGTTGGCCGAGACGAAGAGCGGCCCGCCCTTGCCCCGCCATTGGTTCCCGCCCGCCTCGTTGTCCTCGATCGCCCTGTAGGCGGCCAGCGCCTCGGCCCAGCCCCAGCCGGGGTTTCCAGCCGCTTCCCAGTCGTCGTAGTCGCGCGAATGCCCGCGGATCCAGACCATCGCGTTGATCGACGAGGAGCCACCGAGAACCTTTCCGCGCGGCCAGTGATCTGACTGGCCTGCAAGTCCCGGGTCGGGTTCGGTGCGGTAGAGCCAGTTCACCGCCGGATCGTAGAAGAGCTTGCCGTAGCCGAGGGGCAGGGTGACGAAGAAGCGCCGGTCGGTGCCGCCTGCCTCGAGGACAAGGACGCGGTGCCGTCCCGACGCGGTGAGCCGTTCGGCGAGGACGCACCCGGACGAGCCCGATCCGACGATGATGTAATCCCAGCCGCCTTCCGCCACGTCCCGCACCGCCAAAGCCCTGCGACCGGCGCATCTATAGGTCGTGCATCCCCGGCGGTCCGTTCCCTTTGCGACATCCCCCGGTCGCGGCCGGAGCGCGACGGTCAGGCGAGGATGGTCAGCGCGGGCGCGGCCAGCACGAACTGGGTGCCCCGGGCCCTGAGCGGCGAAAGCTGCGCCATGATCTCGGGCTGCTGGTCCGCGGGCAGGATGAGGACATAGTCGGGGCGGCGGCCGTCGAGGCACTCGGGCGCCAGCACCGGGATGCGGCTGCCGGCCATCAGCTTGTTCTGCTTGGCCGGATTGCGGTCGGCGCAGAAGGCCACGAGGTCGGGGCCGACTGCGCACCAGTTGAGCAGCATGCTGCCCGACGCCCCCGCGCCATAGGCGGCCACGAGCCGGCCCGCATCCTGGGCCTGGGTGAGGAAATCCATCAGTCCCGCGCGGATCTCCTCGGCCTTCCGCATCAGTCCGGCGAGCGTCGCGGCGTCCTCCATCCCCGCGCCGATCTCGCGCTCGCGCAGCGCGTCGAGACCGGGCGCCGGGTCGCGCGGGGCCCCGTCGCGGCAGGCCAGAAGACGGAGCGTTCCGCCCCCCGCGGGCGTCGTCGTGGCATCGAAGACGCGCAGGCCGGCGCGGGCGAAGAGCCGTTCCGCCGCAACGAGCGACAGGATCGACTGATGCTCGTGATGCACCCGTTCGAACCGCCCGCCGATGCAGAGGGGCAGGAGATGGGGCACCTCGGCGGCGAAGACCGCCGCGTCGTCGATCAGGGCGGCGACGCCTCCGAGGAAGCCGAGCGGATCGGGCACGCGGTTCAGAAGCCCCAGGGCAAGGACAAGCGACGGCCGCCGCCCCTCGCGGTGGAGCCTGCGCCCCAGATCGGCGTCGAAGAATTCGGTCAGCGTCGGCACGCCCTGCAGCGCCGCAGCCAGTCCGGCGCGGGCCGAGGGGTCGATCCCCAGCACCGGATAGCCGGCCCGGACGAACCATCTGAGCAGGTAGCCGTCGTTCGATCCGAGTTCGATCACCGGGCGGTCGCGCGGGAGGTCGAAGCCGGCCTGCAGGGCCGCGGCGAACCGGTGCGCCGCGGCGACGCGGCTTTCCGACATCGAACTCAGGCGGGGATGGTCCGGCGGGAACAGCTCGCGCCGCGACAGCACCGCGTCGGTCTGCGCCAGCCAGCAGCGGCCGCAGACGCGCAGATGGAGCGGATAGCGCGTCTCGGGCAGGCCGGGCCGGTCCATCGGCACGAGGCTCCGGGCCAGCGGGGCGTAGCCGAGATCGAGCATCGACACCCCGAGTGCCGCACCGCAGGACCGGCAGCCCGGCGCGGCCGGGCCGCGGTCCCTGATGATCCCCCCGGCCGGGCGGGCACGGCCGCCGTCGTCTTCCGCCAGCCCGCCGGCGCCGCGCTCACTGTCCAACCTGTCCGCCCTCCTCGGCCCGCGGCCGGTCGCGATGCCCGGGCCGGCCGCCGCCCCCGTTCCATCGGCCGCGACCCTAGGACCTGTCGCGGCGCAGTTCACGCACCTGCCCGCCGCTCCGGCGGAACCCGGACAAATCCGGCGGAACGGACCGGACTGGACCCCGTCCCGAAACGATGGTTGCCTCAGCGGTCCCCCTCTGCCACCCTCGGGGCAACGGCAACCGGAACGGGAGACGCGATGATGTCCTCGGCCCTCGCGGCAAGTCGCTGGCTGGCCGTCGCCCTGCTTCTGGCGGCCACGGCCGTCGGCGTCTTCAACTTCCGCAACATCAAGTACGACTTCGCGAACTTCTACGACGCCGGCCAGAAGGCGCGGGCCGGAGAGTTCGCCGCACTCTACGACCCGATGGCGCAGATCGCCGGACGCGACCCCTTCGGCAACATGTCCTTCGCCAGCGCGCCGCTCACGAGCTATCTCTACGTCCCGCTCACGGTCCTCGAGCCGCGTCCGGCCGTCATCGCCTTCAAGCTGGCGGGTGCCGCAGCGCAGCTTCTCGCGCTGGCCCTGCTGTTCCGCGAGACGCGGGGACTGGCGGGGTCCGACCCCGCGCACCGGCGTGCCTACCTCGCCGTCTTCGCCTGGTCGGCGCTGCTCTTCCAGCCCCTCTATTCCTGGCTCTTCGTCGGCGGCCAGACGACACCCTTCGTCTTCCTCCTGCTGGTGTCCGCCTGGATGGCTCTCCTGCGCGGCCGCGACGGCCTCGCGGCGCTCGCCATGGCGGCGGCCGTCGTCATCAAGCCCGCCTTCGCCCCGGCGGCGGTCCTGGTGTTCGTCGCCACCTCGAACCGCTTCAGGATCTGGGCCCTCGCGGCCGGTGCGGGATTTGTCGCGCTGTCGCTAACGACGCTGGGGCCGGATGTGAATCTGGCCTTCATCGACATGGTCCTGAACAAGGCGCAGGAGGGCAACACGCCCGGGCAGAACAGCAACCCCTTCGCCTGGGTCGGGCCCCTTCTGGCCCGGCCGGACGGCTTCCCGTCCGGCCCAGGTCCGGCGGGCGGGATGCTGGTCTCGCTCGGGCTCAAGCTCGGGACGGCCGCGCTGATCCTCGCCCTGCTCGCAGGACAGATCCGCGCCGGACTTTCGCGTCAGGCCGAACGGCATGCAGTCTTCGCGGCGGCGATCCTGCTCGTCATCGTGCTCTCGCCGGTCGTCTGGTCGCACTATCTCTCGGTGCTGTTCCTGCCCTTCGCGGTCCTGATCGCGCTGCGCCGCCACCTGCCGGGCTGGGCGGCCATCCTCTTCGCCGCGATCCTTGTCCTTGCGGTGCCGCAGAACTTCCTCGTCCTGATGCGGCTGCAGAGGGAAATCCCCTTCGACACCCCCGCGGTTGTGCTTGCGGTAACCTTCCTGAAGAGCCTGCCCGCGCTGCTTGCCGTGATCGGGGTCATCGCTCTGCGCCAGCCGATCCTCTCGGCGCTGGCGGACCCGGCCTGGAGCGGTGTCGGCCGGCGCGATCAGCGGCCGCCCGCCGCTTCGCCCCTGCCCCCGCGCCGGACGGGCGGCCGATCGCCGGGAACGGGATCGGCATGACGGGGGAACGGGCATGGATCTGAGCGACGAAATCCTGATCCCGGCTCGGCGTGCGACGGTCTATGCCGCGCTGAACGACCCCGGGATCCTCAAGGCGTCGATCCCGGGCTGCGAGGAACTGATCCGGCATTCCGACACCGATCTCGAGGCCAGGGTCGTCCTGAAGATCGGGCCGGTGAAGGCGCGGTTCGAGGGCAAGGTCACGCTCGACAGCGCGGGTGCGCCCGGGCGATTCAGCCTGACGGGCGAAGGCTCGGGCGGCGTTGCGGGATTCGCCAGGGGCGGGGCCGATGTGGAGCTGATCGAAGAGGCGGGCGGGACGCTCCTGCGCTACACCGCCAGGGCCGACGTGGGCGGCAAGATCGCGCAGCTCGGGAACCGGCTGATCCTCGGGACGGCGAAGAAGCTGAGCGTGGCGTTCTTCGAGAACTTCTCGGCCGCGGTAACGGGCGGGACGCCCGGACAGGCGGGCGCGGACTGACGGCAAGGCCGGGGCGCCGCCCCGGACCCCGGGATACTTGTGCCAAGATGAAGCGGTCAGGCACCCTCAGATCGCGGTGAAGCCGTTGTCGACGAAGAGGTGCGTGCCGTTGACGAAGGCGGCCTCGTCGCTCACCAGGAACAGGGCGGCGCGGGCCACATCCTCGGCCGTGCCGATCCGGCCCTGCGCGGCGGCGATGGCGGCATCGGACACGTCGACGCCCAGCGCCTGAAGCTCCCTCACCTCGCGCAGGCCGTGCGGTGTCTCGATGAAGCCGGGGCAGACGGCGTTGCAGCGGATGTTCCTGTCGCGGAACTCCACCGCGATGGCGCGGGCGAACATGTGGCAGGCACCCTTCGTCGTGTCGTAGAGGACCTCCATCGGGGTGCCGGCGACGGCGGAGATGGACGAGGTGCAGACGATGCTCCCGCCGCCCGCCGCGATCATGCCGGGCAGGACGGCGCGGGTCATCAGGAACATCGACTTCACGTTGACGGCGTGAAGCCAGTCCCATTCCTCTTCGGTCGTCTCGAGGAAGGGTTTGATGACGATGGTGCCCGCGTGGTTGAAGAGCACCGTGACCGGGCCGAAGGCGGCCTGCACCTTCGCGACGGCGGCTTCCACCTGGGCCGCGTCCGAGACGTCGGCCTGCACCGCGATCGCCGCGCCGCCCGCGGCGCGGATGGCGGCGGCGGTGTCCTCGGCGGCGGCGAGGTTGCGGTCGACGATCCCGACCTTCGCGCCCTCGGCGGCGAAGAGCTTCGAGGACGCGCCGCCCATCCCCGTCGCGCCGCCCGACACGAGCGCGACCTTTCCTGCAAGACGTGCGCCCATCTGTCCCCTCCCCGGCTGGTCGGGGCGAGGTTAGGCACGGGAACGGGCGGGTTCAAGGCGGGTATTGGCCACCCGGTTCAGGCCGCCCGGGTCAGGCCGCCCGGGTCAGGCGGCCTCACGGACCTTGAGCACGCGCGCCATCGTCTCGCCCATGGCCGACGGGTTCGGGACGACGGTGATGCCGGCGGCGTTCAGGATCTCGACCTTTTCCTGCGCGCTCTCGCCGAAGGCCGAGATGATCGCGCCCGCATGGCCCATCTTGCGGCCCTTCGGCGCGGACAGCCCCGCGATATAGGCGCAGACGGGCTTCTTCATGTTCTGGCGCGCCCATTCCGCAGCCTCCGCCTCCTGCGGGCCGCCGATCTCACCGATCATCATGACGGCGTCGGTGCCGGGGTCGGCCTCGAAGAGGTCCAGGATGTCCCTGAAGGACGAGCCGTTGATCGGGTCGCCGCCGATGCCGACCGAGGTCGAGACGCCGATCCCGAGCGCCTTCATCTGGGACGCGGCCTCATAGCCGAGCGTCCCCGACCGGCCGACGATGCCGACCCTTCCGGCCATATAGATGTGGGGCGGCATGATGCCCATGAAACCCTTGCCGGGCGAGATGATGCCGGCGCAGTTCGGGCCGATCAGGCGCATCTTGCGGGATTCGGGGTAGCGCCTGAGGAAGCGCTTGACCTTCATCATGTCCTGCGCGGGGATGCCGTCGGTCACGCAGACCGCCGTGCGGATGCCGGCATCCGCGGCCTCCATGATCGCGTCGGCCGCGAAGGGCGGCGGCACGAAGAGAAGGCTGGCCTCCGCCCCCGTCTCGTTCACCGCCTCGCGGACGGTGTTGAAGAGCGGCCGGTCGAGCAGGCGTTCGCCGCCCTTTCCGGGGGTCACGCCGCCCACGACGTTGGTGCCGTAGCGGATCATGTCCTGCGCATGGAACTGGCCGATGCGACCGGACATCCCCTGGACGATGACGCGGGTCTTGTCGGTGATGAGAATGGCCATGGTCGTCCCCTTCAGGCGGCGCGTTGCGGGCGGGCGGCGACGGCCTTCTCGGCGGCGTCGGCCAGGGTGTCGGCGGTGACGAGCGGCAGGCCCGAGGTGCGGAGGATGGCCTTGCCTTCCTCGACGTTCGTCCCCGCAAGGCGCACGACGACGGGGATCGTCATGCCGACTTCGCGGTACGCCTTCACGACGCCTTCGGCGACCCAGTCGCAGCGGTTGATGCCGGCGAAGATGTTGACGAGGATGACGCTGACGTTCCTGTCGGCGAGGACCGTGCGGAAGGCGCGGACGACCCGCTCGGGGCTGGCGCCGCCGCCGATGTCGAGGAAGTTCGCGGGCGCGCCGCCCGACAGCTTGATCATGTCCATCGTCGCCATGGCGAGGCCCGCGCCGTTGATGATGCAGCCGATGTCGCCGTCGAGGCCCACATAGGCGAGACCGTGGTCGGCGGCACCGCTTTCGCGGGGGTCTTCCTGGCTGCGGTCGCGCAGTTCCAGGATCTCCGGCCGGCGGTAGAGCGCGTTGGTGTCGAAGGACATCTTCGCGTCGAGCGCAGTGAGGTTCCCGTCCCTGGTGATGACGAGCGGGTTGATCTCCACCATCGTGGCATCCAGATCGCGGTAGGCGCGATAGCAGGCCTTCAGCACCGTCACCATCTGCCCGATCTGGTCGCCCCTGAGACCCAGCGCAAAGGCCAGTTCGCGGGCCTGGAACCCCGCAAGGCCCACGGCCGGATCGACCACCATGCGGCGGAGCGAGTCCGGGTCGGACTCGGCCAGATCCTCGATCTCCATGCCGCCGCGGGCGGAGGCGACGATCATGATGCGCTCGGATTTCCGGTCGAGCACGAAGCCGAGGTACATCTCCCGGGCGATGTCGGACGCGGTCTCGACCCAGACGCGGTAGACGCCCTTGCCGTTCGCGTCGGTCTGCCTCGTCACGAGCTGCTTGCCGAAGAGGCTGGCGGAGTAGCTCAGCACCTCGTCCTCGGACCGGCAGACCTTGACACCGCCAGCGGCGCCCCGGCCGCCCGAGTGGATCTGCGCCTTGACGACCCAGGCGCCGCCGCCGAGTTCGCGCGCCCGGAAGGCCGCCTGTTCGGGAGAGTAGGCCAGGCCCCCCTTCGGCACCGGCACGCCGAAGCGCGCGAGGATTTCCTTGGCCTGGTATTCGTGGATGTCCATCCGCTGCCTCCGCTTGCCGCCGCGCTACCAGAGAGTCTTGCCGTCGATGACCGTCACCGGCAGGTCCGCCGCCTCGACCCCGTCGACGAGCCGCGCGTTGATCGCGACGCGGCGGGTGGTGCCGTCCCAGGTGCCGTCGGGCTGGAAGTCCGGCGTGTCCGTCCAGACCGTGCAGCCGCAGGCGCTGCAGAAATGATGCGCCACCATCTTCGACCGCCAGCGGTAGACAGCATCGCTGTCGGCACGCGTCGCCTTGAACTGCGACGGCGTGTAATAGGCCCAGAGCGCGCCGCGCCTGGAGCAGAACGAGCAGGTGCAGCGTGTCAGCGTGGCGGGAAGGTCGCCCTCCACCTCGAAGGCGTTGCGGCCGCAGTGGCACTGTCCGGTGATCGCCATCGCAAAAGCCTCCTACCGCGCCCCGATCGCCCCGGCGATCACCAGCACGTTGCGCGCCATCCGCTCGCTCGCCGCGTCGATCATCTTGCCGTCGAGGCTGGCCGCGCCCTTGCCCTGCGCCTCGGCGGCCTTCAACTCCTCGATGATCCGCCGCGCCCTGGTCACCTCGGCCTCGGTCGGGCTGAAGACCTCGTTGGCCAGCGTCACCTGGCTCGGGTGGATCGCCCACTTGCCCTCGCAGCCCAAGGCCGCCGCGCGCCGCGCCCCGTCCCTGTAGCCCTCGGGGTCGCCGAAATCGCCGAAGGGGCCGTCGATGGCGCGCAGGCCGAAGGCGCGGCAGGCCGTGACCATGCGGGCAATCGCGGCGTGCCACTGGTCGCCCGGGTAGTGCGGGTTGAGGCCGCCGATGCTCGTCGTCCGCGCCCGCATGCTCGCCGCGAAGTCCGCGACGCCGAAGTGCAGGGCTTCCAGCCGCCCCTGCCCCTGGTACTGCGCGATGGCCTCGACATTCGCCATGCCGAGCGCCGTCTCGATCAGCGCCTCGAGCCCCACGCGGGTCTCGAGGCCCCTGGCCTGCTCGATCTGGCTGCACATCGCCTCGACCATGTAGAGGTCGGCCGGCACGCCCACCTTCGGCACCAGAAGCGTGTGCACGCGGCCGCCCGCCTGCTCCATCACGTCCACGACGTCGCGGTACATGTAGTGCGTGTCGAGGCCGTTGATGCGGACCGACACGGTCTTGCCCTTCGCCGCCCAGTCGATGTCGTTCAGGGCCGCTATGCAGTTCCTGCGGGCCTGTTCCTTCTCGGGCGGGGCCACCGCGTCTTCGAGGTCGAGAAAGACGTAGTCGGCCGGTCCGTTGGCAGCCTTGTCGATCATCGCAGGGTTCGAGGAGGGAACGGCCAGTTCCGACCGCTGGAGGCGCGGCTTGCGCGGCGGGTGAAGAATGTGGCTCATCGTCCTGTTTCCGCCATACTTATTCGGCCGCGATCTTCATCTGCGCCGGGGCCGATTCCGCGAACCATTCCTGCGCGGCCGCGACGCCCGAGCCGAAGTCCACCCTGGCCCCCGCGGCCCGGAGCGCCAGTTCCGTCACGCCGAGCGCGGTCAGCACCATGCCCTCGTTGAGGTCGCCCAGGTGCCCGATGCGGAAGACCCTGCCCGCGAGCCGGGCGAGGCCCGAGCCGAGCGAGGTGTTGTAGCGCTCGTAGGCGATGCGGATCACGTCGCGGGCATCGACCGGCTCGGGCACGCGGATCGCGGACACGGTGTCGGAGTAGAGCGACGGCTGTTCCGCCACGAGGTCGAGTTTCCAGGCGTTGACCGCGCGGCGCACGCCCGTCGCAAGCCGGTGGTGGCGGGAGATGACGTTCTCGTGCCCCTCCGCGAAGATGCGGTCGAGCGAGCGGTGAAGGCCGTGGAGAAGCTGCGTCGGCGGGGTGTAGGGAAAATAGCCCGTCGCGTTCATCGAAAGCTGGTCCTGGAACTCGAAGTAGGCACGCCGCATGGTCGCCGTCTTCGATGCCTCGACCGCCTTCTGGCTCACCCCGAGGATGCCGAGACCCGCAGGCAGCATGAGGCCCTTCTGGCTGCCGGTGACGGCGAGGTCCACGCCCCAGTCGTCCATGCGGAACTCGATCGAGCCGATCGACGACACGCCGTCGACGAAGAGCATCGCCGGGTGGCAGACTTCGTCCAGCGCGCCGCGCACGGCCTCGACGTCGCTCGTCACGCCGGTGGCGGTTTCGTTGTGGGTGACGAACACCGCCCTGATCTCGCCCTTGCGGTCGGCGGCAAGGCGCTTGGCGTATTCGGCGACGGGCACGCCCGAGCCCCACGGCACGTCGATGCATTCGACGTTGAGACCCAGACGCTCGGCCATCTGCACCCAGAGGGTCGAGAACTGGCCGAAGCGGCTCATCAGGACGCGGTCGCCGGGGTTGAGCATGTTGGTGATCGCCGCTTCCCAGGCCCCGGTGCCGGAGCCGGGGAACAGCATCACGTGGCCGGTTTCGGTGCGGAAGAGCTTCTTCAGGCCCGCGAAGAGCGGCAGCACGAAGGCGCCGTAGTCGGGGGCGCGCATGTCCTGCATCGGCACGTTCATCGCCTGACGGACGGTTTCGGGAACGTTCGTCGGACCGGGAACGAAGAGATGGTTGATTCCGGTTTTCATGCGCGTGCCCTCCCTCTGGCGGAATGCCTTGCAACGCGGATGCCAGAAGGGGCGCGGAACGCAAAACCAAAGCGGGTTCCGCTGTAAACGCGAGAATTTACACATCTTAACTTTTGTAATATTGTAAATTCCACAGCGGATAATCTGTATACGGGCGCATGCAGAAAACCTTCATCGGGCCCCACCTCAGGCGGCTCAGGATCGAACGGGGCGAGACGCAGGGCCAGATGGGCCGGGCGCTCGGGATCAGTGCGGCCTACGTGAACCTTCTGGAAAACAACCAGCGCAGCGTCTCGGTCAGCGTGCTTCTGCGGCTCCTCGACGTGTACGGGGTCGACTGGCGGGACATCGTCGAGGACGACAGCTCCGCCCAGCTCGCCGACCTGCGGGTGCTGGCGCAGGACCCGCTCTTCGACGGGGTCCGGCCCGATCTTGCCCAGCTCCGCGCGGCGCTCGTCCATGCCCCGGCGCTCGTCCAGTCGTTCTTCCGCCTCCACCGCGCCTACCAGGCGGCCTCCGACCGCCTGCTGTCGCTGTCCGAAGCCGAAGGTCCGGCCATCGCCGCCTCGCCCGAAGGCGCGGTTCACAACTTCTTCCGCCGAAACCGCAATCACTTCCCCGACCTCGAATCCGCCGCCGCCCGCTTCTGGGCCGACGCGCCCCCCGCGCGCGACGAGGTCTATTCCGCAATCAAGCGGCGGCTGGCCGAACGGCTCGGCATCGCCGTCCGGCTCGCTCTAGTCGAGGATCTGCCCGGAACGCTCCGCCAGTATGACGAGGCGCGGCGGGTGATCCTTCTGTCCGAGGCGCTCGACCACCCGAACCGCGTCTTCCAGCTTGTCCACATGGCGGGGCTGCTGGAGCACGGGGCGATCATCGACGCGCTGTCCGTCCGGTCGGGGATCACCGACGCGCGCGGCATCGGGCGGCTGAAGGTCGAGCTGGCGAACTACTTCGCCGCCGCCGTGCTCATGCCCTACGACGCCTTCCTGGCCGAGGCGCGGGCCACGAAATACGACCTCGACCTGATGGCGACGCGCTTCGGGGTCAGCTTTGAACAGGCCTGCCACCGCGCGACGACGCTCCAGCGCGAGGGGGCGCAGGGGGTGCCGTTCTTCTTCCTCCGGATCGACAAGGGCGGCAACGTCACCAAGCGCTTCTCGGCCACGGGCTTCCACCTCGCCGAATACGGCGGCGCCTGTCCGCGCCTCGACGTGCACACGAGCTTCCGCACGCCGGGCCGGATCATTCCGCAGTTCGTGGAAATGCCCGACCGCTCGCAATACTTCGTCTTCTCGCGCACCGTGGACCGCCCGACCTGGGCGCGCCATGCCCAGGACAACCGGCTGGCCGTGGCGATGGGCTGCGCGATCGAACATGCCGCGCAGGTGGGCTATGCCGAGGCCTTCAGCGTGGCCGCGGCCCGGATGACGCCGATCGGGATCAACTGCCGCATCTGCCCGCGCGCCAACTGCGACCAGCGCGCCCACCAGGCCGCCATCGCGACCGACCCGGTGGATGCCAACCGCCGGGGACCGACACGGTTCGACAGCTAGCCCCTGCGGATGGGCAGGAATTTCGCGAAACTCCTGCCCGCCTACAAAATCCTCGTTATGATCCTGCGGTCGCCACCGGAAACGCTCCATGCCCGATCTCGCCAAGGCCCTCGCCGCCATCGATGCGGCCAACGCCGCCGACCCGACCGCCGAGGACGGCCGCCCCGCCGCGCTTCTTTACGGCGAGCGGATGTCGTCCGAACTCGACCGGCTCTTCCCCTCGGCCTCCGAGCCCCTGAAGATCGCCGCGCGCGGCCAGCACATCGAGCGCTGGCTCCTGCCCCGCTCGGCCTACCCCGAGGGCAAGCCCGGCTACCTCGAATGGCGCCGCGAACAGGGCCGCCGCCACGCCGCACGGATCGCCGCGATCATGCGCGACGCGGGCTATGGGCCGGAGGACATCGCGGCGGCCGAGCGGATGCTGCGGAAGGAGGGACTCAAGCGCGACCCCGAGGTGCAGGCGCTCGAGGACGTGATCTGCTTCGTCTTCCTCACGTGGTACTTCGCGCCCTTCGCGGGCGCGCATTCCGACCTCGACATCGCGGACATCGTGGCAAAGACCGCGCGCAAGATGTCGCCCGAGGGGCGGGCGCGGGCACTTGCGGAATTCGAACTTCCAGATATGCTTTCTACGCATTTTCGCAGGTAGAAATTCAAGAAATCGAACATCCCGTCCGACCTGAGGCCCGACGGAAGGCCCGGCGCAAGAATGGCGTCCGTCCCGGGAAGGGGGAAGCGGTGGTGCCCCCCAGACGGGATCGAACCGCCGACCGGCAGTTTAAAAAGGATTTGTTCTACGACCCTGCCGACTTGATTTCGTTCGGATTTCAGCGATGCAAGCGCGCGGTATGCAATTGCGATGCAATTGTACGGCTCGCGTGTGCCCCCTGTCTGGATTGAACAGACGACCTACCGCTTACAAGGCGGTTGCTCTACCTCTGAGCTAAGAGGGCCACGCGACACCGCGTGTAGCAATTACTGCCTGACGACGCAAGGCTGAGCCTGATGGGCGTTACGGCTGTTCCTCCACTTCCGTAATCAGCCTGCCCGCCGCGGCATCCTGATCAAGTGGCCCGCACCGAGCATCACGGTGACGATCAACGCCAGCTACACCACTCCATGGGACAGCATCAAAGATGCGCTGCCTCAAGGCCTTCGGTGAGCGCATCAGCGCAAGAGACCCCGACCGCCAGACCGCCGAAATCCAGATCCGCGCCGCCCTCATGAACCGCTTCTCGGCCCTTGGAACGGCCGAGATCGTTCGTGTGGCCTAATGCTGAAGGGGAAAGGGGCTGTCATGCCTCAGGCGTGAGTTGCGCAACAACGCCTCGACACAGGCAAGTCGCCCCCCCCCCCCACGCGGGGGCGCGGATCGAAACAGGGCAGCACCTCTAGCTGGCGCTGCCGGGTCTCCCGGCCGGGCAGGATCCGGTCGCGGCGCAGCCGGTGGCCGGGTCCAACCCCGACGGGAGCGTCGCCATGATGCCCCCGAATCGGCCCCCGTTCCGCCGCAGGCACCAAAGACGCGATGGCCAGGCTATCGTTTCTCCATCTCACAGCGCTCACCTTCGTGATGCTGCGTCACTGGAAAGACGTTTGAAAGGCCGCGGAAATGGGCGCATTCTGGCTTGACCCTGTCCGAGGCAGACCATATCTCGGCCCCATGCAGGCCATCATCGGTGGCTAGCTGTTCGAGGCAGGACGTCAGAAGCGGGCCCGTCAGACCCGCAGTCATGGGTAACGAAATGAGCACTTCGGGACAGATGGGTGCACCCGCGCCCACCGCGCAGCGTCAGGCGGATACCACGACATTGAAGAAACCGGCCACCCAGGCCGGCGCCCAGGCCGGCGCTCAGGACAGCCGGTCAGCCCAGCAGGGCGGCGAGACCGGTTCCTCGCAGTTCACCGACTGGGCGTCGATCTGAGCCTTCCCTGACGGGCGTCGCGCCGCTAGCCTTGCCGCTGCGCAAACCGAGGCGACGCTGTGGCCCGTCCCGTCACCGACATCCCGAACCTCGGGCCCGCTTCGGCCGAGGCCTTCGCGCGGGCGGGCATCACCACCGCCGAGGAAATCATCGCACTCGGGCCCGACGAGGCCTATCTGCGCCTCCTTCGGTCGGGCAGCGCGCCGCATTTCATCGGCTACTACGTTCTGGTCATGGGCCTTCAGGGCCGCCCCTGGAACGACTGCAAGGGCAAGGAAAAGGACGAGCTCCGCAAGCGCTTCGATGCGCTGAAGGCGCAGGTCAAGGCGGTTCCGGGGGAGGTTCCGGGCCGCGCGCGGCTCGAGGCGGTGCTGGACGAGATCGGCCTGATCGAACGGCGGACGTGAAACGCAGAAGGGCGCCGCGAGGGGCGCCCTTCGCGTCCCGATGCGGTCAGGATCAGCCGACGAGTTCGAGGCCCGAGAAGAAGTAGGCGATCTCCTGCGCGGCCGTTTCCGGCGCATCCGACCCGTGGACCGAATTCTCGCCGACCGAGAGCGCGAAGTCCTTGCGGATGGTGCCGGGGGCGGCGTTCGCGGGGTTCGTTGCGCCCATCACCTCGCGGTTCCTCGCGATCGCGCCCTCGCCTTCCAGCACCTGCACGACGACCGGACCCGAGGCCATGAATTCGGTCAACTCGCCGAAGAAGGGACGGTCCTTGTGGACGGCGTAGAAGGCCTGTGCCTGGCCGGTGGTCAGGTGGATGCGCTTCTGCGCGACGATGCGCAGGCCCGCTTCCTCGAATTTCGCGTTGATCCTGCCCGTCAGGTTCCGCTTCGTCGCGTCGGGCTTGATGATGGAAAGGGTCCGTTCGATGGCCATGATCGTTCCTGGAATTCCGTTTGCGCGGGCCTGCTAGCACGGGGGCATGACGAAGGAAAGCCGCCGCCGCCCGCCGGCAGTGTCTCCCGCCGCCGGGGCGAGTTGACGCGGACCGATCCTTCGGGCATCCCCCCGCCCCATGCTCCGCATCCGCGACATCACCTATTCCGTCGACGGCCGCCCCCTGTTCGAAGGGGCCTCGGCAACGATTCCGGCCGGACACAAGGTGGGTCTCGTCGGGCGGAACGGGACGGGCAAGACGACGCTCTTCCGCCTGATCCGGGGGGAACTGGCGCTCGAAGGGGGCGAGATCGCCCTGCCTTCGCGTGCCAGGATCGGCGGCGTGGCGCAGGAGGTGCCGTCGTCCTCGGCCGCGCTTCTCGACACGGTGCTGGCGGCGGACACGGAGCGGGCCGAGTTGCTCGCTCGGGCCGAGACGGAACACGACCCCCACAGGATCGCCGACATCCAGCACCGCCTCGCCGACATCGACGCCTGGTCGGCCGAGGGGCGTGCGAGCGCGATCCTGAAGGGGCTCGGGTTCGACACCGGGGACCAGAGGCGGCCCTGTTCCGATTTCTCGGGCGGCTGGCGGATGCGGGTGGCGCTGGCGGGGGTGCTGTTCGCGCAGCCCGACCTGCTTCTCCTCGACGAACCGACGAACTACCTCGACCTCGAAGGGGCGCTGTGGCTGGAGAGTTACCTCGCCAGCTATCCCCACACGGTCATCATCATCAGCCACGACCGGGGGCTGCTGAACCGCGCCGTGGGCTCGATCCTGTACCTGGAAAACCGCAGGCTGACCCTGTGGTCCGGGGGCTACGACACCTTCGCGCGGACGCGGGCCGAGAGGCTCGCCGTGCAGGCGGCCGAGGCGAAGAAGCAGGAGGCGCGGCGGGCGCATCTGCAAAGCTTCGTGGATCGCTTCCGCGCCAAGGCCTCGAAGGCCGTGCAGGCGCAGAGCCGGATCAAGATGCTGGAACGGATGACGCCGATTACCGCACCGGAAGAGGCGCGGAAGCAGGTATTCACCTTCCCCGAACCCGAACAGCTTTCGCCGCCGATCATCACGATGGACGGAGCCGCCGTGGGCTACGGCGGGCCGCCCGTGCTGAAACGGCTGTCGCTCCGGATCGACCAGGACGACCGGATCGCGCTTCTGGGGAAGAACGGCGAGGGGAAATCCACGCTTTCCAAGCTGTTGGCAGGAAAACTTCCCGCGGGCGAGGGCAAGATCACCCGGTCCTCGAAACTCAGGATCGGCTACTTCGCCCAGCATCAGGTGGACGAACTACACCTCGACGAAACGCCGCTCCAGCACGTCCGCCGGATGCACCCCGATGAGGGCGAGGCGAAGCTGCGCGCGCGGCTCGCGGGCTTCGGGCTGATGGCGGAACAGGCCGAAACGGTGGTCGCGCGGCTGTCGGGCGGACAGAAGGCGCGGCTGTCGCTGCTGCTCGCCACCATCGAGGCCCCGCACCTTCTGATCCTCGACGAACCGACGAACCACCTCGACATCGAAAGCCGCGAGGCCCTGGTCGAGGCGCTGACCGAATACACGGGCGCGGTCGTCCTCGTCAGCCACGACATGCACCTTCTGTCGCTGGTTGCCGACCGGCTCTGGCTGGTGAAGGGCGGCGCGGTGACGCCCTACCAGAAGGATCTCGACGCCTACCGCGCCGAGCTTCTGGCGGGCGGGGAGAAACCGGCCGAGGCGCCGAGGGCGAAGGCGCCGAAGCCGTCGCGCGAGACGGTCCTTGCCCTCAAGTCCGATGTGAAGAAGTGCGAGGAACGGCTTGCGAAGCTGAATGAAATGCGCAACCGGCTTGCCGAGAAACTCGCCAAGCCCGAGCTTTACGAGAACCCGGCCGAGGCTGCCGTCTGGCAGAAGAAGTACGCGGAAGTCATGGAAGCGCTGGACCGGGCCGAGGCGCTGTGGTTGGCTGCCGCCGGGAAGCTCGAGGCGGCCGAGGCATGAGCCGGCCCCTCGCCTGACGCCGGAGAGGCATGGACCTCCAGTTCTACATCACCGCCGCGGTCACGATGTTCGTGATCGTGGATCCGATCGCGCTCGTGCCGATGTTCATCGCGCTGACGCAGGGGATGGACGACGCGACGCGGTTCTCGGTCGCGCGGCGGGCCTCGCTGATCGCCGTGGTGCTGATGACGCTTTTCGGCCTGCTCGGCGAAGGCATCCTGCGCACCATCGGCATCTCCATGCCGGCCTTCCGCATCGCGGGCGGGATCCTCCTCTTCCTGACCGCCCTCGACATGCTGTTCGAACGGCGCACGCAGCGGCGCGAAAACCAGCATCCCTCGTCGTCCGATCCCTCGGTCTTTCCCCTGGCGACACCCCTCATCGCGGGTCCGGGGGCGTTCACGACGATGATCCTTCTGGTCAGCGCGCCGGGCCCGTCGCCGGCCTGGTCGCATGTGCTGGCCATCCACGCGATCATGGCCGGCGTCGTCTTCGTGTCGTTCCTGGCCTTCCGCCTTGCCGGGCCGATCGAACGGGCGCTGGGGCGGACGGGGATCGTCGTCATCACCCGGCTTCTCGGGATGCTGCTGGCCTCCCTCTCGGTGCAGTTCGTGCTCGACGGCGTGGTCGGCACGGGGCTTGTGGGCCGGCCCTGACCGCATCCCGCCTCCGGGCCGGTTCATCCCGGTTCATCGCCCCCGTCCGCCCCCCGCCGTCCGCCCCCGCCCCGGTTCTGCACTGCGCGCATGGCCCGTGACATTTCCCGGCACGCTTCCTAGATTCCGGCGATGGACAGTTCCGACATCCCCCGCCTTCTCTACCTTGCCGTGCTGCTCGCGGCGGTCCTGGGCTACTTCCTCGTCGAGAACCGCCGCAACCTCGGCAGGGTCGCGCAGCAGGCGGCGATCTGGGCGCTGATCTTCATCGGTGTCGTCGCGGCGGTCGGCCTGTGGGACGACCTCCGCCGCGGCACGATGCAGCGCGAGGCGGTGATGGCCGACGGCAGCGTCGAGGTGCCGAAGGCCCCGGACGGTCACTTCTATGTCAGCGTGCTGGTCAACGGCAAACCCATCCGCTTTGTCATCGACACCGGGGCGACCGAGGTTGTCCTGACCCGTGCCGATGCGGCAAGGCTGGGCTTCGATCCCGCGACGCTTGCCTATTCCGACCGGGCCGGGACGGCGAACGGGGTGGTGCTGACGGCACCGGTGACGCTCGGCACCGTGGAGTTCGCTGGTTTCCGGGACGAGGCTGTCCCGGCCTTCGTCAATTCGGGCGCGCTCGACACCTCGCTTCTGGGCATGGGCTATCTCAGCCGTTTCCGGATCACGCTGGCAGGCGACACGCTGACGCTCGCGCGCTGACGGGCCGGGGCGCAGCCATGCGGCCCCGCCCGCCGATCGGTCGCCCTTCTCCCGGCCGCACGGGCCCGGTCGCGCGGGCGGAGAGCGCGGGCGGAGAGCGTGGTCCGGCGCGTCAGGCCCCGGCTTCCGGCTTCTTCCGCCAGCGCCCCGACTCCTCGCTCCAGTACTCCGCGGGGACGCCGGACTTGGTGAGGTCCGACCATTGCGCCCGCGCCGTGGCGAGCGCATCCGGCGCATTGCCATCGAAGAGGATCCAGACCCTTTCGCGGCCCTCGCACTCCTCCGGGGCGACCGCAGCCCCGTCGATCGCCATCAGCGAGACGCCATCGGGCAGGTCGGGCCCCGTGGTGAGAAGCACGGGCTGAAGATCGTCGTGCGCGCCCCCCGCCAGCCCGTGCGGCAGGAAGGACTCGGCCGGCCGGAGCCAGAGCCGCTCGTCGAGCCACGCCATCCGCGCCGGGTCGGTGCCGCGGACGACGACGCGCATCCCTTCGGCATGGGCGCGGGCGAGCAGGAGCGGCACCGTGTCCTCCACCGTCGAGCGGGTCAGGTGGTAGAACTTCGCGAGCCCCATCTCAGCCCCCGAACATGTCCCGCACCATCCGGTCGAGCGCGATGACGCCCCAGCCGGTCGCGCCCTTCGGCGCCAGCGTGGTCGCCTCGCTCACGGACGCGACCCCCGCGATGTCGAGGTGGATCCAGGGCTGGCCGTCCTTGATGAACCGCCTGAGGAACTGCGCGGCGGTGATCGCGCCGCCGGGCCGGCCGCCCACGTTCTTCACGTCGGCGAGCCGGCTCTTGAGCTGCTTGTCATAGGCCTCGCCCATCGGCAGGCGCCAGGCCCCCTCGCCCTCGGCCTTCGCGGCGGCGAGGAACCTCTCGCAGAAGGCGTCGTCGTTCGAGAAGACGCCCGCGTTCTCGTGGCCGAGCGCGATGACGCAGGCGCCGGTGAGGGTGGCGAGGTCCACGATCCCGCGCGGCCTGAACCGCTCCTGCGTGTACCAGAGCACATCCGCGAGGACGAGCCGGCCCTCGGCGTCGGTGTTGATGACCTCGACCGTGTCGCCCTTCATCGACTTCACGATGTCGCCCGGGCGCTGCGCCTTGCCGTCGGGCATGTTCTCGACGATGCCGACAAGGCCCACGACATGGGCCTTGGCCTTCCGCAGCGCGAGGCTGCGCATGACGCCCGCGACGGTTCCGGCGCCGGCCATGTCCATCGTCATGTCTTCCATGCCGGCCGCGGGCTTCATCGAGATGCCGCCGGTGTCGAAGACGACGCCCTTGCCGACAAGCGCGAGGGGCGGTTCGTCCGCGTGGCCGCCGCGCCATTGCATGACGACCACCTTCGAGGGGCATTCCGACCCCTGCCCGACCGCGAGAAGCGCCCGCATCCCGAGCTTCCCGAGGTCCTCCTCCTCGAGGATCTCGACGTCGATCCCGAGTTCCTGCATCGCGGCGAGGCGCGCCGCGAAATCGAAGGTGGTGAGCACGTTGGCGGGCTCGTTCACGAGGTCGCGGGTGAAGAACACGCCTTCGGCGAGGGCCGCCATGGGCGCCGCCGCCGCCGCGACCGCCTCGGGCCTTGCGACCACCATCGTCACCGGACCCGGCAGGGTCTTCTCGCCCGTCTTGTGGTCGGTGAAGTCATAGGCCCTGAGCGCAAGTCCGAAGGCGATGTCGGCAGCCCGCGCATGGCCGCCGGCCACGACGATCGTGCCCGCCTCGGCGAGGCACTTTCCGACCGCGGCGCCGGCCTTGCGGGCATCGAGAACCGTCGCCTTGGCGTCGAGCCTCACGAGTTGCAGCGTCTCGGCCGCCAGCCCGGCGGGCCAGCCGATCTCGACCGACTCGCCCGGCTTGAGCTTGCCCCAGGCCTTGCCCGCGACCGCCCGGGCAATGGCATCCCTGGTCGCGCGACCCAGTCCCTTCAGCGCGCCCGGAACCTTGCCGCCGGACGGCAGGACAAGGGCGATGCGTCCGGCGGCCGAGGCGAGGTCCGCCCCTGCGGGATCGACGAAACGGATGGCGACGGGCGAAGTCATGCGCTGCTCCTGCTCGGATTTGGGCGGAGCCTAGCTTCGCCCCCCGGGCTTTGCCAGATATGAGTTTCCCCCCGCCATCCTTTGGGCTAGGCATGGCCCGAGAAGAGACGTGACGACCGCGGGGGGCAGGTGTCGAAACTCGACCGATACGTGCTGTGGCAGCTCATGGCGCTGTTCGGATTCTTCTCGCTCGTGCTCGTGTCCGTCTACTGGGTCAACCGGGCCGTGCGGCTGTTCGACCAGCTGATATCCGACGGCCAGTCCGCCTGGGTGTTCCTCGAGTTCACGGCACTGTCGCTTCCGCCGCTCATCCGGGTGGTGCTGCCGCTCGCCGCCTTCGTCGCGGCCGTCTACGTCACCAACCGGCTGTCGGGCGAAAGCGAGCTGACGGTGATGCAGGCGGGCGGGCTGTCGCCGTGGCGGCTGGCGCGCCCGGTGGCCGTGTTCGGGCTGGCCGTGGCGGCGATGGTCGCGGTGCTGACCAACCTGCTCGAGCCCCTGAGCAGCCGCCAGCTCGATTCGCGGCGCATCGAGGTGCAGTCCGACCGGACCTCGCAGTTCATGGTCGAGGGCAGTTTCGTGCACCCCGCCCGGGGCGTGACCCTCTACATTCGCGAGATCGCCAGGCCGGGCGAGCTGCTCGACCTGTTCCTGTCCGACGCCCGTGCGCCCGGAACGGAAACCACCTACACCGCCCGCCGCGCCGTGCTGGCGGCGAGCGCGGGCGGACCGAGGCTCGTGATGTTCGACGGCATGGCGCAGAGCCTCGACCGCGCCTCGGGGCGTCTTTCGGTGACGCGGTTCGCGGACCTGTCCTACGACGTCGGCGCGCTTCTGCCCGCGCCCGGCGAGGCCGGGCCGGCGCCCGACCACCTCGGCACCCTGGCGCTGCTCGCGGCCGCGCCCGGGACGGTTGCCCTGACCGGCCAGCCCCGCGCCGTGCTCCTGTCCGAGGGACATGCCCGCCTCTCCCAGCCGCTGCTCGGCCTTGCCGGGGCGCTCCTCGGATTTGCGCCGCTGATGACCGGGGGCTTCAGCCGCTTCGGCCTCTGGCGGCAGATCGGGATCGGGGTCGCGGGGATCATCCTCGTCCAGTTCCTGTCGAACTCCGCCGACAGCTTCGCCCGCGCGGCGCCCGGAAACTGGCCGGTTCTCTACCTGCCGCCGCTGGCGGGCGCGGTGCTCGCCCTGCTGATGCTCGGCGCTGCGGCGCGCGTCCGGCGCGTTGCCCGGCCGGGCGGTCCCGCCACGCCGGCGCCGGGGCTGCGGCCGGCATGACCCTTTCGCTCTACATCGCGCGGCGCTTCCTTGCCTCCTTCGCGGCCGTGCTTGCCGTGTTCTTCGGCATCATGCTCACCATCCAGATGGTCGAGGAGGTGCGCCGGCTGGCGGGTGCCGCCGCGCTGCCGCAGGTCTGGACGCTGGCGCTGCTCGCCGTGCCGGCGTCGATCTTCCGCATCCTGCCGCTGATCACGATCCTGGCGGCTGTCGCGCTCTTCCTGTCGCTGGCGCGGAGCTCGGAACTCATCGTGATCCGCGCCGCGGGCCGGTCGGCGCTGCGGATGCTGGCGGCTCCGGTCGCGGCGGCGGTGGCGATCGGTCTTCTCGCGGTCGGCGTGCTCGATCCGCTCGTCGCGGCGACGAGCAAGCGCTACGACATCCTGTCGGACCGCTACAGGCTCGGCGACAGGGCGGTCTTGTCGGTGGGGCGCGAAGGGGTCTGGATGCGCCAGGGCGACGGGACCGGCCAGATCGTCATCCGCGCCGACCGCTCGAACCCCGACGGGACCGAACTGACCGGCGTGACCTTCCTTGCCTTCGACGGCGCTTCGGGCCCCGTGTCGCGCATCGAGGCGGACAGCGCGCGTCTGGAGGACGGCAGATGGGTGCTGTCGGGGACCAAGCGGTGGACGCTGGCCGAAGGCGGGAACCCGGAGCGGAGCGCGATCCGCAGCGACCGCCTCGAGGTGGCCTCCGACCTGACGCGGGACAAGATCCGCGACAGCTTCGGCGCGCCTTCCTCGATCGCCATCTGGGAGCTTCCCGGCTTCATCGCCTCGCTCGAGAAGGCCGGCTTCTCGGCGCGCAAGCACCAGGTCTGGTTCCAGACCGAGCTTGCGCTTCCGCTTCTGATGGCGGCGATGGTGCTGGTCGCGGCCGGCTTCACCATGCGCCACGCGCGCTTCGGACGGACCGGCACGATGGTGCTTCTCGCGATGGTGACCGGCTTTGCGGTATTCATCCTGCGGAACTTCGCGCAGGTGCTGGGCGAGAACGGCCAGATCCCGGTCGCGGTCGCCGCCTGGTCGCCGCCCATCGCCGCGATCCTGTTCTCGCTCGGGCTCCTCCTGCATCTCGAGGACGGCTGATGCGCCTCCTCCCGGCCCTCCTCGCCCTGCTGATCCTTGCCGCGCCGCCCCTCCGCGCGCAGGAGGCGGCATCGCTTGTCGCCGACAGCGTGTCGCTGAACGGCGACAGCACGATCACCGCGGTGGGCAACGTGCAGATCCTCTACCGGGGCACCCTGCTCCGCGCCGAGCGTCTGGGCTACGACGGAGCGACCGAGACCCTGACCGTCGAAGGCCCGATCGTCATCGACGACGGCCGCGGGACGGTGGTTCTCGCCTCGTCGGCGGAACTGTCGCGGGACCTGCGCGACGGGATCATCCGCAGCGCGCGGGTCGTGCTGCGCGACCAGCTCCAGCTCGCCTCGAACGAACTGCGCCGCGTCGGCGGACGCTACAACGCGATGACCAAGGTCGTCGCGTCGAGCTGCAGGGTCTGCCGCGCGAATCCGCGGCCGCTCTGGGAAATCCGCGCCCGCCGCGTCCTCCAGGACGAGGTCGGGGGACAGCTCGACTTCGAGCAGGCGCAGATCCGGGTTGCGGGGATTCCGGTCTTCTACCTGCCGCGCCTGCGCCTGCCCGATCCGTCCGTCGATCGCGCGACAGGCTTTCTCACGCCGTCGATCCGCTCGACATCGGCACTGGGTGTCGGGCTGAAGGTGCCCTACTTCGTCGCGCTCGGCGACAGCCGCGACGTGACGGTGACACCTTATGTCTCGACGGGGCGCACGCGGACGGTGGAGCTGCGCTACCGCGAGGCCTTTCGCAACGGATCGGTGCGGCTGACCGGCGCCGCGTCGCGCGACACGATCCGGCCGGGCGAGACGCGCGGCTACCTCTTCGGCGAGGGAAGCTTCGCGCTGCCGCGCGGCTTCCGGCTGGACTTCTCGGTCGAACAGGCGAGCGACCGCGCCTACCTTCTCGACTACGGCCTGTCCGACAAGGACCGTCTGGATACCGGGTTCTCGATCTCGCGCACCCGGCGCAACGAATACGTGAGCGGCTCGGTCTTCTCCTACCGCTCCCTCCGCGCCGGTGACGTCAACGACCGTCTCCCCACGCTTGTGGGGGACTTCGTCCTGCACCGCCGCTTCGCTCCGGCGTGGATCGGCGGCGAGGGCGGATTCCGCTTCGAGCTGCACGACCAGAGGCGCGCCTCGGCGAGTACCGCGGACAGCGACGGCGACGGCTTCCCGGACGGCCGCGACGTGGCGCGGGCGACCGCGGTGGCCGACTGGCGCCGGAACTGGGTCCTGCCGTCGGGCATCGTCCTGTCCGGGATGGCCGAGGCCGCTGCGGACTTCTACGCGGTGCAGCAGGATCCGGTCTTTCCGGGAACCATCCTGCGCATCACCCCGACCGCCGCGGTCGAGTTGCGCTGGCCCTGGGTCCGCGCCCGCGCCGACGGGGCCGCCGAGGTGATCGAGCCCGTCGTCCAGATCGTCTACAGCCCGAACGACATCAAGGCGGTGCCGAACGAGGACAGCCTTTCGGTGGAGTTCGACGAGGGCAACCTCTTCTCGCTCAACCGCTTTCCCGGCGCCGATGCCTACGAGGCGGGCCTCCGGGCCAATGTCGGGATCGGCTACACCCGCTTCGACCCGTCCGGCTGGTCGTTCGGGGTGACGGCCGGACGCATCCTCCGCGCCCGCGATCTCGGGCAGTTCGGCAGCGCGTCGGGACTCGGCGGGTCGGGACCCGGCGGATCGGGGCCCGGCGCGAAAAGCTCGGACTGGCTTCTCGCCACCGAATTCCGGCCCGCGGACGGTCTGCGGCTGGTCAACCGCGCGGTCTTCGACGACGCCTTCTCGTTCACGAGGGACGAATTCCGCGTGGTCTGGAGCGGTGATCGCAGCGACCTTGCCGCGGGCTACATCTGGCAGGTTCCGAACCCGGTCGAGAACCGGCTGACCGCCACGTCGGAGCTTTCGGTCGATGCCGCCTGGCAGTTCGGCAGCGGCTGGCGCGGGCGGGTCGGCACGCGCTACGACTTCGAGGCGGAGCGGGCCGCGCGTGCCGGTTTCGGGATCGAGTTCCAAAGCGAATGCGCGACGCTCGATCTTTCCCTCTCGCGCCGCTTCACGTCCTCGACTAGTGTGGACCCGGTGACGGACTTCAATCTCAGGGTGGCATTAACCGGGTTCGGCGGCGGCAACGGGGCGCCGGACGCGGGGCGCACCTGTCGGAACTGAGATGCGGCGGCACCAGCGACAACAAGACGGACACGAGCAGACGATGCGGCGCACCACCCTGATCCCGATCCTGACCCTGCTCGGCGCGCTCGCCGGGGCACTCGCCGGGGCGCCCGTGGCGGTGGCGCCCTCGCCCGCGATCGCGCAGGAGGGCGGGTTTGCGCCCGTGATCACCGTGAACGGCCTGGCCATCACCGGCTACGAGCTCGAGCAGCGCACCCGCTTCATCGACGTGCTGGGCGGCACCGGCGACCTCGCGCCGCTGGCCGAGACGGCGCTGATCGAGGACCGCCTGCGCGAGGACGCCGCGCGCAAGGCCGGCATCAGCGTCGCGCCGGAGACGCTCCGCGCCGGCATGGAGGAATTCGCCTCGCGCGCCAACCTGACCGTGGACAAGTTCGTCGAGGCGATCGGGCAGGGCGGCGTCGATGCCGAGACCTTCCGCGACTTCGTCAAGGCCGGTCTGCTCTGGCGCGAGGTCGTCCGCCAGCGGTTCCGCGGCGCGGTCGACATCGTCCCCGCCCAGATCGACCGTGCCCTGTCGGTCACCGAACGCCGCGGCGCGGGGCCGCGCGTGCTGGTGTCCGAAATCGTGATCCCGATCAGGGCGGGCAACACCTTCGCGGCGGGCAAGACCGCGACCGACCTTTCGGCAGCCCTGAAGCAGGGCGCAAGTTTCGCCGAATCGGCCCGCCGCTACTCGGCCGCGCCGTCCAGGGATGCCGGCGGGCAGATCGGGTGGATACCGCTCTCGAACCTTCCGCCGGGCCTCCAGCAGGCCGTCGCGTCGCTTCAGCCGGGCCAGATCTCCGAGCCGCTGCAGGTTCCGGGCGGCATCGCGATCGTCCAGCTCCGGGGAATCGAGCAGGGAAGCCCGGAGGTGCAGCTGGCGAGGGTTCGCCTCGATTATCTGACGCTGTCGCTTCCGCAGGCCGATGCGGCACGGATGACAGCCGAAGTCTCGACCTGCGCCGACTTCTACGCCTTCGCGCGGTCCTACCCCGCCGACCGGCTGTCCCGGCAGGTCCAGCCCGCCGGTGCCGTGCCCGCCGACATCGCGGGCGCGCTGGCGGCCATGGACGAGAACGAGATGACGGTCCTGTCCCGGCAGGGCCAGGCGGTCGCGGTGATGCTCTGCGGCCGCACCGCAACGGCTGCCGACGGGAGCGCGCCCCCGTCCGTGGCGCCCCCCGCCGCCGACGGGAGCGCCTTCGCCGAGGATGCGCCGCCCCGGGTGGACGCGAGCCTCGGCTTCGCCGCCGGCCCCCCGCGCGAGGGTGTGCGGACGGAACTCGTCAACGCACAACTGGCGCGGCTGGCCGACCAGTACCTCGCGCAGCTCAAGGCCAATGCCGTCATCGTCCGTGCCCCCTGACGGGCCACCCCGGCGTGCCGCCCTTCCGGTGGCGCTGACCTGCGGCGAGCCGGCGGGGATCGGACCGGAACTGGCCGTCAGGGCGCGCGTGCGGCTCGGCGCCGATGTCGCCTTCTTCTGGATCGGCGACCCTCGCCACCTTCCGGCGGAAGCCGCCTGGCAGGAAATCGCCTCGCCGGCCGAGGCGCCCGGGATCGCGCCGGGGACGCTGCCCGTGCTGCGCCACGACTTCCCCGCACCCGCGCAGCCGGGAACGCCCGATCCGCGGAACGCGGCCGCCGTCATCGAGGCCGTCGCGCGCGGGTTCCGGCTGGTGACCGGAGGGGAGGCGTCGGCGCTCTGCACGCTTCCGGTCAGCAAGAAGGCGCTGAAGGACGGCGCGGGTTTCGCCTTTCCCGGCCACACGGAATTCCTCGCGCACCTCGCCGGGGGCGTTCCGGTCGCCATGATGCTGGCCTGCGACGCGCTCCGCGTGGTGCCCGCGACGATCCACATCGCGCTCCGCGACGTGCCCGCCGCGCTGACCGCCGGGACGATTGCCACCGCGGTCCGGCTGACGGATCGGGGACTGCGGCAGGATTTCGGCATCGCCGCCCCGCGCATCGCCGTCGCCGGTCTCAACCCCCATGCCGGAGAGGGCGGCGCCATGGGAACCGAGGACCGCGACCTGATTGCGCCGGTGCTCGCGTCGCTCCGCGCCGAGGGCCTGGACCTCACGGGGCCGCTTCCGGCCGACACGATGTTCCACCCCGAGGCGCGCGCCCGCTACGATGCCGCGGTCTGCATGTACCACGATCAGGCGCTCATCCCGATCAAGACACTGGACTTCGCGGGCGGCGTCAACGTTACCCTCGGCCTGCCCGTCGTGCGCACCTCTCCCGACCACGGCACCGCCTTCGACATCGCCGGCCGGGGCATCGCCGATCCGTCGAGCACCGTCGCGGCGCTCCGCCTGGCGCGCGACATGGCGCGGCGGCGCGGGGGCTGACGGGCGTGGGAACGATCGACGGGCTTCCCCCGCTCCGGTCGGTGATCGCGGCGCACGGGCTTGCCGCGCGCAAGTCGCTCGGCCAGAATTTCATCCTCGACCTGAACCTGACGGCGCGGATCGCGCGGGTCGCGGGCGACCTCTCCTCGGCCGATGTGCTCGAGATCGGGCCGGGCCCGGGCGGGCTGACCCGCGGCCTCCTGGCCGAGGGTGCCCGCCGGGTCGTGGCGGTCGAGAAGGACGCACGCTGCCTTCCCGCACTGGCCGGGATCGCCGCCGCCTATCCCGGCCGGCTCGAGGTGGTGCATGCGGACGCGACCGCGATCGACGCCGGGGCCCTCCTCGTCCCGCCCGTCCGCATCGTGGCGAACCTGCCCTACAACGTCGGCACCGAGCTTCTGGTCCGCTGGCTCAGCCCGCCGGTCTGGCCGCCCTTCTGGCAGACGATGACGCTGATGTTCCAGAAGGAGGTCGCCGAGCGGATCGTGGCAAAGCCCGGCACCGGCGCCTATGGCAGGCTTGCCGTTCTGGCGCAGTGGCGGAGCGAGGTCGGGATCGCCCTGACCCTGCCCCCCGCCGCCTTCACCCCGCCCCCGAAGGTGCATTCCGCCGTCGTCCATATCGCGGCACTCCCCGAGCCGCGGTTCCCCGCCGATCCCGCCATCCTGTCGCGGCTGGTGGCGGCAGCCTTCGGCCAGCGGCGCAAGATGCTGCGTGCGGCCCTGCGGCAGGCGGTGCCGAACGCCGAGGCGGCGCTCGAGGCAGCGGGCATCCCGCCGACCTCGCGGGCCGAGGACGTGACGGTCGAGGCGTTCTGCCGCCTTGCCCGGCATGTCGCCGGAACGCCGCAGGGCTGACCGCGCCTGCGGGGCGGCAGGGCCGCCAATGGCGCCCGTTTCCGGACCGGTGGGGACGGCCCGCGGCAAGGGGGGAAATGCCGGTGGGGAAGGTCCGGTGCCCAGAACGGGCAGGCACGGCCGGGCATGGGGCAGCATCCGCCCTCGCCCGGCAACTGCACCGCGGGGGCGCTACTCGGCGGCCTTGGCCCCGTCGGGCGTCTCGCCCCCGGAATCG